>CAYVTU010000004.1:0-145387 GCA_964454835.1 uncultured Brachyspira sp.
TGCAAAGTTTCATTTTTTAAATTATGTGTTAAATTTTAAAGTGACTCAACAATAATTATTTAATATTTATTATAATATTATTTCAAGTTCTTTACTTTATTATATTTCCATTATAATTAAATAGGAGACTAAAAATGATTGAGTTTGATATAATTATATGTGGTGGAGGTCATGCAGGAATTGAAGCTGCTTATGTATCTTCTAAATTTGGACTAAATATAGGTTTATTTTCCTTAAATCATGATACTATTGGACAAATGTCTTGTAATCCTTCTATAGGCGGTATATCAAAAGGTATTGTTGTAAGGGATCTTGACGCTCTTGGCGGATTAATGCCACAAATTGCAGATAGAGCAGCTATACAATACAAAAAACTAAATACAAAAAAAGGTCCAGCAATGCAAGCATTAAGGCAACAAACTGATAAATATTTTTATTCAAGACTATCTCAAGATTTTTTAGGTTCAATTAAAAATATTTTTATTATACAGGACGAAATTGTTAATTTTGAAGTAAAAGATAAAAAATTTTATATATATACTAAAAGGGAAATGGTATACAGTTGTAAATCGCTTATAATAACTACTGGGACATTTTTAAGCGGGGAAATCTATATTGGGAAATATAAGACATCGGGTGGAAGAATTGGTGAATTTGCCTCTAATGATTTGTCATATTCTTTAATTAACAAATCAATTAAATTAAAAAGATTTAAAACTGGAACACCTGCAAGAGTCAAAAAAAATTCAATTAATTATAATAAACTAATCAAACAAGAAGGAAGCGAAAAACCTATTTTCTTTTCTTTAATATCAGAAATACAAAAAATAGAATCATTGCCAGTTCTTCCATGTTATATTGCTCATACCAATAAAAAAACTAAAGAAATTATAATCAAACATAAAGAAGAAATCCCTTTATATTCTGGTATGATAAAAGGGATAGGACCAAGATATTGTCCATCTTTTGAAGATAAAGTTTTTAAATTTAGTGATAAAGATTCTCATCAAATCTTTGTTGAACCAGAAGGTTTTTCATCAGAGACAGTATATCTAAATGGCATATCAACTTCTTTATCTGAAAAATATCAAACTGAATTATTAAGAACTATTGAAGGTCTTGAAAATATAGAAATAGTAAAACCAGCATATGCAGTGGAATATAATATTATTGATCCATTGCAACTGAACCATTTGCTCGAATACAAAGGAATAGAAAATTTATTTTTCGCGGGGCAGATTAACGGAACATCAGGTTATGAAGAGGCAGCAGGGCAGGGAATAATTGCTGGGATTAATGCATCTTTGAAAATTCACAAAAAGCAACCTTTTGTATTATCAAGAAATGAATCATATATTGGAGTAATGATCGATGATCTTGTCACAAAAGGTGTTGATGAACCTTATAGATTATTTACAGCAAGGGCGGAATCAAGATTAGAATTAAGACATGATAACTCATATGAAAGATTGATAAAATATTCAAAAAATTATAATTTATTAGACAAAAATATAATAGAATTTATAGAAGATCAATTGATTAAAAAAAGCAAAATAAAAGAGGAAGCTGAAAAAATAAATTATACATCAAATAATAAAATTAAGCTAAGTATGGCAATAAGACAAGATAATATTAGCTTTGAAGAATTTTACGATTCTTTTTGTAATAGCAAACTACTAAAAGATTTTGCAGAATCAATTTTCATAGACATCAAGTATTCAGGTTATATTGAGCATGAAAAATTGATTCAAAATAGAATTAAAAATAAAAAAGATATTGATATCCCCGAAGATTTTAATTATGATGTTTTAGGAAATTTATCTTTTGAAGCAAAACAAAGGCTAAATAAATTTAAACCAAAAAAATTTTCAGAATTATATAATATTCCTGGATTGAAGCCAGTAGATATTATTTCAATAGATAATGCTTTAAGAAAATTCAAAAAATAATGTTACACGTGAAACATATGGAAATAAGTAAAAAAGATTTAGAAATTTTATTTGATATAAACAGATTAGCTTTTGATAAATATAAGCAACTAATTATTAACAACAATGAAAAATATGGTTTAACAAGCATAGATGAAAATGATTTCAAAGAAAAACATTTTCTAGATTCTATATCTGTTCTTTCATTAATTGAAAAAGAATTAAAATCTGGAACAAAAATCGCAGATATTGGTGCAGGAGCTGGTTTTCCATCTGTGCCTTTATTGATAATAAAAAATGATTTAAATTTTGATTTAATTGAATCAAATAGAAAAAAAGCTGAATTTTTACAACTTTTATTAAGTTCTTTTAATTTTAACAATGCTCAAGTCATTAACACCAATGTAAAAGAGGTTAAAAAAAAATATGATATTATTGTTTTTAGAGCATTTTCATCTCTTTCTCATTTTTTTAAAGTTTCGAAGTCAGTTTTTAATAGATACACTAAAATATTTGCATTAAAAGGAAAAAAATCTGAGCTAGAAAAAGAAATTTCTGTTGTAAAAAATGAAAAAATATGGAAATATATTTCTGCAATTGAAATACATCCTGTAACTGGTTTTATTTGGGAAAGAAATATAGTGGAGATAACATGGGAAAAGTAATAACAGTGAGTAATCAGAAAGGTGGAGTTGGGAAGACTACAACAATAATAAATTTAAGTTATGCATTATCTTTACTGGATAAAAAAGTTTTAATAATTGATTTAGATCCTCAGGGTAATGCGACATCAGGTTTGGGGATAAAATTGAATGATTCTCAACCAACTGTTTATGAAGTAATGATGACAAAACTGGATATTAATTCTTCTATTATAAAAAGAAATGGTATTAGTCTTATACCATCAAATATTCATCTTTCAGGAGCAACTATTGAATTAATTAATGAACCAAATAGAGAATTTAAATTATCAAAGTCAATTGAGTCAATAAGAGATTCATATGATTATATCTTTATCGACACTCCCCCTTCCTTGGGCTTATTAACTATAAATGCGTTGGCAGCATCTGATGAAGTCATTATACCAGTTCAATGTGAGTTTTTTGCACTGGAAGGATTAAGTCAATTGCTTAAAACAATAAAAAGAGTTCAAAGTGTGATTAATACCAAATTGATTCTAAATGGTGTTGTTCTTACAATGTATGATACCAGAACAAATCTTTCAAAAGAAGTATACGAAGAAGTAAAAAAATATTTTGAACAAAGATTATATAAGGCAGTAATACCCAGAAATGTAGCTGTGGCAGAATCATCTTCACACGGTATATCGGTTATTGAATATGAACCAAAGTCATCTGGTTCAGTCGCATATATGAATCTAGCAAAAGAATTTTTACAGCAGGTTTCTATAGGAGTATAATTAAGATATTCTAGATGGAGAATATAATGACAAAAAAAGCTTTAGGTAAAGGTTTAGATGCACTTTTTTCAAATGAAATACCAGTTTATGATGAAACAGAAATTAATACAATAGAAGGGATTCAATTTATCCCATTGGAGCAAATAATTCCAAATCCAGATCAGCCAAGAAAAATTATTAATGATGAAGAATTAACGGAACTATCAAATTCAATAAAAGAAAAAGGGATATTGCAGCCTATTCTTGTTGTGCCTAAAAATGGTACATATTTAATTGTGGCAGGAGAAAGAAGATATCTCGCAGCAAAAAGAGCTAATTTAAATAAAATTCCTGCTATTGTAAAAAATTTTAATGAAGAAGAAATTTTAGAAATAGCATTAATAGAAAATATTCAAAGAAAAGATTTAAATCCTATGGACGAGGCTTTCGCAATATCTCAGATAATTGAGAGATGTTCTCTTACTCATGAGCAGGTTGCCCAAAAACTTGGTAAAAGTCGAGTATATGTGACAAATGTTACAAGATTATTAAAACTGCCTACAATTGTAAAGACTAAAATTATTGAAAATAAAATATCAAGAGGGCATGCATTACCTCTATTGCAATTAGAAAAAGAAGAGGATATTATCTCAATAGCTGAAAAAATTGAGAAAGAAGGATTATCTGTTAGAGAAGTTGAGAAAATTGTAAAAAACTATTCTCCTGATGCAGAAAAAGAAAATAAAAAAATGAAAAAAAATAAAGATGAAGAAGAACCATTTATAAAAGATATTGAGGATAAACTTAGTTATAAGTTTAATACAAAAGTGCACCTTCAAGGTAATTTTGAAAAAGGGAAAATTGTGATTGAATATTATTCAAGAGAGCAATTGAATTCATTTTTAGAATAATTTAATATTTTTCTAACCATTCTTTTGATTGATATTTTTTATATAAATGATTTTGAATTAACATTTTTTCTTCATCTGTCAGATCTTCTCTAATAAAATTTAAGTTTAATTTTTTTTCAAAACCTTCTATAAATGCATTAATCGCATTATCAATTGTTATTATATTTGAAGTTTCTTGATTTATTCCAGTTGCTTTTTTTAAGAAATTATTTTTGAGTCTTTCTTTTTGTTCAATGCTATTAAATATCATGCAATCAAATAACTTATCAGCATTAATAGTAAAAGGTATTGAGCCATGTTGTAAAAATGAATTTACAAATCTTTTTTGAGCTGAACCAATTATTTTTTTATTATTTACAGTTAGTTCATAAATTGATGGAGCATCAAAGCAAGCTGCAGAAGAATGTTCAGTAGGCAATTTGTTTTGATGAAAAGATGGAATCAACCCTAATATTTTTAATCCTTCAGCTAAAGCTTCAGCAATAAGTTTATATGATTGTATAAGATCTTTTTCAAATAATGGGTCATTAGATGGAATAGAGACTGAATAAGTTATTTCATCATCATGTAATACAGCTCTTCCTCCAGTAATTCTTCTAACAATGCCAATATTCAATTTTTTACAGTTTTCATAATTGATTTCTTTAGAAAATCTTTGAAAATATCCAAGTGATAAAGTTGCGGGATTCCATCGATAAAATCTTAGAGTTGGGTAAACTTTACCATTGGCAACTTCTTTTGATATCGCTTCATCTGTAGCCATATTGAAATAAGGGTCGTTTTTTCCATGAATCATTAATCTCCATGTCGATTTAGACATATTTACTCCATTTTTGTAATATTTCACATTTTTTTTACTATTATATTAATGAAAATGCTTTTAAAGGAGTATAAATATGAAATTAAAAAAGTTAATTTATTTTAATTTGTTTTTAAAAAGGCTAGGGTACTCTTCTTATATGTCTCAAATAATGACTTTTGTTATTTATAAAATATCAGAAATATTGAATAAAGAGCCTGATGAAATTACTTTTATAGATATAAATAATTATAGAAAGAGTTATTATTTATCAGATTTAGAAATAGAATCATTAAAATTATTCTTGAATAAATATCTGGGTAAAGATTTCAAAATTACTATTTAATAAACCAAATATTTTATGAAAGCATTTTGAAATATTGATTATTAAATATGCTGATGTATAATGAATTATAAAAAGCACCCGATGGGAATCGAACCCACGTATCCAGCTTGGGAAGCTGGCGTTCTACCATTGAATTACGGGTGCCTAATTGAATTTTATTAGCTAAAGCAAAAAAGTCAATATAATATGCAATAATGTATATCTTGATTAAGTTAATAATGAATAGGGGAAAAAATGGATTTATGGGACTTAGATAGGGAATTAAAAATAATTTACCAATTAGATAAGTATGAAGATTACTGTCTTAACGGGATTCAAGTCGAAGGTAAAAAAGAAATAAAAAAAGTTTTACTAAGTGTTACATTGTCTAGTGATCTTATAAAACTAGCTATAAAAAACAACTTCGATGCTATAATAGTTCATCATGGGATTTTTGGTAAAAACCATTTTAGTTTAACGGGATATTTAAAGGAAAGAATAAGACTATTAATTAATAATGATATTTCTTTGTTTGGTATCCATCTTCCTATGGACGCTAATTCAAATATTGGTCATAATGTAACAATTGCAAAAATATTAGAATTAGAAAATCTCGAAGAATTTAACTATGGTTTTATAGGAATAAATATTAAATCATTGAGTTTGCTAGAAATAAATAGAATATTAGAACAATATATAATGTCAAATACAGGTTTTGGTGAAGATGAAATTAAATTTAAAATAATAGATTATTGCAATGGCAACCCAGGTAAAATAGCTATAATTTCAGGTGAATCTCATAAATACTTTGAAGAAGCAATTAAAAATAATGTTGATTTATATATTTGTGGAACTATAGCGGAACATGTTCCATATATAGTTAGAGAAAATAAAAAATCATTAATTGCAATGGGGCATTATTATAGTGAAATTCCAGGAATAATTGAATTAGCTAAGCTTTTAAAAGATAACTATAACCTGCATGTTGAAACATGGTTTGATAAAAATGATTTATGAATTTAGGAAAAAAACTATATGGAAACAAAAAAAAGCCTAAGGTTTATACTTAATGAATTTAAGCCATCAAATAATTATTATTATTTTAATTATGCAAATCTTGCAAGGGTGCCAAAATCTGTTGTCAGAGAGATTAGTAAAACTCAAAAAATGTTTTGTTATGGTTCAAAATCAACAAAGAAAATAGAAAAATACTACGATGATGTTAGAAGTCATCTAACTGCAACATTTGGGGGCAAGCAAAGCAATTGGTATTTTTTAGGTCCTGTTTCTTCTGTAATTTCGAATGTTTTAATGCATTATATCAGAGATTTTATAAAGAAAGAAAACAAAAAACCTCTTATTACAACATATAAGATGAATTTCCCTTCCTTAATTTTGCCGACAAAAAGCATTTCTGAATTGGGTTTATGTGATTTTAAGCTAATTAAATATCCGGTTGATGGCATAGATAGTATTTGGCTAGAAAAAAATATTGATTCAGATATCTTTATTATAAGTCTTGTAGATTTTTTTAATGGAAAAATTCATGATTTAAATTTAATTCATAAATTTTGTCAAAGAAAAGAGATTATTCTAATAGTCGATTTTTCACAATTCCCTTTTTGGGGAATATTAAATGTCTCAAATTTTTCAAATACAATTTTTATTTCTGTTTTACACAAATGGTTATTGGGTTTTCCTGGTCATTCAATTGCCTATATTAATCTTGATACTGAACCATTTATAAATTCATGGCAAAATATGAAAGATTTATTTGATTATGATACTGAGAAATTTAATAAAAGCTACGAAATTTCAAATAGAAGTTTTTTACCATTTAGTTCTTTCGAGGGAGCTTTTAAGTTATGTGAAAAAATTGGTTTTGATAAAATAAATAAATATATGAAAACAAGTACTGATTATTTATTGGATATGATGGCGAAATTAAAAAATAAATATCCCGTTATATCAATAACAAATAATATTCAAAAATTTAATGATAAGAGTAGTACAATAGTATCATTTACAATAGGTGAAAAGACTGATGAACTATCAAAGTTTTTAATGAAAAACAATATTATTTTATCTTATTTTAAAAATAAATTAATAAGAATTTCGACATCCTTTATAACAACGAAAGAAGAGATAGAACTTTTAATAAAAAAAATTGAAGAATGGCTTAAAGAAAATTATCAATGAAAAGTAACAAATAATCCATGAGTCAGATGATTTGGATTATCCTTTCTATATGATGAAAATCTAGAATCTGCATAAGTGTTTATTTCTAGGCTAAATACTTTTTTTACACCTAAATATTCTAACTGTTTTTTTAATCCAAATCTGCTATCGAAATAAAACTTATTGTCTGAGATATTCAGATAATCTAATGCTTGTTTGTTTTCTTTTTCAATCATCTGAATAAAGTCTTTTTGTATTTCGTATTCTTGGCAAAAAATAGATGGGCCAACTATTGCGAACCAATCTTCTGCGGAAAATCCATATTTTCTATACCATTCATTTATTAAACTTGAAATAACATTTTTAATAATACTTCTTGAACCTAAATGTACAGCAGCGATAGCTTCTTTTTTAAGGTTTACCAGTGCTAGAGGGATGCAATCAGCGAATGTAATCATTCCATATAAGTTTTTAGATAGAACTAGTATTGCATCACCGATTCCAACCTGAGATTGAGGATTAAAGTACGGAATAGATAAAGATTTTGAAGCCAGATAATAGCTTTTGTCATGATTAAGGATTGGATTATGTATATTTAATGGATTGATATTATAATTTTTTGAAAATAACTCCCTGGAATTCGAAGTAATGTTTTCACTAATATTTTTATGTTGAAAAGAGAAATTC
Organism: uncultured Brachyspira sp.; assembly: GCA_964454835.1. Lineage (GTDB taxonomy): Bacteria > Spirochaetota > JAAYUW01 > JAAYUW01 > JAAYUW01 > Exilispira. The sequence goes on from CAYVTU010000004.1 coordinate 8,228, forward strand.
CCTGCTTCTTTTTTTGTAAAAATAATTTCATAAATATCATATAATAATTTTATAGTAAAATCATCTTCATGAAAGGACAAGATATCCATAGTATATAAATAAAAATAATTGAAAAAATTTATAATCCTAATTCATTAGCAATTTTTTGCATTGAGTTGATTGCAATTTCCACAAATTTTTCAAGTTTTAAACCTGTTTTTTCAATAATCATTATGGAGTCTCTATTTACATTTTTAGCAAAATCTTTCTTCTTCATTCTTTTAATGACAGATTCCACTTGAACATCAGATAACTTCTTACTAGGTAATATTAAAGCAGTGGCTGAAATTAGCCCTGTTACAGATTCAGCAGCAGTTAATGCAAAGTCTAAATTATTAGTTCTTTTAATTTTGGTGAATTCTTCGTTATGAGATTGTATTGCATGTAAAATATTTTCATCGAGTTTCAATGGTTTTAATAAATCCATAGATTGTATACCATGCAATTCAAATCTGTTATCAATCATCTCGAAATCAATATCATGAAGCAAACCAGCTAGATAAAAGTTATCTTTATCTTGATTAAAATATTCAGCGAGTCCCTCCATGACAGCTGCTGATGCCAGACTATGTTTTATTAAAGAATCAGATGATATATTCTTTTTAAGAAACTCAAATGCACTTTTTCGGTCAATTGATGCTTTAGTTAAATTTGGGAATTTCTGTTCTTCTTTATCCTCGGATTCAATAGGTCTCATAAGAGGGAATAGAACGACATCTTTTAAATTTTCACAATCAGTAATCAAAGCCATAAATCTATCAATACCCATACCCCAACCAGCAATTGGTGGTAATCCGTGGTCTACACATAAACAAAAATCTTCATCCATTTCTAAAGCATCTTCATCGCCTTCAGCGTGAGCTTTAGCCTGTTGCTCAAATCTTTGCCTTTGGTCTAGTGGATCAACAAGCTCTGAATATGCATTAACAATTTCCCATGTATTAACAACCAATTGGAATCTATCTGTTTCTAAATCATTATTATCACTTTTTCTAGCAAGAGGAGATAAATCAATTGGATGATTAATTAAAAATTGTGGGTTAATCATCTTCGGTCTTGCTACTTTTTTATAAAGTTGATCTATTAAGTTACCTCTACCAAGTTTGTCTATATCTTCAATCTGTATACCTTTCCTTTTAATTTCTGCTCTTAATGACTCGGTAGAAGGGAATTGGTTAATATCGATATCAGCATGTTGTATCAAAAGTTCCCTAAATGAATAGATAGGCCACTCACCAGAAAAATCTATTTCCTGACCTTTATAGGTTATTTTCATAGAATTATTCATCGTAAGTATGCAGTGTTGAATCAACTGTTGAGTAAATTTCATAAGTTGTCTGTAATCCCAGTAAGCAGCATAAAATTCTAGCAAGGTGAATTCCTGTAGATGAGAAGGGTCAATACCTTCATTTCTAAAAGATTTAGCAAACTCGTATACTCTATCAAATCCACCAGCAATACATCGTTTAAGGTAAGTTTCAGGTGAAATTCTTAAAAATAAATCTGTGTCTAAAGCGGTATGATGGGTTACAAAAGGTTTTGCAAGAGCACCAGATTTTTTATTTTGAAGAATAGGAGTTTCAACTTCAATAAACTGATTATTTTCAAGGAAATTTCTTATAGTTGAAATAAGTTTACTTCTTTTTAAAAATCTTTTCATTGAATCTGGATTTATAACAAGATCAAGATATCTCTGCCTATATTTTGTCTCTGTATCAGCTATACCATGCCATTTTTCGGGAAGAGGTCTTATAGCCTTAGAAAGCAAAATAAATGAATTAGCTTGAATAGTTTTTTCTCCGGTCTTTGTAAGAATAATTTGCCCTTTAACACCGATAAAATCTGCAATATCTACAAATTTTTTAAAATAATTTAACTTTTCTTCTCCAACAGTCGCTGTATCAATAGCTACTTGAATTTTCCCAGAAAAATCCTGGATATGGAAAAAAATAAGTTTTCCAAATTCTCTAATGGAAATAATTCTACCAGCAGCAGAAACATTTTCTCCTATATTGCAAGAAACTATTTTTTCTATATTCCCATCTTTCTCAAATTTATTTTTATATACTATTTTTTCTAAATTTCGTAATTCTTCGATTTTTTGAATTCTTACCTTAATAAATTCATTGTTAGCAAAATCCATATTTTTTCCTTTTTTCTTTAATTACAACAGAAACATTAAAATTCAACTATATTTTTTTATAATTGAACTTATTTCATTTAATTTATCTTTCAATAAGGATTCATCTTTTGCTTCAATTATAAGTCTTAAAAGAGGTTCAGTATTTGAAGATCGAATGTTAAACCACCAGGAATCAAATTCAACTCTATAACCATCAAAATCATATTTATTAATAATATTATATTTTGAAGAAATTGTTTTAATAACATCTTCTATCGCTTCTTTTTTATTATTAATCTTAAAATTAATTTCACCTGAGTTATGATATAGAGAAATTTTTTCAATCCAATTTGAAAGGGAAATATTTTCTTTCTTTAGTTTTTGAATCATATCTAGAACAATTAAAGAAGTTAATAATCCAGAATCGCAAAAATAAAAATCTTTATAGTAATAGTGACCAGCTAATTCTCCACCAACAATTCCATCTATTTCTTTTAATCTTCTTTTAGCATAAGCATGGCCTACTTTCCACATGAATGTTTGAGCTCCAAGACTTCTTAAAAAAATATCTACTGATTTTGATGTTCTAATATCATAAAGAATATTGAAGGGTTTTCTATCTTTATAATACATTCCTAAAAGTCCGATTATTAAATCAGGTGGGATAAATTTACCTTTTTCATCTATAAACATAACTCTATCTGCATCACCATCAAAAATAATCCCAATATCTGCATTTTCTTTTTTAACGAGCTCAACAATTTGATGTCTATTTTCTTCTTCTAATGGGTTAGGTTCATGAGAAGGGAAATTACCATTTATATCATAATTTATTACTTTTTTTACTTCAGAAAATAAACTTTGAAAAAATAAAGAAGCCATACCATTTGAAAAATCTATTACATATTTTATAGAAAGATTTGGATATTTGTACTTTTTTAAAAATGATGAATAATCATCATAATATTTATGATTTATTATTTTACCTTTTTTGTCCTTTTTAATAATATTAAGTCTATTATTTACAATAGCATCTTCAATCTTATTAATTCCTGTCTCATAACCAATTGGTATAGAATTTTGTCCAGAAATTTTTAAACCATTATATTCTTTTGGATTATGGCTTGCTGTTATCATTATTGAAAATGGAAAGTTAAAATATGAAGTTCCAAAATATATCATTGGTGTAGTGGTCAAATCCGCGTTATAGACATCAACACCAGCATCTATGAAACCAGATGAAAGAGAATCAAAAATTTCATTAGAGGAAAGCCTACAATCTCTACCTATTAAAACCTTATCAATATTAAAAATCTGAGGAATAAAATTACCAATTTTATAAGCAGTATCTTTATTCCATTCATTTCCATAAATACCGCGAATATCATAAGATTTGTAAATACCCATCTATTTCCTCCTAAATTTTTATGAAAATTAAAAAATTTTTATGAGAAAACCATATTTAATACCAGCTTAATAATTTTTAATCATATAAATGGTAAATTGCAAGAAACATGGTAAATATTACTGATAAATTCTGAATTGTATGTCTATTGCCTTTTAATTGAAGATTATAAATTTCGGTTATTTCATTATTTATATTTAGTTGTTTTTCATTGGAATTTGAGGTAATAGAAATGAAACATGTGCCAACTGGATATTTTTCATAACCTAAATAAGATCCTGCATATCCAGTTATTGCAATAGAAAAATCAGATTGAAAAAGTTTTCTGCTATTTTTAGATAATAAAGAAGTAATTTCAGGTGATACTGAACCATGTTTATTTAAAAAATCTTCATCTATATTTAATATTTTAATTTTAGAATAATCACTATAACAAACAACAGAACCTCGAAAATATTTGGATGCATCAGGAAAAGAAGTAAAAATATGGGAAAGTAAACCCCCAGAAATTGATTCTGCAGAAGAAAAGCTTAAATTTTTATAACTTAAAAAATCAAAGAAAATTTTGCCAAATTCAATATCATCTGTGATAATCAGATCATTATCAGTAGAAAAATTTTTTTTATCTACTTTTCTATCAAAAAAATTAAATTTATTATTTATTTCATTTATATAAAAACCAAGCACAGATTCATGTTCAGATATTTTTTTTATATCTGAAAAAATATCTTCATATTTATTGGATTCAAATGTCAAGATTTTAATATAATCTTTTGCATATATTCCATAAAAAGTTTTAAGATTTAAATCAGTGAGTATGTTATTTAATTTACTTTCAGAAATGTTATATACATATAAGTTTTTTTGAAATATTTGTTGGTCGCTAAACTTGATTAATATAGATGATAATTCGGATTTCATCATCTTTTCAAATTCATTTTTTGGACCAGGTAAAAGGAAAAAATGTTTCTTTACACCTTTATTATCAAAGATAAAATAAGAACCAACTGAATAACCTAAATCATTTTTTAATGATTGCCCAATGTATCTTGCCTGTCTTAAATTTAATTTAATTAATTCGGGGTTATATATATTTCTTGAATTAAGCAAATTTAATATTTTTTTTTCTTGATTTTTGTCTGAGCTTACTTTAAGGTTTAAAGCTTCTGCTACACTATCAATAGTAACATCATCAAAAGTTGGTCCAAGTCCTCCTAAAATAAAAAAAAGATCATAGTAATTAATTTCATTTCTTATGTTTTTAGATATTACAGATTTAGTATCTGGAAGAATTACTTTTTTTTCTATTTTTATACCATAACTTAAACAATAATTAAAAAGCGAAATTGAATTTGTATCTATTGTTTTTCCATCTAATATTTCTGAACCAATTATAAATGTAATTGCTTTCATATATTAAATTTATAATATATTAAAAAAAATAATCAAAATAATAGTGATTATTAAAAAAGGGCTATCCAAAATCTGGATAGCCCTTTTTATTAGAAAAATAGTAAAATTAATTATTTTGAACCAAGATATGTCCAGTCGGGTGGATTTAATAGAGAAATCTGATTTGGATCACCAGAAACCATCCACATTATAGGAAGAGAAATAAGATATTTTTTTATTACATCTTTGATTTGAGCAGGAGTAACCTTTTGTACTCTATCAATATCTAAAAGATAATAGCGGTAATCTCCATAATGAAGGGTTGAAAGTATTACCTGACCAGCTATAGCAGCATTTGTCTGTTGTTTTTCGAAAGTTCTATTAATAAAAAGTTGTTTGTATATTTCAAGGACATTTTCAATTGGAGCAAATTTATCTTTAATTTGTGGATCTTGGTTAAGACACATACCCTGTAGAAGAGGAGTTGCTGCTTCATCAATATATTTCTTAATATTAGATGTTTTTGAGCACTTATAAATAACTATTGAAGCATATGCAGAAAGGAATGTTCTTGTATAAGCCATTGGTGTGTAACAAGCAGAGTATTTTTCTCTAACAATTGAGAATAATAAATCGCTAAACATTTCCATAGCGATAGCGAAAGGTAAATATTCTTCACTTGACATAGAAGGAGCTGCAAAATCACCTCTAATATAAGTAACATCGGTTGATTGAGTAAAATTAACTTTTAATAACTGATTTTTAACTTTTCCTGCGAATGAAAATGGTTCAGGAAATTTAACATTATTATTTTTAATAACATTAAGGTCTTTATTTAATTTGGCTTTTAATTCATCAACATTATAGTTTCCTACAGCTATAATAAACATTCTATTGGAGGAAAAATAATCTTGATAATATTTTTTGACTTTATCTAATGTCATTTTCCTTAATGAATAAGATGTACCATCAGGAGATGCTGCATATGGAGTGTTTTTAAAAAATTCCTGATTAAGTTTTAATATGCCTAAAGTGTATGGGCTAGATCTAGTATCTTCTTCGTACATTTTCATTTCTGACAAGGCTTTGTTATAATCTGATTCAGTAAAAGTAGGATTAGCGAGAGTATCTAACCAGATTGGTAATGTTTCATTAAAATATTTATCAATTGTATTTAAGCTATAAGTTGAATAATCAAAATTGACATCTGCTGAAATACCAGATGAAGTCTTATCAAGTATATCAATTATTTGCTGATACTGGTATTTTGCAGAGCCTCTAGCCATAGTTGTAAGCATCAATTTTTCAATACCAGCATTTTCTGCATTAGAAAGGGAAGAACCACCTCTTAATACAAGTTGAATATTGTAAATTTTGTTTGCTGGATTAAGTTTTACTATTACGGGAATTCCATTATCTAGAGTAAAAACTTTGAATGTTGGTATTTGAGATTTAGCATATGCTCCAATCTCTCCTTTGAATACTTCTTCTTTTGCATTTAATTGTAATGGTATATCGATATAATTAATTGTTGGAGCATTTGTAGTTGAAGTCGAAGAAGTTGTCTGAGTCTGTGTTTTAGAAGTAGTTTCACATGCAAAAAGGAGAGAGAAAATTAGAATTAATGATAAAAATATAATAAAATTTCTTTTCACAATTTTCTCCTTTTATTTACTATTTTTTATTCCACCAAAAGGCATTTTGAGATGTTACAACTTCATAATTATATTTTTTAATGTTGTTTTGCATTTGAACATCATCATTAAATCTATTAGTATGAAGTCTTAATCCTAAAACAGCTGGTTTGCCAATAATATATTTTTTAATTAAATTTTGGATATCAGTCATAGTAACTTTTTTGCAATTATCTTCATATCCAAAGAAATAATCTGTCGTTGCTGTAGACCACCAGAAGCTAATAGTTTCTATAAAGGAAGAAGGAGTCTCCATAGAAAATAAGTTGCTATCTGAAAGTTTTGTTTTAGCAAGAGCAAGTTCATCAGCTGTGAAATAATTTGGATCATTTGCAACTTTTGTGAATTCATCTATTACAACTTTTCTTAGTCTTTCGACTTCTCCAATAATATTATCAATAGCAGTATCTATATATGCATAGAAATATATAACTCCACCGTCTCTTTGTGTTGGATAAGATACATCCATATATTCAGGATCAAGTAAAATTGGGCTTCCTGCATAAACATTTTTCTTAAATTTCCCATTAGGATTAGAAACTAAAAAGAGAAATACATCGGTAGCGTATGTATCAGCTGTATCTTTTAAAACATCAGGACCTCTATAAGCAATTCTTACAAGACCATATCTTGTATAGAATGTCCCGTCTGGATAGATAAGATTAACATCTGATGATAATGCTGGATGTGAGTCCAGAGGTTTTGCCCATGGGTCTTGTCCTTTTTTCCAATCACCATAATATTTTTTTGCAAATTCATAGACTTCTTTTGGGTTAACATCTCCACCTACAAATAAACAAGCATTATTTGGTATATAAAATCTGTTCTGGATATCTCTAAGTTGAGCAACTGTTGCATTTTTAATTATCTGAATGGAACCTGAAATATCTCTTCTCCAAGGATATTTGTAAAACATTTTTTGATTTTGTGCTGATGTAAATATTTGAGATGGAGTAGTAAGATATCCTTGAACTTCACTTGCAACTACATCTCTTTCAGGAATAAGCTCTTCTTCTAAAAATAAAGGTTCTTTTACTGCATAAGCCCAGAATTCAAGACCTTTTTCTAGATTATAAGAAGGTATTGTAAAATAATAATCAACATATTCATATGAAGTTCCACCATTCCATGTGGAAGCACCAAGCTTATTCATCGCAGCCATAAATTCGCTTTGAGTTTTGAACTTACTGTTACCTTTAAATAACATATGTTCATAAAGATGAAATAATCCACAGTTTGTCGCATCCTGGGAGATAGCGCCAGTTCTAAAAGCTATTTGAACTGTCGCTAGAGGGACATTATGATTTTCAACAACAAAAAGTTCAAGACCATTATCTAGAACATAATGTGTTAAACCTGGAATACTAGATGCACTAAGAAAAAGAATCATAATTAAAAAAATGGCAAAAATCAAAAAAGCAAAATTCTTTTTAGAGAACATGTTTCCTCCTAAAATGTACTAAGGATTGTCGGTAATGAAATGAGTGAATTTATTATAAAGTCGGATTCAGTAATCTCAGAAAGATTACCATGACCAACAATTCCACAAAAATAGACCAAATTAGCTTTTGCAGCAGTATAGTCTACAAATCTATCACCTACCATCAAAAGCTCATTTGGGCTTAGATTGTACTTTTTAAGGTAAAAAGACAATATATCCTTTTTAGAATTAAAGTTTATAAAATCGACATATAATATTTCATTAAAAAATTCATTTAAACCATAGGTTTCTAAAACAGCATTACCATAAATTGAAGAACCATTAGAAGCAGTTCCAATTAAATATCCTTTGTTTGAAAGTTCTTTTATAATTTCAATGGAGTTTTCTGAGAGTTCACCTTTAAAATTCTTAATTTTTTTTTCGAGAATCTTTAATAAAATATGCCTAAAAATATCATGGTAATTATCAGCAAGATAAGGGAATAGAGCTGATACAATTTCTTTATAGGTTTTTCCAATAAGGAAAACAATATCAGATTTTTTAGGTTTTGATAAGGACAAAGAGGGATATTTATCACAAAAAAGATTTATTGCTTCGCTATATGCATCTTCTATAAAATTACTGGAATCAAAAATCACACCATCAATATCAAAAGCAATAAATTTAATCATTATTTTTTCTACTTTTTTTATCTAAACTTGAAATTTAATAAAATAATTAAATTTAATTTGTCAAGAATAAATTTTCAATTTTTTAACATTTTTTGAAAATTTAACATAACTAACAACATTGCACAATTAAATTGTCTTTGTAAAATTATTTTTAAAATCCATTATGAAAATGTAATTTGATTAAAAATTTATACAATTAATTTTTGAAATTTTATTTGAAAAAAATAAAAAAAATTCTAATTAATATAAACAAGGATATTTAAATATAACATAGAATTACAATTTGAAAAGTTATGCTTTTTAAATTGCTATGTTGAAATTCGATAGATTGTCTGATTAATTGAATAAGAGGATAAGATGAAAGAAAAAAGCGAAGTATATTTTATTAATTTAAAAAAATCTAGAGCTTCATTATTGGATTATATAGATTCAATTTTTAAGTTTCTTCCTTTGAAAATAGATCAAAAAAACAATATTGTTGCTATTAAATTACATATGGGGGAAATAGGTAATACTACATATGTTAGACCAATATTTATAAGAAGAATTGTGGAAAATCTTAAAAAAAATAAGCTAAAACCTTTTCTAACAGATACAACTACCTTATATGTTGGACAGAGATCAAATGCAGTGGATTACTTAAATGCAGCAGTATATAATGGTTTTGGTTATGATTCTATTGGATGCCCAATAATCATATCAGATGGTATTAAATCAAATAATTTTGTAAAAGTCGAAACTCCTTTTTCAAAATATTTTAAGAATATAAAATATGCAGGAGATATAGCTTTTTCAGATGGAATGGTCGTTGTTTCTCATGTAAAAGGTCATATGCTAGCGGGTTTTGGTGGTGCATTAAAAAATATCGCTATGGGTTTAGCTACCAGATCGACAAAACAGCAAATGCATGGAGATGTAAAACCTCAACCATTATCCGAAAGATGTATTGGTTGTGGATTATGTCTTAAATATTGTCCCGCAGGTGCAATTAAAATTATTGATGGTAAAGCACAATTTTCCAAAGATTTATGTATAGGCTGTGCAGACTGCATTACAATATGCCCTTCAAAAGCTATAAAAATATTATGGAATGAATCTATTGATATTTTTCTAGAAAAAATGGGAGATGTTATTAAAGCAATACTAATTGATTATGTAAAACCTAAATTATATTTTAATTTTATAATGGATGTAACTCCTGATTGCGATTGTATGGATTACTCAAGATTTAATATAACTTCTAATATAGGAATTTTAGCTAGCTACGACCCAGTTGCAATTGATAAAGCATCGGTCGATTTAATTAAAAATGAAAAAATCTACTTTAACCATGAAAATGACAAAATTGAAAACAGAGAAAAGGAAGATAAATTCTCTCTATTATACCATACAATTGATTATAATAAACTTTTAAAATATTGTGAAGAATTAGAAATAGGTAATATCTCCTATGAACTAATTGAAATTAATTAATATGTAGAAGAATTTTGATAATTGTGAAGAGTAATTTATAAAAAAATAAAAAAATATTATTATTTTAATAATTTTAAAAATTAATAAAAGGGAAAAAAATGAAGTTATTTATTTTTTCCGATACACATGATAGATTAAGCATATTACCATCAATAATAAATGCAATTAACCAGGAAAAACCCGATATCATAGTGCATTTAGGAGATTTTATATCTCCATTTTTTATAGAACAAATTTTTAATGAAGTCAGAAAAAATATGAAAAGCGAAAGAATTATTTTAATAAAAGGAAATAACGATGGTGATATTGAATTAATTAGATCAAAATGTGATAAATATAACCTGGAGTTTTATTTAGACTATTTTGATGAAATAATTAATGGTAAAAAAATATTTTCAATTCATAAACCAGATTTAGCAGAGAAATTAGCAAAATCCAATAGTTATGACTATGTTTTTTATGGTCACACACATCAAAGAATGGTTAAAAAAGTGAATTCTTCAATTCTTGCAAATCCAGGCACTGCTTCGGGGTACCTTGCAGATGAATCATCATATATAATATTAGACTTAAATAATGATAAGGTAGAACTAAAATTAATTAAATAAAAAAGCAAAAAGAGTAAGAATAAGATTTAATAATTTTTTTTGCTAAAAGATTCGTCAGAATCACAAATTACTGATTTTTGTTCATAAATTTTAGTTATTTCATCCTGAGATAAAAAGCTGAAAAATTGGCAAGGAAATTTTGGACATAAAAAGCAAAAGGATATTCCTTTTTTTTCAGCACAAAACTTTATATTGCAATTCTGACATTCAGGCAAAGAATTCGAATTTTTAGTATTTACTGAAATAAATTTGCACCCATCACATCGTGATTCAATGAAACTTGGGCAGTTAAAGCAGTTTTTACCGCAATAACCAAATTTATTGATTTCATTTACCATGATTTTTAAATATTCTATTTATTCAATATTGCAAATGGAATATGGTAAAGTTTTGTTTATAGATGTAAAAAGATTTAGGAATTATTATGTTATTTAATCATATTAGCGAAGTTAAATTGTTTTTAAGTGATCTACAAAATTTGATAAAACCAAATAAAATATATTGTATTGGAGAAACAGCAATTTGCATGCTCGATAAAAAGATTCCTCAGTATTTTTTAATACTATCTGATATTGAGATTTCTTTTATTTACAAAAATTTTGATGATGTTCAGAACATTCAAATATACCCTTTTTCCTTTTCATTTAAATATCATGATGAATTGTTTTTTATATTACAATTTAACAAAAAATTAAGCATGAATAATTACGATGAAATTATAGATTTTGTTAGCAGCATATCTGATTTTTCTTTACAAATACCATTGATCTATGATGTGACAACAGGTACTATTAAAAATATTAAAATGAATTTTGATATTTTTATTAATAAAGAAAATAAAAAAGATATGAATAAAAATTCAGGGATAAGATATTTTGAATATGCAAAAAGCAGATTAGATAATATTAAAAATATTAAAAGCGATAGAGATGCAAAAAATAATTATGTTACCGAAAATCTTGAGTCGATGAAAGGGAAGGGATATATAGATGATTCTTTTTTGAATAAACTAATTTTAATAATATTTAAAAGAATCGAATCGATGAAAAATTCTTTTATTTTTAAAATATCTATCCTTTTCTTTGCATTAACATCTTATGAATCAAAAATATTGATAAAAGAGTTATCAAAATTAGATTTTTTCAATGAATTTTTTCCAGTTCTTGAAAATTGTAAATATCATTTACAATCAAAGGAATATCATCCTGAAGGATCTTTATATGATCATCTAATCTTAACAGCAATTGAAGTTGAGTATAATGATTTTTCATTAAAAATATCAGCTATTTTACATGATATAGGGAAAATAGAAACAATGAATTATAGGACAAAAGAAGATCAGCCTAAATATCCTAATCATGCCATAATATCATCAAATCTTGCAAAAAAATATTTACGAAAAATTTCTGAATATTTTCGATTTTATCCAGATTTAATTATGAAAGTCAGTTTTTTAATAGAAAATCATATGAAGATAGCTTTTATTCAAAATTTAGATGAAATAAAAAGAAAAGAAATTTTAAATTCACCATATTTAAGTGAATTGTTGAAATTATTGAAAGCTGATTTGAAAGCTTCTTCAGCAGATTTAAACATATATAGACAGGTTGTTTCATATATACAAAAAAAAGGTGTGCAAAATATTATTAGGTAAATTTAATTTTTTCTTAATTTTTCTTGACATAAGTTTTAAGGTTAATAACATTAAAAAAAGGGGTAAAAATGAATATCCTTGGAAGACCATTAAAAGAAGTTGATCCAGAAATTTATGATGTAATTCATAGAGAATTAAAAAGACAGGAAGAAAAACTTGAATTAATTGCATCAGAAAATGCTGTTTCTAAAGCTGTCCTTGAGGCTCAAGGCTCAGTTTTGACCAATAAGTATGCTGAAGGTTATCCTGGAAGAAGATATTATGGTGGTTGTGAATATATTGATGAAGCTGAAGAATTAGCTAGATCAAGGGCAAAACAGCTTTTTAATTCTAGATTTGCCAATGTTCAACCTCATTCTGGAAGTCAGGCAAATATGGGTGTTTATTTTGCTGTATTAAAACCAGGTGATATAATAATGGGTATGGATTTATCTCATGGAGGGCATTTAACTCATGGTTCACCTGTAAATTTTTCGGGTATTTTTTTCAATGTAGTGCACTATGGCGTAGATAAAGTTACAGAACAAATTGATTATGATCAATTAGCTATTCAGGTAAAAGAAGTTAAGCCAAAAATGCTTGTTGCTGGAGCTTCGGCTTATCCAAGAATTCTTGATTTTAAAAAATTACGAGAGATTGCGGATAGTGTAGGAGCTTATCTAATGGTTGATATGGCCCATATCGCTGGTCTTGTCGCAACTGGTCTTCATCCAAATCCATGTGAATTTGCTCATTTTGTAACCACAACTACTCATAAAACATTAAGAGGCCCTAGAGGAGGGATGATTCTGACAAATGATCCTGAGTTAAGTAAATTAGTAAATAAAACAATTTTCCCCGGAATACAGGGAGGACCATTAATGCATGTAATAGCTGCAAAAGCTGTTGCATTTAAGGAAGCTTTGTCAGATGAATTTAAAATTTATCAGAAGAAAATTCTACAAAATGCTCAAATTTTGGCTAAATCACTTAAAGAAGAAGGATTTAGAATTGTATCAAATGGAACAGACAATCATTTAATGCTTGTGGATGTTACATCAAAAGGAGTTACTGGAAAAGAAGCTGAGACAATGTTAGATGATGCGCATATAACTTGTAATAAAAACACAATACCATTTGACCCAAATCCTCCAACAGTGGCATCTGGAATTAGACTTGGAACACCTCAGCTGACCACTAGAGGGATGGGAGAAAGTGAAATGAAAATAATTGCTTCTTTAATAAATAAAGTTCTAACAGGGAAAAATGAAGAAACTAGAAATGAAGTTATTAACGAAGTCAATAAATTATGTCAGAAGTTCCCTCTATATAAAGGAATTATTGAATAAAAAGTGGATGAAAAAAATAAAGGAATTTATCATTTATTCAAAATGAAATAAAAAAGGAGAAAAAATGGAAAATACACAGTTGAAAAGAACTCCTTTATATGATTCATATTCTAAGTATATAGGAGCAAAATTTGTAGATTTTGGAGGATGGGAACTACCTGTTCAATTTGAAGCTGGAATAATTGCTGAGCATATGGCAGTGAGAAAAAATGCAGGTATGTTTGATGTTTCTCATATGGGAGAAATAATAGTAGAAGGACCTGATGCAGAAAAATATGTTGATTATTTAGTTACAAATGATGTAAAATCAATGGAAGTCAACCAGGTAATATATACTCTTATGTGCTATCCAGATGGAGGTGTTGTAGATGATCTTTTGGTTTACAAATATTCGAGTAAAAAGTATCTACTTGTAGTTAATGCTTCAAATGTCGATAAAGATTTTGATTGGATTAAATCGAATAAAAATTGTTCAGTTTCTATTGAAAATATTTCACCTGAAATAGTTCAAATAGCTTTTCAAGGACCAAAAGCTGAGCAGATTTTACAAAAATATGTTAATTTTGATCTTTCTTCAATAAAATTTTTTCACTTTAAGGACCCTATTCAAATTAATGGAATAGATTGCATTGTTTCCAGGACGGGTTATACAGGAGAAGATGGATTTGAGATATATGTGAATTCTGATCAGGGTAAAAGAGTATGGGATTATATTTATGAAAAAACTAGAGTTGATGGAGTCTTACCATGTGGATTAGGCTGTAGAGATACATTGAGATTTGAGGCAAAACTACCTTTATATGGGCATGAAATAAGTAAAGAAATAACACCAATCGAAGCTGGATTAAAATTTTTTGTCAAATTAGAAAAAGAAAATTTTATTGGTAAAGAAAAATTACTAAATCAAGCTCAAAATGGAGTAGCAAGATCTCTTAAAGGTCTTGAAATGCTTGATAAAGGTGTTCCAAGAAGTAATTATAAAGTATTTAAAGACTCAAAAGAAATAGGTTTCATAACAACTGGTTCATACTCTCCGATGCTCGATAAAAACGTAGCTTTAGCTTTGATTGAAAGTTCATTGAAATTGAATGATGAAGTCTATGTGGAAATACATGGTAAGCTTAAAAAAGCTATAATAGTAAAGACCCCTTTTTATAAAAATACTAAAAAAGATAATTGATAAAATACTTTTCTTTTTTAAAAATTATTTATGTATATTACTAAAGATAAAAATCTGGAGGAAACATGGAAATTTTAAAAACACTTAAGTATTCTAAAACTCATGAATGGGTAAGAGTTGATGATGGCGTAGCTTATGTAGGTATTACCGATTTTGCTCAACATGCATTGGGAGATATAGTATACGTTGAGCTTCCTGAATTAGATTCCGAAATTTCAAAAGGAGATGAAGTAAGCAACATTGAATCTGTAAAAGCAGCTTCTCCAATATTTTCACCGGTAAGTGGAACTATTATTAAAGTAAACGAAGATCTTGAAGATGATGCAGAATTGATAAATCATAAGCCTTATGATGCATTTATTTATGCCGTGGAGTTAAATAATCCATCTGAAATTAATGAGTTGATGGATGCTGATCAATATGAAGAATTTTGTGAGACAGAAGGATCTCACTAAGGAGATAATATGCACCCATACATACCTCATACTTCGGAAGAAGTAGAAAAAATGCTTTCAGATATTGGGGTTAAATCTATAGATGATCTTTTTGCAGATATTCCTCAAAATATTAGATTAAAAAATCACTTAAATATACATGATCCTATGTCTGAGTTTGATGTATATAAAGAATTGAAGTTGTTATCAGATAAAAATAAAACAGCTATATCTTTTTTAGGTGGTGGATGTTATGATCATATAATACCTGCAGTAGTTCAACATATAATTTCTAGAAGCGAGTTTTATACCTCATATACTCCTTATCAAGCTGAAATTTCGCAGGGAACTTTACAATCAATATTTGAGTTTCAATCTTTAATATGTGAATTAACAGGTTTAGATGTCTCAAATGCTTCTTTATATGATGGGCATACAGCAGCATCTGAAGCAGCTGTCATGGCTTTAAATAGTGTAAAAAAATCTGATACAATCTTAATATCTGAGTATTTGCATCCTTTTACAAAATCGGTGTTAAAGACTTATTTTTTAGGGCTAGATATATCAATAGTTGAAGTTAAAAGTAAAAATGGAAGAATCGATAAAGATGATTTGAGTTCAAAGATAACGGAAAAAGTTGCAGGTTTCATTGCTCAATCACCAAATTTTCTGGGTATTATAGAAGATTTTTCAGAAATAGGAAAAATATTAAAAGAAAATAAGAAAATTTTTATAATATCTTCTAATCCTATGAGTTTATCCATATTTAAGAACCAGAAAGAATGGGATGCTGATATAGCAATAGGAGATTTACAACCATTTGGAATACCTCAATATTTCGGAGGACCATCTGCCGGTTTTATGGCAGCCAAAGAAGATTTTTTAAGAAAAATGCCTGGTAGAATAGTTGGTCAGACAGTAGATAAAGATGGCAGTAGAGGATTTGTTCTCACATTGCAAGCCAGAGAACAGCATATTAAAAGAGAAAGAGCGACTTCAAATATTTGCTCAAATCAGGCGCTAATGGCTCTTGCTTCAACAGTGTATATGAGTGTTATAGGGAAAAAAGGGCTTTTAGAAGTTGCAAAAAGATCTATTTCTGCTGCTCATTATTTGGAAGAAAAGCTTACAGAAAAAAAACTTGGTAAAATATTATTTAATCAACCATATTTCAACGAGTTTGTCTTTAAGTTTGATAAAGATGCAAATATAATATTAGAAAAACTTAAAAAATCTGGAATTTTTGGAGGAATTTCATTAGAGCCAATTCTAGGAAGTGATTTTAAAAATTCAGTTTTAATTGCAGCTACTGAGAAAAGAACAAAAGATGAAATTGATCTTTATTGTAAAACAGTGGAGGATATTATATGACAAGGCTTTTAAAAGAAATATCAAAACCTCAAAGAATTGGTTATATTTTACCTGAGACTAAAATTCCTCAAAAATCAATTACTTCCTTATATCCTCAACAAATTTTATCATCAAATGAAAGAAATATTCCGGAGTTATCTGAAGTAGATGTGGTAAGGCATTTTACTGAATTATCTAAAAAAAATTTTGGTGTTGATCTTGGCTTTTATCCATTAGGTTCATGTACTATGAAATATAATCCAAAAATAAATGAAGAGACATCAAAATTCGAAGGTTTTACAAATATTCATCCTTTACAACCTGAAGATACTATTCAAGGTATATTAGAGTTGCAATTTAAATTATTGAAATCACTTGCAGAAATAACTGGTATGAAATGGGGGACATTACAACCATTTGCTGGAGCCCATGGTGAATTTGTAGGTATGAAAATATTTAAAGCATATTTCAATTCTTTAGGAGAAAAAAGGACAAAACTGCTTGTTCCTGATTCTGCACATGGAACTAATCCAGCTTCTGCCCATATTGCAGGTTTTGAAGTTGTTGAACTAAAATCAGATATCAACGGACTTGTTTCTATTGAAGAAGTTAAAAAACATGTTGGTCCCGATCTTGCTGGATTAATGCTTACAAATCCAAATACTCTGGGACTTTTTGAGAAAAATATAATCGAGATTGCAAAAATAATACATGATGCAGGTGGATTGCTTTACTATGATGGAGCTAATTTTAATGCAATTCTTGGGAAAGTTCGACCAGGAGATATGAATTTTGATGTTGTTCATTTAAATCTTCATAAGACTTTCTCGACTCCTCATGGTGGTGGAGGACCAGGAAGTGGTCCTATTATGGTCAATGAAAAACTTGTAAAATTTTTACCAATTCCAGATATTGTTTTTGAAGATAATAAATATAAATTATCCTATGATAGAAAAGAATCAATAGGAAGAGTTTCTGGGTTTTATGGAAATGTAGCAGTCATGGTAAGAGCTTATACTTATATTTTAACGATGGGACAAAAAGGCTTAAAAGATGTGGCTGAAAAAGCTGTATTAAACGCAAATTATTTACGAGTAAAATTATCTAAAATAATAAAAATAGCCTATGATACTATATGTAAACATGAGTTTGTTCTCAGTGGAAAAGAAATTAAAGAAAGGTATAATGTTTCTACTTTAGATATAGCAAAAAGGATGCTTGATTATGGAGTCCATCCTCCAACAATATATTTCCCTTTAATTGTACCAGAAGCATTGATGATAGAACCGACAGAAACAGAATCTAAAGAGACTTTAGACTATTTTATATCAATTATTGAAAATATAGTTAAAGAAATTGAAGAAAATCCAGAAATTTTACATAATGCCCCAACAAAAACTCCTGTTAAAAGGTTAGATGAAGTTAAGGCAGCAAAAGAACCAATATTAAAATGGTAGTATAAAGGGGCTGTCCAAATTTTTGAGGACGCCCTTTTTTTTTATTTCCTTAAAATTTTAATTATTTAAAAAATGTGCTAATATTATTTTTAGAGAAGATATTATTTTTATGTTTTATATTTTCAAAGGAGTAAATTTTATCGATATTTAAATATTGAGTTTTATAGGAGTAAAAGATGAGTTTTCAAGTTGAGAATTTGTTTAAAGATGGAAAAGAAGTTTTTTATGAAAGAGGTTCAACAATATATAAAAGAGGTGATAAAATTCAAGAGGATGCGATTTATTATATAAAAGATGGATTGGTTACCCTAAGAATTAATAAGAAGAATGGTGACAAAATCAAGGTTTATAGACAAAGAGGCGAGATTTTTGGAATAGATGAATCCATTGTATTAAATGATAGATTAATAGACGCATTAGCTGAAGAAAATACTATTGTATATATATGGAATAAGACAGACTTTTTCTTAAATACATCTATTAACTGGGAGCTTTCTTTATATTCGATAAGATCTTTATCTTCATTTTTAAGAATCCTAAATTCAGAATTTTTAGATCAAAAAACTTTTACATTGTAATATCAATTTAAAAAATTTTTAATATTAATAAAGGGAAAATAATGGGAAGAATCACAGAAGATTTTATTAAATTTGGTTTTGAGGGAGAGGAAGGTCTGACATCTGAATTTATCCAAAAGTATTCCATTAAATTTCAAAAAAATAAGATAATTATAAATGAAGGTGAAAGATCCACCGATGTTTATTATATCCTTGAAGGCTCCGTTTTTGTAACTAAAAAGATGCATGATACTTATAAAGTATTAACTTATCTTGAAAAAGGGGATATTTTTGGAGAAATGGGGGTCTTAGAAGAAACTATTCGCTCTGCAACTATAATTACTAGAGAAGATTCAATATTTTTAAAATTTACAAAAGAAGAATTTAAGGAAATATTAAAAATTCATCCTAGATGGATAGATAAAATAATTCAGGATATGTCTGAAAGAATAATTACAATGATTCAAAAAATTTAATCTTTAAAATAAAAAATTAATATTTATCACAAATTTTTCTTTAAATTATTGAAATTTTAAATTTAATTCTCTTATGGAGGAATTATGTCAAGTGATACTAATTTTTTTGATTTAAAATATAATCCACAGGATTTCGAAAGCGAAATTTATGATTTATGGGAAAAAAATGATGTTTTTAAAGTTAAAATAGATAAAAATAAAGAAAAATTTGTTATACCAATGCCACCTCCAAATGTTACAGGTGTTTTGCATATGGGACATGCTTTACAGGACTCTATTCAGGATTTATATATAAGATACAAGAAAATGAAAGATTTTAATGTTTTCTGGATTCCGGGAAAAGATCATGCCGGTATAGCTACTCAGAATGTTGTCGAAAAAATGCTTTTAAAAGAAGGCTTGACAAAAGAAAAACTTGGAAGAGAAAAATTCATCAGCAAAGTCTGGGAAGTTGTCAATCAACATAAAAATCATATAGAAAAACAAAAAAAATATCTGGGTGATAGTTGTGACTGGTCAAAAGAGAAATTTACTCTTGACGAAGATATGTCTAAAGCAGTAATACATGCTTTTGTTGAATTATATAAAAAAGGATTGATATTCAAAGGTAAATATATTGTAAATTGGTGTCCTAGATGTGAAACAGCACTATCAGATGAAGAAGTTGATTCAGTAGAGGAGAATTCTAATCTGTGGTTTATCAAATATCCTTTAGTTGAAAGAGATGGAGAAATAATCGTTGCTACAACAAGACCAGAAACGATGTTGGGTGATGTTGCTGTTGCAGTAAATCCAGAAGACAAAAGGTATAAAAATCTAATTGGTAAAGAAGTTATACTTCCTATAGCAAATAGGAAAATACCGATAATTTCTGATAATTATGTTGACCCAAATTTTGGTACTGGGGCAGTTAAAATTACCCCTGCACATGATCCAAATGATTATGAGGTCGCTAAAAGACATAATTTACCATTATTATATGTGATAGATAAAAAGGGAATTATGACAGGAGATATTCCTGATGATTATAAAGCCCTTGATAGATATAAATGTAGAGAAAAGATTTTACAGCATCTTGAAATTGAAAATTATCTTGTTAAGATAGAATCATATAGACATTCTGTCGGGCATTGCTCAAGATGTGATACTTCAATAGAGCCAATGCTTTCTGACCAATGGTTTGTAAATTTAAAAGCAATCTCAAAAGAGGCAAGAAGATATGTTGAAGAAGGAACAATTAAAATATATCCTTCGAAATGGGAAAAAATTTACTTTGATTGGATAGATAACTTAAAAGAATGGTGTATTTCTCGACAACTATGGTGGGGACATAGAATACCTGTATATTATTGCGATACATGTCATGAAATCATGGTTTCTGAGGATAAAGTAACCAGTTGCCCTAAATGTAATAGCAATAGTATTAGACAGGATGAAGATGTCTTGGATACATGGTTTTCTTCATGGTTGTGGCCTTTTTCTACACTTGGTTGGCCTGAAAAAACAGATATGTTAGAATATTTTTATCCTACAAATTTATTAGTTTCTGGTTATGATATTTTATTTTTCTGGGTAATAAAAATGGTAATCGCTGGTTCCACATTTTTAGGTAAAACCCCATTTTATGATATTTATCTTACTCCTTTAATAAGAGATAAATTTGGTAGGAAAATGTCTAAATCTTTGGGTAATGGAATAGATCCTATTGATATTGTAAAACAATATGGAGCCGATCCATTAAGATTTACTTTAATATATCTATCAACAGATGGTCAGGATATTAATCTTGACCCATTAAAATTTGAAATGGGAAGAAACTTTGCAAATAAATTGTGGAATGCTTTCAGATTTGCTTATCCTTATATAATTTCTGCTAATGGAATTGATAATCAGATTGACTTTGCTAATTATGATTTATATGATAAATGGATATTGGCAAGGTTGAATCAGGTTCTGAAACAACTTGATCATTATTATGAATCTTACAAAATACAATTTATTGCTCAATATATTTATAACTTTGTCTGGCATGATTTTTGTGATTGGTATATAGAAAGTTGTAAACCATTCTTATTTGGTAAAGATGAAGAATTAAAAGAAAGAAAATCTGAAATTTTAAAATTCTTAATATTATCGATATTAAAAATTATTCATCCTATGATGCCATTCATTTCAGAAAAATTATTTCAATCTTTAAATGAAAATAAAGGAAAAATTTTAGCAAATGAGAAATACCCACAACCAGATGAAAAGATGATAGATGAAATAGCTATAAAAGAATTCGAGTTTATTGAACAACTAATTACAAGTATTAGAACTATGAAAGCCGAATTAAATATTCATACAAGAAAAGATTTAAGTTTTATGTTTAAAACAACTGAAAAAGAAGAAAAACTCTTGATAGAAAAAGAAAAGGAATCTATAAAATTTTTAGCTCAATTTAAGGATATTATTTTTATCGAGGAAGAACCCAAAGGAAAATTTTCTACTTCTGTTGTAAAAAACACTTCTATTTTTTTAATAATTGATGGAATTGTTGATATAGAAAAAGAGGTTGAAAGATTAACAAAAGAAATAAATAAAATAAAAGATAGTAAAGAAAGACTATTACAAAAATTAAACTCAAAGGAATTTTTAGCTAAGGCAAAAGTTGAGATCATCGAAAAGACAAAGAGTGACCTCGCAGAATACGAAGTAATATTAAATCAGCTGGAAAGCAAGTTGAAACTTATTAAATAATTTTTTAGAATAAAAATTTATAAAAATATCATGTTTTATTTAATTAATGAATAGGGGAAAAAAATGAAGATTCAATACTTATTTGGGACAAGAATAAAAGAAGATCCAAAAGATGCTGAACTTATTTCTCATAAACTTCTTGTTAGAGGTGGATATTTAAGACAAAATGCTACTGGAATTTATTCCTATTTACCACTATTGCAGAAAGTATTGTTGAAAATTTCAGAAATAATTAGAGAAGAGATGAATGCTATAGATGGACAGGAAATCTTGATGCCATTAACCCAGCCAAAAGAAATGTGGGAAAAAACTGGAAGATATCAGGCTATAAAAGAAGAATTATTAAGGTTTTCAGATAGATGGGAAAAAGAAATGGTTCTGGCAATGACTCATGAAGAAGCTGTTTCTTTTTTAGCTAAAACAGAGCTTTCATCATATAGACAGTTACCCGCTATGGTATATCAAATTCAATTAAAATTCAGAGATGAGCCAAGATGCCGTGGTGGAATTATAAGAGTAAGAGAATTTACAATGAAAGATGGCTATTCATTTCATAAAGATGAACAATGTTTAAATAAATATTATCAAAGAGTATATGAAGCCTATGAAAAAATATTCAAAAGAGCTGGGCTAAAGAACTTCATCGCAGTTCAGTCTGATCCTGGAATGATGGGTGGAAGGGTATCTCATGAATTCATGCTGCTTGTCCCATCGGGAGAAGATACTATAGTATATTGTGATTCATGTGGTTATAAAGCTAATAAGGAAGTAGCTATTGCTAAGATAATAAATAATGAAGAGCAGTTAAAACCTTTAGAAATTGTTGAAACTCCAAATAAAAAAACAATTGAAGAGGTGGCAAATTTCTTAAATTTACCAAAAACAAAAACTGTTAAAGCAGTATTTTATGCTGATGATAAAAATAATATATATTTGGTAATGATAAGAGGAGATAGAGAAGTAAATGAGACAAGACTAAAAAAATTGTTGAATACAGCATATTTAAGATTTGCTGAAAATTATGAAATAACAAAGATCGGAGCAGTACCTGGATATGCTTCCTGTCTTGGAGTAGATAAAAATTTGAATATAATTGTAGATAAAACAGTGCTTGAATCCAATAATCTTGTCGCTGGAGCAAATAAAGAAGGATTTCACTATCTTAATTTTAATTTTTCCAGAGATGTAGACAAAGCTAATTATAAAAATTTAAAAATTGAAAGTTTTGCAGAAGTCCTTGAAGGAGACTTATGTACCGAATGTGGTTTACCTTTAAAGGTTACAAGAGGAATAGAGATTGGAAATATCTTTCAATTGGGGGATAAATATACAAAATCATATGATGTAAGAGTGCTGGATGAAAATGGTAAATCATTTTATCCTGTGATGGGTTGTTATGGGATAGGTGTTGGAAGATTAGCAGGGAGTATTGTTGAAGAATCAAATGATGATAAAGGGATAATCTGGCCTATAACTGTATCTCCTTTTGAAATTCATATTGTTGCTTTAAACCAGAAGAATAAAGATGTGTATGAAAAAGCAAATTCTCTTTACAATGAGCTTAAAGAATGTGGGTATGAAGTATTAATAGATGATAGAGAGGAATCTGCGGGTATAAAATTTGCTGATGCAGATTTAATTGGAATACCATTTCAAATAATTGTCTCACCAAAATTGATAGAAAAAAAACAATATGAGATTAAAGTAAGGCAAACATCTGAAAAGTTTATAATAGAGCAAGAGAAAATTGTCCAATCAATTGCTGAATTAGTGGAAAAAGAATATTTAAAATACAAGGTTTAATCTAATGCATATTTTTTAGCTTTATCCGATATTATGAAGCTTTTTCTATGAATACTCGTTGCCCCAAATTTAAGAATTTCATTAATATGCTTTTTTGTACCATAGCCTTTATGTAAATCAAAAGAATAATTACTATATATTTTTGATAATGAATTCATAAATCTATCTCGTTCTACTTTTGCAATAATTGAAGCAGCAGAAACTGAAAAAATTTTTCTATCTGCTTTAATCATACAAATAGAATCATTTTCCTTTATAGGATTAAAATTACCATCAACTATTGTTAAAATATTTAGTTCAGGGAAAAAAAGTTTGGCATCATAATATAGTTGCCTCATTAAAATATAAATTGCCTTGGATATCCCAATGGAATCAATGACCAAATTGGATAATGAATAGAAGTGATACCAAATAGCTTCCTTTTTAATAATTGAATATGCTTTGTCTCTTAGTTTTGGCGATAAAAGCTTAGAATCTTTGATATTTTCATCTAGGTAGTTTTCAGGGAACAATGTGGCAGCGACATAGACAGGTCCAGCTAAAGAACCTCTTCCTGCTTCATCAATACCTAATATATATTTCTTAATTTTCATATTACCTGATACTTTGAATAAATATTATAATCCCTATAAAATAGAACCATATAATTCATCATTAATTTTTCCAAAAATAAAGACAGGGATATTATCACCTTTTTCTATTTTAAGATTTTTATTATAGGATGCATTCACTATAATATTATGGTAAGTTCTACCTTTATAATATCTATCTTTAATTCTTTCAACAATAAAATAATCTTTCTTATTTATAAAAGAATTAATGTATTTATTTTTGTTTTCTTTAATTATATTTGAAAACCTATCTATATAAAAAGATTTTTCAATGTTGCTTAAAGTTTCTTCCATCGAAAAAGCAGAAGTTCCTTCTCTTTTTGAAAAAGGGAAGAGATGTAAATGATGAAAGCCAATTTTTCTAATAATTTTTTCTGTTTCTTTTATGGTATCAATAGTTTCATAAGGAAACCCTACAATTATATCCGTAGATAAAAAAGAATCTGAACGAGCTTTAATAATTTTTTCTATTGTATCCATATATTGAGAAATATTATAAGGCCTTTTCATATAAGAAAGAATAATATTGGAACCAGATTGCAGAGGAATATGAAAATATGGTTTTATGTTAGGATTTTTTATAACATGAAAAAATTTTTCGTCTAAATTATTTATTTCAATAGAAGAAAGCTGAAATATTAAATTATCAAATTTTTCTGAAATTATTTCTATTAAATTTGAAAAATTTATTTCTTCATCTTTGTAGGCAGCAATATTTATTCCAGTTAGAACTACTTCTTTAAAACCCTTTTCTGAAATTATATGAAGATGATCTACTAATTCATTAAATTTAAGCGATTGCTCTTTACCTCTAACAATATGAACTTTGCAGTAAGAACAATTATGATTACAACCATCTTGAATTTTCAAAAATGCTCTGCTATGAAATTCCTTATTCAATGAAATATTCATGAATCTATTTTGTTTTAAGGGAATTTTGTCCATTAAGGAAGTTAGAGGGATACTATTTGTATTAACATTTTTTTTAGATAGTTCTTCAATATTTTGGATTAAATTTGAAATATTGTTTTTATAATCAAGAGGAAAGTATAAAAGTTTTTCACTTTTTATTGAACCAACAGGATTAAAACATCCAGTGGAAATGCATATTTTATTTTTAGATAAAACTTGATTTATAAATCTTATACATTTTTTTTCTGCTTCTGCTGTAACAGTACAGGTATTTACAATTATTATATCAGCTTGTGTATAATCTTTTACTATAAAACTATTTTTAGCTATTATTGAAATTATTGATTCTGTTTCAGAAATATTAAGCCTGCAACCAAAAGTTTTAAATGCTATATTCATTACTTATTGTTTTTGATTTCCTGGTATAATTCAATTAATTTTGAAGAACTATATTTTTTCATTGCTATTTCTAAAATTTCAATGGCTTTATTGTTTAAACCAGTTTTATATAAAGATAAAGCAAGATAATAATATGGATAGTATTGATCAACACCAAGAAAAATAGCTGCATTAGAAGCTGTTATCGCTTTATAGAAATATCCAAGATTAACAAGTGCTTTTGAATAATAATAATAATTCCATCCATCACCTGGGTTAAGTGTAAGAGCTTTTTCAAGATTAAGAATGGATGCTTGATATTGTCCTAGATCGTTATATACTCTACCTGCTAATTTTAAAAATTGTAGGTCGTTTGGAAATATACCTAGTGCTTCTTTTGTATAATCAAGACATTTTTGCAATTTCCCTAACTTGTAAAGACTTTGAGTTAGATAATAATATATTTCTTTGTTTTCTGGATAATCATTAAGAAGTTTTATTCCAAGTTCTTCGACATCAGAATATTTTCCAGAATTAAATAAATTAGCTAAATTAGTAATAGGATCTTGCAAAGATGAGAAAATAAATATTGAAAAAATTGAAAAAATGATTATAATTAATAAAGAAAAAAAGTAAGAATTAATTATTTTTTTCATTTTATAACTCTTTATTAAATTTGATTAATAAATAATACGATAAAAAATAATGTCAAAGGATAAGTAAAATGTTAGTAAAATGTCCTAAATGTGGAAAAAGTTTTATGCTTAATGATTCTTTGCTTAAAAACAATATAACATTCATTTTTTGTCCAAATTGCAATAATAGGATATCAATTGAGAAAAAGAAAGAAGATGAAAAATCTGGCAGTAATGAATATGAAATTCCAAGAGAAAAGTTAGATAAGATATTGAGCAAGATAGAGGATCTTCCGACACTACCTATCGTAATACAAAGAATATTGCAATTGATAAATGATCCTAAAGCTACAACAAAGCAAATAGGTAGCATAATTACATCCGATCAATCATTGACAGCTAAGACATTGAAATTAGTTAATTCAGCATTCTATGGTTTTTCAAAAAAAATAACTACAGTAGATCAGGCAATTGTTATTATTGGATTTAATGCTGTAAAGAATTTAGCTATATCTGCTTCTGTTTTTGATATTTTTAAAAATATGAATCAAAGAAGTAGCTTTGATAGATATGGATTTTGGACGCATTGTGTTGGAACTGCATTTATAGCTAAACAAATCAGCGAGGACACAAGAATAGGAAACCCTGGAGAAATTTTTGTCTCAGCATTACTTCATGATATAGGAAAAATAATACTTGATATATACTATGCTGATGAAATGAATAGAATTTTATATAATGCAAATAATAAGAATATTCCTTTTTATCAGAGTGAAGAAGAAATTATGAGTTTTAACCATGCAGAATTAGGTTTTTTACTTAGCAGAAAATGGAATTTACCAGATAATTTATATGTCCCAATTAGATATCATCATTATCCAAACAGGGCTATTAAGTATGAATCAATAGTTGCAATTGTTCATACTGCAAACATAATAACAAAGGCAGGTAATATAGGATATGATGGGGATTCAGTTACTCCTAAAATATCTACCCATGCCTGGAATATATTAAAACAAATGAAGCCTGATTTATCTGCTGAAACTATTAATATATATATTGATTCTGCAAAACATCATATAGAAGCTTCAGATTTCCTAAAAATTGCAATATCCTGATATTATTTGCATTATAAAGTTTTTATTTTGATATAATATAAACTTTCTTTCTTTTTTTATATGGGAAACTTTAAGGAAATAACTAATATTTACAAATTAATTAATCAAAAAAAAGGTTTATTAAAATTACCCCAGAAATATAATCAAGATAAATTAATCAATAATTTACTTAAAGATTTACAGACTCATGTATTCGAAAATGCTATAAATCAAGTACTTGAAAAGTCATCATTGGGAAATGATAAAGAATTTTTTCAAAAACTATATAAATTTTTCCAGGTTTTCCTTCCAGATGCAAAGTTTTATTATTATTATTATGAAGAGATAAGTAATACCTATGAACTATTCCATTATACCGACGAAAATTATTACTATATATCAAGCATTGAAGAAGCTATTGAAGAAGGAATAATCAATTTAGTTTCAAACATCAATGAGGTAAGGTCTTTTGAAAATATATATCTAGAAAATGAAAAAACTTTCATTACACCAATTCCAATTGTTTTATATGGGAAAAAAATTGGAATAATTATAGGCTTATCCTCTCACGAAATGAAACTTAGTGATAGTATATATCATCTATTTATAGCTTTTGTTAAACAAATTGCACCAATATTATATTCTTACCAACTTCAATTTCAATTGATTCAAAAACAAACAAGTTTATCTTTATTAGTAGATGTCACTGAAAATTTATCATATATAAAACCAATTGAAGATAATATAAAGGGAGTAATAAAGTCATTATCTCAGTCTATTAATTGTTCGATATCTGGTTTAATACTTGTAGATAAAGATTCTAAGTTGTATTTTAAATTTTCTTCAAATGACCTGTATCCTTTAATAATGCAAAAAAGATGGAAATTGGGTTCAGATATTTTTTCTGAATGTATAACAAAAAATTTATCTTTTATAATTAATAATATGTATAAAAACAGGATCTATATTAAAACATATAAAATTGTAAGTGATCAGATTAGATCATTTCTTGTTTATCCTCTCGAAGCTGTAAATTTTAAAGGTTGCTTTTTCGCAGGAAGACTTAAAGATGAAAGGCAATTTTCACATGAGGAATATGATATCACAATGACCATGATAAAAAATCTGGGAATTTTTTTAAATAATATCTCTCTATTTAATGAAGTCAAAGTAAGTTACGAAATGACAACCTCTGCATTAGCCTTGGCTATTGAAGCGAAGGACCCATATACAAAAGGTCATTCTCAAAGGGTTATGCGATACTCTTTATTGATAGGTAAAAAGTTGGGTTTGAATGAAGATTCTTTAAGGACAATAAAATTAGCAGGATTACTTCATGATGTTGGTAAAATAGGGATACCAGAAGCAATTATCTTGAAAAAAGGTCCTCTTAATGAGCAAGAATATAAGATAATGAAAAAGCATCCTTATATAGGGTATCTTATAGTGAGAGATATAAATTATCTTAAATCTGGAATACCTTTTGTTTTATATCATCATGAAAAACTTGATGGCAGTGGATATCCATATGGTCTTAAAGAAGATAAAATACCTTTATTTGCCCGAATTGCTGCGGTGGCAGATTATTTTGATGCTTTGACATCAGATAGACCTTATAGAAAAGGATTATCTTTCAATGAGGCAATAACAGAAATAAAGAAAAATAGTGGAAAATATTTTGACTCTGAAATCGTAAATGCATTTATTGAAGGATTAAAATCTTAGCTTGACAAGATTACAAACTTAAATATAATTAAGTTGTTCTGAAAAGGAGCAATCATGGAAAAAACTTTAGAATACCTCAAAAAGATACCATTACTATCAAAACTTAATGAAAAAGAATTAAAAAGCATCGCTTCTTTAGCAAAAGAAAGAGAATACAAAAAAGGTGAAATAATAGTTAAACAAGGTGAGGAAGGGGTTGGCCTTTATATCATTAAAAAGGGTAAAATTAAGGTTAGCAAGACTCTCGCTTCAGGTAAGAATATTGATATTGCTGTTCATTCCGATGGAGAATATTTTGGTGAACTTTCAATGCTTGACAATAAACCAAGAACTGCTACAGTTACTGCGTTGGAAGATACAACAACATTAATTATGTCACACTGGGAGTTCAAGGCACTACTCGAATCTAAACCGGAAATTGCACTTTCAATAATACCTATTCTGGTTGAAAGATTTAGAGAAACCAACGAACAACTTTTAGAATTAAAAAACAGTTAGAAAAATATTCAATTGGCGACGTTCCCGAGTGGCTAAGGGCGCGGTCTGCAAAACCGTTGTTCACCGGTTCGAATCCGGTCGTCGCCTTGATGATATTTTAGAAATGCCGAAGTGGCGGAATTGGTAGACGCAAGGGACTTAAAATCCCTCGGTACCTAGTACCGTACCGGTTCAAGTCCGGTCTTCGGCATTTTTTGTTTTTAAGCCGAAAAAAGTATAATATATTCAGTAAATCTCTGGATTTTTTGTCTAAAACCACTTATTTGAAGCGAATTATATAATTTCCCATTAACTTCGATTTTTGAAAATTGCTGGAAAAAATCTTCAGATTTATTTTTAAATACTTCTTTTAATGTCTTATTTAATTCAACAGAAAATTCAAAGACCTTGAATATAGAATTTTTACTATTTTCATGTCCTAGATTTGCAAAAATCTCAAAAGATTTATTAGCAGTCAAGATTATTCCATTTTCATCAACAATTACAATTGGCTTTTCAAAGAAATTAATTAAAAATATAATTTCCTTTTTATACAATTGGATTTTTTCTTTTTTTATTTGATCAAATTCATTTAAATTAAACATCAGTTTATTCAATACAGACCCTAATTTCCCTAGCTCATCTTCTTCTGGAAATTTCACTTTCTCAAATTGGGACAATTCACTACCATCTTCCAACTCTTCAATTTTATT
Organism: uncultured Brachyspira sp.; assembly: GCA_964454835.1. Classification (GTDB taxonomy): domain Bacteria; phylum Spirochaetota; class JAAYUW01; order JAAYUW01; family JAAYUW01; genus Exilispira. The sequence goes on from CAYVTU010000004.1 coordinate 38,599, forward strand.
TACAAGTTTAACATAGTATTTTAATGATTTATTCTTAATCGACAAAAATATGATATTTATTATTATAGACAAAATAATTAAAATTATAGCAAAATTAAATAAAGTCCATCTATCAAGAACTTTATTGAATAGCGAAATATAAACTAAAAAGAAAAGAATAAAATTAAAAGCAGTATGAAAAACAAAATAAAATTCGGGTCGTTTATAAATTTTCATATTTAAACTCCTTATTAATAAAAAGTGTAAAATATTAAATACTAAAAATATCTTGTATTAATAGTGTTAAGGTGTTGTTTTGCATAAAATATGGTTCAAATGTTATAGCGTTAATTGTATTGAGTTTTATTTCACTCATAAATTGTTTGTTCTTAAAGAACAATGCATCAAAAGAGATATTATCTTGAAATACTTTTAATTTAATAGAAGTATTATTTCTTCCAATAAAAACAGGATTAGATAAAGATATATTTTTAGAAAAAAATATTGGTATCTTAAATTCTTCTCCAAATGGTTGTATCAATTTGTACCATTTGGAAAATTCAGAATCAACAAGTTCATCAAATGTTATTTCACAATTATATTGAAAAATATTTTCAGAATCAAAAGTCAATGGCATTTTAGAAATATTTTCATTAATTGTTTTAATAAATTCATCGTATTTATCTTTAATTATAGTAAAACCAGCAGCGAAATAATGACCACCAAAATTTTCAAAATACTCAGAAAATTGATTTAAAAACTTAAAAGAATTGAAATTATTTTTTGATCTCATTGAACCATAAATTCCATTTTTTGTCTTAGTAATAAAAATAATAGGTTTTGAAGTTGTACCAACAAATTTTGCAGATAATAAACCTGTTAAACCAGGTTCTACTCCTTCTCTTTCTATAAAAATTATAGGTTTATCAGGATTTGATAGTTTTATTGAATTATAAATTTCTTCAACTACCATTGTTCTTTTAATATTATAATCATTAATATTTTTAAGATTAATCAAAGAATTCTCATCACTCTTGCTTAGAAAAAAGTTTAATAGTATTTCACCTCTACCAAATCTACCTGGAGCATTAAGCAGAGGCGAGATTTTCCATATAATATCATAAGTGTTTATAGGATATGAAACATTTATTAAGTTAGATAAAATATTTGTTATAAAATTTGGTTTTGTTGAATTAATTAGCTCTAACCCTTTGGATATGATATATCTATTTTCATATATAACAGGCATTATATCTGCGATTGTTGCTATGGCGACATAAGGTAGATAAACCTCAAGTTCATTAATACATTTTTGATAGTTAAATCTAATAGTTGAATATAAATGAAAATATAAAAAATCTATTTTTTTTATGTAATATAATTTATATGTCTCCAAAATTTTATTAAAATCCTTTTCTTGATTTACAAGTTTATCTAAAGTTTTTATATTGATATTGTCTAGTTTTAAATTCGCTATTGAAAATAAAGTTTCCAATAATTCTAAATTGTTACTGACTATAATAGAATCTTTTTGAGTTTTTTCATGTAATATTTTTTTTAAGAATTCCTCTACTTCTATTTTATTATAAATTTTACCAATAGAAAAAGTAGGGTGATTCTGGTTTATTTCATCCTGATTTTTTATTTTTAATTCATCATTATCAATCTGCAAAGAAAAATAGTTTGTCTCTGATATTTTTAAATTAATTAACTTAAAAAAAGTAATGTTTAATAGGATTTTTTCTTCATTATTTTTTCTTTTAAATTTTAAAATATCTAAGTTAAAGAAAAAAATATTTTGATTGAAAATCTTGGTCTGAGAAAATATAAGGGCTTCAATCAGTTTCCATGCGACACCACTACCAGAAAGACATAATGGATAAGGATAATTTTCAATTTTTGGATTTAATATAGCATTAGCAGGTGGTAAATCTTCTTGGGGGTTATGATGATCGGTAATTATTACATCTAAATCTTTACTCTTTGCATATTCAATTTCTTTTATACTTGAAATGCCATTATCGACTGTAATAATAAGTTTTGCACCTTTATTTATAGCTATATCTATCTTTTTAATGCTAATACCATAAGGTTCATCATTTTCTGGGATAGAGTAAAATATTTTTTTTATTCCAAATTTCAAAAGTCCATCATATAGTATTTTTATTCCGACTATTCCATCTATATCTGAATCTCCAAAAATAAAAACAGGATAATCTTTTTCTTTAGCTTTATATAATAACTGTATGGCAGTATTCATGTCTTTAAAAAGAAAAGGTGGATGTAAAAAATAGATAGTAGGATTACAAAAGTTTATAAACTTTTCTTCTGTATCAATTTCATTATCTACCAACAGCTTGGAAAAATAATCAGGAATAGAAAATTTTTGTGAAAGAAATTCGATGTTTTTAAAAAAACCTTCACCTTTATCTCTATTTTTTTCAATCCAGCTGTTGTTTTGAATTGATAATAATGATGAAATATTTTGCATAAGGCACTTATCCATAATTTAGTTTAAATTTGTTTTATCAATAGTTTTTATTACAATTGATTTAATATCTGGTTTCATCTCACTTATTTGTATAGCTTTCTTCAAATTTAAGTATATTTCATTGATTGAATTCAAATTGTCAGAATAAAGGGTCAAAATTTTTGAAGAAGACGTAATTAAATCACCAACTTTTACAGATAGTTCAATTCCTGCACCATGGTCGATATCATCCTCTTTTTTACTTCTACCTGCTCCTAGGCTATTGGCAAAAAGACCAAACTGGAAAGCATCAATAGAAGAAATATAGCTTGAAGAAATCTCCCCAAATATTTCTTTTGCATAAACCTCTTTTTTGTTTTTTGAGATCTTTAGTAAGGAATAATCTTCGCAAACTTCCGGTTTACCATTTTGCCTTATAATCAGATTTTTAAATTTATCAAGAGCTTTACCACTATTAATTACTTCTAATACTCTATATTTCGCATCATTTATATTGATAGATAAAGTTTTACTTACCATCAAAGATGATAAATAAATGGTCAAATCATAAAATTTACCTTCTTTTATATTTCCCTTCAATAACTCAATACTTTCAATTATTTCTAGAGAATTACCAATCATATATCCTATTGGCTCATTCATGTCAGTAAGTACAACAGTAGTGTTTATATCATTTAATTGGCTAACTTTAATAAGATATTCAGCAAGCTGCGTAGCACTTTGAATATCTTTCATAAAAGCACCTTTACCTACCTTTAAGTCAATAACAAGATTTTTAGTTCCTTCTGCTATTTTTTTTGACATAATTGAAGCAGTAATTAAAGGTATAGATTCAACTGTACAAGTTGCATCTCTTAACGAATAAAGAAATTTATCTGCGACAGATATCTCATCTGTTTGTCCGATCATAGCAAGATTAAATGATCTAATCTGTTCGACAAATTCATTTATGCTAAGTCTGACATTAAAACCTGGTATTGATTCTAGTTTATCTAAAGTTCCACCAGTATGTCCTAAGCCTCTTCCACTCATCATAGGCACAGCAATTCCACATGATGAAACAATAGGTGCCAGGGGAATTGATATTTTATCTCCGACTCCACCAGTAGAATGTTTATCGCAAGTTAAAATCCCATAGTTTTCAAAATCTAATTTTATCCCAGATTTGACCATCTCATCTGTTAAAATAGCAGTTTCTTCAAAGGTAAGCCCTTGAAAAAAGATTGCCATCAAAAAGGCTGATACTTGATAATCAGGTATTGATTTATCAAGAATTTTATTTATAAAAAAATGTATCTCATCTTTTGTAAGGGTAAATCCATCTCTTTTTTTTCTAATTAAATCAATGAAATGCATCCAAGCCTCCTAATTTTACATTATTAAATAAGTTATAATAATTTGGTAATTAAAATTACATAACTAAAAAAAACATAAAAATAAAAAAAATATATATTTTTGTTAAGCATGATTTGATTTTATATCATCTATTTTATGTTGTTAATTACTTTTTATATTGTATAATTTTAATGTAGATATATATTCATTTTAGCATTATATAATTACACGACTTTATTAATAAAAGGATGGATTTGGGATGGGTATATCAGTAGTTGCAATTATATTAATCTCAATGGCAATCTCAATAGTAATATCTTTAATATTTAGAGCATTTGATAAATCTAATCAACAATTATCAAAACTAAAGCTTTTTGTTGAAAAAGCTATAAAGGATTTAGATGCATTCATAGTAGAAAAGAAGCAGATAATTAAAGATTTAACTATTGATATAGATTTCAATATAAAACAAGCACAATCAATATCTGCAAAATATGAAAAACAATATAATGATATAATGTTGTTTTTTTCAAAGTTTCAAGAGCAAAAACAAGATATCGAACAACTGAAAAAATCTATCAGACAACTAAATGAATCAAAAGATGCTGTATCTAATGAAATTTCTAAATTAGAAAATGTTACAAATAAGATTGAACAGTTTAAAAAGGAACTTGGTTCAGTTGAAAATCAATGTAATTCTCTAAGCGATTCTTTACTATCCAAACAAGAATCTATGAGAGAACAAGTAGAAGGATACCTTCTTGAACTACATGAAAAGGCGAACTCTGTAATTCAACAAAATGCAAAATCACAATATGAAAAAATTAAAATAGTTGAATCAGAATTGAATAAAAAAATAGAAGAAATAAAAATAGAGTTAAATAAAAAATTGTCGGGTACATTAAGCAGTTTTGAAAATCTTCTTTCAGAAAGTGAAAATAAGATACAAAGCAACTTTGAAAACTTTTATGAAAAATTTGAACAGATAAAGGATAGTTTTAAAGATTATGAAAATAAGATAATTAATTTAGAAAAAGAGCAACAGGAACAGTTTGAAAAAAGTGTTACAGATATAATAAAGAACAATGAAATTAAAATAGAGGAAAAAATAAAATCACTAGAATCTTTGAGAAATAGCATAAACTTACTTTATGTTCAACTTGAAGAAAAAGTTGATCTATTTAGTGATACTCTTTCAACAGAATCAGATAAAATGATGGAAAAATTTAATACCGATCTATCTAACTCATTAGCACAGAAAACTAAAAAGATTGAAGACTATTTAATACAAAGTGAAAAACAATTAACTCAGGTTACTCAAAAAATAGATAATATACAGGAAGCAATAGACAAGATTATAAATGCTAAAGTTGCTGATATTGGAAAATATGTCCTACATCTTGAGCAAAGAATAGCAAACTATCAAGAAACTATTTACAAGGAAATAGAAAAAAGATTTACAAATCTAGATTTAGATGCTCGAGCTATCGTTGAGCAGTATAAAAATGACCTTGCGATATATAATTCTGAATCACTAATTAAAATTGATGAAAAAATTAAAATATTAGAAAGCGAATTTGATGAAATCAATAAACAACAAAAAATTTTAAAAGATGAATATATTTCAAAGTTTCAGAATACTTTATCAGAAAATGAAAATCAAATTTCTAACTCAATTAATCAGTTTATTCAAGTAGCTCAATCAAAGATTGAGCAAGCTAATAAAAAAGTAGATTCAGATATAGAAAGAATAATTAAAGAAAAAGAAAATAAAATTATAGATTTTGAAAAATATTTTACTCAGAATAAAGAGGAATTGAAAAGACAATTTGAATTAATAATAAGTGATTTTGAAAAGAAAAAAGAGGAATTTAAGAATAATTTAACAATATTTGAATCACAAATTCCAAAGTATTCTGATGAAATAAGCAAAAAAATAACTCAATTTGAAACAAAAATAAATAATTTTGTAGAAACAAGAATATCAGAAATTACAGATTCTATATTGAAGAATCAGGATAAATATCTCTTAGATTTTAATAACATATTTGAAGAATTTAAAGTTAAAGGGAACAATTTTATACAGGAACTTAATCTATATAAAAACAATCTAACATCTGAATTGAAGGAATTTTCTAAAAAGAAGGAAGAAGTTTTTTCTGATCTTGAAATGGTAAAAAATCATATAAATAAAAGCTTTGAAAACTATGATAAAATAATTGATGAAAAGATATCTGAAATAAAAAAATCTTTAAATGTCGAACTCGAAAGAATGAGCGAGACAAAGGTTATAGCTCAAAATTATATAGATGGTTTTGAAACAAAGAAAGCTGAGATGGATCAAGAACTGATAAAGATAAAAGAGATGATTTCAGTAAATATTGAAGATTTAAGTAAAGAAGCCAAAGGCAGAATAGGAGAATTAAGCGTACAAATTGACAATTATATAAAAAATTTTGAGAAAGATAAATTAAATATTATTCAAGAAGTAAATAAAATAAAAACCAATATTGAGGAATATGCTAAATTAACAGAAAATGAAGTCAAAGAAAAAATTAATGAGCTTAATAGCCAGATAATAAATTATATGAAAAAATTTGAAGGTGAAGAATTAGAAATTAAAAATGAGTTTGATAAATTAAAATCTAAGATAGATGAAAATGCAAAAATAATTGAAGTAGAAGCAAATGGGAAAATAAATGAATTGGAAAAAGAGATTATTAATAAAATCAAGGAAAGTGAAAGTAAATTATTAAATACTAGTAATCTTATAAATCAAAGTATTGATAATTTAAATGAAAAAACAAAACAGATTGGAATAGTAAGCAATTTACAGATTGAAAAATCTATAGAAGAAGTGCTGAAAAAGATAGATAAAGAAAAAGAATTTTTATTGAATAAAATACCTGATTTATATAAGCAAATCGAAGAGTTTGATAATAAATTTGAAGAAATAAAAAGCAATATTAATGAAATTGATAGTAAAATAGAAGAAAAAGCAAATTTAATAGATAAAAATGCTGAAACTTACTTTGGAAAAATAAAGATAAATAGTGAAGAAAAAATAAAACAAATTGAGAATTCTTTAAATGAATTTGTTAAAAGGCTGGATAATTTTGAAGCGACCACAGAAAAAAGATATTTACAAAATTCTACAAATTATGATCTATTTTGCCAGAAATTTCAGGAAGAAGCAAATAATAAGATGAAGCTTTCTTTTGAGAATATAACAAAAGAATTTATTAAAGAAAAAGATAATATTAGAAATCAAATTGAGCAGCTTGCAAAAAATGTTGAATTAGAAATTGAAAAATCAAATAAAGCAAATGTTGAAAAGATAGAAAATCTCTTTAATTCCACTTATCAGAAAATATTTCCAAGACAACAGGAATTAGAAAATAACCTTAATTCAATTTCAAAAAATATTAATGAAATAGAAAAGAAATATAATGATATGAATAGTGAGATTGAGCATAACTATAATGAATATAAGGAAGAGATTTTTAAAAGAAAAGAGGAAATATCCATATTACTTGATAAATTTGAAAAAGAATTAGAGCAGACTAAAATGGAGTATGCTAAATCAATTGGAGATATAAATAAGAGACTTGAAGATAAATCCATTAATTTACAGACAAATTTTGAGAATAAAATTAATCAATTAATTCAAGAACTTGAAAAGAAATTTATTGATTCAACAGAATCCAATATATCAAATATTGATATAAAATATAAAGAATTATCCGAAAAAAAAGATGAATTTAGTGAAATTATTAAAAATTTACAGAATATCGTTGATAACAAAGTAGCAAAGATATTGATAGAAAAAGAAAAAGATATGAATGATATAATTAATCGCTCAAAAGAGAATTTAAAGATTTCGATTGAAAATGTATTGTCTTCAAAAGATATGTTATTGGAAAATTTTAAAAGTGATTTGTTTGAAATGAAAAACAAATCAAATGAAGTTTTTACATCAATTGAAGATGAAGTAAATGAGAAATTTTCAGCAATAGAAAATAAATTTCGTTTATTTAATGATGAATTTAATAAGTTAGAAAATAAGAATAGCTTTTTAATTCAAATTAAAGATGATATTACCAAAATTGATGATTTGATAAAAAATTACAAAGAACAGGTTGATATAATTAATTCTAAACAAAAAGAAACTGAAGAGTTTTTAAAAAATTTTGATGGAATAGATAAAGATTTAGAGGAATATTCTAAAAAAATATTTGAACTTAAGAATGAAAGAAAAACACTAGCAAGATTAGAAGAAACCTTTGATAGACTTGTTATTCTCTCAGCAAAAGCAGATAACCAGTTTAATAAGGTTCAAAATGATATGGAATCAATTGAAAATTTAAAGAATAAAATTATAGAATTGGACCAAATGTTCAAAAAAGTTTCAGAAAAATTCGGTCTATTGAAGCAATATGATATAAAACTATCTGAATTAAATGATAATATAGCTCGACTTGAAAATGAAATTAAAACTATGAGCGGAGATAGTGAAGGAATTAAAGATTTAGTAAATGGCATAAAAAATGAGAGCAAGAATCTACATGAAAAATTACTGAATCTTGAAAAAGAAATATTATCTATAGAAAAAGAATCTAAAAAATTTGATTCTGCTTTAGAAAAATTTTCACAGATGGATGGGTTTATTGTTGATTTGGAAGAAAGGAATAAGCAATTAGAGCAGAAGCAAGTATGGTTAACTAAAACAGAAGATAGATTAGAAAAACTAAATTCAAGATCAGAAGAACTAGTTGAACAGCTTGAACTATTAATTGAGAAGACAAATGTAATATTGAAAATGAAACCCGAGGTAAAAAGAGTTCCTACTAGCGGAGATGATAAAAGTGAAACAATATTAGAATTATTCAGACAAGGTTGGAGTGAAGAAGAAATAGCGAGAGTCACAAATAAAAGTATTGCAGAGGTAGAGTTAACTATAAAATTATATGGACAAAAGAAGTAGTATACTAGAAATAACAAAAGCAATTAATTTAACAGAATACGAAAAGGCAATTGATTTACTATTAAAAGAGATAAAATATAGTGGACCTAAAAATAATCTATTAGTATTATTAGCAGATACATACATTAAAATCAGCGATTTTAATAATGCCATAAAAATCTATGAAAATTTATTTTATTCAGATAAAACTAATCCAATATATTTATTTAGGTATATAGAATTAAAAATAATATTAAAACAGTATAAAGAAGCAAAAGATTTATTAACTCAGATTTCAGGTAAAAATAAAGAAGATTGGCAGTATTATTTCTTATATGGAAAATTAAATTATGAAAATAAGAATTTTGATAATGCAATAAATCTGTTAAAAGAAAGTTATAAAAGGAACCCAAAAAATATTGATATACTCTTATTATTGGCAGATATATCCTTATATATTAACAAGACTTCAGATGCACTAAGATATTATCTTGCAATTTTAAAAATAGATAGAAATAATGCAAAAACTTACGAAAATCTGGGCTTTCTTTATTATAAATTGAATAAAAAGAAAGAAAGCTATAAAGCATTTGAAAAAGCAAATAAATTAAAGCCAAATTCTCCAAGTATTTTAAAGATGTTGGGTTTATTTGAGATTGAGGAAGGTGCATATAAAAATGCATTGAAAAGTCTAGAAAAAGCTTATAACTTGGATCCAAAAAGTATCGATATTACGGTTTTTCTTGGATATACATATGAAAAGATGAATATTTTTGAGCAAGCTGAGCAATTATATTATCAGGCAGCTACTTTAAGTAAGCAAAATCCAGAACCATATTTACATCTTGCTCAACTCTATCAGAAACAGGACCTTTCAGAAAAAACATTGCAAGTACTAAATGAAGCAGAAAATAAATTTCCGGGTAATGAAAAAATAAAAATTGAGATTGGCAAAGCTGCACTTCAATTAAAAGATTATCAAAAAGCAAAAAAATGTTTTAAAGATGTACTAAAAAACAATACAGAGTCTGAAGATGCTCTTTTTGGATTAGGTTTTTGTGCAGAATTGGAAGGTAATCTTAACGAGGCAAATAATTATTATTCTTCAATTTTAGAATTAAACCCAGAAAATGAGCAGACTCTTCTTAGAAAAGGAATTGTAGAATTTACTCTTGGAGAAAAAAGTGCTTCCCAATTTTATTTAAATAAGCTTTTAGAAAAAGACCCAAATAATGTTGATGCTAATATTATATTAGGACAGATTAAACTTGAAGATAATCAATTAATAGATGCTCTATTTCATTTTGAAAATGTTAAAAAAAATAATTCAAAAAATCTTCAACCTTATTTAATTCTTGGTGAATATTATAAAAAAAATAATCAATTGAAAGAAGCAATTGAAGAATATTCTACTATTTTAAATCTTTCAAGATACAAATCGATTGAATCAATTGAACAGTTCAATGATATTTTAAACAATTATGAAACAATTTTAAGCGAATATGAAACTGAAATAAAAAATAGAAATCTTGCAGTAATATCAAAATTTAAAGAAAAAAATATTGAAAGTTCAACTATTTCTGATGAACAGCGAAGGCATATTGAAAGTTCAATTGAAAGTTTATTTGACCAGGTTGATGAAACTATTGGGACAAAGATAGATGAAATAGATAATGAAGATATTGAATATAATCTTATATCTAAAATTTTAGATGGAGAATTTACTGAAGAAACTGAATCAGTTGAGAAGGATGAATCAAGTAAAATTTTAGATTATCTATCAGATGGAGTCTTTGCCCCTGAAGAAATAGAGGAGAAAGCAGAAGAAATAATAGAAAAAAAACAAAAAACAGCTGATAGTGATAGTCTTATTAAACCTGAAGATGAAAAGGAAACAGATATATTTGAAAAAATACCTTTTGATAATCTTCAAAATAAAAAATATATACCACCAGAACAACAAAGAAAGATTAGTGATGACGAAGATATCAGCCTATTAAGTGAGTTTAAAAAAGATAATATTCCAGCTTCATTAGATGAAGCATATAGGTTGAATGAACTTGAAAGAGAAAAATATGAAAAAGAAAAGAAAAAAAAAGCAGAAAATTTATTTTCGCAGCAACCTTTTCAATATCAGCAACCTATAGTTCAACCACAGATTATAAGTCCTCCATATTATCCTCAGCAACCGATACCCAATCAGATGCCATATTATCCTTATCAACAACCTCAACCTATTCTGCCTCAAAACCCAAATCAACAAAGGCAGCAAGGATTTCCAGCTCAATATTCTCCTCCACCAAATGCAGAAATCCAAAAGCCAGAATATCTACCCATACATGCTCAAAAACCACAAACATCTTTTTCACAAGAATCAATGCCTTCTGATTTATCAAGCGATTATAACGAATATCAAGAAAAACCTGCAATACCTGAATATCCAATAAATTACGAGACTCCTAAATATGAATATCCTCATTATCCTGAAACTATGGAACCAGATAAAACTCAATTTCCTTACGACGAAAAAGATATTCCTGCAACTCAAGATGCTGAACAAAAACATGAAAGTAAAGCAATGAAAAGTGAAATGGAAGATGAATTAATGGAAGATAATGGAGATATTCCTCAATTTCCTTTTGATAACTTAGATGAAGAGAATATTTCAAAAGAACAAGAACCTCAAATAGCACCTGAACCACAAAAAGAAGAAGAAACAAAACAGGATAATATCCCGGATTATTTTGAGCCTATCGAGTCAATATTTCCCGAAAAATTAACTCAGGATATTCCGATTGAACATCCTTTAGAACTAGAAGAAGATATTATGCCAAAAGCAGGTAAAAATCCAGAAAAAGAAGATAAAGGTTTAGTAAATCTTGGAGTACTAAAATTTGGTGCACCAAGAAAGGAGATTGTAAAAGAATTACTTCAAACTAAACCTAAAAGTGCTATTGAGAAAAAAGAATTTATTTCAAAGTCAATAAAAGAATTGGGTAAATACCTTTTTTCTGAGATTTCTACTTTACCAAAAGATTTACAGGAAAAAGCAACACTATCTGAAAATTTTCAGATCTTTGTAAAATTTATGAAAAAAGAAAATAATAATGCATAGATGGGAAAATTTTGATAAGGCATTAGATTGGATTTACTCTTTTACAAATTTAGAAAGAGATCAGGAAAAAAGGAAAGATAAAGAATCATTTCAACTTATTCCAATTAGTAAGATGAATCAGTATTTCGATAATCCTTCAAAAAATTATAACATAATTCATATAGCAGGTTCAAAAGGGAAAGGAACTGTTTCATATCTTTTATCCCGTTATTTTATTGAAATGGGATATAAAGTAGGTTTATATACCTCCCCACATATTATTGATGTTAGAGAAAGAATACAAATAAATGAATCATTAATAGAGGAAGAAGAGTTTTTATCGATACTGAGCCAAATATATGATTATGTCAAAAAAATAAAAAGTAAAAATGAAATACCCTCTTTTTTTGATATTTTTACTATGTTAGCATTTATTTATTTTTCAAAAAATAATGTAGATATAGCAATAATAGAAGTAGGGTTAGGTGGAAGACTTGATTCGACTAATATAGTTAATCCAATTTTATCTGTTATAACGAGCATTACCTATGAGCATACTGAGGTTTTAGGTAAAACTTTAAAAAAAATTGCCTCGGAAAAAGGTGGGATTATTAAAGAAAATTGTCCTGTTGTCTTGGGGAAAAATCAAAAAATTGTTATCGAAAAAATAAAAGAAATTTCTGATAAAAAAAAATCAATATTTTATTACTCTCAGAATAATGTAAAAGTCGAATTAAAGAATTATATAAAAAAAGATAATAAAATTTTAGCTAAATATAGTATAAATATTCCACAATACCATAATAAAATTGAGATAAATTCATCTTTATTAGGTGATTTTCAAAGTAATAATATTGAAACAACTATTTGTGCTATATTGATTTGCTCTGAATTGCTAAATATAAAATTTCGAACTGATATTATTAAAAAAATACTTTTAAATGCTTTCTGGATATCAAGATTTGAGGTAAAATATTATAAAAACAGGACTATTATAATAGATGGAGCTCATACAGAAGATTCTATTAGAAAGTTGACCATTACAATAAAAAAAATGATAAAGAAGAAAATATTGCATCCAAAAATTGCTATTATAATTGGGATGATGAAGGATAAAAATCATGAAGGCATATTGAATCGACTATTAAAAATTTCTTCTTTATTTTATTTTGTTGAACTTGATAAATGGAAAGATTCAAAGATTACTAATTATTTACCAATTTTTCAAAATTTAACAGAACAACAAAAGGAAAAACCAGAATACAAAGTTCAAGATGGAACAAACTGGAATGGAAAAGATTTGATTGATAAAATATTAGAGTCAAATCAAGAAATTCAAACAATTATCATAACAGGTTCATTATATCTTGCTCAATATTTTAAAGATTTTTAAGAATTTTAGTACAATCTTCTATAAAATCAGTATTATACTTGAACAATTTAAGTAATGTAATTGCATTTTTTGGTACTTCGCTTTCTTCAAATACTTCAATTAACGAATGATCTATGAATTGGTGAAGCTGAAAAAGAGGTAATTCTTCATCTTTTGAAAGATATTGAGAGATTTTTTCAAGATTTTCTTTTGTAAAACCAATTATACAATATTTTCTACAAGCTATTCCTTCGGATATACCTTCATAATGAGTTGAAATTATTGCATAAGATACACTTTCTGAAATCTTTTTTGCCATAGCCTTGACTATAGCTTTACCTTCTATTGGGTTTGTGCCAGAAGCAGGTTCATCTAAAAGAAAAAGATAGGATTTCATTAAATCTTCGAAATATGGCTTTATTGATATTAATTCATAACCAAATGAAGATAATCCTTCTTTTATTGATGAAGAAGATGTCCTTGATATATATATACCATTAAATAAAGGTATGGTGACCTGTTCAGCGGGGACCATTAGTCCCGAATGTACAAGGTAAGCAAGTTGAGCAATTGTTTTTAAAGCACATGTTTTCCCTCCCATATTTGAACCAGTCAAAATAGTTATTCCTCTTGAAATTTCCATGTTTAAGGGAATATATTTCATCTTTTCATTTTCTACATATTTTTGCAAAATTATATTTCTTCCATTTACAATTTTAAATATATCATCTGAGATTTCAGGTATAGTACCCTTAATTTTAAAGGCAAAATCAAGTTTTGTTAAGTATGAATCTATTACCCCAATAAGTTCAAAACTCTGTAATATATTATCTTTGCTATTTTTTATCTTTTGAGAAATTTCTTTACATATTTGTAATTTTTCAAAGTATATTTCATTGTTTATTTTTTCTATTTTTTCATAAATTTCCAAAAGATTTTTTTCTGGTTTTGGTTTTATCTTGATATAAAGTGAGGTTTCTTCAATTATTTCAAAATCGCTATAATTTATTTTAGAATATTTTTCTAAATCTTCTTTCAATATTATCTTTGGATTTGAAAATGTAATATTTAGTATCTGATATTTTTCTTCAAAATTTCTTTCAATTAAATTTTTCTTTTTTTCATATTCTTCTAAATCATTTATTAGGTTATTCATTTTAGCACTTGAATTTTTATATATTGCGAAAGTAGGTTCATATGGATGGAAAGGATCTATGCCTTTAAGCAAATTTTCTATATAATTTGACGATTCAATTTTATACAAGGGTACATCATTATAAGGGAATAGATTAATTATATAATTAAAGGATAACAAGAATTGTTTAATATCAAAAATATCTGTTTCTAAATAAGTATCTGTATATTTTTTAAGTAGATTTCGCAAATCTTTAATTGTACTGATTTTTATTCTCAATTTTTCAAAAATTATTTTACCATTTTCGGTATTGAAAAAATCAAAACCAATTCTCTGGATATTATAATCATCTATTAATTTTGTCTCATCCCCTTTTTTGTAAAAAGGTTCTTTATAAAAAAATGTTTCTGAACCAAGATTACTTGAAAAAGAAAGCATTTTTTGTATTTCATCTATGTTTGCTTCTTCTCTATTAACAAGAAAATTTTCATAAATATTTTTTTTCATTTATTTTCACCATCGAAATAAAAATGATACAAAATATTAAAAAAGTCTAATTGATTTTTTTTAAATATTATAGTATTAATTAGATATAAATAAAGAATACAATAATACCTGAGGGGGTAATATGTCAGAAGGTAATTTACTAATACCCTCTTTGGTCTCATTAATTGTTGGAGTAATAGTTGGTTACATATTTCGTTATTTATATGCAAGATTAAAATTGCAAAGTGCAGAAATTCAAGCAAATAAAATTAAAGAGGAATCTGAGAAAAAAGTCGCTGCAATCCTCAGTGATGCCGAAGAAAAAGCAAAAGCTAGAATGAATGAGCTTAAAGAAAGCATCACAAAGGAAAGAGCAGAATTTGAGAAAGAGTTAAAAGAGAAAAAAAATGAACTTGTCACAATTGAAAAAAGGCTTTCAAGTAGAGAAGAAAATCTTGATCGATTATTAAAATCACTAGAAGAAAAAGAAAGGGTTATTTTTGAAAGAGAAAGACATATCAAAATCAGGGAAGATAGAGTAAATGAAAGAGAAGGCAAGATTGATAAAGAACTCGAAAGAATTGCATCACTTACAAAAGATGAAGCAAGAAAAAAACTTGAAGAAAAAGTGAAAGCAGATGTCGAAGAAAAACTTGCTAATTATTTCAATGATAAACTATCTTCTTATGAAGAAAAGGTCAAAGAACTCGAACTTGAAGCCGATAAAAAATCAAGAGAAATTCTAGTTTCCTCAATGCAAAGAGTTGCCTCAGATGTTTCAAAAGAAATGAATATAACCAACATTACTCTTCCCGATGATGAGATGAAAGGGAGGATTATAGGTCGTGAAGGTAGAAATATTAGAACTTTAGAAAATTTACTTGGTGTAGATATTATTATCGATGATACACCTGAAATTGTCACAGTATCGGGGTTTGATCCAATAAGAAGGATTAAAGCTCAAATCACATTAGAAAATTTGATTAAGGATGGAAGAATACATCCTGCAAGAATTGAAGAAGTATATGACAAGGCTAGAGCCGAAGTTGAGCAGAAAATAATTGAAGAAGGAACTAAGACACTATATGAATTAGGGATTAGCATAAACAAATTGAGTAATGAATTTATCAGAGCAGTAGGAAGTCTATATTATAGACCATCATATGGTCAGAATATTTTGATTCATTCCAAGGAAGTTGCTAAAATATCTGCAATTATCGCCAACGAGATTGGAGCAGATGCCGAAGTCGCCAAAAAAGCAGGTCTTTTCCATGACATTGGAAAGGCAATTGAAAGTGAAGTTGGTAATAAACATATAGATGAAGGAGTTAAATTACTAAAAAAGATTGGAGAATCTAAAGAAGTAATAGCTGCTGTTGCATGGCATCATGAAGTTACTGGATTTCCTCATACTCTTTTAGATGAAAAAGAATATCCCGAAACAATCGAAGCTGTTATCGTAAGAATAGCAGATAAAATTTCAGGTTCAAGACCTGGAGTCAGATATGATGAAGGCGCATGGGGAGATTATATTAATAGAGTTACTGAACTTGAAAAAGAAGCAAAACAATTTGAAAAAGTCGAACATGCTTATGCTTTACAGGCAGGTAGAGAAATAAGATTATTTGTAAAGGCAGATGTGCCAGAATCAGAACTTGATGTTATCGCGAAAGAGATGAAACTAAAAATTTTGCAAAATAGCAAAATCAGATATCCTGGTAGAATAAAAATTACTGTTGTAAAAGAAAAACGAGTAGTGGAGCATACTGACTGATGCTTAAAATACTTATATTTGGAGATGTAGTTGGTGAGGTAGGGCGTAATGCCCTATCTTGTTTTATAAATACAAATAAAGAAAAATATAATCCTGATCTGATAATTGCAAATGGTGAAAATATATCGGGTGGAATAGGAATTCATCCAAAAAATGCAGATGAACTGTTTTCTATGGGTATAGATATCATAACTTCTGGAAATCATATCTGGAAACATAAAGAAGTTATCAACTACTTTTTAAGTCATGAAAGATTAATTCGTCCTTTAAATTATGGAGATAAGGCTCCAGGAAATGGATGGGTTTTATTTAATAAAAATAATAAAAAAATTTTAGTTATTAACCTTCTTGGTCAGGTATTCATGGATCCTCTTTTTCCACCATTTTTTTCTTTTGAAAATCTGTTTGAAAAAGAAAGGCAAGTTTTTGAGACAGCAGATTGTATAATAGTGGATTTTCATGCTGAAGCAACAGCAGAAAAAGTTGCTATGGGTTATTATTTAAAAGACAGGGTAAATCTTATTTTTGGTTCACATACTCATGTTCAGACTGCTGATGAGATCATTTTAACAGATAAAACAGCTTATATTACAGATATTGGTATGACAGGACCATCTTACAGTATAATAGGAATGCAGGTAGATATTATTTTAGAAAAGTTTAAAACTATGATTCCTAAGTCTTTTAAAGTCGCATCTGGTGATGCTCAAATTAATGGTATTTATTTTATTTTTGATGAAATAAATAAAAAAGTAATATCTATTCAAAGGATTTTCGATAGAATACCAAAAGATAATTTCAAAGAGAACAAAGAGATTATTAATAATAATTTCGAAGGTAATTTAGATTCAAAATGATTAAAGATAACTTTTAAAATACCGAAAATATAAGTGAATCTTCCTCCCTGTAAAAAACGAGCAGATACGTTGTTAGGATAGGCCCTTAGCGAATGAGCGCCTATCCTTTTTTTTAAAAAAATTAATAAATATACTATCGTGTAATTTTCCCAATTATCTCGATATGATAAGTTGAAGGGAAGTTATCTATAATATATAAATCTTCCAATTTAAATCCAGCTATTGATAGAAGAGACAAATCTCTAGAAAAAGTTGAAGGATTGCAGGATACATAAATTATTCTATTTATCTTTGAGTTTATAATTGTGTCTATGACTTCTTTTTCCATACCTGCTCTTGGCGGGTCAACTAAAATTTGTTCTATATCATTAAATTTTTTAATAAAGATAGATGCATCGGATGCTATAAATTCAATGTTATTTATATTATTTTGTTTTGCATTGAAAATACCATTGGCAATGGCTCTTTTTGAAATTTCATTTACTTTTAATATTTGAAGTTTTTTAGATATTGGAAGAGAGAAAAATCCTGCTCCACCATATAATTCAACTGTTGATAGGTTTTTTTCAATAAGTGTAGTCACTTTATCTTGGAATTTATTTAAAAGAAAACTGTTAACCTGAAAAAAATCAGATATACCAACTCTATAAATAAATTCATTTACCTTATATTCACAAAAATTACTATCTGTGGGATAATTTAAATGTGCAGAGTATATTTTCAGTCCATCTCTTAGCGTGAATCCTTTGGTAAAAAGGAAAAACTTTTTATCAAGACTATCAATGAAGTCTTGCATATTTTTAGTAAGAAGTAGACATTTGAAATTTGGGAATGGTATAATTTTAAGAGTCTTTGGAGCATAAAAACCAATCTCACCATTACTTGTAGTTTTTATCTGGACATTATTTCTATAATAAAATCTTTCATTAGTTTTTATTATCTCAATCTCTTTATTATAGCTTGTTTTTCCAATTCTAGATATATTTTGTAAAACAATATCTTTTTTAATTTTAATCTCATTTTCATAAGTAGTATGCAAAAAGTTGCATCCTCCGCATTTTTCAAAAATCTCGCAGGAAGGGATAATTCTATCTTTTGATTTTTCCAGAATCTGAGTTGCTTTTGCGAAGGCATAATCGCTGTGATTTTCTAGTATTTCAATTTGACAGACTTCTGATGCAAGGGTAAAAGGGACAAAACATGTTTTGCCATCTTCAAGTTTTCCAACACCAACACCATTTGTTCCAATTGAATCAATTTTAATTATAGTGTTATCTTCCATCTTATTATAAACCTGCTATAATTTGATTTATCTCTATTTTGTTGTTTTACTTTATAAAATTTTATTTTATAGTCAAAAAAAAGAGAAATTTTTTTATATGGGGATAATATGAAAAGAAAAGAAATTAAGTTAATTATTTTATTGTTTATTATTATATTAGCATTTATAAGTTTTGAATATGACAAAGATTTTGATTATTTAATAAAAGAAAACTTATCTTTTGCTGATGAATGGCAACTTAAAAATGTTGATTATGAATATATAGATTTAAGTAAAGAAATAAAATGGAAAAAGATAACATTAAGTAAAGAATATGAAGAATATTTATTTCCTTGTGGAGTAAGTGAAAAAGAAGATGAAATGCAAAATTTAGTAGAAAAAGTAGATGGAGATGATACATGGAAATTATATAAATATGAGAATAAGATACAGGTATTTGCAGATAAAGAAAAAGAAGAGTTATACTTATATAATGATAATTATAAGAAAATTGTTCTAGAAGAATTTAAATTGAGTCATACCTACTCCTGGACAAGTGTATATAATTCAAAAGGGAAAAAATATATTGTATATTATCCAACGAAGGATAAAAACATAATATTATATCCAAATATAATTGCTTTAACCAAACTAAATCTTAAAAAAGCAGAACAGAATGGTGAACAGGAAGATATAACTGCATTAAGAAAGGCTTCCATAATTCGTAATAATAAACTTTTTTATGGTTCAACATATTTAATAAATTTAATTGGAGAATACATCTTTTCTTTAGAAACAATAGAGGATGAACCAGATGATTTTGAACCACCAGGAATCTGCTATTATGTATTTCATAGAATAAATTTAAAAACAAAAGAGGATTATGCAGCAAATATGTTTATATATGGAATTTATACTTCATATTTAGGACATACTGAATATGGTTCAAGATTACCTATATACGATATTTCATTAGATAAAAGATATGTATATTTTTGGGGAGGTAAAATGCATAAAGATATACCAAAAGAAGATTATATGAAATTTTTTCCAGAGTGGGATGGTAAAAAAAATGAATATGGTATATTTGTATATGATTTATGGGAAGACAAGTTATATAAGATAATGGATATAGAACCTCGTTATGGAGCAACAATAGTAAATGATATAAATGATAATTATCTATATCTAAGAATATGTCTTGCCTTAAGTGGAGGTGAATATAAATATGAGTATTATAGAACTATAAATTTTGAAACATATATGAAAAATAAGAAATGAGATAAATTAGTTTTTAATTTATGCGCCTTAATTTATGCAGTTTTAGCGATGATTCAATTCACGCACTCTTGCAATTTTATGTCTCACTGTTAGAGTGAATTGCAGTAATTACTTCTTTTATAGATTTAACAATTAATAATTAAGATTAAAATTGATTGAAATATTATTAGATAAATATAAAAAAATATAATAAATAGAATAAGTAAAATAAATAGGTAGAGGCTTTATATGGAAATCTCGATAATTGGAAGAAAAAGCGCGGGTAAGACTCTTTTATTTTCGATTTTAACTCAGCTTGAATATAAGCAGTTTATTAGTGAAAAACAAGTAGGAGTCGCAAAGATTCCAGATAATCGTGTAGATAAACTTTCTGAGTATTTTAAACCTAAAAGTATTGTTCATGCAAAGGTCAATTTTATAGATTTTCCAGGAGTTGCCAAAGATGAATTTTACAGTGCAAAAAGAGTTGCAGAGTATAAGACATGCGATGCCTTATGTTATGTTATCCCTTTATTTATGAATGAAGATAAAAATGGTGATGAAGTAGTCGAACCAGAGCAAGAAATAAAAAAATTTGAGGAAGAATCTTTGATAGCTGATTTATCCAGTGTTGAAACAAGGATTGATAGCTTAAAAAAGACCATGCAGAAAAGAAAAGAAAAAGAAGATGAGATAGAGCTAAAACTTATGCTTAAAATAAAAGAAAATCTTGAAAAAAATATTCCAATAAGAATGATTGAACTTAATGATGATGAAAAAAAGATAGCAAGAGGTTTTTCTTTTTTAACGTTAAAACCAATTCTTTATATTTTAAATATTTCTGAAAAGCAGATAGAAAGCATTAATAAAATAATAGAGAATTTAAGAAGTAAGATTTCTGATAATTTTCATAAATTATCTTTTATTTGTTGTCAAACAGAATATGATCTGGCAATGATGAGTGAAGAAGAGAGAAATGAATTTTTAAAAGAGTTAAACTTAAAGGAAGACGCAAGAACTAGAGTTTTACAAGAATTATACTCGCTATTGGATAGAATATGCTTTTTTACAGTTGGACCAGATGAAGTTAAGGCATGGCAAATAAAGAAAGGTACAAAAGCAAAGGAAGCAGCAGGAGCTATTCATTCTGATATTGAAAAAGGTTTTATTAGAGCTGAGGTTTATCACTTTAACGATTGGTTAAAATATAAGACTGAGGAAGAATTAAAAAAGGAAAAATTATTCAGATTAGAAATGAAAGATTATGAAGTAAAAGACGGTGATATAGTTCATTTTAGATTCAATAAATAATAAAATTATAAAAAAAATTTATTCTCTTAATAAAATAATTGATTTATCTAAATATATCTTTATTATATAGGATGAAAGTATAAAAAAATTTTATCAAATATTTGTTTTTTAAATTTGTGAAATTCATAAAAGTATTTCATTTATTAAAATTTTTTAAGGATAAAAAATGAATAAATTTTTATCATTAAAAAAAAATCAAAAATATATCTTTATATTTTTTATCCTTTTTTTATTAACTTTTTTAATTTATTTTAATAATACTGGTTTTCTAATTAAAGCTGAAAGTATAAAAAAAGTCATTAGAGTCGGGGTATACCAAAATGAACCTAAAATTTTTGTAAATTCAAAAGGTGAAGTTGATGGTATATGGGCTGATATTATTGAAGAAATAGCAAAAATTAATAACTGGCAAATAGAATATATTATTGGTGATTGGAAATCCTGCCTTGATAATTTGATTAATAATAAAATTGATATAATGCCTGATGTAGCTTATTCTGATGAAAGAGCAAAAATTTATGATTTTAACGAGATCCCGGTATTATCATCTTTTTCAAGAATTTATATTAATAAAAAAGTAACTATTAAAAAATTATCAGATTTAAATAATAAAAAGATATCTGTTCTTTCTTCATCTATTCAGGAAAAAAATCTTATATTACTTAGACAAAACTTGTTTTTTACTTTTGAAATTATTTCAGTTAATTCTTTAGAGAATGGTTTTAATTTTACTAAACAAGGAATAACAGATTGTATAATAACTAATAATTTTTTTGGAGATTATTTTTATAAAGAATATGGACTAAAAAGAACAGAAATCGAACTATTTCCAGCAGACTTGTTCTTTGCCACAAAAAAAAGCGAGAATTTAGATATTTTACCCATTATAGATGAAATAGTCTTAAACTGGAAAAAAACTAAAAATTCTGTTTATTACAAAATATTAAATAGATGGAAAATTTCTCCAAAGACTAAAAGTGAAAATTTATTAAATTTATCAATTTTAATAGCGTCTTTACTTATAATTTTTATGGTATTTTATGTTTTATTCATCAGAGCAAATATAAAAAGAATAAAAGAAAGGATGAGATTAGCTTTTGATTCTCTTTCTTTAAGTGAAAAATATTTTGCAGAATATTCAGAAATTTCTCCTGTTGGTATTTTTAGAACCGATCAAAAAGGTAATATTATATTTGTGAATAAAGCCTGGAAGCAAATTACTGATTATGAAAATAATGATTGTTTAGGAGAAAACTTTTTTAACAATATTGAATCAAGTGAAAGGCAAAATATTAAAGATGAGTGGAAAAAAACATTATTGGGGGAAAAAGAATTTGATAAAACTGTTACAATTATCGATATAAAAGGAGAATCTCACTGGTTAAAGATAAAAACCAAGAAATTACTTGATAATGATGGTAATCTAACGGGGTATATAGGTGTATTTGATGATATTACAGAAGAAAAAATTTTAAATGAAAAATTGAATAAAGCACTAGATGATATAAATCTTTTATTTGAATTTTCTTCATTGCTCAATATTAATCTATTAAATCCAAATTTTACTTATGATATTCTAAAAAAAATAATTGAATTTTTTAATTTAGACGCAGCAATTCTTTTTCAAGTTAAAGATGGAAGGTTATTTGCAAAAGATATACAACCAGAAAAAATCCAGAAACTATGGAATCCATCTCAAATTCATCAAGTTGGGGAATGTATTTGCGGTAAAGCATACGAACAGGGTATACCATGTTATTTAGATGATTTAGAAATAGAAAAACTGGCTTCAAGGGAAGAATGTAAAATTGTGGGTTTTAAATCTATTGCAGTAATACCATTAAAATATGGCAATCAAAAAATTGGCTTATTGTTTCTAGCAAAATTAAATCAAACTGATTTTTCAAAATATAAGAATTTGATTGAATCTATTTCATTTCAAATCTCTGTTGCTTTAAATAATATTTTAATGCATTCAAAGTTAATAACATATTCAAAAGAACTTGAAGCCAAAGTTTATGAAAGGACAAAAGAGCTTGAGATAGCTTTAGAAAAAGCTCAATTTGCAGATAAGATGAAAAGTGCATTTTTGGCAACTATGTCACATGAACTTCGTACACCATTAAATTCTATAATTGGTTTTACTGGTATACTTTTGCAGGAACTTCCGGGAAAACTCAACGAAGAGCAGAGAAAACAACTTTCTATAGTAAAAAAAAGTTCAGAACATTTACTTGAGCTTATTAATGATGTACTTGATTTATCGAAGATTGAAGCGGGTGAGTTTAAATTATCTTATGAAATTTTTAATGTATTTCCATTTATCGAGGATATAATAAATACTGTTATTCCCCTTGTACAGAAAAAAGGACTTGAATTTGATTTTTATATAGATAAAAGAATACAAAATATAAATTGTGATAAAAGAAGATTAAAGCAAATTATTATTAACTTGTTGAGTAATGCTATTAAGTTTACAGAAAAAGGTAAGATTTCCCTGAACATTGAGAAAAATGATGATATGATAAGTTTTTCGATAACTGATACAGGCATAGGAATAAAAGATGAGGATAAAAATCTACTGTTTAAGCCTTTTAGTCAGATAAATCAGGGTTTAAATAGAGCTTATGAAGGTACAGGTCTTGGGCTTTCGATATGTAAGAAGATGATTGAGCTTTTTAATGGAAAAATTGAAGTAGAAAGTGAATTTGGAATTGGTTCAAAATTTAGTTTTACTATTCCAGAAAAATAATTTTTTCTCATAGAATTATATCTAATAAGAAATAATTAAGATAAATGAAAAAATATGAAAAAATTAATTTATGTTAAATTATAATAAGGGAGAAAAATGTCACTAATATTTATTATTGAAGATAATGAACAAAATTTGTACCTAGAAAAATATCTATTAATTGAAAATGGCTATGAAGTCGATTATTCTGTTGATGGTTTACAGGGGCTGGAAAAATTGATAAAGATTAGTCCAGATTTAATATTGTTGGATATTCAATTACCTGGTATTGATGGCTATGAAGTCGCAAGAAGAATTAGAAAGATGGATAATCATAAAAAGACTCCTATTATAGCCATAACTTCTTATGCTATGGTTGGGGATAAAGAAAAAGCTATTGAATCAGGTTGTGATGGATATATAGAAAAACCCATAAATACAGATACTTTTATAAATGAAATAACAAAATATATAAAATAAAAATAAAACTAGAAGGGATTTTTATGACAAAAATTCTTATTGTCGATGATATTGATGAAAATAGATATCTACTCAAAAATTATTTAGAATCAGATGGATATATTGTTATAGAGGCTAAAAATGGAATAGAAGCATTAGAAATATTGAAAAATAATGAAGTTCATCTAATAATCTCAGATATTTTGATGCCTCAAATGGATGGTTTTTCTTTATGCCGGGCAATAAAGCAAGATAAAGATTTGAAAACAATTCCTTTTGTCTTTTATACTGCAACATATACCGATGAACAGGACGAAAAACTTGCCTTAAGTTTAGGAGCAAGCAGATTCATATTGAAACCCAAAGAAAAAGAGGAGTTCAATAAAATTATAACAGAAGTTATGACTCAATTTACTTTGGGAGAAATTAAAATTGAACAAATAGAAAATAAAGATCAAACAAATTATTTTAAAATGTACAATGAAGTTCTTATAAGAAAGCTTGAAAATAAGATGATACAGTTGGAGGAATCAAACTTAAATTTGAATCAAAAAATAGCTGAAAATGAGAAAATTTATAAGGAGCTAGATAGCAATCTTAAATATTTTACTAGTGTTATTGATGAACTAGATGATCCTTTGATTATAATAGATAAAAATTATATGATTAATGAAGTAAATAAAAAATTTTGCCAGATTTTCGGTGAAAAATCTGAAATCATTAGTAATAGTTTTTTTAAAATAAAGGACGAATTTTTTAAAAATACCAATTTACAATTTCTTTTTGATGATTTTGAAGTTGAAAATTTTGCTGTGAATAAGTATGAAATAGAAATTGAAATAGGAGGACTAGAAAAGAAAGTATACAGTGTTAAGGCAAGGAAAATAAAATCAAAAAATAATAAGGAATATGATATACTTATTTTATTTGAAGATGTAACTGAATATAAAAAAATTTTGAAAGAAAAAGAACAAATATATAATCAATTAATTCAGATTGAAAGAATAGATTCTATAGGAAATTTTGCTAGTGGTATTTCACATGATTTTAATAACATTTTGACTGTTATTATAAATAGCAGCCAGATAATATTAGATTCAATTAATAAAGAAAATTCTTTTTATGAAGATGCTAAAAATATAAATGATGCTGCTATAAGAGGCTCTGAACTTACAAAAAAGATTTTGTTGTTTAGCAGAAAAAAAGAGATAAAACCAGAAGTTATAGATATTCATGATGAAATAAAAGATTTTTATAAAATTGCAAAAAGACTTATTAGTGAAAATATTTCAGTAGAATATAAGTTAAATGCTGTTGAAACAAAGGTATTAATAGATCCTATTAATTTTCAACAGATACTGATAAATCTATTTTCCAATTCAAAAGATGCGATGCCAAATGGTGGAACAATAAATGTCAAAACCCAAAATAAAGAATATTTATTTGATGAAAATGAAGATATCTTACCTGGAAAATATTTAAAATTAGAAATATCTGATACAGGGAATGGAATTGAAAAACAAATGATATCACATATTTTTGAACCATTTTTCACAACAAAAAAAGTAGGTGAAGGAACGGGTTTAGGTCTTTATCTTGTTTCTTCAATAGTAAAACAAATAAATGGATATATCTATGTATGTTCAGAATTAGGAAAAGGTACTACATTTATTATACTCTTGCCAATAGCTCTTGAATTTTCAGAAAAACAAATAGAAACATTTGATGAAGCAAAAATTATGTTAAAGGTTAAAAATATTTTATTAGTTGAAGACGAACCTTTTGTAATAGCAGCAATTGAAAAAATTTTATTAAAAATGAATTCAATCGTTAAAAAAGCAAAAAATGGGAAAGAGGCAATAGAATTGGTAGAAAAAGGATTTATTCCCGATTTAGTCATTTCAGACATAATTCTTGAAGATATTTCAGGAGATTCACTTACAAGGATTTTAAAGAAAAAAGTTGAAAAATTAAAAGTACTTTACATGTCAGGTTATAATAAAGATGAATTAATAAAGAGAAATATAATGATAAATAATTTAAATTTTATTCAAAAACCATTTACTATAAGAGAATTGCAGGATAAAATTTACAAACTAATGTTAAATTGAAAAAGAAAAAGATAGTTAAACCAATTTTAAATTCTTTAATTCCTGCTCAATCTGTTTTTTTGTATTATCAGATACTTCGACAAGAGGAGCCCTGAGTTCACCATTATAGAGTTTCATAACTTTCATTGCATATTTTAAAGGTGCTGGATTCCCTTCTAAAAAAAGAGTCTTTATTAAAGGAAAAATCTTTAAATGTATTTCTGCTGCTTTCTTTATATTTCCAGAATTAAAGCTTTTGTACATATCGACCCAAAGTTCAGGAATTAAGTTTGAACTTGTACATATTACTCCGTCCCAACCAATACAAAATGAAGGGAAAGTTAAGGTATCTTCACCGGAAAGAAGACAAAAATCTTTTAATAACATCTTAAATTTAGTAAACTCATCAAAATCAGAAATTGCCTGCTTTATTGCAACTATTTTTGGATTTGCTGAAAGTTTCA
Organism: uncultured Brachyspira sp.; assembly: GCA_964454835.1. GTDB lineage: Bacteria > Spirochaetota > JAAYUW01 > JAAYUW01 > JAAYUW01 > Exilispira. The sequence continues at coordinate 65,661 of CAYVTU010000004.1, forward strand.
TCATTGTTTCAACATTAATTGAAACAGCTGTTCTTCCTGGAACATTATAGATAATAATTGGGATATTTGAAATTTCAGCCACTGTATTGTAATAATCTATAAGGGCAGTTTGAGATGGTTTATTAGCAAAAGGAGTAATGACTAATAGTCCATCAGGTTTATATTTGTTAGCAATTTTAACCATTTCACAGGTTCTTTTTGTCGAATTATGCGCAATACCAAAAATAATTTTAAAATTATTTGACTGAAATTTTATTGCTTCATCCCATAGTAAATTGCAATCTTCCTGTTCAAGAGTAAACGATTCACCCGTGCAACCACCTATAACGACACCATCTATCCCAGCTTCTTTTTGCCTTTTAATAAGTTCGCTAAACTTTTCAACATCGACTTTTCCCTTATTAAAAGGAGTAATTTGAGCTGTTAATATTCCTTTGAACATATTATCCCCCTTATCTAAAACATATATGATAATATAATTAATAAATTTTATTGTATCATTTTATCATCTATTTTAATGTTGCAAGATAATAAGCATAAGTTATTGCATCATTAAGAATAAACTCAATTGTACAATTTTCGTTTGGTTGATGAGCTGTTTCTTCGATTGTTGCCCAGACTATTGCTGGAAAACCAGCTTTTCTTAAAAGTGCAGCACAGGTACCACCTCCTATTCCAACAAGTTTTGGCTTGAAATTACGAGTCTTCTCAATTGCATCTGTAAAAGATGTTACCAAAGGATGGTCAATTGCAGTTGGTTTTGGTGCGATATTTTTTTGCATATATTCAAATGCGATTTCTACTTTATATTTTTCTTCATAAATTTTAGATATCTGCTGCATTTCTTCAAAGATTTTATCAATATCATAGTGAGGTAAAATTCTACCATCAAAGCAAATTATATCTAATGCAGGGATTGTATTTACATTTTCAACATTAAGTTCCTTTTTGGTTGGTTCAAAAGTTGAATAATTAGGGACATATAGATTATCTATATCATTGTATTTTGTATGGATATAAGAATCTATTGCTATAGCACATTCCATTGCTGCTCTATGAGCATTTTTAGCAAGATTAGGCATAGATGCATGAGCCTGCTTCCCCTTTGTAATCATTTTGACCCACATTATTGATTTTTCTGCAATTTCAACTTCATTACCTTGGGGATTTCCTGCATCTGGTACTATAAACCAATCATTTTTTCCAAATTGAAAATTCTCTAAAACATAGGATATGCCAAACTCTGAACCAGTTTCTTCATCTGCAACAAACATAAGCCCTAAATCATAATTTGGCTTGATATTAAGTTTTTTTAAAATTTTCGCAGCTATAATTGTTGCAACAAGTGAAGCACCATTATCTTCTGAACCTCTTCCATAAATTTTACCATTTTTAATAACAGGTGTAAAAGGGTCATTTTCCCATAGACTAATTTCACCTGGCGGAACTTTATCAACATGGGTCATAAACCATATTCTACGATTATTGTTTATTCCATTATCAAGTGCAAGAATATTTGGTCTAAAGCCACAAGAAACATTAGTATCTGGCGCATCAATTTCAATAATCTTGTTAAAACCAATTTCTTCGCAGACTTTTTTAAGCCATTTAGCAGCTTCTAGCTCACCAGGTCCACCTGTTTTAGGGTTTACAGTATTAAAAGAGATGAATTTGCAACTTAAATCGATTAAATCTTTTTCAAGATCTTTTGCAGCATTTTGAATAGATTCAAGTAATTTTTTTTCTTCCATTTTTTACCCCTGAAATTATAGAATTCCCAATTATAAATTTTTAAATCTTTTTTCTAATACCTATAATAAGTTCAATTTATTGTATCAAAGAATTAATCTCAAGATCGTAATGAAATCTTTTGGGTAAAAGTATTTCTTGAGCAGATTCTATGGCATAAGAATCAGTCATTCCTGCAATGTAATCAATAACTGGTGAATAAATCGAATCTTTTTCAGATTCATCTATATAAAACTCATACATCTTTTTTATAAAGTCAGAAAAACGAATTGCAAGAAAATTTTTTTCTTTTAAGTATTTTTCAAAGGAAAATTTAAATGTCGAGTAAATTTCAGAAAGATAAGAATAAATTGTAGTAAGAATCATAGTAAAATTTTTTTCAAATATTTTTAATTTATCATGCATATAAATTTTTTTATAATTAAAATCAATTAGTTGCAAAAATGCTTCATAAATATCTTCTGAAAAAGAAATTGCTCCTGTAATTAAGCTATTATCTATGCAATCATTTACCAAAGTATTGATTATCTGACTATTTTTTACCCCAAGTTTGTTTTTGATGCTAATAGGTATATCTTCTGTATTTATTAGTTTTAAGGTAAGTGCATCTTCTAAGTCTCTGCCAACATAAGCTATTTTATCTGACATTCTGACAATACTCCCTTCGAAAGTGGAAGGATAATTTTTTAATATATTATTTAATTTAGAATCATTTTCAATATCATTTATATCTTTGTTTGGTGATATTGATTTTTCGAATTTTTCACCGCAATGATATAAAATGCCATCTAAAACAGCATAAGTTAAGTTTAATCCTTTTCCATAATTCGTAAGTTTTGTTAAAACTCGATATGAGTATTTCTCATGAGTAAATCCTTTATTTTGAAGTAGTTTTTCTGCAATTATTTTTTCTCCAAGATGGCCAAAAGGGGGATGTCCAATATCATGGCCAAGTCCAATAGCCCATGTGAGTTCAGTGTCAAGTTTTAATGCTTTTGCAATGGTAGATGCTATCGAGGCAACATGAAGACTATGTTCCATCCTTGTACATATATGATCATTTCTTGGAGAGAAAAAAACCTGAGTTTTTGCTCTTAACCTTCTAAAAGGATATGAATGAAGAATTGCTGTTAAATCTCTGAAAAAAGCACCTCTGACATCTTCTTCTCTGGGATATTTTCTTTTTGTTAAAATAGTTTCATCAAAATTATTTGTAAAAATGAATTCCTCACTTTTATTTGAATTCATTATTTACCTCTTATTATGAAAAACCTTTTTAATATGATTTTTCAAAAAAATAAAAAATGTAAATAAATAATTTTGTAAAAAAATTTAATAAAAAAATATTCAAAAATCAATATTGCTTAAAATAAAGAACCTATAGAAAAGATATCATTAACAATGACAATTATCATAAGTATTAAAAGGAGAATAAACCCTATACCTTGAATTTTTGATATTATCTTTGGATTTAATCTTTTACCACTTATTAACTCAAAAAGGAAAAATAATATATAAGAACCATCGGTAGCTGGAATAGGTAAAAGGTTTGTCAAACCAAGAACTAGAGTAATTAAAGCGAAAAATTCAAGAATATTCTTAACTCCTGTTTTTGCAACTTGAGAGGAAAGATATATAAGTTTTATTGGTCCAGCGACAGACTGTCCAACATTTACTTTACCGGAGAATAGTAGTCTTATACTTTTAATTGTAATTGCTAGAGTTTCATAGCTTTTTGGTATTGCATAAATAATAGATTTATAAAAAGGAAGTCCGCTAATTTTTCTTGTTTCAACATAAAAATAAATACCCATATCGAATTTTTTATCTACAAATACTTTTTTAGAAGTAATTGTATTATCTTTTTTTTGAAAGAAAAATTCTAAATTTTCGTAAAGATGCTTTTCCAAAAAGATTGCAATATCAACAGTTGCTATAATATCTACATTATCACCTTGTTCAGAAATAATTTTAACAAGTTTATCTCCCTTTTGAAGCGATAAATCATTAAATATAGATGAATTTGATAAAGAATCGATGATTGGTGGAATGAATTGATATACTCCTATTACAGATCTTCCTGTTGACCTTTCAACATCTGGTAGGATTTTGAATTCCAGTTTATTGCCTTCACGAATTACTTTAATTATTAATTCATTTCCCATCGCCTGCCCAATAATCATTTGAAGATCTGAAAATGAGTTAACCTTTTTACCATTAATTTCTGTTATTGTATCAAAACTTCTAAGTCCCGATTTATAGGCAGGTTGGTTTTCAAGTTCTGGGGTAATGTAAATTATAGGTGGAACAAATGATTCAATTGAAGGTAGTGTCCCAGCTATAGATATTAAAAGAATACCAAATATTATACTGAATAAAACACCACCAGCGACTGCGAGAAGTCGGGGTAATGGCTTTTTAGAGTAAAAATCTCCCTCTTGGGGTTGATAATCATCGGTAATCTGTTCACCCGCCATTTGACAAAAGCCACCAAATGGGAAAATGCCAATCTGATAAACTGTTTCTCCGACTTGTTTTTCCCAGATAGGTTTACCCCAGCCAATAGAAAATCTTACAACTTTTATTTTTGCAAGTTTTGCAAAGACAAAATGACCAAATTCATGGACTAAAACTAAGGTCAGAAATCCTATTATTGCTATTAAATAATATAAAATTACCACTTTTCCTCCAATATTAAGAGTCTTTGTAATAGTTTAATCATTTTATTAAAAGTATTATTAGTAAAATTAAAGAGAGTATCGATTGAATCTATTTGTTTAAATGATAAAGAAGAAGAAAATTTTTTAATATTTGTTAAAATTTCATTTAAATAAATATTATTTTTGTCTTCATTTTCAAAAACAGCTAAAAAAGATTCTTTTAAAAGTTTTCTTAACTTTGAAAAGCTAATTTTCTCGTCAAATAATAAATCTTGTAAATAAGAATTTAATTGTATCAAAAATGAACCCATTAATAGTTTTTTATCATATTTTTTTTGAAAAAGTTCCAAAAAAGGATAAGTTCTTTTAATATAATCATTGACTTTAAATACCAAATTGTTTTCTGAAATCGGATAAGCCATATAATTTATATCTATGCCTATTTTGTTCATGAATTTGCTTATAGGTAACATCATATCAGGTTTAGAAACTGAAGCATAGTAATTATTGTTAATATCCTGTATTATAGCATGAATTTGAGATTTTGTATCTATTAAAACTTTAATTTTTTCTTTTGGAATATTAAATAAAGCCATGATTTCCAGAAATTCAAATGTTTTATTTATTCCAGAAGATGAGTCTATGGTAATTCTTTTACCCATATTCCAATTAGGATGTTTGACTAAATCTGAAATTTTTAATTGTTCAATCTCCTTATTTGTTTTCCCAAAAACTTTTCCACCAGAACCAGTAATATAGATATTTGATATTTTTTGTTTATCACATAGTGACAAAAGATTATAGATTGCGTTATGTTCACTATCTAAGGGATATATGAGAGAAGAGTCAAAATCCTTGAATATTTCATATGAAATAATAATCGATTCTTTATTTGCGCATCCACAAAAAAAACCAAAATGCTGAGATAAAAATGTTGGAATAATCCCATAACTTCCAATTATAGCATTTATTAAGAAATTTTTTTGAGCATCCTGTTGTCTATATATATCGCAAAGTTCATTGAATGAAGTAATAATATTTATTTTGTTTTTCAAAAACAAAGGTAATTCTTTAAAAAATTTATCTTTAATATTTATTGGAATAAAAAGATATTTTGCCTTATATTTTTCTTCAAGCTCAACAAGTTTTTTAACCTGATTATAACCTGAAAGCAAAAAAATGTTTGGTCTTTTATTTTTATCAAGTTTATCTATCAATTTCAATGAAAAATTGCCTATTGAGCCAGTGGCACCAAATATTGAAAGATTAATGTCATTCATTCTAAATTTAATTATATATTACTCTTAAATAATAACAATAAAAATGAAAAGTAGAAAGGGAAAGAAAAAAGAATTGAATCAATTGTATCTAAAATTCCTCCAAAACCTTTTAAATAATTTGATGAATCTTTGACTCCACAAAATCTTTTTAATGAAGATTCAAAAAGATCTCCCATTATTGAAAAGATATTTGTTAAAAATATTAATAAAAAGACAATTATTTTACTAATGCTCTGAAAGTTGAAAAAAGAAGGAAATAAGAAAGTCAAAGAAAAAGGAATTAAAGTACCTAAAAAAATTGCTCCAAAAAATCCTTTCTTAGATTTATTTGGGGAAACTTCTAGGTTTAATGGATTTCTGGGGAGCCAATATAAGCCAACTAGATAGCCAGAAATATTTGAACTCCAGACAATTATCAAAAAAAATAATAGTAAATTTGCTGCCTGTTTAATCAAGTAATAATGTCCAAGTATTGTTGATAGAGAAATTGGGATATAAAATAAACTAAAAATATGTAAAAACATTGCTAAAGCATTCTTAATAATATTATTCTTAAATATATAAAAAAATGAGGTTAGAAGAATTAGAGATATAAGGGAAAAAATAAAAACTTTTATCGAAATTATTGAATTAAATAATAATATGAAAAAAATAATGATTAAAAAAGATTGAATAATAAAAAGTGGTAAATTTAGTATAATTTCTTTATTTTTTAAGCAAAATGATAATTCATATGATGATAAGATAATTAAAATAATAATAAAAACAATCACTAAAATGTTAAATTTTACATGAAAGAAAATTATAAATAGTACCAAAGGAATCGCAAAAATTATAAATAAGATTCTTATAAATAAATCTTGTTTTGCCATAATTAATCCATAGTTTATTCTGATTTTATTGTACCAAATCTTCTATCTCTTTTTTGAAAAGCATCAATTGCATTAATAAAATGACTTTTAGAATATTCAGGCCATAGTTGTTTTTCAAAATACAGCTCTGTATATGCAATTTGATATAGCATAAAATTAGATATTCTCATCTCGTTAGAAGTCCTTATGAGTAAATCTGGATCTGGAATATTCGCTGTGTATAAAAAATATGAAAATGGTTTATTATCGGGATTATTTTTAGAATAATTAATTGCAGCTAACTCTATTTCTTCTCTAGCAGAATAGTTAAAGAAAAACAGTAGATTAAAACTGTCATTATTTTTTGTAATATTTTCTAGTTCAGATAAGATAAAATTTGTTCTTTCAGGAATTGTCTTCTTATCACCAATATGAATAAATTTAATATTGTTAGACATTAATTTTTCAATCTGATCTTTGTAGTATCTATCAATTAAAGAAAAGATGAATTCCACTTCACTTTTTGGTCTTTTCCAGTTTTCCTTTGAGAATGCAAAGAATGAACCATATTTTATATTATAATCTTTACACCAATTGCAGACCTCTTCGATTTTTTTCATCCCTGCTTCATGACCAAAAATTCTTGGTTTACCATGTTTTTTGGCCCAACGACCATTACCATCCATTATAAAGGCAATATGTTTTATATTCATTTTATAATTAGATTGTCATTATGTCTTTTTCTTTTTCTTTAAACATTTCATCAATTTTTTTTATTGCTTTATCGGTAAATTCTTGAATCTTTTCTTCGCCTTCATCATATTCATCTTCACTTATTGTCCCATCTTTCTCTGATTTTTTTAGTTTTTCTATAAAATCTCTTCTGATATTTCTTATGGCTATTTTTCCATCTTCAGCTTTCTGTTTAATTAGTTTAACTAAATCTTTCCTTGTTTCTTCAGTAAGCTGGGGTAGGATTAGTTTAATAACTCTTCCATCATTTTGAGGATTCAAATTTAAATTTTCTTTTAATATCCCTTTTTCAATTGAACTCAATGTCTTGGGTTCCCATGGAGAAATAACTATAGTTCTAGCATCGGGTGTTGAAATTGATGCAACATTTTTTAAAAGAACGACCTTTTGATCTATTTCAATCTTACAATTTTCGACCATCGCAGGTGAGGCCTTTGCACCTCTTACTTTTTTAAATTCATCTTCAAGAACAAGAATAGGCTTAACCATCGCTTTTTTTACTTCTTGATATATATTATCTAATGCCAGGGACATATATCCTCCTGAAATATTAAAGTTCCAATCTTTTTCTTTTCAATTAATAGTGAATATATCGAATTGTTATCGAAAAAATCAAGTACAACAATTGGTATTTTAGACTGTTTACAAATGTCGATAGCAGTAAGATCCATTACTTCATATTTTTCTTTTAAATATTGATCATAAGTTAAAAAATCTATTTTTTTAGCATCAGGATTTTTTTTAGGATCACTTGTATATACTCCATCGACTTTAGTGGCTTTGATTAATAACTTAGAATCAGTTTCAGCTGCCCTTAGTGAAGCTGCACTATCTGTAGTAAAATAAGGATTACCAGTGCCACCTGTAAAAATACAGATTTTACCCTGATTGATTGCATCATTGTAGTCTTGATAATTGAAAAATGAAACTAAACGAGGAATATCTATTGCTGAGAAAATTTTAGTGGGTAAATTTAAATTAGAAAAAACCTCTTCAATTGCTATACCATTCATTTCAGTTGCAAGCATGCCTATGTAGTGGGCTTTATAATCTTTAAAATTGTGTTTTATAAGGTCTTTTCCCCTAAATAAGTTTCCTCCACCAATAACAATGTTAATTTGAATGTTTTTTTGATGAATTTTTTTTATATTTTCTGCTAAAAGTTTAATCTTTTCATAATCGATGGAAGAATTATCAGACGAAATAGCTTCACCAGTAATTTTAATGAGAATTCGCATTAATTGCTTCCAATATTTGTAAATTTAAATTCTTTTGCCTTAATTTTAATTCCAAACTTTTTTTCAGTATTTGAAAGTATTTCACCAACTTTTTTTGATTCATCTCGAACATATGGGCATTCAAGAAAAACTTTATCTGAAAAACTCTTTCTTGCTTTACCTTGAATAATACCAGCAAGTACATTTTGAGGTTTATTTGCAAAGGCAGGGTCATTAGAGATCTGTTTTTCAACTATTTTCATCTCTTCTTCTAATAGATTCTGTGGAATATCATTCATGGAATAATACTCTGGCTTATAAAATTGAACAGATACAACTATTGAAAAAAGAATATCTTTTAATTCATCACTTTCTGGCATTGGTTTATCGAGTTCAAATTGAACTATTGCACCATTTTTACCCATTTGAACGTATGGGAATACAGGAGTTTTATCATCGCCATGAAAAAGAATTATATCTGAAATTTTAATATTTTCATTGAACTTCAATACAGCAGATGTTCTTAATTGCTCAATTTCATTGTCAATGGCATCTATTTTAGAAATATTTTTGATGAATAATTTTTTTGCTAGATCTTTTGCGAAGTTTCTAAAATCTTCAGAGTTAGCAACAAAATCAGTCTCACACTCAATTTTTGCTAAAATACCAGAAAAATTTTCTTGATATATAGCAACTCTTCCTTCAGATACTGCTCTATCAGCTTTTTTTACAGCTTTAGCAAGACCTCTTTCCCTAAGAACTTCGATAGCTTTATTAAAATCACCATTTGCTTCTTCTAAAGCTATTCTACAATCACCTATTCCGGCTCCTGTTGTTTCTCTTAACTTTTTAATGTCATCTTTGTTTATTGTCATTTTGCTCTCCTTTTTTATATTAAATGGATAAAAAATAAATAATTCTAATTTATAAATATAGCCAATCAAAATTGACAAGCTAAAATATAATAAAAAACTAAAAATTCAGATACCAAAATAATGAAAAATAAAAACTATAAATTAATTAATTAAACATATCTTCATCATCTGCAGAATCATTTGTTGTATCAGGTGAATCTTCTTTAGATGACAAGTCAGAAGACGAATTATCAATTTTAAGCTCATTTTCGGTACTTTCCGAAGTAGGAATATTTTGGTCTTTTCTAAGATTTCTTCCTTCAATTATTGCTTTTTCAGCCATTTCGCAAAATACACTAACTGCTCTAATCGCATCATCGTTCCCAGGAATAGGATAATCAATCAACTCAGGATCGGAATTTGTATCTACCACTGCAACTATTGGGATATTCATTCTTTTAGCTTCAAATATAGCATTTTGCTCATAAACAGTATCGATAATGAAAAGAAGCCCTGGAAGTTTATGTTGAACTTTTACAAGACCGCCAACATTTTTTCTTAATTTTTCAAGGACTTTTCTTTTTCGAGAAATTTCAGCTTTAGAATAACCTGGAAAATTATTTTTTTCAAGTTCTTCTAATTCTAATAATTTTTGAATGGATTTTTTTACAATTTCATGGTTTGTTAAAGTTCCACCAAGCCATCTATTTGCTACATAAGGGGAATCACTCTTTGTAGCATATTCGATTATTGATTCTCTCGCTTGTTTTTTTGTACCAACAAAAAGAACATCATAACCTCGAAATACTGTTTCTCTTATTTTTTCATATGCTGAATCAGCTAAAACAGATGTTTTCTGTAAATCAATTATATGAATTCCATTCCTTTTGGCATAAATATATTGGGCCATCTTTGGATTCCACCTTTTTGTCTCATGGCCAAAATGTGCTCCTGCTTCTAGAAGTGTTTTAATAGGTAGTACTGACAATCGAAACCTCCTCTTTTGAATAACAAATAAATCTATTATAGTATTTTAAAAATTTTTCAACTGGAAATCCAACAACATTTGTAATTGAACCTTTCAATTTTTTGATTAAAATAACTCCGTTACCCTGTATCTTATAAGAACCAGCAGCATCTAAAGGTTCAAGAGTATCGATGTATTTTTTTAATAAATTATCAGATAAAAAATTAAAATAAACATCTGTTTTTTCATAAAAATAATAAAAATTTTTATTAAAGCAAATATAAATTCCTGAAAAAACAGAATGCTTTTTCCCATTTAATTCTTTTAGCATATAAAAAGCCTCTTCTTTTGAAGAAGGTTTAGGGAAAATCTTTTTGCCTTTTTCAACAATAGTGTCAGCAGTTACAATCAGATTTGAATAATCTGAATTTTCATAGTTATATTTTTTTAAATAATTTTCACTTTCAAGTATCGAAATCATTTTGCATCTGGCATTTTCCAGTACTGTTTTTCTTGAACTACTATAGATTTTTTCCTGACAGTTTGGTTCAATGACTTCATAATTGTTAAAAAGCAAGGAAAAAATCATCTTTCTTCTTTCAGATGATGAACCTAAAATAATATTAATTTTCATAATAATATTAATGCCTTTTTGATGTCTGTTGAATCTCTTTGATTATTGGTTTAGCTTCATTAGAATTAAGAAAATCAAATGTTGCAGAAGGAACAATTTTTTTTATTTCTTCAAAATTATTATTTCTAATGTACTCTCTTACTGTTGATGCAGAAATTGCTTTTCCGTTATATTCTTTACGATCTATAATTATGAATTCAATATTATAGTTTGGTAAAAGCTCTTTCATTATTTCATTATATTTTGATGTAACCTGACAATAAGGTTCATTGCCAACATATCTCTTCTTAATTTCAAGTATTGGTGCAATTTTAGCCCCAAAAATTGTTACGTCCAGTTCAGCATGCACTTGATCTTTTGGTAAATTTTTTAAAAAATAATCAGGAAATGTTGCAGCTGAAATTATATATTGGGAAGAAGGAAGGATTTGTACATTTTTTAAATGCTCTGTCGCCTTTTTAACTATTTCTATTCTATATTTAAATGGAAAATAGGAAAGATCTTCTTCTAGAATAAATACATAAAGAAATTCTGAACAACTGGAAACTTTTTCAATAAGATAAAGATGACCATTTGTCATGGGATTGCAATTCATTATTATGCATGAAGAACTATTATAATGATGCTTTTCCCTTACAATTTTAAGAGTATTTAAAAAATCAATAAAAGAAGGGCTGCCTCTTTCAAGAAGGGCTACTGATGGAGTTTTTTCTATCAAATTAAAAGAAAAAGCATTAAATATATCTATGTTTTTTGGACTTGTATATATTAAAAAATTTGAATATCCTTTTAATTTAATCTCATCTGTTGCCCAACTGAGTAGTTTTCCTGTAATATTTTCACCTTGAAAATCAGGATCTACTGCAAGTCCTTTTATAATATTTCTAAAAAAACCGACAATTCCTATGATTTTACCAGTATCAGAAGAGAGATACATGGCTTTATCAAGAGGTAGCTTGACATCCAATCCATGTTTTTGCCATATATTCGTTAAATTATCTGGAATCTGAGTTTTTCCTTCAAAATTATGTATATTTTCCGTTATAAAAAGCATTTATGGACCTTTAACTTTTTATTTCTTTTAATAATTTTGAGATTTCACTTCTATCAAAATAATCTATTGGTCTAAGAGCTATAAAATCTCTTGCTAATTCACTTAAAATGCCAATTGAAAAAAGATAACCTTTTACAGCTTGTTTTTCTTTCATTTTTAGGTGAAACTCTTTAACGACAATTTCACCAATTTTATCAGTGCTTCTAATGAATCTAAAAAGAAGTAATACTACTTTGGAACCTTTCGATTTTGATACTAAAAAATCGATAGTTTTTTCATCAATTATTTCAGATTCAAGAAGACTAAACTGACCTAAAAGTAAGCTTATTATCTTTTGACTCATGCTTGCTGCATCTTTTTGATTGGCAAGACTATATTGTCTTATCCTTTCATCAGATGTTAAAGAAGAAAAAGTGTTTATTTTTTCTGCGACATCTTTGTATTTTGGATTTATAGTATATATTTTATCCCAGAATACTACAGCTTCATTTATCTTGTTTGAATTAATATTTATCTGTGCTAGTTCATATAATGCAGCAAGGTATATATCCTTTGGACAGTCTCTTGTCTGCGAAGCTTTTAAATAATAGGCATATGAGGTAGCTAAATCTTGTTTAGAAGAATAGAAATCACCTAAAGTAAATAATATCTCACTTCTTAATTTTGGAAATTGAATTCCTACTTTTAAATATTTTTCGGATTCTTCTTTCAAACCCAATTTATAAAGGGCTAAACCAAAATAAGCAACAGCTTCTATATCATTTGGATACTTTTCTAAATAATTTTGAAGAATTTTTTGTGTCTCTGAATATTTTGTCAATATATATGAATTAATGGCAAAAGATTTGACAAATTCTCTATCAAATTTAGCGTTTTCCTTAAATCCATAGCATTTCTTGAAGTAAACATCAGCTTTGTCATGTTGTTCAAGATAATAATGAACCAAGGCAAGAAGTTTCAACACCTCTACATCATTAGGAGCTAATCCATTTGCTGTTAAAAGATATTTTAATGACAACTGATATTTTTTTAAGTTTTTAGCACATAATCCAGCTAGATATAATATTTCATTTTGTTTCCAGTTTTGTAAGACAGAAGGTAAAGATAGAGCTTTTTCAAGGTAAATAAGAGCTTGAGAGTAATGTTTGTTTTTAATATATAAATAAGAAATATTTTTAATTGCTTCCCAATTTTCAGGTTCTTCTTTTAAAACTTCTAATAATCTATCTTCTGCAACTTTATCTTCACCTTTTAATATTTCATTCTCAGCTTTACTAAGTAATATTCTTTTTTTTAAAAATCTAAGAAGAATCATAATTAAAGAAATAATTACTAAAACTGTAACTATAGTAAGAACAACGATAAGGGACACAATTCCCCCTTTAATCTTCTATTAATAGATTAATTTAAATATACTTCTTTTATTCACTATTTCAATAGTCTGAAATTTAAGAAAAAAAGTAATTTGAAAAATATAATGTTTATAATATAATAACATCTGAAAATATGGCAAAGAAAAACTTTTTTATTATATTTTTATTATTGCTTATTCCTTTTACAATTATTATTTATTTTATAAATAATAGTGAAAACTTACAAGAAAATTATTTAATCGATAAGAATGAAACAATTAAGCATAGAATAGAAGAATATGATATCATGATATTTGAACAGATTGATTTATTTGGTAAATTTCCTTCAAATGAATTTCAACTTTCTCAATATCAAATATTTCCATATGCTATTGTTTGGAAAGATACTCTTTCAAAAATAGCATATAAGTATAATTTAACAAAAGATGAAATAAAAGTATTAGTCTATATAAATAAAATTAAAAATAAAGATTTAATTATTGCAGGGCAAACCTTACTTATTGCAAAGAAAAAACATTAAATAAATTGATTTATTCCAATTTCAAACAATTTTTGAGCTGAAAATTTATCATAATACCTGTTGTAAATGTCAATAGATAATAAAAATTCCAAAAGTAAGAAAAATTTTTCCTTTCCAAAATTTTCAATTTTTTTTAAATCATATTGAAATCTATAAGGATTATATTGCATCTCAATTTTATTAAAAAAGGAGATTACTTCATTTTTGTCATAGCTAGAAATAGATAATTTCCCCTCGAATAATGAACAAATTGTTGTTAATAATTTTATTTCTTTCAGAAAAGGTTGAAAAAAGGAATTAAAATCATTTTCGCTTTCTACAAACTGAATATACTGGTAGAAAAAAGTATATTTATCTTTTTGGAAAAAGGAATTCAATATTGTAAAAAAAGAATAATTAGAGGAATAAGTTAAAAATTGGACAGCGATTTCCTTAGTAATAATATTTGATTTTATTTTACTGAGGAAAAGCAATATATCTTCCATTACTTTTTCTAATGATGAGGAAATATTAATAAAGTAACTTTTAAATAAGTCTTCTACTTCTCTATTTTCAAATTCAATTTTGTTTTTTTTACAAAAATCATCTATAAATATAGTTGAATCTAAATTTTTAGGGAAATTTATTAAACAGATTTCTTTATCTTCATCAATAGATTTTTCATTTATAAAAATAAAAAGATAAACATCTTCAGGAATATTTAATTTTTTTAATTGATTAAAATTTTGAGTTAAATTATAAATTATTAATATTGAGGGTTCACTAAAAAGGTTTATATCTTGAATTAACTGAGTTAGCTTTTTAATGTTAATATCTTCATAAATTCTTTGAATTTCAAAATTGTTACCATATTTTGTTTTAATAAATTCCAATGAACTATTGATTATACTATTTTGAATATCCTCGGGAAAATTATTGAATAAAACAATTTTTTTTAATTTAGAAATTTTATCTTTTACAATGTTATCAAATATCATCGAAATCTATCCCATATTTTTTTAATTTTTTATATAGATTTGTTCTTTCTATATTTAATGATTGAGCTGTTTTTGAAATGTTAAAATTAAATTTTTTCAAACGAGCTAATATAATTTCTTTTTCAAACTGTTCTCTTAGTGCTTTCAAATCATCGATATTATCTGCTTTAAATTCTTTTTTAAAACCTTTTTCTATAATTTCTTCAACAAAATCTCTTCTTATTTCTCCAGTAGGAGTCAGAATATTTATTCTGTCTATAATGTTCTTTAATTGTCTTATATTTCCTGGCCAACGATAATTTGTAAGATATTCAACTGCATCGGGATCAAAAGCACTAATTCTTAATTCCCCTTTCTCTTTTAATTTAGAAATAAAATATTCAATTAAAATAGGTATATCTTCTTTTCTTTCCCTTAAAGGAGGTAAAAATATAGGTATAACATTTAATCTGTAATAAAGATCTTCTCTGAAATTTCCATTTTTAATTTCATCTTCAAGATTTTTATTTGTTGCTGCTATTATTCTAACATCTGTTGAAATAAGTTCGATGCCACCTATTCGTGTGAACTTGCCATCCTGAATTACTCTTAAAAGTTTAGATTGAAGTTCTATGGGCATATCTCCTATTTCATCTAAAAATAGAGTCCCATGATTTGCAATTTCAAAAAGCCCTTTTTTCTGATTAAAAGCATTCGTAAAAGAACCTTTCTCATACCCAAAAAGCTCTGATTCTATTAAATTCGAAGGAATTGCAGCACAATTTATTTCTACGAAGTTATAATTTGTTCTACTTGAATAAATATGTATTAGTCTAGCAACAAGTTCTTTTCCTGTGCCATTTTCACCATAAATTACTACTTTGGAATCTGATTTGCCGACAATCTTTATTAACTCTTTTATCTTTTTGATTTGAGCAGATTCTCCAATGAATTCATCTGTCATGAAATTTTTATACTTTAACATTACGTTTTCATTTTTTAAAGTAGAGACATATTTTATTTTATTTATTGTCTGCAAAATATAATCTGTTTTCAATGGTTTTGTAATAAAATCGAAAGCTCCTAATTTAGTAGCTTTAACAGCCATATCTATCGTACCATGGCCACTAATAATTATTACATCGATGTCGGGATAAATTTTTTTGATTTTTTCTAAGATATTGATACCATTCTCATTTTCTAAAATAATATCTAAAAATATACAAATAATCTTATGAATTTTTATGGAAGCAAATAATTCTTCACTATTTGAGACAGTGATGACTTTGAAACCCTCATCTTCTAATATTTCTTTCATCAAAGTTCGGATATCATATTCATCGTCGCAAATAACTATATATTCATTTTCCATGTTTCCTCTTCAAATAATATGATTTAATATATCTGTTTATGCAAAGGTAGTTTAATAAGAAAAGTAGCACCACTGTATTCTTTTTCATCTAGAATTCCATTTCCAATAAATTCAATAGTACCTCCTGTGTTTTCTATTATAGATTTAACGATAGCTAAACCAAAGCCACTGCCATTTTCTTTGGTAGTATAATAAGGTTCGAATATTTTTTGGCAATCTTTTAAGATTATACCAGAACCAGAATCTGAATAGAAAATACTAAAAAAATTATCTTTTTCAAAGGTGATTTTTATGATAATTTTACATTTTTGATTTTCATCGATTTTTGAAGCTTCATAGGAATTTATAATTAGATTATTGAAAACAGATTCAATTTCTTCTTTTTGTGCATACAAAAAAATTTGTTCAGAAGGTGTTTCAAACTTAATATCTATCCAATCAGAATTCCAAAAATTAGCTATGGATTCAAGAAAATCTTTCATAGATATTGATACAGAATTATCGCTATTTTTCTCTGAAATAGAATAGAATTTATTGATACTATTTCTAATTGATTCAACATTTTCTTGGATTACTTTTATTTTTGAAAAAAGGTATGACTTAAAATTATCATCATATGGATATTTTTTTTGTATTAATTCACATGATAATACTATAGGGGTTAGTGGATTTTTAATTTCATGAGCGAATTTCGAAGTAATTTTAGCAAGAATTTCAAATCTTTCTTGATATTTTAATAGTAAAGTTCTTTGTTCAAGCTGCTTTTGAAGTCTGTTAAATTGTATAATTAAAAAAGCGAACTCATCAAATCTTTTTTTTGGCAATGGAATAGGTGAAAATGAATTTGATGATACTTTTTTAAATTGTGAAACCATTATTTCAATTGGTTTTATGAATTTTGAGATATATTTAAAAAGGAAATAAACCTGGAAAAGCAAGAATGGTATAATAATAAGAAATAGTGCTAAAAAAGTAATAATTGGAGAATTTTTTTTCTGGCTATAAATCTTTTTATATAAAGTAACCATTGAGAAAAGTTGATTTTTCGAGATAATTAAATCTTCTGGTAGATTGTATATTAAAGAATAATCTTTATCATTGTAGATTAAAAAACCATTTTGATCTTTTTCATAAAATGTTACTTCTGAAATTTTTTTTGAAAGTACTTCATCTATAATTTCTTGTTCTAATTTTGATAGATAGATTTTACTTTTGTATTTTAAAAATAAAGTTGATCGGTCATTTAATAGTTTGTTAAAGATTTTATAATCTTTTGAACTTATCATTATATTTAAATTTGTTTTATATTCATTTATTTTATCTATTGTTTTAAGGTAATTTTCTTCGATTAAAAAATTAAAATTATCATAAATTTCGGAAATTGAGGGTGAATAATCAATTACAGAAAATATTAATACAATAAGCAAAAAGATTCCAAGTATATTTAATAATAAATAAAGTGTAATTTTAAATTTTAGTATTTCTCCAAATATTTTTTTTTTATATTTTATATATTGGATAAATATCATGGAGGAAAAAATATTAAAAAGAATTAACTCGATAGAACTAAATACTATTACTATTGGATTTAAAACAATCATAGAAGGTATTTTTAAAAGATAAAAAACTAAGAAAATAGACAAATTTAATATTATTAAAAAAATTATTAAAAGAAGAGTTTTATTTTGAATTTTCATAGATAATTGTGTTACTTACAAGATTTAATATTTTCATATTATATGGGTTATAGAATAAAAAGAGGAAAAAAAGAGCTGGCGATATCGGAGCTAAAGAGGTAATAGAAATATTTGAAATACAGTAATAAGTTCCACTTTTTTCTAATTTAAAAACATTTTTAAATTCAATATTATTTATTAATTCAGTTATCTTTGTTATAGAATTTGTTTCATAATAATCATTTGAGGAAAATAATGTGAAAATTTTTTTATCATTTTTGTAACTTAAAAAATATTGTAACTTTTGTTCTATAACTTTTTGGTCCTGTGAAAGTAGTGTTGTGGAGATTTTTTTAACAAGTAAAATATTATAAATTATTTCAGCTTGATTGTTAAAATAAAGAAGATCAATAAAAGATTGGGAAAAAGTAAAATTTAATTTATATAAGCAAGAAATATTATTTTTATCAAGAGATATGATAAAATAGTTTTGGTTACTAAAATATCCAAAAAATAAAAATAAAACTATTAGAATTAGAAGAAAGATAATTTTCCTTTTATTAATTTCTATCATATTTTATGACTCAATTAAAATAATAAATGAAGCTAAATCCAAGACTATTCTGTGATATAACAGGTAAAATCTGAAAATTCGTGTTGTAATAGTTTGAATAATATTTATAAGACTCTATAGCTCCTTTATAAGCCATATATGCTGAAATTATTCTATTTGCTATATATATTGTAGCATATGATACAAAAAATATTTTTTCATTATCTGTTAAAGAATTCCAATTTACTTCAAATGAATCGGAAGTAGCAGGTTCTGTAAAAAACTTTGAATATATTGCAATATATAAAATTACTTTTTGTGTGAAATCTATCAACATAAAAAGTGATCCTTTGAAGTAATCTTTTACATAGAATTGACCAAGACCAGGATATACCCAGCTTAGTAGACTCGCAATAAAAGGTGAAGGAGGAATAGCTTTAATTTTATCTTGATTTTTCTGATTAAATTTTTCACTTGTTACTGCGCTATCTATAATAGATGTGACATGAACTATAAGAAGTAAAGAGCCCCATATTGCTATATTGAAGTAATCCTCCTGGTCTGGGTTTAATGGCGGAGTAAAAGAAAAATTAAATGGCCAGGTATAATTTATTTTAACAACAGATGCAAGGCCATAAATAGCTATAAAATATTCTAAACCAAAATACATCACACCTCTGAATAGATTTTCCGAGTAAATTAAACCTGCTCCTGGAATATACCAGGATAGCATTGCAGCAAAAAGTGGATCTTTTTTTTCTAGGAAAGAATTATCCTGAGCATTAATATTTATATTAAAAACAATTAATGACATAGCTAAAACAAAAAAGATAAAACTACTTTTTAATTGTTTTTGATAGTATGTGGCAGATTTAAATATCAAAAGATTCTTGGATTTCTTTTTAACATTCATTATTCTTTCCTTAAAATCAAAAATTAATGCTTAAATAAATATTAGTTTAAATATTGAGAAAATCAAATTAACTTTGTTTTAAATCTGAAAATTACTTTCAATTAGTTTGGAAATTTCCTCGATAGCTATATCTTCTTCATCACCATCTGCTACAATGATTATTTGTGAACCATATGTTAAAGCAAGCATCATTATGCTCATAATAGATTTAGCATCAATTTCGACATTATCTCTTCTTATTTTAATAGTAGTATTTTGATAAGAGGATGCTTTTTGTACTAAAATTGCAGCAGGTCTAGCGTGAATACCATCATCGAGCTTGATTGTAACAAGTTTTTCTTTCATTTATGAATTCCCAAAAATATCATATTAAATTTATACATACTTACTACACTAACTTTATATATTGTCAAATTTGAAAATCAGAATTTTATTTGTTTCTCAGATTTCATCCATTTAATTAAAGTTTCATTAAATGTAACAGCTGAATTTATTCCAGATTTTTTTAATCTTAAATTCAATGCTGATGTCTCAA
Source organism: uncultured Brachyspira sp. (assembly GCA_964454835.1). Lineage (GTDB taxonomy): Bacteria > Spirochaetota > JAAYUW01 > JAAYUW01 > JAAYUW01 > Exilispira. The sequence goes on from CAYVTU010000004.1 coordinate 85,578, forward strand.
TTATTGCTGGTATATTCCTTCCTGGCCTAACAGGTATTGTGAGAACAGGTACTTTAATACCTAAAATTGATTCATATTTATCTATTAAACCAAGTCTATCATATTTTCTAGAATTGTCCCAATCTTCAAGTATAATCTTTGCATCGATTCTTTTTTTATCTCTAACTGAAGCTACTCCAAAAAGCTGAGTTACATTAATTATTCCAACACCTCGAACTTCCATGAAGTGGCGGGCAATTTCAGAACCACTTCCAAAAAGAAAATTTCCCGACATTTTTTTTATAATGACAATATCGTCAGAAACCAATCTATGACCTCGTTTTATCAAATCTAAAGCTGCTTCAGATTTCCCAATACCAGATTCACCGGTAATCAATAAACCGACTCCATATACTTCTACTAAATCTCCATGTACTGTTATAGAAGGGGCGAATTTATCTTCTAAGAAAATGGTGAGTAATTTTTTCAATATAATAGATTGTTCAGAAATTCTGATAATCGGTATTTTATATTCATTGCATAACTTTAATAATAATTCTGGGGGTTCAATTAACTCGGGTAAAATTATAATCGCAGGACAAAAATTATTAAATACATGTCTAATGTTACTTTCTATCAAAGAATGGTTTTCATTAATTATTCTGTTAAAAAGATTTAGTGAATTTGAACAGAAAAAATATAACATTCCTTTTTCAATCAATTCAACATCTTTATGAAATAATATTGAAGGTTCAGCGACAGTATCTGACAAAATATAATTTTTACTGCCCGCTGAACCTGCGAAAAATTTAAAAGTTAATAGATTATGTTTTTCAAAAAATTGATGTAAAAAATCTAATACAGTAATTCTCATGATTTATTCTGTAATAATATTAAGTATAATTGGTTTTTTTGCTTCTTTTTTTAATACGCAGGAATAATCTTTTGTTTCAGAATTGATAAAAAAATAATATGGTTGGTCATTTATTAATTTAAGGGCTTCTTCAATTGTTTTTTCAGATAAATCAATTTTTATCTTATCTTTATGCTCAATCTTATTAAAACCAATTTTTTCAACTCTATGAAGTATTAAATCATTAACATTATCGAACTTTTCAACTAAAAGAAAATCTTTATCTGAGAGTTTAATCATAAGGGATGGGATGATGTTATTTGAATCAAGTTCATAATTATAAAAAAACACAAAATCATATTTTTTCTTTGGATGTAAAATATGAATTGCATCTATTGAAGACATTGGTTTCTTGTTTATCTGGTTGAAATCAATTGTCTGAATAGGAACTTTCATATTTTCTTCTGATTCGAAAACTTGAGCAAATTTTCTAAGAGGTTCTTGTTGTTTGTGATCAACAACTTTTGCTTTTAATCTAGAAAGATTTTTTTCTACTCTGTCAAATAAATCGTCGATAGCCCTATACATATCTGAATCTCTAGATGAAAAGAAAAGGGTTTTCCATTTTGCAAATTCGAATTCCATTTCAACTTGATGTACATAAGAAGAATCAATTGAAAAGTAGACATTCAACTTACCAATAAGATGTTTGTATTGATCAATTCTGGTAAGTTTTTTTTCAAAATAATTTTTAATTGAGTCGCTGATTTCAAGATGATGTGAGTTATAAGAAATATCCATAAAACCTCCCAAGTTTGATAAAATAGAAATAAAAAAGCTAATTACTTTAAATTACCCCCTTTCTTAATTGCTTTGAAGGAATTCCAGCAATATCTCTATATTTTGAACAAGTCCTCCTAGATATATAATAACCTTTTTTAGATAAAATTTCAACAATCTCTTCATCAGAATAAGGTTTTTCTTTTGGTTCTTCTTCAATTATTTTTTTAATTGCATTAATAATTTGTGTTCTAGATTGTGCATTTGTAGAAGCATTTTTACCAGATTTTTTAGAATAAGAAGCTGAGAAAAAAAATTTTAATGGATATATTCCAAATGGAGTATCAATATATTTATTGTTCACAATTCTAGATAAAGTAGATTCGGAAATTTCTATCTTCTTTGCAAATTCTTTTTGAGAAATGACATGAATATAATTCTCCCCCTTAAAGAAGAATTCCTGCTGTAAAATTACAAAATATTTCATAAATGTTTCAAAGGCTGATTTTCGTAAATTTAAAGCATTATTTAAATTTTTCGCTTCACTTAAAAGTTTTTTTAATTCAGAAGATGATTCAGTAAAATTATATTTATATATATTAAATTTAAAAGGCTCAATGATTTTGAAAATAACTTTGCCTTCTTTTATTTTGATAATAGCATCTGGAATTATATATTGATTATCATTATCAACAATCGGAGATGGGATTTGAATTATTTCGGTCATCAATTTTATTATTTTCTCAATTTTTTTATCATCGAAACCAACTTTTTTTAATTTTCCAAAATTTTTATATAAGACCTCATCATAGTAATTAAAAATTATATCAAAAAGATAAAGAGATTCTTTGTTTTCTGAAAGCCAGATTTGATTTAAAATCATTTCTTTCATGCTTTCACTACAATAACCTTTTGAATCTATAGAAGAAAGACAGACTTTTCCATTTTCAAGAAGATAATATGGAATATCCAGTTCTTTTGAGATATCTTCTAGTTTCTTTTTTAACATCCCTGAACTTGAAAGATATGGAACCAGCAGCAAGGCATTTTCTAATTCATCCTCTTGAACCTCAAGAAAATTAAGTTCATTTAAAAAATATTCATAAATGCTTTGGTATTGATGATTTGTCTTATCAATAATATCTGATGAAGATATCTCTTTTCTAGAAATGTTTTTTATATATCCTGAAATCTCTTCAATATTTTCTTCATATTCAATAAATGGATTTTCTTCTGCTTTTTCTTTAATAAATTGTTCTAGCTCAACAGAATTCATGGCAATAAGTTTCATTTCAAGAATTAAAGATGGAAGTAAAATTTGTTTTTGTTCTAATCTATTTTCAAAACTAAAATTACTCATAATTCGAAATCTTTTCCAAGATAGATGTTTCTAGCTTCTTCACTTGAAATAAGAGTTTGGGTATCTCCTTCTATTAATATTTTTCCATGATTTATTATATAACTTCTTTGAGTAATTTTCAATGTATCTCTTACATTATGATCAGTAATTATTATTCCAATCCCTTTCTTCTGTATTTCCGATATTATAGTTTGAAGTTCATTTATTGCTATCGGGTCTACGCCAGCGAAAGGTTCATCTAAAAGTAAAAAATCGGGTTCATTAACAAGAGTCCTAGCTATTTCAACTCTTCTTCTTTCACCACCAGACAAAGTGCTACCTTTTTGTTTTCTTAAATCCCATAAAGAAAATTCTTTCAATATTTTTTCGCATACACTTTTTCTTTGATTATAATTTAAATTTTGTCTTAATTCTAAAATTGCAAGAATATTATCTTCAACTGACATATTCCTAAATATTGATGGTTGTTGAGGAAGATACCCCATACCAAGTCGAGATCTTTTATGCATAGGATATTTAGTTATTTCTTTATCTTTTAAAAAAATTTTTCCAGAATTTGGTTTTAAAAATCCAACTATCATATAAAAAATAGTGCTTTTACCCGCGCCATTTGGACCAAGTAACCCAATTATTTCTCCTTTATTAATATAAAGAGAAACATCATTGACGGCTAACTTTTTTCCAAAAGATTTTGAGAGATTCTCTATTTTAAGTTCCATTTTAAACTCCATTCAACCTGTTGAAATTAATACTTTTTTACAAAAAAGATAATAGTTTTGTACCTTTTATACTATTTTAAACTTTATTATATCGCTTAAATCAATTAGTCCAGCTAATGTATTGTCTTCATTTAAAACTATTAGTTGTCTTATCTTGAGTTCTTCCATCACATTAATAGCTGTTACTACTAATTCAGTTTTTTTTATGGTATGAGGAGTTTTTATCATAACTTCATTTGCCTTCATATCCAAAAGGTTTTCATATTTCAATAATAATCTTTTTAAATCCCCATCAGTTATGATACCTGTAATTTTCCCTTCACTTCCATAAAAAACACAAATTCCCATGTTTGGAGGAGGAATAGAAATAATACCATTTAATGCTTCCTTAATTTTTACATGATCAGGTAATAATGCAAATTTACCAACTGGCGTCATGATTTCTTCGATTTTTTTTAATTTTTTCCCTAAATTTCCTCCAGGATGAAATTGTGCAAATTGTTCTTTTTTAAATTTTCTTTTTTCCATTAAAGCAACTGCCAAACAATCTCCCAAGACAAGCGTTGCTGTTGTCGAAGTCGTCGGAGCAAGATTCAATGGACATGCTTCGGATGTCTTTGGTATTTTTAATACAACATCAGAAATTTCAGCAAGTTGAGATTTTTCATTTGAAGTTATAGCTATTATAGGGGTTTTCAGCCTTTTGGGATATTCAAGAGCAATTAATAGTTCTGATGAAGCTCCATCTTTTGAAATAGCAATGATTACATCATCTTCTGTAATAACTCCAATATCACCATGCATCGCATCATTAGGATTTACAAAAAATGAAGGTGTTCCTGTCGAAGAAAATGTTGCTGAGATTTTATTTCCTATATGCCCCGATTTCCCAACTCCCATGACAATTGTTTTACCCTTGCAGTTGAAAATAAGTTCAATTGCTTTAGATAAAGATTCGCTTAATAGTTCAGAAAGAAGTCTTAATCCTTCGATTTCCTTTTCTATAACATTTCTACAAATTTGAATTTCATTTATCATAAAAACCCTTAATTTTTATTTTAATGAATATTATTTTAATGAATAATCTTTATAATCAACAAAAATATTCTCTCGTAAGTATTTACAAAGAGGTATGAGATTTTTTAATAATTTATATAAATCATCAAGTAAAATTAAGTTAGATGCATCAGATTTAGCTTCTTCTCTTGAATAATGTGTCTCAAAAAAGAAAATATCAAAAAATGAAGCAGCAGCACTGAATGCTAAGTTATCACAATATTGAGGTTCACCCGAGCTTTTATCAGTAGCACCAGGAAGTTGCAAAGAATGAGTCCCATCAAAGCATATGGGAGCAATCTTTTTCAATAATGGAACATACTTAAAATCATTAACAAGCCTATTGTATCCGAAAAATGTACCTCTTTCAGTAATAAAATAATTGGTATTATCACATTCTTCGACCTTTTTACAAACATGTTCCATTTCCCATGGAGATAAAAATTGTCCTTTTTTTAAGTTGATTGTTTTACCAGTTATAGCAGCAGCTTCTACTAAATCTGTTTGACGAACTAAAAAAGCTGGAATCTGAATAATATCACAAACCTCTGCGACTTCTTTAGCTTGAAAAGACTCATGAATATCAGTTAAAACAGGTATTGAAAATCTATTTTTTATTTTTTCAAGTATATTTAACCCTTTTTTGATTCCAACACCTCTATAAGATTTTATTGAAGTTCTATTAGCTTTATCAAATGACGCTTTGAATATAAGTTGAAAATTTAACTCTTTTGAATATTGAACAAGTTTCTCAGCTATTCTTAAAACTTGCTCTTCAGATTCAATAACACAAGGTCCAAGAATAAATGGGGGTAATTCATTATCTCCAACAAAAATATTGTTAGATATTCTAATTTTTCTCGAAAAGACTATCATAAATTTCTCTTTTTTAAAAATTAACAGAAAGAATATAAATCGCAATAATCTTGTTTTATATATATTATCATTATTTATTGATACTTTTAAGTAAAACGATAAAATAATTTTTAGAATTTCCAAAAAATAAAAAATATTGATAAAATGGTTTATCTATAGAAAAAACATATATAATTTTCATTTTCCAGATTTTTAAAAATTCAGGAGCATCAATTTCAACTAATACAGAAGGCTTTATAGAAAAATTTCTTAACTCCTTATAGTATATCTCGTATTCTTCTATTAAATCTTGAATTGAATAAATTATTTTAAAATTCATATTTAAATTAATTTTCTGTGAATTTTGCAAAAAACCAAGAGTAAATTTAATCGAATCATATTTTTCATGCTTTTTATTGGCAATAAAAATTTTTATTGCAAAAGGCAAAACATCAACCAATACAATATCATCAGAAAAAATTTTTAATTTTTTTTCATCTTTTAATTTATCATTAGAATATTTCTGAAATAAATAAAACCCGTCTTTTAATATTAATTTTTCAACTAAAGAATTTTCCTTATCAATAGTTTCTTTATAAAGAATATTTAAATTTTCATTAAAAATAGATTTGGAATAAAATTCATCCTGAAAATTTTCTAAAATAAATACCTTTTTGTTATTATCATAGTTTATTGTTTCATAAAATTCATCAATTTCGTATTTATTTTTTTCATATTTAATTAAATTGAAAACTGTTTTTTGATTATCTTCTAAAATATCATAAATACTGATATTCCCTGAAATTATTTGTGAAAGATTTAAATATATGGGTGACATATTATTTTCTATATTAAAAGAAAAGTTAATCAATATTAGAAGAATTAATAGAATTAATATATTTAACTTATTTAATCTCATTTTATTGATTAATTGACCATAGAGATTATAGCACATTTTCTTGACTTTTTAAAACTTAAAGTAAATATTGGCTTGAAGGGCAAAATTATGTCTAGTAAAAATCAAACAGAAAACTATTCTTTAATTGGTGAAAACTCTTTTTTTTCAGGAAATATACATCTTACAGGTCAGTTGCGAGTTGAAGGAAAATATGAAGGTTCTACTTTACATATTGAACATTTAACTGTTGGAAAAAGTGGTAAAGTAAAGAGTAATATATTTGCTGATATAGTCATTGTTGAAGGATTGATTGTTGGAAATATTGAAGCTAAAACAAGAGTAATGTTAATGCCAACAGCTGCTATTTATGGAGATATTAAAACACCTGAGTTAATAATTCAAAATGGAGTTATACTCGAGGGAAAATGCACTATATCACCAAACTTGTCTAAAAATATAAAAGAAATAATTGAAAAAAGGTATAATGAGTAAACCAATAGTTATATCTTTCGGTGATCCTGGAGGTATTAATCCAGAAATTTTGGTAAAATCATTATCACAAATTTATAACAAAAAAACCTATATCATTATTGTTGGTTCAATAAATTCATTTAATTTATATTATAATAAGGATAAATTAGATTTTGACATAAAGATACTGAATTCTAAAATTTATAAAAAATATAAAAATCATGTCTTTTCTTATGAAAAACCAAATTTTAATAAAAAAATTTTTAATGATTTCATTAAAAATCTTGTAAATGAATTTATACAATTATCTAAAATAGATAAAAGTGATTTTCAAAAGGAAAATTGCGAAAAAGAAATTTTATTTTTCGATCCTTTTGACGACCTAAATTTTAAAAATGCTGAAATTGATATTTCAAATGGTTTTCTCTCATTTCTCTATCTTAATATATCATGTGAACTAATTAAATTTTTTAATTTTAATGCTTTCTTACTAACTCTTCCAGTTAACAAAAAATCTGTTTCATTATATTGTAAAAGTTTTACTGGTCATACCGATTTTTTAATAAAAAGTTTTAATTGTAATAATTCAAGGATGCTTATGCATAGTAAGGAAGTATCAATTTTAATGGAAACAAATCATGTACCAATATTAGGACTTAAGAAATATCTTAGAAAAAACCACTTTCTTGATACACTTTTGATTGCAAGTATTGCAATTAAAAGATTAAGATTAAAAAATTATATTTATGTAATGGGATTAAATCCTCATAAATCTGATGATTCTTTGATAGGAAGTGATGAAAAGAGATGGATTTTACCATGTATCGAAGAGTTTAAACAAAAATTAAAAAATAGAATAAATATTGAAGGACCTTTTTCATCAGACTCATTATTTATGGAAAAAGTATTATCAAAAAAAGAGCATGGGATATTTGTAGCATGGTATCATGATCAGGGATTGATACCATTTAAAATATTATCGAAAGGTAAAGGCTCCAATATCACAATAGGGCTCCCTTTTTTAAGAATATCCCCCGATCATGGTACAGGTTTTGATATTGTAGGTAAAAATATAGCAGATCCAGATTCCTTAAATTTTTGTTTTGAGACAATTTTTAAGATGGAGGAAGTGTGAAGTTAAATTTTAATATTTTAAAAGTAGAAATAATAAAAATAATTTCTAAATATATTAATCTTAATTTTTCTTTAAAATTAGATGAAGATGAATTATTAACAATGATTTCAGAAACAAAAGATTCAAAGAATGGAGATTTTTCATTCCCCCTATTTATTATTGGCAAAAAAATAGGGTTGAATCCTTCTGAAATTTCTAAATCTATGGTAAAATTTTTTAATGAAAAAATTTTGAATTCAAAAACTATCAATTCTGAAAAAACAGAAGAAGATTCTACGGATATTTCTATTTGTCATTTTATAGAAAAAATCGAAGCAAGTGGTCCTTATTTAAACTTCTGGATAAATAAAAAACTAATATTAAATGAACTATTAGTTAACAAAGATTTTAATCCATATCATATTGAAAATTTGAAAGAAAGTACCGTTGTAATAGATTATTCCTCCTGCAATATTGCTAAACCATATGGGATAGGTCATATAATGAGTACAGCTATTGGAGAAAGTCTAAAAAGATGTTATGAATATCTGGGATCTAAAGTAATTGGCATAAATTATATAGGAGATTGGGGTACTCAATTTGGGAAAGTTTTGCTTTCTTATCAACTTTGGGGAAATGATGATGAACTTGAGAAACGAGGTGTTTTTTATCTTTATGATTTATATGTGAAATTTCACGAAAAAGAAGAAGATGACCCTCAACTATCGGCGAAAGCTAAAGAAGTATTTCAAAAATTAGAAGAAAATGATGAGTTCTATCATAATCTATGGGAAAAGTTTAGAAAAATATCTTTAGAAAACTTTGACAAATACTATAAACTTTTTGGAAACACTTTTACTCTCATAGAAGGGGAATCAAAATATAGCAAAAAAAATATTGAAGATGTTTGTCGAATACTTGAATTGAATCAAATTATAGAAGATTCTGAAGGAGCAAAGGTTGTATTTTTAAATGATATATATCCAGAAGAAAAAATACCTCCCTGTATAATCAAGAAAAGTGATGGGACTACCACATATGCCCTTAGAGATATTGCAGCAGTGCTTGATAGATGGCAAAGATTTCATTTTGATGAAGCTCTATATGTTATAAATATAGGGCAACAACTTCATATAAAGCAATTTAAAGGTGTATTAGCAAAACTCAAATTCCCTTTTGCAGATGCTATAAAACATATTGCTTTTGGTACTATGACTTTTTCCGGTCAAAAGATGCAGACTAGAAAAGGAACTATCCTGTTCTTGCAGGATATATATGATGAAGTTTATTCAGAAGCTCTTAATATTACAAGAGAAAAAAATATAGCTGAAAATTCGGAAGATACAGCTAAAAAATTGGCAGTAGGAGCTATTATATTTTCAATTTTAAAAAATCAACGAATTAAAGATATAGATTTCGATTTCTCAAAGGTTTTAAATTTCGAAGGAGATACTGCTGCATATTTACAATATACAGCTGTTAGAATAAAGAGTATTTTTAAAAAAGCGCAAAAAGATTATGATGAAATTTTTGATTATATTAACAAAGATAAAAATAAACAATCAGAATATTTAGGTAATTTATTTTATGAAATTTGTCTAAATAGCTCTAATAATGAAAATGGAAAAAAAGATGAAAAAAACGATGTAAATCAGAAAAAACAGATAATCGAAAAATTAATATTTGAACTATATAGATTTGATGAGATTATTGAAGAAGTTGTTAAACAAAAAGAACCCTACCTTTTATCAAGATATCTTTTAAAAATCGCAATGCTTTTTAACCAATTCTACTCAAAAGTTAAGATTCTGGAAGGGAATGAAGAAGAAGAAAATATAAAACTTGCCTTTATAAATAGTATTGAGAAAACCTTAGAAAATGGGTTAAAATTGCTTGGAATAGAAGTCCCAGCTTCTTTATAAAATTATAAATTAATATTACTGGTCTTTAAATGAAAGGTATTATTTAAACATTTTATTTTGAACTCATCATTATATTCTACAATTGAAATACTGGCATTATCTAAGTAAAAATTGTGAACACTTTGAATTGAGATTTTCATTAGTTTAGCTATTAAAACTTTAATAGTAATTCCATGAGAAACAATAACTATTTTATCATTTTCTTTATGTTTTGCTAAAATACTTTTAAAAGTTTTATATACTCTTTTTTGAACCTGTCCGTAAGATTCTCCTTCTGGTATTGGAATATTTTCTTTGTCATTTTCCCATTTTATAATGAAATCTTTATATTCTATTGCGATATTATCCCATAAGTTGCCTTCCCAAACTCCCATATTTATTTCCTGTAATTCGGGTAAAATAAAAACATCTTTTTTGACTTTTAAACTTATAATTTTAGCTGTCTCGTAAGCTCTTATTAAATTTGAGGAATAGATTGAGTCAATTTCTTTATTCTCGAAAAATCGGGCTAGCATATTTGCTTGATTCAATCCATTTTCATTTAAAGGAATATCTATTTTTCCCTGGACTTTATAATTTAAATTCCAATCTGTTTCACCATGTCTAACTAAATAAATTAACACATATAATCCTTTGAATAGATTTTTGATTAAATAAAATAATATTTTTATAAATTAAAGAAATAGGGATGTAATATTATTTCTTATTAAAATAGACTACTAATTCGACCCCATTTTGTAACATAGCAAAAGAAAAAGACCAAGAATAAAGATTGCCTTTAACATCATAGGTATTAGCTGTTAATACAGGTGGGTCTATTCTAATTATTATTTTCATAATTATTTCTTCTTTTTTGTTTGCCGGGAAAATTGAGTTTCTATTATATATTTTCCATTTAAATAGTGTATCATTCAATGTTATTTCATTATTAGTAGAAAGATCGATTTTATAAAGTCCATTTACAGGTGTAACTTCTAAAATTTGTTCCATCGAAAAAATATCCTGCATCCCTTGAGTTATTATGAAATCATCGTCAAGACCTAAGAGTGATAAAAATTGTTTGGCTCCAAGTTCTGCATATTCATTATAAGAACTAAAAACCTGTATTTTGCTGCAATAAAAATTAAAATTTGAATCTATAATAAAATAGGAGTTTACACTACAAGATAAAATAAAGATTCCAACTAGCAAAAGAATAAAAATTAAAAAAAATTTCTTAATTTTTAAGTTCATTTTTAAGTTCTTTTAAGTTCTTTTAAATTCTTCCTTTTTTAATCCTTTATGTATGTATTATAAAAAAAATCAATCATTGAATAACATTATAAAATTAATAGAAGAAAAATGATAATTATTATACCATAAAAATAGTAAAATTATCATTTATTTCCCTCAAAAAAATAATATATTCAATATTTTATAAAGTCAAGTAATCAGAATTCTTTGTTGAAAATCTTGAATTTCAAACTATTAATTATAAAAATGAAATTAAATGAAATATTCTCAGTAATCAATTTGACTTTTTATTTTACACTTTTACTAAGTATCATAGTTATGATTTTAAATATTGTTCAGAGAAAAAAATTAAAAAAAAACAATGTCTATTTAGAATATGGGCAATTAATTCTGGTGTTAATATCTTTTTTATTAGTATTGAAAAATCAGAATAAATTCAACTTGATTATTTTTCTTATTGCTTCTACAATTATTTTAATTACAAGGCAAATGACAAAACTTAAAAATGATAGCTAGATTAAAATCTTTATAATCAATTTTTATATAAGTTATAATTAAGGGAGATTAAATGGAAAAAGAAAAAAATATAGTAGAAGAGTTTACTAGGACACGAGAAGAGTTAAACAAAATTGTTATGGATAGAGCAGATAATGTAATTAAAAGATTTTATAGTCTAGATTCACAGGCTTATAGAGATGGGGTAATAAATTCTAAAATAAAAGAGATGTTAGGGCTTGTTAGTTCATTAGTTTTAAGATGTGATGATTGTGTAAAATACCATTTAAATCAATGTTTCGAAAAAAATGTGAATAATAATGAAATTGTTGAGGTTTTGGAGATTGGACTTATTGTCGGAGGTTCTATAGTCATACCTCACCTGAGAAGAGCAATGGAATTCTGGATAGCTCTTGAAAATAATAGATTTGGACAATTATTTGATAAAATAAAAGAAGAAATTGAGAAAAAAAAGAAGAATAAAACAAAAATAAATGAAAAAATGCCAGAAAAGTTAAAAACAGATCTAATGCAAGAAATTTGTGAAATTTGTACAAAACATATTCCATATTATAATTGGTTTGGTTTTTATCTTGTTGATAATAAAGAAAAAGATAGCCTGGTTCTTGGCCCATATGTTGGTGAGCCAACCGAGCATGTCAAAATAGCTTTTGGACAGGGTATTTGTGGGCAAGCAGCAGAAAAAAAAGACACAATAATAGTTGATGACGTGTCGGCTGAAAAAAATTATCTTTCCTGTAGTTTAAAAGTTAAATCTGAGCTTGTCGTGCCAATAAAACGGGACAATTTGATACTTGGTGAAATTGATATTGATTCACATTTTTTAAATGCTTTTTCAGAATTGGATAAGATTTTTATTGAAAAGTTAGCTGGTTTGGTTTCAACTTTTATATAGTATTATTGATAAAAGGGATATTGATGAATAAAGAGATTGAAATAAGAATAAAAAGATTGAAAGACAGATACATTGAGTTTGGTGAAAAATATGGTAAAAAAAGATTCAATCTCGAAAAATTTGAACAAAGATATCAGGAAGCATTAAAGAGTAATTATAATCTTCAAATATTTGTAATGGCGGAGGAAGAAGCCTTAACTCAACTGTATCAGGAAACAATAAATCCTAAAATTGAAAAAGATAAATATGAAACTTCTTTTTTAAAAAAAGTAGATAAAATCTTAGAAGATTATGATGAAAGAATAAAAAATTACCCTTATATTGATTTTCATCCCGACGCAAATGAAGAATTAAAATATCTTTATGGAGCAATAAAACAATTTTATTTATATATATTCCCTTTATTAGAGATTATTTTTGGTTCAAGAGAATTAGGAACAAATGTAATTAAGGATTTTTCTGTTTTTTATAGTTTTATAGACTACTATGGAAGAGATACTCAAAATGGATATTCTAGAAGGATTGAGGATCATATTATCAAACTAAAGCATTATTCTGCAGCTGAGACTGAACAGGATTATAGAAACATAATTATTGAATCTGCCCAATATTTCAATAAACTCTCTATTTTCTTAAAAAAATATAAAACCAATATCTTCTCAGAAAAAGAATTAAATGTTTCCTTAGAGATATTTGGTAAAGATAAAATGAATTATCATGAAATAATTGATTATACTCTTGATTGGATAGAAGATTTTTTCTATAATTTTAGAATTAGATCCTTCATATGAATAATTTTATATCTTTTTATAAAGCCTGCATTTGTAAGTTTTTTATTTTTAATTCCTAAGTAAATTTGGTAATCTTGACTTTTTTTTAAAAATCTATAACTTATTTTCACTCTTATCCTGTAAAATGATACAGGATCAAAAGGCCATAGGAGGATATATGCAAAAAAAATATGAGCTTCTAATGATTTTTTCAACAAAAGAAAAAAAAGAAATCGGTCTTCTTAAAAATAATGCTAAAGAGAAGATCGAAGCTAGAAACTTCAACATTCTTTCTGAGAAAGAAATGGGTAACAGAAATCTTGCATACCCAATCAGAAAACAAAAAGAAGGATTTTATCAAATCTATTACATCAGTCCAAAAAAAGAAATTCCAGAAGTAAATGAGCTTTTAAAAGATTTCCGAAGAGAACCAGATATTTTAAGAGCATTAGTCTTTGTTTATGATGAAAAGAAGATTGAAAGAATAAAACAAAGAGAAGAAGAGTTTAAAAGAAGAAAGATTGAACTCGAAAACAAAAAAAGAATGCAAGCTGAACAGTCATCAAAACAATCAATTACAGAGGAGACATTTCAAAATCCTGACATAAAAGAAGAGGGCTAAAATGAGCAATGATATTAATAGAATTATAATATCAGGCAGAATAGTCAGAGATCCCACCAAAAATGAGGTCAAAACTCAAAATGGAGTAACTACTGTTTTGAATTTTTCTATAGCAAATCAAACATTCAGATCAAATGAAGGAAGTTTTTTTGATTGTGTTTTTTGGGGGAAAAGAGCAGAATTCTTCTCTAATAAGTTGTTAAAAGGGTTACCTGTTTTGATTGAAGGCGAATTAAGACAGGACAGATGGAAAGATAAAAACACTTCTGAAAACAGGTCAAGAGTCGTTATAAATGTATTTAATATTTTTATTTTTAGTTCAGAAAGAAGTACTTCATCAAGAAATTTTACAAATGAAAAAAATAGTAACCCACAGGAAATTAAAGATAATAATGATTTAAGTATAATGCATGCAGATCAAATCGAAGGAGAAAGCTTTAACTCACTTGATGAAGCAAATGGTTTCATGGATTCAAATGGATTCGAAGATGAAGACAATAATTATTTTAACTAAAGGAGAATTTTATGGATAAATATAACAATGATATGATTAAAAATAATTCAAAAAAAAGACATATGTTTAGAAAAAAGGTATGTGTTTTTTGTAAAGAAGGTATATATTCAATAGATTATAAAGATATTTCATTTTTGCAGAGATTTGTTATGCCAGTTGGAAAAATTTTGCCAAGAAGAATTACCGGAACTTGCGCAAAACATCAAAGAATGGTAGCTGATGCTATTAAAAAGGCGAGAATGGCTGCTTTACTTCCTTTTAAAGATATAGAATAGGAAATTCTGTGCAAAAAAAACAGGTAATTTATATATCTTTAATCACCTTATTGTTTTCTTTGATATTTCCCTTTTTAGCAATTGCTCCAATAGTTTTTTTTATATTATCTAAAAATTCAGTTGTTAATTGGACTATTTTTATTCTTATATTTGCTGCTTCTTTATTTCTAATATATGCAATAGGGTGGTTCAATTCTTCGATATCATTTAGTGCTACTGTATTAAATTATCTGTATAATATTGTACAATTTTTATTTTTACCTTTTATTTTTGCTTTTGTTTATTATTTTTTTATTGTAATATATAAAAAAGTTAATTCATCAATTTTAACTTTTATCCTTATTTCTGCTATTCCATTTGCTGTGTTAATAGTTTTTTCATTATATTTTCTGAAATCAAGAGGTTTTTCTTTTGTGCAATTTGCCCCTGCTTTTGAGCAGATTTTCGGGAATTCTTATTCTGAAAAGAATCTGGAAAAAATATTTATAAATATAATAGAAAAAGAAATACCAAAAAGTGTTTCAGTTATTTCGATTGGCTTGGCATTGTTAGTTGAGCAACAATTAGTCGGTTTTACTAAAAAGAATCCTGAACTAACAAATATTATAAAACCTCTTGATTCTATAAGACTTGGGAAAATATTTTCATGGATAACTATCATTGCAATTTACAGTCTACTTATTTTAAAATTTATATTAAAAATAAATATTTTCTTAGTTGAACTTATCCTTTTTAATATTTTTTATCTATTAACTACTTTACATTTTATAAATGGTCTTGGGGTTATAATATATTTCTATAAAAATAAAGTAAAACAATTTATGGAGAATAGGATTCTTTATCAATTAAAATCCCGACCATTAATGTTCTTTTTAACAATTTTAGCTATTTTTGTTATTATTTTATTT
The DNA here is from genome assembly GCA_964454835.1 of uncultured Brachyspira sp. Lineage (GTDB taxonomy): Bacteria > Spirochaetota > JAAYUW01 > JAAYUW01 > JAAYUW01 > Exilispira. The sequence continues at coordinate 101,318 of CAYVTU010000004.1, forward strand.
TTGATTCCTTATTTTATTTATATATATTTTGCAATAGCTTTATTAAGTGCTATTGATACAATTTATCCGATTAGAAAAGAAAAATCTTAGTTTGAATTTTATAGGAGGCAATAGATGGAAGTTATTTTATTAAAAGATGTTGAAAATTTAGGTTTAGAAGGTGAAATTAAAAAAGTTAAAAAAGGATATGCTAGAAATTATCTTTTTCCCAGAAAATTAGCGATAGAATCAACTGCTGCTACATTAAAAAATCTTGAGTTAAGATTAAAAGCCCTTGAAGAATCCAGAAAAAGAAAACTTGCAACTGCTTCTGACAAGAAGAAACTTCTTGAATCATTGGTTCTTGATATTTCAGTGAAAGCAGGTGAAAAGGGGAAACTCTTTGGTTCTGTTACAGCAAATCAGGTAGCTGAAAAACTAACAGAAGCAGGATTCAATGAGTTTGATAAGAAGCATATAAGAGTTCCACATATTAAAGAAATTGGTAGCTATTTTGCTTCTGTAAAAATAATTGAATCTGTTTATGCTAATGTTAAATTGAATATTATTGGTGAGAAAGAAGAAGAAAAACAGGAAACAAAAAGACCTCAAAGAAAAAATTTTAAAAGCAAAAGAACTAATAAAAATGAAAATGAATCAAATGATTCTGAATTAAAGGATAGTTCAGAAAAAAACGATTAAAAGAATAAGCAATGGTCAACATTTCCAGGGTTCCACCCCAGAGTCTTGAGGCTGAGAAAGCAACGCTGGGGTGTCTTTTACTTAATACTGAACTTTTAGAAACATCATCTATGTTGTATGAGGAAGATTTTAGTATACCTGCACATAGATTTATTTTTCGAGCAATACAAAATCTTTTAAGAAAAAATCAGACAATAGATATATTAACAGTTGTTGAGCAGTTAAAGGCAGAGGAGCAACTTGAAAAAGTTGGGGGTGCCGCTTATGTATCTCAACTTCCAGAACTAGTACCTACTACTGCGAATTATGCGAGCTATGTTGCTTTGGTCAAAGAGTATTCTCTTAGAAGGAAATTAATAGAAGTTGCCAATGATATTATTGGACAATCATACGATAGTAATATCGCTATCAATGATATTATTGATAAAGTAGAACAGGAGATATTAAAAGTTACAGCATACGATTATAAAGAACATTTTTTAATTTTAAAAGATATTATATTCGATATATTGAATGACCTTGAGATGAGAAAAAAAACAGATTCAATTTATTCAGGTATTCCTACTGGTTATCATTACCTCGATGAATTGACTTCTGGTTTTGATAAAGGTGATTTAATTATTATTGCAGCACGACCATCGATGGGTAAAACGACATTTGCTCTCAATTTAGCATTAAACATGGCAATGGATTATAATAAAACTGTTGGATTTTTCTCATTAGAAATGTCTGCAAAAATGCTGGGTTATAAAATAATTTCAAGGATAGCTCAAATCCCTGTAAATGATATAAAAAGAGGGAATATTCCAATAGCAAATATTCAGAAATTAGTCGATGCTGTTTCTTTAATTTTTGAAAAAAAGATTATTTTTGATGAAGCAGAATCAGTAACTATATTTGATATAAAGCAGAGTGCAAGAAGATTAAAATCGAAATATGGACTGGATATAATATTTATAGATTATCTACAAATGATATCCCCTCCTGCCAATACAAGAAGCGACTTTAGAGAACAGGTAGTCGCTGATATATCAAAAGGTTTAAAACAACTTGCAAGAGAACTTGGAATCCCTGTTGTTGCATGCGCACAACTTTCAAGAAATCCGGAAAAAAGGGAGAATAAAAGACCACAGCTTTCAGATTTAAGAGAATCTGGTTCAATTGAGCAGGATGCAGATTTTGTTGGCTTTTTATATAAAGAAGATTATTATAAGACTAAAGATGAAACAAAAGATAGTCAACAAAAAGGAATTACTGAATTTATAATTGGAAAACAAAGATTAGGAAGAAGAGGAGATATCATTAAATTCCATTTTATTGAGGAATTTTCGCTTTTTAAAGAGTTAGAAAATCAGGATATATGAATAATAAAAAGCCAATTAAGTTCAATTATCTTTTTGTTTATTCAATTTTATATTCAATAATTTTTATTTTCCTTTTTCTTACTTATAGAGAAGAAATTCTATCATTTACTAAAAAAATAATTTTAGCACTCGATATTTTTATCTTTTTAGGTATTTTACATTTAGAGATATTAAGGAAAAGGGCTTTTTATACATTTAAAGTATTTTTTAAAACTGGTTCTAAAATATATTTCTATTCCTTTATATTATTTATTTCAGGTTGGCTTTTTATTTTTATTGGAAATAAATTTTTTGTCGATCCTAAAATTCTTATTCCTTTCACTTTGATTGTTACTCAAATAGAGATGTTTATTTATATCTTTCTATTTATAAGATTTTATTCACAATATGTAGAATCTGCAAAATTGGATGCCCCTCATTTTGTTGTTATAGGATTTGTTAGTCTGATTGTTATTGGAGCTTTCATATTATTTGAACCAATTTCACAACAAAAAGAAATTTCCTTTATTGATGCTTTATTTACCTCGACATCTGCAGTATGTGTTACAGGTTTATCCGTAAACGATATAAGCAATACTTTTACTCCTTTTGGACTTATAATTCTTCTTATCCTTATTCAGCTTGGGGGAATGGGGATAATGATATTATACGCTTCCTTTATTCTATTTTTTATAGGAAATCTATCTGTTAAAGGTTTTGATATTGCTTTAAAAGCAACTGAAATAACTGGTAAATATAATTCATTTCAAAGAATCATCTTTTTTATTGTAATTTATACCTTTATCATAGAATTTTTTGGAGCCATATTTTTAACATTAAGATTTCTAACAATTGGGTTTTCATCAAGTAAAGCTATAGTTTATGGGATTTTCCATTCTATCTCTGCTTTTTGTAATGCAGGTTTCAGTCTTTTTTCTAATTCATTCATGAATTATAAAGGCGATGTTGCAATTAATTTTATCTTGATGACTCTCATAACTCTTGGTGGCATTGGCTTTATAGTTAATTATGATATATCAAGATTTTTATTAAATAAGACAAAAAAGAATAAAAAATATACAGCTTTAACTGTCCAGACAAAAATGGTTATAACTATGTATATAATTTTAAATCTTGTTGGTGCAACAATATTTTTTATAATAGAAAATAAAGGTATTTTAAAAAATTTGCTTCCACATGAAAAGGTTATGGTAAGTCTTTTTCAGGTAGTAACTGCAAGAACAGCTGGATTTAATACGGTAGATATAGCAAGACTTTCTCCAATAACAATAAGTTTACTTGAAATACTTATGATTATAGGCGCTTCTGCTGGTTCGACTGGTGGAGGAATAAAGGTAACAACTTTTTTTATTATTATTTATACTATTATTTCATTTATAAAAGAAAAAGATGTCGTGACAATTTATAATCATAAAATCTCGAATTATCAGATATTAAAGAGTTTCTCTCTTCTTTTTACTTATTTAATAGTAATCTTAATTTCATTTATGATACTAATGGCTTTTGATAATAATGACCCACAAAGTTTACTATTTGAAACAATATCTGCTTTAGGAACTGTCGGACTCTCTATGGGAATTACTACCTCTTTAACTGATATAGCAAAAGTAATTTTAACAATAGTTATGTTTATAGGTAGGGTAGGTCCATTAACTGTATTTACTGCATTAAGTCTGGTAAAGAAAAATGAACCAATAGATTATCCCGAAACTAATATTATGATTGGCTAATATACTATGATTGGTAAATAATATTAAAACAATTAATTAAAAATTTAATTTTTATTAAAATAAATGTAAAATATAAGAATATGAATGATTGAGGGAAAAAATGAAGATACTTATTATTGGGTTAGGTACTTTTGGAAAATCTTTACTGGATGAATTAAAAAGAGATGGGACATCTGAAATTGTAATTTTGGATAAAGATGAAAAACTTATTGAATTAAATAAAGAAGAGACTTCTTTTGCAGTTGTTGGTGATAGTATGAATCTCGAAACTTTACAAAAACTTCCAACAGATATAGATATTGCTGTTTGCTGTATTGGAAATGATATGTCTGCATCATTGATTACATGTTTAAACCTAAAAGAATTGCAGATGAATAAGATTATAGCAAGATCTTCTTCATCTTATCATTCCCAGATATTAAATGCTATTGGGGTAGATAAAGATGATATAATATTTCCAGAAGAAGAAGTTGGAGTGAGACTAGGAAAAAGATTACTTCACAGACATGTTTTTAATAATATCGTCCTGGCAGGGAATCATGTCCTTTCGGAAATTAAAGTAAAGAATCAGTTTGTGGGATTGAAATTAAAAGATTTACATCTAAGAGAAAGGTTTAAAATAAATGTTGTTGCTATAAGATATAGAGAAAAGGAAATCTCGGAAGATGGAGATAATATTTATGTAGAAAAAATTCTTGATGTTCCCGATCCAGACTATGTTTTTAGCCCTGAGACTACACTGGTAGTCGTTGGCGAAGAAAGTGCAATAGAAAGATTTAAGGAAGAATTATAGTAAATTTTATAAATTAAATTATTCTGGTTAGATTGTTTTTATAATTAGATTTATTAAGGGTAATCGCTTTATTTTTATTAATAATTTTAAAGGTAAATTGGGATGAATAATCATCAAAAGGTTTTAATAATTACTACAGGTGGAACTATAGCAATGGCAAAAGGACCTGATGGCGGTGATGTACCTTCATTAAATGGGGATTTACTTGTAAATCAGATACCAAAACATTTTTTACCCGCTACTGTTGAAGTGTATGAATATTCTAATAAGCCATCTCCACATATTACAATGGATGATATGGTAAATATTTCCTTAATAATAAAGGAAAAAAAAGATAAATATGATGGGTTTGTTATAACTCATGGTACGGATGTTTTAGAAGAAACAGCTTTTTTTTTAGATGTTGTTTTACCATCTTCAATAAAAGTTGCTATAACAGCATCTATGAGGGCGAATGATGATATAGGAGTAGATGGACCAAGAAATCTTCTTTCTGCTATAAAAACTATATTATCCCCTGATTCAAATGGATATGGGGTTATGGTTGTTATAAATGATGAAATACATGATCCATATACAGTAACTAAGACATATACTTCCAATGTAGCAACCTTTCAATCTCCAGGATTTGGAATGTTGGGTATTGTAGATGATGATAAAGAATTTTTTGCTAGAGCAAAGAGGAAAAGGATAGTTATTGAAACAGAGAAATATGAAAAAGATGTCATATTATATAAAACATATGTAGGTGATGATGGCTCTTTACTTAATTCAATATGCAGTAATGTCAATTTTAAAGGAATTGTTGTTGAAGGATTTGGAAGAGGAAATGTTCCACCAAAAGTTGGTGAAATTCTTATCGAAATATCTAAAAGGCAAATACCAGTAGTTGTGTCAACCAGATGTCATCTTGGAAGAACTCTTGGAGTTTATAGCTATGAAGGAGGAGGAAAATTTCTGGAAGATAATGGTATAATTTTGTCGAAAGATTTAAAACCACATAAAGCCTTGATATTATTAAAGTTGCTTCTCGGTTCTGATGCACCAAAAGAAAAAATAAAACAGGTCTTTGACAATTTTTAATTTAAAAATAAGTTATTAAAATTTGTTTGTAGAATAGCTTTTTTTCAGATCTCATTTATATAAACAATATTTAAAAATTTTCATAATAAATATATTGTAAAAAAGATAAAGTTAGCTATTATTTAAATGTCGGAGCGTAGCGCAGTTGGCTAGCGCACTACCTTGGGGTGGTAGGGGTCGCTGGTTCAAGTCCAGTCGCTCCGATTTTTTAATTTATCAAATCTTTTCATATGGACAGGTAATTGGAAGATAATATTAGAAAAATAACAATAAATCCCTATATTGATGATGTTATATTTAAATTAGTTGAAAAGTATTCTGAGAATTGTAATGTTTTGGCAATGCTTCTTATAGGTTCTTACGCTAAAGGAACTTATAACTCTAAAAGTGATCTTGATTTGTATATAATTCAAGAAAATATAGATGATAATGTAGAATTTTTTTATTACTTGAATTTTCCAGTTCAAATTCAATTCAGAAATATTGAATCTTTTAAAGAAAAAATATTAATACATTCAAGAACCTTACCTTTGGGATGTTATGCAAAAGTTCTTTTTAATAGAGATGAAAAAAAATTGGATATATATTATTATCTTTCGAAATCAAAAGAATTAGAAAAATTGGGTCCAAAAAAACTCGATAAATCCCAAGTTGAAGAATTTCTAATATGCCTTTCTAATGATATTGTACCAATTTATGGTTATATAGAAAAAAAAGACTTTTTATCAGCAAGGATTCAGATAAATCAAATGATACTAAAAGCCTTAAATCTATTGTATGATAAAAGAAATTATTTTTGGCCAGGAGAAAAACATCTTTTTGAAGATTTAAAAGAAAAGGACATTAATATATATGCTCTTGCTTTTGATGCAATCTGTAATCATGATTTAAATTTTTGTTTTGAAAATTGTAAAAAGTTATGCGAAATGATTTTAAAAGAAATAGGGTCAAAAATTGATACTTATAAAATATTTTATTAAATCAAAAATAAAAAACAAAGGGGATCTATGGTATTATCTTATGTCTTACTTGTCCTTTTTTATTTTATTGTTCCATTTATTTTTTTGATTTTAGAAAAGAAAGTTATTATAATTCAAAAAATTAATCCAATTGTCATATTATATATAATTGGAATAATAATAGGCAATATAAAATTAATACCTGATTCTTTTTTTGCTTTTCAAGATTTATTGAGCTCTATTTCAATTTTATTTGCTATCCCATTAATTTTATTGTCACTAAATATATTATCATGGGGTAGATGTGCAAAAAAGGCTTTGATTTCATTTGGGCTAATAATAGTAGCAGATACAATAGCAATACTCATCGGATATCTTATTTTTAAAGATAAACTACAAGATAGCGCAAAAATAGGAGGGCTTTTAGTAGGGGTCTATACTGGTGGTACACCAAATCTAGCTTCTTTAAAAATTGCATTATCAGTTCCCGCTTCTACTTATATTGCAGTTCACACATCAGACATAATAATATCATCTATTTATCTACTTTTTATAATTACAATAGCTAAAAAAATATTTGGAAAATTTCTACCTTCATTTGATAAAAGTTATGCGATCAATGAAATAACTGTAGAAGAAGAGAGAAAATATGAAGGGATTTTGACAAAAGAAAATGTAATTTCATTCATTAAGCTAATCATTATTGATATTATTATCTTTGGATTAAGCTACGGTTTATCAACCTTTTTTAAAGAAAACTCAAAAACAATTGTTATAATACTTGCAGTTACAACATTCGGAGTCCTTGCATCATTAATAAAACCATTACAAAAAACAAAAAACAGTTTTGCTATTGGTCAATACTTTATTATGGTTTTTTGTTTAATAGTTGGTTCTATGGCAAATCTTCAAAAATTATTAGATGCAAGTTATACTATTCTTCTATACGTTACAATCGCCGTATTTGGTTCTCTGTTAATACATTTTATGTTAAGTATATTTTTAAAAATAGATGTAGATACAATGATTATAACCTCTGTATCGGCAATTTTCTCCCCTCCCTTTGTACCTCTTGTTGCATCATCTATTAAAAACAAAGAAGTTATACTTTCTGGAATGATTACAGGATTAATTGGTTATGCGATTGGAAATTATTTGGGTATAATTTTAAGCTATATTCTTTCAATTTTATAAAAATTTTATCTATTTAAGTTAGAAAAATATGAAGCCTTAATAAAAAAATAGATTGAAAATCTAATAGGATTTGGAGTAAATATGATTAGAGTCAAAACAATTAAAAATGATATCGATAGAAGAAGATTTGTAAAATTTCAATTTGATTTATATAAAAAAAATAAATTCTGGGTTCCTCCATTTTTTAATGAGGAAGTAAATTCCATAAATCCAGCAAAAAATAAGGCTTTTAAATTTAGCGATGCTGAGTTTTTTATCTTTGAAAAAGACAAAGAAATTGTTGGTAGAATTGGTTTGATTATAACAAAAAATTCTGAAAAGGAAAAAGAATTTGCAAAGATATCTAGATTCGAATGTATAGATGATTACGAAATCGCTAAATTTATCTTCGAATTCGCAAAAAAATGGGCAAAGGATAGAGGTAAAAAATATATACATGGACCTTTGGGGTTTACTAATTTTGATACACAAGGTCTTTTAGTAGAAGGGTTCGATAAATTACCAACTGTTGCTTCAGTTTACAATTTTAATTATTATAAAGATTTTTTCGAAAAATATGGCTTTGAAAAAGAAATAGATTGGGTCGAATATGAAATTAGAGTCCCAAAAAGCATACCAGAAAAGGCGATAAAAATATCTGAAATTGTCAAGAAAAGATACAATGTCGAAGTAGTTGATTTTAAGAGTAAAAAGGATTTATTAAAATATGCGAAAGCGGTTTTCAACTTAATTAATATAACATATAAAGATTTATTCTCGGCTGTAGAATTGACAGACGAATTAATTGATCATTATATCAATACATATATAAAGCAAATTGATCCAGCTTTAGTCAAAGTAGTCATTGATAAATATGATAATGTTGTTGGATTTGTTATCTCTATGCCTTCACTTTCAAAAGCGATGCAAAAAGCGAAAGGGAAATTATTTCCTTTAGGTTTTTTTTATCTTTTAAAAGCCATGAAAAAATATGATAAGTTGGATTTATATTTAGGAGCGGTTCATCCAGATTACCAGGGTAAAGGAATTCCAGCTCTTATGATGGTCGAAATGACCAAAATTGCCATTTTAAAAAAGATAAAAACAGTCGAGACAAATAGTGAATTAGAAACAAATATAAGAGTTCAAAGTAATTGGGACTATTTTGATACTAAGTTAATAAAAAGAAAAAGATCATATATTTTAAAGTTTTAAATATTTTTCAAAAAAAGAGATTAAAATGTTTTATAGAAATTATTGAAAATGAAAAAACAAATAATAAAAATAATAAATTACTTTCGTTCTTTTAACAAGACAGTGTGGTTACTTGTTTTAGCGACTTTTATGGAATCATTTGGAAGATTTTTAGTTATTCCATATCTTTCAATTTATCTTTCAAAAAAAGGTGTAAGCCTTCCTTCAATTGGAGCAGTAATAGGTGTTGGTCCATTAGCTGCAGTGATATTTAGCATGATTGGTGGTCATCTATCCGATACGCTTGGTAGAAAACCAGTTCAGATTATCGGAGTAGTACTTAGTGGAGTTTCTTTTTTAGGTTTTGCATTATCTGGAACAAATCTGATTTTACTTGCTTTCTTTAACTTTTTCACAACAATGACCCGAACATTTTATAGACCAGCTGTAAATGCTGCAATAGCTGATATTACTCCATCTGAAAAAAGAAGCGAAGCCATGAGTTTATCTAGGGTATCTCTTAACCTCGCTTACGGTTTAGCACCTATTGTGGGAGTCTGGCTTGCTAATCAGGATAAACCAATAGGTTTTATTATAGGTGCTATTATTTCTTTAATAGTCGCACTATTTATTGCTGTTCTTGTCCCTGAGACAGCTATTGGTTTGAAAAGAAAGGTAAATACTAGTATATTAACAGATGAAAATCAAAATGTAAGTTCATCTGATAAAACCAGAGATTATAATATAAATATTGAAAAGGGTAGAGAAAATAAAACTGGAACTTTTTCTATTTATAAATCAATATTACTTGATAAATCTTTTTTACTCTGGACAATAGGAAATATTTTAATTGTTGGAGTATATGGATATATTTCATCTTTTTTACCCATTGAGATTTCAAGAAAAAATTTACCGCTTTCAATTTATGGAATTTTATTATCTATCAATGCATTTGTTTGTACAATTTTTCAAATACCTGCTTCTATAATTTTTGGTAATAAGAATATTGGAAGAATAGCCCTATTTTCTATGATAGGTTATTTTATTGGTTTTATTTTATTTGGATTTTCAAAATTCGCTTATAACCTTATGATAGGAATGTTTATTTTAAGTATTGGAGAAATTATCCATGCATCGGTAAATGTCAAGTTTATTCCAGAAATAGCACCAAAAGGATTACTTGGGCGGTATATGGGATTAAGTGGTTTCCAAGAGCTTGGACCTTTTATATTCAGTATTGTTGGCGGATTTATAATGAATAAATATAATGGGAAAATTTTATTTTTATTGGCTGCCTTTGCTTCAATCTTAGCTGGATTCCTGAAATTTTGGGCAAGTAGAATTGTAAAAAAGCAAGAAGATTTTTCAGTATAATAATAAATAACAGAATAAAGAATAAAATAAAAAACAGGTCAAAAAAATTAATAAAAAATAAAAAAAAATTATAAAAATACAAAATATCAAATATAATTGTAAGATAAAATTATCATTTTAATTAGAAATCTATTTTTAATTCAGATTATTTTCTATTTTTCTTAAAAATCTCCTATAATTAAATCAAGATTTATGTTTAAGGAGAATTGTTATGCAAATTGAAATTACTGAAAATCTTAGCCTTCATGATGGAAAAGGACATATAAATAAAGAAGGTTGGGCAAAAAAGCCATACTGGATATATGATAGAAACAAAATAAAAGCCTCGAAATTTAAAATTAAAGAGTGGGATTATTATGCTATAATTTCGCAGAAAAATGGCTATGGGCTTGCTTTTACTATAAGTGATATGGGTTATATGGGATTTAGTTCAATAACATTTTTTGATTTTAATAATAAATATTATAAATCAGCTGATTCGTTATTTTTCTTTCCTATGGGAAGATTAAATTTATCTCCAACAAGTAATAAAGGTAAAGTAGAATATAAAAATAAAAATCTTAATATTTCATTTAAAACATCTGAATTTGATTCCAGTAGATATATAAGACAAATAGTTTTTAGTTCAGATATTATGAAAGATTTTTTTGGAAATATTGGGTTAGATGGAACTATAAATCTATATTCACCAAAAGAAGAAGATACAATTTGTATCGCAACATCTTGGAAAGAAAAAAGGACTGCATTTTACTATAATCAAAAAATTAATTGTATGCAAGCAGAGGGAGAATTTAAAATAGGCAATAAAGTTTATAAATTTAATAAAGAAGAAGATCTTGGCGTTTTAGATTGGGGAAGAGGTGTTTGGACCTATAAAAATAGATGGTTCTGGAGTTCTCTTTCTACCTATATTGATGGAATAAGATTTGGTTGGAATCTTGGTTATGGTTTTTCAGATAGAAGTAGTGCCAGTGAAAATGCAATATTTTATGATGGCAAAATCATAAAACTTGATCAGGTAGAGTTTAAATATGATAGTAAAGATTACCTAAAAAACTGGAAAATAATAGATAATGAAGGGAAAATCGATATTGATTTTGAACCTATTTTAGATAGAAACAGCAAATCAGATTTAATATTAATAAAATCAATTCAACATCAGGTATTTGGTTATTTTAGTGGGAAAGTCAAGATTTCTGATGATAAAATATTGATATTGAATAAGGTTCTTGGATTTGCCGAGGATGTTTTTAATGTTTGGTGATATAAAGCATAATAAATTCCTTTTTTGATTGGGGGCTATTATGGAAAAGCATTTTGGCTCAATAAATCAATTGATGAAGCATGAAGAAACAAAAGGTGAAAGAATTGCCCTTCTATTTATGATTTTTATAGCCACTGTTGGAGGTTTTATTATTTTTATTTCAAGAAGCCAGATAACCAAAATAGCACAGCTTGCGTTTGGAATAACTCTTCCTCTTTTTATAGTCTATTGCATAACAGAATATTTTATGTTAAAAAATTTTAAGAAATATAGATATTCAATAAAGTTTATTTCAAGCTTTTTATTTGGTTTCATAGTTTTTTTAAATTTATTAGTTTTGTTTGGCTATAGAACATACAAGACCCCAATATTTTCTTTATTTTATCTTTTAATAGGACTTGGAGCATTAAGATATTCAGCACGCCTATCTTTATTTTCAACATTTATTTCATCTGTTTTTATTTTTTTATTGGTAATTATTTCTATTTTAACAAAAAATGTTCAGTTTGGAAATTTACAAGAATCTTATATTTCAAATAAAGTAAGTTTACTTTGGGTTATTGTAAATTCAGTTTTTATGATAATGCTGGGAATCATACAATATTATATAGCTGAAAGATATAGATTTGTCATGCGTCAATCTTTAATTTTAGAAGTAGATAAAATAAAGAAAGAAAATGAAGTAAATCAAATCAAAACAATGTTTTCAAGATATGTTTCGATGCAAGTTGCAGAAATGCTAATAAATAATAAACATAAAATTGTTAATGAAAAAAAATATGTAACAGTACTCTTTTGTGATATAAAAGATTTTACTAAAATTTCTGAAGAAATGGAAGCTGATGAAGTGGTAAAAATGCTTAATAGGTTTTTCTCCGTTATGATTGAAATAATTTTTTATTTCCATGGTACTTTAGATAAATTCATAGGTGATGCATTGATGGCTGTCTTTGGTGCTCCTATTTCTGAAGGTAACGATGAAATAAATGCTGTTTGCACCGCTATAGCTATGAGAAAAGCATTAATACTTTTAAATGAAGAAAATAAATTAAAAGGTTATCCTTCACTTAATTTTAGAATAGGTATAGATTCTGGAGATGCAATTGCAGGTAATATAGGATCTGAAAAAAGAATGGAATATACAGTCATTGGACATACTGTAAATTGTGCGTCAAGGATTGAACAGTCAAATAAGATATTTAATACGGATATTTTAATTACAAAAAACACCTATGATAAAATAAAAGATTACCTAGATTATGAAAAGATGCCTCCTTTAATTATCAAGGGGATAGAAGAAAAAATAGAAACATATCATGTTAAAAGAATCAGATATGATTATCTTGAAATAAACCAAAAGATAGAAAACTCTTTGAAATCTGTGTTTACTTGATATTATAATTTTTTTATATTGATAATAAAAAGAAAAATTCAAAAAATAAATTAAAAAGGTGGCTTTAATGAAATTATTGATAAAATTACTCCTTTTCCTTATTATTTTCGCTATTTTACATTTTTCGTACGATATCTTTGGTTTTAGTATATTAAAGATCTTTTCAGGTACAGATGAATCAGTTTTTTCACATCTTAAAATGGCATTCTGGTCATATTTTTTTGTAATATTAATAGATTACTTTTATTCAAAAAAAACAAAAGTCGAATTCTCTTTTTTCATTTCTTTATTAATAAATAATATAATACCTTGGTTTATTGTGCTAATCTGGTATATAGTTCCAGCTCTTTATGGTAAGATTCATTCAGATTTAATGGAAATATTATGGGCTTTTGCCGTTTTAATAGTAGTAGGTTTTGGCTCAATAATTATAGAGAAAAATCTTAATCCAATCAAGATTAAAACAATTACAAAAATTTTTATCTTGTTTTTATCTATTATTTCAGTATTTTTTTACACATATTTTACTTTTTTTAAGCTATGGATAGAGTTATTTGAAAACCCTTAAAATTTATTTAATATAATCAAATAATATTTATCTAATTCTGAAAAATTATTGGGGAATAATGCCAAAATTCTTCCTACTGGCAAAATTGAATTTAAGCCATTGATAGATGGTGAAGGTGATTCTCATGATGCAGTTTATTTAGAAATACTCCATTCAAAGGGCATGTTTATATTTGTTACTGCATTTGATGAGGAAGATATTAATAATGGAATAGCCTCTATAGACAAATCAGGTGCAGTGCTGACTATTTCCATTTCTTAGTAATTTAATTATTTATTAAAAATAAAGATAGTAATTTATTGTTTTAATGAAAAACAAAATATAACTATTTGATAATTCAATTTATAACTTTTCTAATAATCTTTTTCAAAATTGAATTCTATTTTATTTTTCATTGTTTATTTTTCAAAAATTGATACAAGTTATAAATAAATGAAGAGTAGTAAACAATTTATAATATATGATTTTTAAGGGGTTTATATGGTAAATAAAAATCAAGAAAAAATTGAAATTAAAAGGCATTCTCTTTCACATATTCTAGCTATGGCTGTTCAAAGTATATGGAAGGATGCAAAACTTGCAATTGGTCCAGCTATAGAAAATGGATTTTATTATGATTTTGATATAGGTCAAACAATTTCTGAAGAGGATTTGTCTAAAATAGAAGAAAAGATGAGGGAATTGCTTAAGAAAAATTTAAAATTTATCCAGAAAAAGTTAATTATAGAAGATGCCAAAAACTTTTTTATCAAAAGAGGAGAGATCTATAAAGTCGAATTGATTGATGAGCTAAACCAAAAAGGAGAAAATGAGGTTTCTATCTACGAAACTAATGATTGGATAGATTTATGTAGGGGTCCTCATGTTAATTCAACAAGTGAAATAAATATGGAAGGGTTCAAACTTGATAGGGTTTCTGGTGCATACTGGAGAGGTGATGAAAAAAACAAAATGCTTCAAAGGGTATATGGACTTTATTTTGATAGTAAAAAAGAACTCGAAGATTTTATAAATTGGAGAGAAGAAGCGATAAAGCGAGATCATAGAAAAATAGGAAGAGAGCTTGATCTTTTTTCTGTTCATGAAGAAGCTGGTGCAGGGCTTGTTTACTGGCATCCTAATGGTGCAAGGATGAGATATCTTGTAGAAAATTTCTGGAGAAAAAGACATTTAGAAAATGGATATGATTTTCTTTATACTCCACATATAGGTAAATCATGGCTATGGGAGACTTCGGGACATCTATCTTTTTATAAGGAAAATATGTATAGCTCAATGAAAATTGATGAAGATGATTACTATATTAAACCAATGAACTGTCCTTTCCATATAATGGTCTATAAATCTAATGAACATTCATATAGAGATTTACCTTTGAGATGGGCTGAGTTAGGTACTGTTTATAGATATGAGATGTCTGGAGTCCTACATGGACTTTTGAGAGTAAGAGGTTTTACTCAGGATGATGCACATATTATTTGCACAACTCAGCAGATGGAAAGCGAGATAATTGAAGTTTTAAGATTTTCCCTTTCAATACTTCGCTCTTTTGGATTTAAAGATATAAAGGCATATTTGTCTACAAAACCAGCAAAAAGCGTGGGAAATCCCGAACAGTGGGAAAAAGCAACTATTTCTCTTAAAAAAGCTATTGATAATGAAAAACTTGAATTTGAAATAGATGAAGGCGGTGGTGCATTTTATGGACCAAAAATAGACTTAAAAATACGAGATGCATTGAATAGAGAGTGGCAACTTTCTACTATTCAGTTTGATTTTAATATGCCAGAGAGATTTAATATGTACTATAAAGATTCAGATGGGACCGAAAAAAGACCTTACATGATTCACAGAGCATTGCTTGGTTCTCTTGAAAGGTTTTTCGGTATATTAATTGAACATTACGCAGGAAAATTCCCTACATGGTTTGCTCCAATAAATGCTATGCTTATTCCTGTGGCAGATAGACATGTCGAATATGCAAATGAAGTTGGCAAAAAATTGAAAGTAAAAGGATTTTTTATAAAGATTGATACTCAAAATGACACAGTCGGGAAAAAGATATTTAGAGCTCACGCTGAAAAAATTCCATACGCAGTTGTAGTAGGTGATAAAGAAATGCAAAGTAATACAGTAACAGTAAAGAATCGAGATACTCAAAAACAGGTTACATATACAGTAGACGAATTTATTGAAAAACTTTGCATAGAAAGGGATAGTAATATTAATACTTTAACTTTGTAAATTTAACTTATTATTTTGATAATAATTTACATTAATAAGACAAAATAGTACTTATAAAGTAATATAAAAAAGCAACATAAAAATCGGAGGCAACAATGAATAGCTTAATCATTGTTGATGCTCATTCTTTCATCTATAAGTTTTATTTTTCTGTTGGTAAAAAGCCTTTAATTACAAGTAAAAATGAGGATGTAACAATTCTTCATATGTTTATCAATAAACTTATTTCAATTGAAAAAAATTACAATCCAACTCATATTGTTATCTGTTTCGATGAAAAAGGACCGACTTTTAGAAATCAAATATATCAAGAATACAAAGCAAATAGGGATAAATCTCCAGAAGAGATTAATAGACAGACTCCAATACTGAAAGATTTGCTGATAAAACTTGGTTATAAAGTGTTAAGTGAACAGGGCTATGAAGCAGATGATTTTATAGCTGCCAGTGCAATAGCTGCTGCAAAAAAAGATTTTGAAGTAAAGATATTTTCACAGGATAAAGATCTATTGCAGCTTGTAGAGCCAAAAATCTCGGTCGTTTCAATGAAAAAAGCGACAGAAGGTGATCTGATTTACGATGAAAAACAAGTTGAGATTGAATGGGGAATAAAACCGAAACAAATGGTTGATCTTCTATCTTTAATGGGAGATAGTTCAGATAATGTGCCTGGTGTGAAAGGAATAGGTGAAAAAACAGCCTTACAACTTATTCAAAAATATGGAAGTTGCGAACAGCTTTTAAAATACTTACACACAATAAATTCAGAATCAGTAAGGAAAAAGATCAAAGATGGTATAGATTCTTTAAATATGTCTAAAATTCTTGTAGATTTAAAAAATTCAGAACAAGTTATTAAGCTTTCTGAAAGACTTGACCCAGAAAACTGGCATTTACCAAGACCAAAAAATCAGCAAGGGCTCCAAATTTTAAAAGACTATGAATTAAAACAAATATATGAGACATTCAGTGGAGAAATATTTGAGGGTCCATATGAATATACTTCTATTGATTCGTCTAATTATTTTCTAGTTGATAATAAGGAACAACTAGAAGATCTCTTTAATTATCTTGATAAATTTGAAATTATTTGCATAGACACTGAAACTACAGGTATAGAACAGGATAATCTTGAAATTCTTGGAGTTTCACTTAGTTGTGAGGAAAAGATTGCTTATTATGTGGATGTTAGAAATGAGATTTTTAGAGAAATTTTCTTAACAAAACTTAAAAAACACTTGATTGGTAAGAAGAAATTTATTGGTCATAATCTGAAATTTGATTATGAGGTTTTAAGAAAATATGGTGTTGCCTTACAGCCAATTTATTTTGATACAATTATAGCAGCGATGTTATGCGGAATTGAAGGTGAAAAACTTTCAATGGATGATCTGGCTAAAAAATATTTAAGATATCTGACAATTCACTATGAAGATATTGTAAAAGATAAGAAAAAAACATTAAATGATTATCCCATAGAAGATGTGAAAAATTATTCCTGTGAAGATGCAGATATGACTTATAGATTATATAATTTTTATAGACCTAAAATAGAGAATGAAAGTTTTAAAAAACTATTTTATGAGATAGAAATGCCTCTTCTTCCAATATTAGCAGAGATGGAATTGGAAGGAATTCTTGTTGATAAGGAATATTTTGAATCAATAGATAAAGAGGTTTCAGATAGGTTATATAAAATTAAAGGCGAAATTTTTGATCTGGCAGGGAAAAACTTTTTAATAAATTCACCTAAACAATTATCTGAAGTTCTTTTTGGGGACTTAAAACTTCCAGTAATAAAGAAGACAAAAACAGGAATTTCAACAGATGAACAGGTTTTAGATAACCTTTCACAGATGGGATATGATATAGCTTCTAAACTTGTTGAATATAGAAAACTGGATAAACTTAGAGGAACTTATATTTTACCTACTTTGAAATATATTAGAAAAGATGGTAGAATTCATACAAATTATAAACAAGCATTTGTATCAACAGGTAGACTTTCAAGTGCAGAACCAAATATGCAAAATATCCCAGCATTTACTGAAATGGGAATAAATATTAGAAGAGGATTCAAAGCTTGTGAAGGTTATCAGCTTCTATCTTTCGATTATTCTCAGATTGAGTTGCGAGTACTTGCATACTTTTCCCAGGATAAGAATTTGATATCAGCTTTTTCAAATGATATCGATATACATACAAATACTGCTTCAATACTTTTTAAAAAAGATATTTCAGAAATCACACAAAATGAAAGAAAGATTGCAAAAACAATTAATTTTGGGGTGATTTATGGATTATCTGCCTTTGGGTTGAAGCAGCAGCTTGGAATTTCTCAAGCAGAAGCTCAATCTTTTATAACTAATTATTTTACAAACTTTTCTACTATCAAAGATTATATAGATAGTTACATGAATTTATGTGAAGAAAGAGGTTATGCCGATACATACTATGGAAGAAAAAGATATATTTCCCAGTTAAAATCTGCTAATAAAACAGATAAAGATGCTGCAAAAAGAGCTGCATTAAACACCCAAATACAGGGAACAGCTGCTGAGATAATGAAAAAAGGCATGATTGATGTTGTTAGAATGTTAAATATAAATTATGGAGAAGAGAAAAGAGAAAAAATAAGATTACTCTTGCAGGTGCATGATGAACTTATATTTGAAGTGAGGGAAGATTTAATAGAACCTGCGATAAAAAAAATTCAGGCATCTTTAGAATCGGTTATGAATAATGAAAAAAACTGGAATATACCTTTGAAAGTCAATTATTCATTTGGTAAAAGCTGGGATTTACTAAAATAGTTTTTATTTTTCTCTTTCTTAAATTTTTGTTTTGCACACAAAAAAGTAATAAAATATGAAAAAATAATATTATTGATTGTATAAAAACTTCTGGAGGTCGAATCATGAAGGTATATATATCTTTCGATTTTGAAGGAATAGCCGGAGTAAGTTTCTGGAAAGAAACAGAAGGGGATAGTCGCTATAATATTTTAGCGACAAAGCAGTTAAAATCTTTTGTCGATGGTATTTTATCGAAAAACCCAGATGCACAGATTCTTATATCTGATTCTCATGCTTTTGGAGAATCTATAATATGGGAAAATCTTGAAAATGTTAGATTATTAAGAGGATGGCCAAGAGTATTTTATATGGTAGAAGGTCTTGACAGTAGCTTCACTGACTTAGTGCTTTTTGGTTATCACACTGCTATTGGTGGTAAAGGGATGATGGATCATTCATATTCATCAAGTTCGATATATAGTATAAAAATGAATGGTGAATTTCTTGATGAAGCAAGAATAAATACATATTTTGCTTCCGAATTAAATGTACCCTTATCCTTTATTTATGGAGATAGACAGGCAGTAGAATCATCTTGTGGTTATCCCGATATAGATAATTGTATATCCAAAGAAGCTATTTCAAGATTCTGTGGTATAATGAGACCCGAAAAAGATATTTTAAGTGAATTATTTATTAAAGGTCAAAACCTAGGCAAAAACAAAAAAATCTTAAAACCTAAAGAAAAAGCTGATGGTCAGATTTATCCACTATTTATAGAAATGGAGTTTACAGATACAGTAAGAGCAAAATTAGCATCTATTTTACCACAGTTAAGATTAGTTACTCCAAGAAAAGTCGAATTCGAATGTGAAAGTGTTGCCATATTTTATAGGCTTCTTAATGCAATTACAATATTATGCGCAGAAGCTAAAAATGTAAGATAATAAATATTTTAATATTATTTTGAAAAGAGATTATTTTTGAATAAATACAGATTAATCTTTTTATTTTTAATATTTTCTTTTGTAATTTCATTTCTTTTTTATTCATTTAATTTTTCTGGTGAGTTAGCTCCAACTTTATCTTTTTCTTTTGCAGGTGACGCAATTCCTCATTATATGCTTCGCTCAATATTGGATAAGGAAGGAGAAGCTGGAATATTAAAATTATTATTTTTTGTCAAATTTTTTGTGAATTGTGATGCAAACTTTTTTAATCTTGAAACAACATTAAATGAAAATCCATTTGAGGTAAAGCCTTTTCATTTTTCAGTTCAGCCTTCATTTCTTTCATCTTTGTTAAAATCAGGATTTACTAATTATACAATTGCCAACAATCATAGTTATGATTATGGAGAAAAAGGTTTTATAAATACCATATCTTTAATCGATAAAACTAAGGCAACTGGATTCTATGATAATAACGAAATATATTACATAAAATTCAAAATCAATGATTTAATAATTTCATTTTTATCATTTACCACAATATCAAACTATCCTATAAATGAAAAAAACTTATATAAACCTGTCATAATTGAAAATCCACTTTCAGATAAATCTTTAAAAAATACATTAAATAAACTTGATGAAGATTCTGATATTTTAATAGTAGGGGTTCATTGGGGAAATGAATATGAACTTTTACCAAATTTGAATCAAAAAGTAATTGCTCAATATTTGATTGATAATGGAGTAGATATTGTATGGGGAAATCACACACATGTAATTGAGCCTTTTGAAATATATAAAGATAAGTTGATATTATATTCATGTGGAAATTTAATGTCGGGACAGGCTTATAATTTATCTTCAAGTGAGACCAAAAGCACGAATAATAATTATTTTTTTTCAAGAGCAGTTCCAATAATAAAAGTTTATTTTATTGGGAAAAAAATATCAAAGATAGAATTAGTACCTTTTTTTCAAGTTAATAATCATTTTTTAAGAAAACAAAACGAGAATTATTCTTCTTTATTGATTCCAACGAAGTATTTTATAGGAAAAAATAAAGACAATGACTTGACACAATTAATCTTTAGTAATGAAAATATAGATACTAATCTTTATATTATAAAAGAAATCAAAGAAAAATATAATGATAAAACAACAATAAAAAATATTATTGAGGCAAATAAGATTCTTTTTGAAACATTTTTTAGTAATTACTTAAATATAAAAAATTCGAAGGATAACTATAAAATAAAAGAGACAGAGAACTCATTTATTATTGAATTTGATTTTTAACAATTTTTTAATATTTAATTATTACTAACTATGATTATTTTTTAAAATAAAAATCTCTTATCTAATTTAAAGGAATATTGTGGAAAAATATGATGTCTTAATCATTGGCGGAGGACCAGCGGGTGTATTTTGTGCAATTTCATTAAAAGAAAAAAATAAAAATTTAAATATTGCAATAATAGAAAAAAATAAGTTATTGACAAAACTGCTATTAAGTGGTGGGGGAAGATGCAATCTTTCTAATAAAAAGGCGAATAGTGATTTATGTTTAAACTATTATCCAAGAGGCGCAAGATTTATTTCACATCTCTTTCATCAATATGATTGTAATGATTTTTGCGATTGGCTAAAAGAAAATAAAGTTGAAATAAAGATAGAAGAAGAAGAAAAAATTTTCCTGAAAAGTGATGATTCAGGAGAACTTGAAAAAATTTTTATAAAAAAATTAGTCGAATATAAGATAAATGTCATTTATGGTGAATTTATTGATTTTGAAAAAGATGATACTTTTAAAACTAAAATAAAAATTAAGGAAGAAATTAAAATATATTATTCAAACTTTCTTGTAATTGCATGTGGATCAAATATAAATCTTTTAGAAGTAGTAAAACGCAAAGATATAAATGTTAACGACTTTATTCCTTCTCTATATGGATTTTATTCAAAAACAATAGCAAAAGAGAATCTTGCAGGAATTTCATTAAAAGATATTGATGGATACCTTGAATTTAATGAAAAAATAGATTCACAATTAAACAACAAAAAAACAAAAAGAGAGCAAAAAATTAAAGTAAAAGCAGATCTTCTTTTCACTCATGAAGGTTTAAGTGGTCCACTTATATTAAAGCTAAGCTCATATTATGCATTAAGGCTATTTGAAAATAATTTTTATTCTATTTTAATTCTTGATTTTTTTCCTGAAAAAGAATCTGAAAATTTAAGCTTAGATTTGTTAAAATATTGTCATCAAGGTGCAAAATTAATAAAAAATATATGCTATGATTTAAAAATCCCTTTTAATCTATGGATTTATTTATTAAAAAAAGCAGAAATTCCTTATGATAAAAAAGCTGCTCAGATCAGCAGAGAAGAGTCAAAAAAGATAATTCAAGTATGTAAAAATTTTCAAATAATTATAGATGGAAAATCACAAAATAAGGATGAATTTGTGAGTGCGGGAGGAATTGATTTAAAAGAAATAAAAAATAATTGTGAATCAAAGAAAATAGAAAAATTATTTTTTATTGGAGAAATACTAGATATTGATGGAATAACAGGCGGGTATAATCTCCAATCCTGCTGGACTACTGCTTTTATCGCCGCAGATTCTATTGCGAAATCTTTTTTTCAAAATCAGCAATAATATTGCTTAGATTAGTCCCATAGATTTTTTCAGCATTCTCATATCTCATGTCTTTTAAAAGTTCATTGAATCTTATGACTCCACCAACATCCAATAAATGTTTTATAAATGCAGCAGAAAGAGAAGGCTTAACCTGGTTTGGATATGCATTCCAATCTAACCATAGTTTTTTTATGGAGATAGAAGCTATATTTTGGCTTTTAATGAAGTCTTTAGCTTCTTTTATAATATCTGAGTTATATTTCTCAATATAATAGCCAAATCCTTCTAAAATGATAGGTGCAACTACTGGATCTGCCGGGAAATATCTATTATATGCAACAATTTTAGCAAGACTTCTAGCTATTGAATCCTTATAATTAAGGTGGGAAACGAGATAAAGATAATTTTCGTAGGGTATATTTTCACCAATAATGACTGGACCAGCTTCCCAGCTTTGCCATAAGAAAATGTTTATCCTTTTTCTTGGTTCGTAAGCTACTATGCTTGTAATTAATTTTAATGCATCTTCTGCATTCTGTAAAAATGATTTTACATCTAAGCCTACTGCTGGTTGCATAAAAATAGAAAAATTATTTGAAGTTACATTCTTCCAGTCTTCAAAAAAAACTGATAAACCATATATTGCGATTCTTTTTCTCGCAAAAGCCACAGAATCTTTTTCTATATTGAGATCAACGCAAAATTGTAAGACTCTTTTTGCTTCCATTGGTTGATTAGTCATATAAAAAGCAACACCTTGATAAGCTAATGCCCAGGATTTTATCTTTGTGAAATTAGGGTCGTTTTTTATGGCTTTTTCCAGGTAAGGTATAGCATAAATATATTGTTTTAAATCAACATATATTCGACCAATAATAAGATTTATTTCTGGATGTTCCGGGCTTTTTGAAAGTAAACTTATTGCAAGACCGAGTGCTTGATTTAATTCACCTTTATAATAAAGCTCCCATATTGGTGGTATTTTTTCTTCGACAGACTGATCTATACTCTGCATAGACATGAAAGTAAATACAAACATCGAAATAACAAATATAAAAACTAAAAATTTTTTCATATCTTTACCTCATACAATTTTTTATTGTATCTGCTAATTTGAATATAAATCATCTTTATTTTTAAGTCAATACTTGGGTAAAGATATCTGCAATAACTTGACTTTAATAGAATATTTCATAAACTATAAATGTTAATAGTCACTGAAAATATTGTAAATAATAAAAATTTCAGCTATAAAGCCGATGTAGCTCAGTGGTAGAGCGTCTGATTCGTAATCAGCAGGTCAAGGGTTCAAATCCCTTCATCGGCTTAGTAAATTATTTTATTTCTATACATTTTAAAATCATATACCTATCAAATTTATATTTTTTAATTACACAAAATTAAATACTTACAAAAAAAATAAAAAAATATGAAAATTAATGCTGGAGGGAAAGTGGAAAAAAATCAAATATATTTTTCATTATTAAAAAAGCAATTTCCTTCAATTGAATCTGCTACTACTGAGATTATAAATCTTGAAGCCATAAGAAATCTTCCAAAAGGTACAGAACATTTTATTTCAGACATACATGGTGAATACAAGGCATTCAGCCATGTTTTAAGGACAGCTTCTGGTGTTATAAGAAAAAAAGTTGAGGAAACTTTTGGTAATAAACTCGATAAGGAAATAAAAGATGAGATTTCAATATTAATATCTTATCCCGAAGAAAAACTTGAAGCCATAAAAGGCAGAATTGATGAAAAGTACTTGATAGAAAAACTAGAGCAATTATTAGCTGTTTGTAGGGTTGTAACATCAAAATATACAAGATCAAAAGTGAGAAAAGCACTACCGGTAGATTTTGGTTATGTAATCGAAGAATTACTGCATGAGATGGAAGGAAACTTAAATAAGAAGTTTTATCATAATAGTATTATTAAAACAATTATTAACAAGAAAGAAGGACAGAGATTTATAATCTCCATAGCAAAACTTATTCAAAAATTGGTAGTAGATAGAATTCATATTTTAGGGGATATATTTGATAGAGGACCTGGTGCAGATATTATATTGGATAATCTAATAAAATATCAGAATGTCGATTTTGTATGGGGGAACCATGATATTTTGTGGTTAGGGGCAGCATGTGGAAATCAGGCTTGCATAGCGAACTGCATAAGAATATCTTTAAGATATGCTAACCATGAAATGCTTAGAGAAGGATATGGTATAGATATCTCTCCATTAGCTTCATTGGCTTATGAAAAATATTATGAAGATAATAGTTCGATTTTTGAGCCTAAGATTTCAAAAGATGAAATATCTTTAAAAGAATTTAAATTAATGACTGCAATGCATAAGGCTATAACAATAATACAGTTAAAGTTAGAAGCCCAACTTATAAAAAGAAATAAACATTTTTATATGAATGATAGAATGATATTGGATAGAATTAATTTTGAAGATTATACATTCAATGAAAATAACGAAATCTATAAATTGTTAGATAAAAATTTCCCTACTATCAATAAATTTAATCCATTTGAACTTGATGATGATGAGCAATTCGTAATTAAGAACCTTACCACTTCTTTTTTAAATAGCGAAAAACTTCAAAAACATGCAAATTTTTTAATGGAAAAGGGGAAAATGTACCTTGTATATAATGGCAACCTTCTATTTCATGGTTGCATTCCATTAAATGAAAATGGTGATTTTCTTGATTTTAATTTTGAAAATGAAGTTTTACATGGAAAATCTTTATTAGATTATTACGAAAAAAGGGTTCGTCATGCTTTTTATTCCAAAAATCATAATATTAACGATATGAAAGAAAATCAAAATTATGAAAACGATATCTTCTGGTACCTATGGTGTGGTAAAGATTCACCATTGTTCGGTAAAAAAAAGATGGCAACATTTGAAAGATATTTTATTGAAGAAAAAAAGACTCACGATGAACCTAAAAATTCCTATTATCAGTTTAGAGATAAGGTAGAAATTGCTCAAAAAATACTTGAAGAATTTTCAATAGAAGATGGTATAATAGTCAATGGACATGTACCTGTTAAAGTTAAAAAGGGGGAAAGTCCAATAAAAGCAGGTGGAAAACTGCTTGTAATAGATGGGGGGATGGCAAAAGCATATCAAAAAGAAACAGGCATTGCAGGTTATACATTAATATATAGTTCCAATCATCTTTTACTGGCTGAGCATTCTCCTTTAATAGATGAAAAAGAAATTTTAAAAAATAATGTAGATTTAGTCCCGAATTTAATAAGCATAAAAGAGTTTAAAAATCCTGTTTTAATAAAAGATACAGACATAGGAAAAGAACTTCAAATGCAGATTCTAGCACTGGAAGATTTAATTGATTACTACAAAAAAACAGCAAGATTATAGACTTCAATTTGTCTTAAATTTAATTTATTCTTTTTGTGGATGTTTTATCATGAATATTTTAAATTAATATAATTGAAAATTATTATTTAGTTTGTTTCATCTTCATTAATATTTGAATTTATATCTGAGTTATCAATGTTTTTTAAAGAATTATACCATTTTGATAGCTTGATTTCAAACCCTAAATTACTAAAACTGAAGAATTTTTTTTCTTTTTCTAAATATTGTTGTTTTATCCAGTGTTTAGGGAAATCGTGAGGGTATCTATATTTTTTCTTTTCACCTTTACCGTAAGCTTTTATCTCAATATTTTTTAAATGCTCTGGAATTTTCATTATTGGTTCTTCCTTTATGCATTTATAAGCATTTTCAAGCCCAATATAAGCAGAATTGCTTTTAGGAAGACTTGCGAAAAGAGTTGTTACATGTCCAAGTATTATTCTAGCTTCTGGCATACCAATTTTTTCTACGGCAAGCAAGGCAGAAGTCCCAATTGATAAGGCTTCAGGGTATGCTAGTCCAATATCTTCACTTGCTAAAATAACAAGTCTTCTTGCAATAAATAGTGGATCTTCTCCACTTTCAAGCATTAAAGCAAGATAATAAAGAGAAGCATCTATATCGCTTCCTCTTACTGATTTGATAAATGCAGAGATTGTATCATAATGCCCATCATAACTAGAGTAAAGAGTTTCTTTTGTCTGAAGCATTAAAGATATCTTTTCATTTGTTACAAGTAAATTTTTCTTATCTTTTTCCTCTTTAATTGCTTCTAAAAGGATAATTTCAAGGGTATTTAAAGCTTTTCTGATATCAAATGAAGCCGTAATAAGATTTTCTAAGGAGTTACTTTCAAAACTAATTTCATAATTCGAGAAAAATTTATCTTTTTTGATTGCATTTAAAATAATCAGTTTTTTTTCTTCTTCTGTTAAAGGTTTTAATTCAAAAACAAATATTCTTGATCTAAGAGCAGGTTGCATTATAAAAAGTGGATTTTCTGTTGTTGCACCAATTATATAAATTTCTCCTCTTTCAAGAGGACCTAAAAGCATATCCTGTTTGGGTCTTGTCAGTCTATGGATTTCATCTATGAAGAGTACTTTTTGAGAAGAAATACTAAAAATTTTTTTTAATGAGTCACTATCAAGTGTAAGAGCGCTTTCATTTATGAAAAAAAGATTAAATTCTTTTGAAATAACATTTGCTAAAGTTGTCTTTCCACAAGCTGGAGGACCTACAAGGATCATAGAATGTAATATCTTTTTTTCTATCATAGTTCTAATAGGTTTATTTAATCCAACTAGATGCTGTTGCCCTAAAAACTCTTCAAGATTTTGAGGCATTGCTCTTTTTGATAAAGGAGGATTTTCTTCATTAAATAGATCCATAATTATGACTCCAAATTTATTCACCTTTAAAAAGTAGATCTTCTGAAAATCAATATAATAATAACAAATAATGATCTAAATGCAATTTGATTTAAAATTACCGAACTTGGATAACAAATAATTAAAAAGAAAAAAATAAATTTTACTAAATTAAATTGTCATAAATTATATTTGACCTTAAAATTTAATAATATAAATTTTTTTTAGTTTTGTTTATCACAATCTTTATATAAAAAAATCTTGAATATTCAGATCTTATTAATTTTAATTTGATTTATTTTGGAGGTTTTATGTATCGAGTAATAGTTTGGGGACTTGGAAATATGGGTAGTGGGATGGCAAAGCTTATTTTAAGAAAACCATCTAATCTGAAATTAGTTGCAGGTATTGATGTAAGAAAACCCAGCGGTGATGCTGATGTTGGAGAAATGATAGGCATAGGTAAAATAGGTGTTCCTTATTATACTGATCCTTCGCAAATTATTAAAAAAGGCGCTGCTGACATAGTTTTATTAAACATAAATTCTTTTACAAAAGCTGTGTTTAATGAGTTAAAGATGATAGCAGAAGCAAAAATATCCTGTATAACTATCGCAGAAGAAATGTCCTATCCATGGGCTCAAGAGCCAGAACTTGCAAAGCAACTTGATAAAATAGCAAAAGAAAATGATGTGACTATTTTAGGGACGGGAATTAATCCTGGCTTTGTCCTAGATACTTTAATAGTATCTTTGACTGGAGTATGCCTAGATGTCGAAAGGATTGAGGCTTCTAGAATAAATGATTTATCTCCATTTGGAAAAACTGTCATGGAAACTCAGGGTGTTGGCACGACAGTTGAACAATTTGAACAGGGGTTAAAAACTGGAAAAATTGTTGGTCATGTTGGATTTCCAGAATCAATTTCTATGATATTTGAAGCAATGGGATGGGAACTTGGTAAAATAGAGCAATTAAGGGAACCTATAATTTCTACTACTTATAGAGAAACAGAAGTTGTTAAAGTTCAACCAGGTATGGTTGCAGGTTGTAAGCATATAGGTATTGGCTACGATAAAGATGGAAAAGAAAGGGTTAGATTAATCCATCCACAACAGATTCATCCTCAGCTTGAAGCTGTTGAAACTGGTGATTACATAAAAATTTTTGGAGACCCTTTTGTTTCAATGAGTATAAAGCCCGAAATTCCTGGTGGTAAAGGCACAATAGCTATGGCAGTTAATATGATACCTCATGTAAAACAGGGTCCATCTGGATTACTTGCAATGATAGATTTACCAGTACCAAGAGCAATAAGGAATATTTAATAGAAAATCTGTAATCAATAATTTATAAGGTAACCTGATATTGATGGAAAAAAAACAAAAATATAAAAACTTAAATGTTCTTGCCTTGATAGCATTATGGCTTGCTCTTTTTAGCTGGGGAATCCATGGAGTTGCTGGAAGATTTTTAGCATTAAATAATGTATCTATGCTTGGTGTTATGGAACTTAGATTTATAATAGGTGCAATTCTTTTTGGATTATATTTATTAGTAACAAAAAATCTTGATCTTACATATTTTAAGTATTTTAAATCTTTGTTACCGCTATCATTTGTTGGACTTTTTGGTAATTCTATTTTCTATCATCTTGGATTAAAATATATTCCAGCAACTCTTGTAATGTTACTCGAAAATCTCTCTCCATTTTTTGTTGTATTGATGACTGTTCTAATTGATAAAATTAAACCAAAAAAACATGAAATAATAGCTTTATTCGTTTCTTTCGGAGGTTTGTTTTTAATTGTTATTGGGAAAGGTGGATTAAAAATATCTGACAAACAATTTTATCTTGGTGTTTTTCTTGAAATAGCAGCAGGTATTACATTTGGAGCATATACTTATTTTTCTGCAAGATTTTTTCAAAAAAAACATATGGAATTCTCTTTTTCGATGATGATGAATATCCTTTTCCAGATTTTCTTGTATTCAGCAATAATGGGTTTACCCTTTGTCTTCTCGGTAAATTATATATCTTTACAAAGTATTGATATAATCTTGATACTTGAAATGGGGTTATTCCAATCTTTCTTAGCCTATTTACTCTGGAATTATGCATTATCTAAACTTCCAACAGCTTCTACATCTATCCTATTTTATATGACAGTTGTTTTTACATCAATAAATGAAATGATTTTTTTAAAATTTTACCCAAATATAATAATAATAATTGGATCTATCATTATCTTAGTTTCAGCTATTGTTTTATCCATAAAATCTAACAAAAAAGTATTTTAATTTTTATTATTAATTGTAATAAAATGATTTTATTCATTGAAACTCAAGATTTTTTAAAAAAAATTTATTAAAAATTAGAAAAAAATATTGCCTTTTAAAGGAATTTTTTTGTATATTTTATATTGATAATATAAATTTTAGTAAAGAGGTTGAGGCTATGGCAAAAAATATTTTATTTAGTGAAGATGCTAGAAAATTAATTATTAGTGGAGTTGAAAAACTTGCTAAGACTGTTAAAATTACTCTTGGTCCTAAAGGTAGAAATGTTTTAATTGAAAAAAAGTTTGGTGCTCCAACCGTAACAAATGACGGTGTTACAATCGCTAAAGAGATTGAACTTTCTGACCCTTATGAGAATTTAGGTGCGCAGCTTGTTAAAGAAGTTGCTACAAAGACAAATGATGTCGCTGGTGATGGTACAACAACAGCCACAGTTATAGCTGAAGCTATTATTAAGGAAGGTATCAAAAACATAGTTGCTGGTAGTAATCCTATTAAGATTAAACTTGGTATTGAAAAAGCTGTGAACGAAATTGTCAAAGAAATCAAATCAAAAGCAAAGAAAATCGAAACAAAAGAAGAGATAGCACAGGTTGCAACAATTTCTGCTAATAACGATCCAGAAGTTGGTAAATTAATAGCAGATGCTATGGATAAGGTTGGTAAAGAAGGTGTTATCACTGTAGAAGAATCAAAGACAATTGAAACTCACCTTGAAGTTGTAGAAGGAATGCAGTTTGATAGAGGATACATATCTTCTTATATGATAACTAATCCTGATTCTATGACAGCAGTTCTTGATGATCCTTTTATTTTAATCCATGACAAGAAGATTTCTTCAATGAGAGATTTAATCCATGTTCTTGAACAGGTTGCTCAGACTGGTAAACCAATTGTTATTATTGCAGAAGAAGTTGAAGGCGAAGCACTTGCTACACTTATAGTCAATAAACTTAGAGGTACATTAAATGCAGTTGCAATAAAGGCACCTGGTTTTGGTGATAGAAGAAAAGCAATGCTTGAAGATATAGCAATTTTAACAGGTGGTAAGGTAATTACCGAAGATCTTGGTATGAAACTTGAAAATGCAACATTAAATGATCTTGGTAAGGCAAAAAGAGTTAAAATTGACAAAGAAAATACAACTATTGTTGAAGGATATGGCGATCCTAAAAAAATCAAAGAAAGAGTTGCTACAATTAAAAAAGAAATCGAAATATCAACATCAGATTACGATAAAGAAAAATTGCAGGAGAGACTTGCTAAACTTGCAGGTGGTGTAGCTGTTATCAATGTTGGAGCAGCAACTGAAGTTGAAATGAAAGAGAAAAAAGCAAGAGTCGAAGATGCTCTTTCTGCTACTAGAGCTGCTATAGAAGAAGGTATCGTTCCTGGTGGCGGTATGACTCTTATTCATTGCAGCAAAGTTCTTGATAATTTAAAAAATCTTACAACAGAAGAAGCTGTTGGTGTAAAAATTGTTAGAGCATCAATTGAAGAACCTATTAGAATGATAGCAGAAAACGCTGGTTACGAAGGTGCAATTATTGCTAAACATGCATACGAAGAGAAATGGGGAAAAGGATTTGATGCTAATGCTGGAGAATGGGTAGATATGTTTGAAAGAGGTATTATAGATCCAGCAAAAGTTACAAGATCAGCTTTACAGAATGCAGCGAGTGCAGCTGCAATGCTTCTAACAACAGAAGCAGCAATAGTAGAAATTCCTGAAAAAGAAAAAGCTCCTGCTCCTGGTGCAGCTGGCATGGGTGGTATGGGCGGAATGGATATGTACTAGTATTTTTTATATATTATTTTATTCGGGACTATCCTAAAAACAAAGGGTAGTCCCTTTTTTATTTTAAAAAATTTAATAAAAAAAGTTAAATATAAAATATATAAAAAAAAAATTAAGTTGATCTAAAAAATTTGATAAATAATAATTATATACAAAACAAATAAATTTTGGAATTTTATGGTATAAAAATTAAAAATTTATGTCTAAAATTATCTAATAATTTAACTTTTTATTAGGATATTATTAAATTTAAGTTAAATTTATTTTGATTTCGGTTAAACTTATGGTAAAATTTCTAATATTTAAAAATTAATAGCTAATTTTATTGTTTTTTATATAAAATATTGTAATTTGTTGACATTTTATAAAGAGGTATTATTATAATTCTAAGCTAGAAATAGCTGAGAATAAATAAGGAGGATACTTTGAAAAAGACCATTATTGCTATAATTCTTATCGTTATCTTGGTTTTTGCTTTTAGCTGTAACAAAAAAGCTGCAAAAGCACAATTTCACATTGGTATTGTTACTGGTACCGTTTCACAATCCGAAGATGATCTAAGAGGTGCTGAAGCTTTAATACAACTTTACGGTGATGCTGATAAAGGTGGAGTTATCAAACATATTACTTATCCTGATAATTTCACATCAGAACTCGAGACTACGATTGCTCAGATTGTTGGTTTAGCAGATGACCCTCTAATGAAAGCAATCATAGTTAATCAGGCTGTTCCTGGAACAACAGAAGCTTTCAGAAAGATTAAAGAAAAATATCCTGATAGAAACATTCTCCTCTTCGCTGGAGAACCACACGAAGATCCAAACGTTATCGAAAGTGCAGCAGATCTTGCTGTAAATGCTGATAATGTTGCAAGAGGATATTTAATCATTTTAGCTGCTAAAAAAATGGGTGCTGATTCTTTTGTTCATATATCTTTCCCAAGACATATGAGTTATGAACTTCTTTCAAGAAGAAGAAGAATAATGGAAGCTGCTTGTAAAGATCTCGGATTAAAATTTGCTTTCGAAACAGCTCCAGATCCAACAACAGATGTTGGAGTACCTGGTGCTCAGCAATACATCCTTGAACATGTTCCACAATGGCTCAAAAAATATGGAAATAAGGCTGCTTTCTTCTGTACAAATGATGCAGAAACAGAACCTCTATTAAAAAGAGTTGCAGAACTCGGTGGTTTCTTTGTAGAAGCTGACCTTCCATCACCATTAATGGGTTATCCAGGAGCTCTTGGAATCGACCTTTCAAAAGAAGCTGGAAATTGGCCTGCAATTTTGAAAAAAGTCGAAGACGCAGTTATCGCTGCTGGTGGTGCTAAGAGAATGGGTACATGGGCATATTCTTATGGTTATACAACAACCGCTGGTCTTGGCGAATTTGCAAAAAGAATCATCGAAGGTGTTGCAAAACTCGACAACTTCAAAGATCTTATGGATTCCTATATGAAATTTACTCCTGGTGCAGAATGGAATGGTTCTTACTATGTTGACATGGCAACAGGTGAAAAGAAAATGAACCATGTTCTTCTTTATCAGGATACATATGTTTTCGGACTTGGTTATCTTGGTATGACAAAAGAAACTGTTCCAGAAAAATACTTCAATATCAAATAGTTTGATTTTTA
This sequence comes from uncultured Brachyspira sp., assembly GCA_964454835.1. Classification (GTDB taxonomy): domain Bacteria; phylum Spirochaetota; class JAAYUW01; order JAAYUW01; family JAAYUW01; genus Exilispira. The sequence continues at coordinate 134,038 of CAYVTU010000004.1, forward strand.
TTAAATTTAAGGGGGCTTTTGCCCCCTTATTAATTTATAATATTTGTTAAATAAAATTTAAAAATTAAATTTAATAAATAAAAATAAAATAGTTGATGAAAAATAAAATTAAAGTAGAAATCAATAGAAAACTGAATAAAGGGGCTTTCAAATGAATCAAAAGCCTATATTAGAGATGAAAAATATTTCCAAAGACTTTTATGGAAATAAAGTTTTAAATTCAATTTCATTTTCATTAAATAAGGGTGAAATTCTCGGACTTGTTGGTGAAAATGGTGCTGGAAAATCAACTCTTATGAATATATTATTTGGCATGCCTGTAATCAGCCAAACAGGTGGTTATTCAGGTGATATACTAATAGATGGGCAAAAGATTTTCTTCAATTCACCTTTTGATGCTATAGATGCAGGCATTGGAATGGTTCATCAGGAATTTTCATTGCTTCCAGGTTTTACTGCTACCGAAAACATATTGTTGAATAAAGAACCATTAAAATATAATTTTCTTGTCGAACTTTTTGGTCCAAGAATGCAAACTCTCAATTATGATAAAATGAAGGAAGAAGCCAAAAAAGCCATAGATAAACTCGGTGTAAATATTGATCCAGAAATGCTTATTGCTGAAATGCCTGTTGGTCATAAACAATTTACTGAAATTGCTAGAGAGCTCGAAAGAGCAAATGCAAGGATAATTGTTCTTGACGAACCAACGGCTGTTTTAACTGAATCAGAAGCTGATATTTTATTGAAGGCATTAAAAAAATTAGCTGAAGAAGGTGTATCAATAATATTTATAAGTCATAGACTCCAGGAAGTTCTTGATATAGCTGACAAAATAGTTGTTCTTAGAGATGGTAAACTAGTTAACGAAATTGAAACTAAAAAGACAAATATGAAACAGGTTGTAGAATGGATGGTAGGTCATTCGGTCGAAACAAAAGCTAAAGATAATACTAAAAAGAAATCATCAGAAGAGGTAATTCTTTCGGTTAAAAATCTATGGGTAGATATGCCAGGGGAACTTGTTAGAGATGTTTCATTCGAAGTTAAAAAAGGTGAGATTTTTGGTTTTGGAGGTCTCGCGGGTCAGGGAAAACTTGGTATTCCTAATGGCATAATGGGTCTTTTCCCTGCAGGCGGTCAGGTTTTTTTCGAAAATAAGCCTTTAGAAATAGGAAATACAAAAGAATCTATTAATAAAGGTTTAGCATTTGTATCAGAAGATAGAAGAGGAGTAGGACTTCTTTTAGAAGAACCAATAGATTGGAATATTTCTTTTACAGCAATGCAAGTTCAAGAAAAGTTTATAAAGAAAATGCTGGGCAATTTAATTAAATGGCGCGATGACAAAAAAATAAAGGAAATTGCTGAATTTTATATAAAAAAGTTTGAGATAAAATGCACTGGGACAAACCAACTTGCGCAGCAACTTTCGGGTGGAAATCAACAAAAGATATGTCTTGCTAAGGCATTTGTTTTAGATCCAAAAATATTGTTCGTATCTGAACCAACAAGAGGTATTGATGTTGGTGCAAAAAAATTAGTCCTTGAAGCATTGAAAGAATTTAATAAAGAACATGGAACTACAATTATAATGGTTTCATCAGAGTTAGAAGAGTTAAGATCTATTTGTGATAGAATAGCAATAGTTGATGAAGGGAAAATATCTGGAATACTTCCTCCTACAGCTGAACTCGAAGAGTTTGGTTTGCTTATGGTAGGAAGTAGTAAAGAAAATTAAACTAGGAATTATTATGAAAGAAAACTTAAATGAAATTAAGAGACAAAAAAATATTGGTGAAATATTAAAAAATTTCATCGATATTGCTGGTTGGCCTAGAATAATTATTGGAATATTTCTTTTAATTCTTTTTGCTCTTACTCCTGTTGCAAAACTGAAACTTAGTACAAGTTTATCAGATACTCTGGTTCGTGTAGGAATGAATGCTATAATGGTTTTAGCTTTGGTTCCAATGGTTCAATCGGGTTGTGGTTTAAACTTTGGCCTTCCTCTAGGATTTCTTGCAGGTATTTTAGGCGCTTTACTTAGCATTGAGTTTAATTTAACAGGATTAAAAGGATTATTTTGTGCAATTGGTTTATCTATACCTTTTTCACTTGTTTTTGGATATGGTTATGGTCAACTATTGAATAGAGTAAAAGGCGATGAGATGATGATTGCAACATATGTAGGTTTTTCATCTGTATCGCTGTTCAGTATTTTTTGGTTACTTTTACCATTTAAAAGCCCTGTAATGGTCTGGGGATATGCTGGAAAGGGTTTGCGAACAACTATATCCACGCAAAAATTCTGGCAAAACACTCTTTCAGATATACTTTCATTCAGAATTGGTGAAACTTTTTATTTTCCAACTGGTATGTTTCTCTTTTTTGCTCTTTTATGTTTTTTAATCTGGGTATTTTTTCATACAAAAACAGGAACAGCTATGACTGCTGTTGGCTCAAATCCTGATTTTGCTAGAGCTTCAGGCGTTAATGTTGATAATATGAGAACATTATCGGTAGTAATTTCAACAGTTCTGGGTGGTATTGGAATAATAATTTATCAGCAGAGTTATGGATTTATACAGATATACAATGGTCCTCTTTATATGGGTTTCCCTGCTGTTGCAGCAATTCTTCTCGGTGGAGCATCTGTTCATAAGGCAAATCTTGGAAATGTCATCATTGGCACATTCTTATTTCAGGGCATATTGACAATGGCTCCATCAGTTATAAATAGTCTGCTTCAAACAGATATGTCAGAAATATTTAGAATAATTATTTCAATGGGTATGATTCTTTATGCATTAACAAGAAAGACAAAGGGAAATAGATGAAAAAGATAAAAGATAAACAAAATTCGACTTATAATTTTGGTGAATTAATTGTAACATTTATTTCAAAATACCCTGTCCCAATTATGTTTATTGTTTTTCTTCTTTTTACTGTTCCAGCTTCTAATTTTACACCTAAATATCTAATAAATGAATTACTAACAAGACTTGCAAGAAACTCCTTTCTAGTTTTAGCTCTTTTATTACCAATAATGGCAGGTATGGGAATTAATTTTGCTATGGTATTGGGTGCAATGTCGGGGCAGATTGCATTAATATTGATTACAGATTGGAGCATTGTCGGAATCCCTGGATTTTTCCTAGCAATACTTATATCTTTACCAATAGCAGTTTTATTAGGGTTTTTATGTGGTTACATATTAAATCGAGCTAAGGGAAGAGAAATGGTCACCTCTATGATACTCGGTTTTTTCATGAATGGTTTTTATCAGTTTATAGTATTATATTTAATGGGACCTGTTATTCCTATAAAAAATAAACTTCTATTATTATCCAGAGGTTTTGGTATAAGAAATGCAATAAATTTGCAGGCAATTCGACAGTGTATGGATGATCTAATCCCTATTACTATTTTGAAAACACAGGTTGACCCTGGAATAAAAATTCCTTTTGCCACTTTTATATTTATTGCTATTTTCTGTCTTTTTATTTTATGGTTTAAAAAGACAAAACTTGGTCAGGATATGAGAGCTGTTGGCCAGGATAGACTAATAGCTGAATCATCAGGTATAGCTTCTGATAAAACAAGACTTCTTTCAATAGTTATTTCAACAGTTTTAGCTGCAATAGGACAGATTATTTTCCTTCAAAATGTTGGAACAATTTCGACATACAATAGCCATGATATGACGGGACAATTTGCAGCAGCATCTCTTTTGGTAGGAGGCGCAACTGTTTCAAGTGCAAATATAGGGAATGTTTTTTTAGGAGTTACATTATTTCACCTTATGTTTATAGTATCTCCTATGGCGGGTAAAAACCTTTTAGGTAATGCTCAGGTAGGAGAATATTTTAGAGTATTTGTATCATATGGAATAATAGCAATAGCTCTTGTTCTTTATTCCTGGAAAAGACATAAAGAGAAAGAAAGAGAAAGAATCGCTTTGAGACAAGCATCTACTGAATCAAAATCAAAATAGATAATATAAATCCTTTCGATAAGCAGGTACAGGAGAAATTATGAATACAAAGCTAAAAGGCATAATTATAAAAATTTCAGCTGTTTTAATATATATATTGTTAATTGTTTTTCTTATTAATGTTGGTAAAGGACATACAATATATATTTTTAATCAAAAGTTTATTGCACCTGATGGTAAGGAAATAGATGCTATCTATACATGTAAAATTATTAATGCAGTTGATAAAGGTGGATTTGCTAAACTAATAAATTCAATTTCTATAAAACTCTTTAATAAAAAAGTATATCAGGATCAGATTCTGACCTATTACAAAGGAGTTCCAGGTCAGATTGTAGTTGGTTGGCATAAGAAAAAAGTTGTTTTTGAATATTATGATGGAAAAAATCTAGTTAAAAAAATAGAAAAAGAAGTTGTTTTAAATCCAAAAACATCTCAATATCTTTGGAATCTTGCTGCATTATATGCAGACAATGAATATTGGGTAGGAGAATATATTATTCAGGAAGCTACAGATTCTGAAATTTTGAAAGAATCTGAAGCAACTGAATAACAAAATTTGTTTTTCTTTACTTTTTTAATTTTGATTGTTATCTTTTTTAGGTATTAACTTGAATAGATGTAATTTTCTTATATTGTCTAATAAAATATTCAACCATATTTAAAAAATATAGAAGTTACAATAATAGTTAATAATTAAATTAAAGGAAAGGATGATGTTAGTAGCAAAAAACAAAGTAGTGAGTTTCTTTTATACTGTCACAGATGATAATGGTAAGGTTTTAGACAAGACCGAAAAAGGAAGTCCATTCAGTTATCTTCATGGAGCAGGACAGATAATCCCTGGACTAGAAAAAGAAATGGAAGGTAAAAATATAAATGACCATTTTTCAGTTCATGTAAATGCTAACGATGCTTATGGCTCTTATGATAATAGTCTTGTTATGAAGGTAGATAGAAGTTATTTTGGTTCAGAACATTTAGAAAAAGGACTACAACTTCAAATTCAATCTCAGGATGGTATACATATAGTAACTGTTGTCGATTTTACAGATAATGAGGTAACTATAGATGCAAATCATCCTCTTGCTGGAATCAACTTGAATTTTGACATTGAAATCAAAGATATAAGAGATGCTTCCGAAGAAGAAATTGCACATGGTCATGCTCATTCTGATGATTTTGATGAACATGAAATTGATTTTGAAGAAGATGAAGGAAGTGAAGAAAAGCAGGAATAAATTATATAGAAATTATTTCTGTTTTTCATTATTTAACCAGATATGTTAACCTATATTGATAAATTAATTGTTCAAATTTTTCATATTAAAAATGAATATATAAATTATATTTTGCCTATATTTCTAGTTATTCTATCTATTCCTATTTATCTTTTATTAAAAAAAATACTGATGTGGATTATAGGATTATATCTTTCGAAAAAAAATAAAATTGACAAAGTTTCATTAAAGAGATTGTTTTTACCATTTCAAAAAAGATTTTTTTTATTCTTCTTTTTAATTTTAATATATCTAATATTTAATCCTTTAATTAAAAATCATGATTTTAAAAAATATTTTGATTATGGTTTTTCAATATTGATTTCAATAAGTGTTGCTCAAGTTTTAATTACTTTAATAGATATTATATTGAAAGCAAAATTTATTGAACATCTTGATAAAAGCGAAACTAAAAAAGGGCTTAAAACAGTTGGATTTATCTCAAAATTTGTTATATGGTTGATTACTATAATTTTAGTATTAAATGTTCTTGGTGTAAAGATAGATAGTTTACTAACTGGTCTTGGAATAAGTGGAGTAATAATTGCCTTAGCTACTCAAAGCATATTTAATGATTTATTTAGTTATATTTCAATTCTTGCTGATAAACCTTTTGAAGTAGGAGATTTTGTCTCATTTGATAACTTAACTGGTACAGTTGAGCAAATTGGCATAAAATCAACAAGAATAAGAATTTTAGATGGTGAGCAGTTGATAATACCAAATACACTTTTAACAGGCAGTAAACTTAGAAATTTTAAAAATTTAGAAAAAAGAAGAGTATTTATTCAACTAAAATTACCGATAGATACTCAATATAAAAAATTGGAAAAACTAAAAATCTCTATTCAAAAAATTGTATCAACACATAAAGAAGCAGAGCTAGAAAGATGCTTTATAACTACTATCTCAGATATGACAATTCAACTGGATACATATTATTATATTTTAACAAAAGAATTTTTAGATTTTTTGAGAATAAAACATGAAGTTAATCTTGAAATATTAAAGATGCTTCAAAAAGAAAAAATAAGGCTTGTTTCAAATATTCAAACCTTGAATTTTTATGATAAAACCATAGATAAGGAGTAATGATGAGCAAAATCAAGACGAAAGATCTATTTTTTCTAATTATAATTATAGTTTTTGCTTTTCTTTTATCATTTCAAGCAGTAACTCAAAGTTACATTTTTAATCCCCAAAAAACTTTTTCGATAGTTCAGGATTTGGCTTCTGCTGAATATGAAGGAAGAAAACCAGGAACAGAAGGAAATATAAAATCTTTAAATTATTCAGAAAAATTATTAAATTCCTATGGTTATGATGTTATTAGACAACCATTTAATGCTTTAGTTCCAGTTTTGGAGCAAACTCCTGTTTTTGAAATCATCGATTTAAGCAACAATGTTATGATTTCATATGTACATAGAAAAGATTTTAAAGAAGCTTTAGGTGGATATTCTTCTGATGGAGATGTGACTGGAAAATTATTAGTTGATAATAGAAATTCTATGGATGTTAAAGGTAAAATATTCAAGGATTCAATTGTTATTGCTGATAATGATTATAGAGGTTATGCTCAACAGGATTTAGCCTATATCAAAGCAAATGTGAAGGCAATAATAATTCCTACTACAGATAAAAACATACAAAAAGCGAGTGGTTTTCCTGGTTATGATAAATCTCAGTATTTAAATAAAAAAGAGAAAATTGTCAAAATTTATGTTACTTATGATGTTTTTTACAAGTTAAAATCATATTGTAAACAGGTGGAAGAAGGAATTTCAGCCTCAGAAAATATTAAATTACATATTTCAATGCCAATAAAATTTAAAAATGTAGAGACTGAAAATATTGTCGCTGTATTAAAAGGAACAAACTTAAATGATAAAAATAATAATAAAAACTTTCTTGGTTTTTCAGCACATATAGATCATCTTGGTAAAGACCCAAATGGCAATTATTTTCCGGGAGCACTTGATAACGCTTCAGGAGTAGCTTTTGCCTTAGAAATGGCAAAAGTTCTTTCTGATTATAAGGATAAATTAACTGTAAATCCTCTGATTATTCTTTTTAATGGTGAAGAAAATGGACTACTTGGTTCATATAAATTTGTTAATTCGGGATTAATGGATTTAAATAAACTTCAACTTATAAATGCAGATATGGTAGCTTCAAGTGAACCAGTAGTTTATAATTTGTTGTTTTACCAAGGTAATAAATCAAGCCATCCAGCAAAAAATTTCGCAATAATAATAAGAAGTTTTGCTGCACAGAACAATTTTAAGTTTTCTATTGAAAACACAAGTGGAAACACAGACCACTATTACTTTAATGAAAAAGGATATGCAGCAGTCAGCTTTAATCAATTTCCAGAGGAATTTTATCATACCTATAATGATACAGCAGATAAGGTAAGTGAACAGGAATTTGATTTACTTGGGAAATTGATAGAAGGTTTTATAATAACAAATTATAATGTAAAAAATCAATCTATTAATTTTATTTATGTTTTCTCTTTAATTCTTCTTTTTAGTTTTTCTTTAAAGACTAAAACAAAAGATTAATGAATAGATTTTTCGAAAATTATTACAGGTTTTTGAGTCAGCAATTTTCTTCTACTCTTTGTCAGAAAATAATGAATGGTTTTAATAGTAAAAGATACACTACCTTTCGTGTTAATACTATAAAAATTGACATAGAAAATGCTATAAATGAACTAAAAAAAGAACAAGTAGATTTTAAAAAATCTCCATACATAAATAATTCATTTTATTTTACTAAAATTAAAGAAGCACGAGCATTAAAACTTGATTCATTGATTAAGGGTTTTATTTATTTACAAAGCATATCGAGCATGATTCCAGCTTATCTAATGGAACCCAAAGAAGGGGAAGTTATTTTAGATATTACTGCTGCTCCTGGTAGTAAAACAACCCTTTTAGCGGCTCTTTCAGATAATAAAGCAACTATCTATGCCAATGAAAAAGATACAATAAGATTTGAAAGGTTAAAATATAATATAAATAACCTTGGGGTAAACGCCATATTGATAAATGAAAAAGCAGAAAAATTATATCAAAAACTAAATTTTGCTTTTGATAAAGTCTTGGTAGATGTCCCTTGCAGCGGAGAAGGAAGATTCCTTTTAGATGAACCTGGTACATATTACAACTGGTCAGAGAAAGAGGTAAATAAATATTATAACTTACAGAAAAAAATACTTGATAGTGCTTTATTGACTTTAAAAGATGGTGGTATATGTGTATATTCGACATGTACTTTAAATAAAATAGAAAATGAACAGGTTTTAAGCGAGGTTTTAAAATCTTATGAAGTTGAGCAAATAAACAAAATAGAATTTTTAAAGACTATACCAGATGTTAAAGTTGAAAGTTTAAAATTGCAAAAAGGGGAAATTAAGGTTTATCGAATTCTTCCTTCAGAATTTTTGGAAGGATTCACAATTTCTATATTTAAAAAAATAAGGAAGGTAGAATCATGATTAATATTGAATCAATTTCTAAATCTTATGTCAAAAATAAGAAGGCAGTGGATAATCTTTCTTTAACAATAAATAATGGAGAAATTTTTGGATTTTTAGGTCCAAATGGCGCGGGTAAAACTACCACTATAAAGATTATGACAGGTATTTTAAATTCAGATGAAGGTGATATAACAATAGATGGTTTATCGATAAGTAAACAACCAATATTATCAAAACAAAGATTTGGCTATGTTCCTGATAATTCAGACATAATATGGCGATTAAAAGGTATAGAATATTTAAATTTTCTTGCGGATATCTATAAAATACCGAATGATTTAAGGAAAAACAGAATCGAGAAATATTGCTTATTATTTGAATTAAATGACGCAATAAATCAATATATTTCAACATATTCAAGAGGAATGAAACAAAAACTTCTTTTAATAGGTTCTCTTTTACATGATCCACAAAATTGGATTCTTGATGAACCAATAGTTGGTCTTGACCCTTTGATGGCTCATACATTGAAAACTCTTATGAAAGATAAGGCAAAAGAAGGCAAAACAGTGTTTTTCTCCACTCACATTCTTGAGATTGCAGAACAACTTTGCGATAGAGTTGGAATAATAAATAAAGGGAAACTAATTTTTAGCGGGACACTATCAGAACTTCAAACTTTAAGAAATCAAAAAGGCAGCCTTGAAGAGTTATTTCTGGAGTTGGTAGATGAATAAAACAATATTTAATTTATTAAAAATTTATTTTAGGCAGATTTTTTACTCTCAATTTGAAAGATTAAAATCATCGGGTAAAACTGAAAATAAAGCAAAAAAATATTTAAGACAATTTGGTTTCTTGATTTTAATCGCCTATGGTTTTGGGGTTATGCTTTCAGGTTGGGGATATGTATCATTTAATTTATTAAAATCTTTAAATAGCATCGGTGATTCTCAAATTCGGCTTGGACAATTAATATATACAAAGACAGATTTAATAGTATTAGTATTATCTTTTTTTACAGCAATAATTAGTCTTTTGAATATTCTTTTTACATTTTTTTCAGTTAATTTTTTTCTTAATTTAAGCACTTCCGAAGAATATATAATTACTTTACCTATAAAAGATTCAACTCTTTTTTCATCTAAAATTATTGTCATATCAATATTAAATGGTTTTTTCTTTTTTTTATTGAATTTTATATTATTTATATCTTATGGTATTGTCGAAAAATTATCATTCGACTATTATATTATTTTTATTATAGATTCATCCTTGATAGTATTTTTTTCTTCCTTACTTGCCATCGCTTTGTCTTTACTTCTTGTAAATATCTTTAAGTTTTTAAAAAATAAAGATTTAATAACATATCTTTCAATATTTATCTTTCTACCAATTCTTGTTGGTTATAATATATTTTTCCAGAATTTAATACAGAATTCAAGCATAATGAAAGATGCTTTATTTAATGTTTTGAATAAAGGTTACAATACTATCAAAATAATAAAGGCAATATTAGGTCCAATAAATCTTTTCAATGGTTTTATCGTCACTACATTAGTCAAAGTTAAAACTATATATAGATTTATTTATCTTTTAATTCAAATAGGTATTTTGATCTTATTTTTTAAACTTATTCTTATAATCTTTAGTCCAATATACAAAAAACTTCTATTAATGACAGGTATTAAAAAAGAGAAGAAAGGGAAAAATGGATTCAAAAAAAATTTTATTTTTAAACAAAAACATTCTTTTCTTGCTTTGCTTAAAAAGGAAGTCTTTACCACATACAGAGAGCCAACATATTTTTTAAATGGACCTTTTGTAATAGTATTAATGCCATTGATACTTGGAATAACTTTTTATTTTCAATCTAAAAATTCTTCGGATATTACAAATCTATTGTCCATATTAATTAATAATACAAAGAACTCTGGATTATTTTTTTCCATAGCAATTGTAGCTTCCTTTTTAATAGGAGATTTTAGCAGTATTACAAGCACAGCAATTTCTAGAGAAGGTAAAAGTTTTAGTATATTAAAATCTTTACCAATAAACCCAAAAGAATTTATAATAAGTAAAATATTACATGGCCTTATTCTAACAACATTTGGTAGTTTATTAATTGGAATATTTCTATTTTTTCTTACTAAAATATCTTTTTTATTGATTCTATTTGTAATTTTTATATCAGTTATATCGTCCATCATATTTCATATTATTTGCTTATCACTTGACCTTGGAAAACCTAAACTAAATTGGGATAATCCTATTATTGCGATGAAGCAAAACTTCAATGCCGTATATGCAATTTTCATAGCAATGGGATATGCTGTGTTTTTATTTTTTCAGACGAAATTTATATTTAATTTTTGTTTAAATTTTATCAGAAAATATATTAACGAAATAACTTATAGACCAGCTTTGTTAAATATAATTCCTCTTTTAATATTACTTTTTATAGTCATTATTGAAAATATTGTCCTATATTTTATATTATATTCCAGATTAGAAAAGCAATTTTATGAGATTGAAAATTAAAAATCTTGACTGAAATCCTTGTAATGTTAACTTGTTAATACATCG
>CAYVTU010000005.1:0-145097 GCA_964454835.1 uncultured Brachyspira sp.
GTGCAAAGTTTCATTTTTTAAATTATGTGTTAAATTTTAAAGTGACTCAACAGAAAAACTTTTTAAATTGAGCAGCAAAAAATGAAATTTTGATTATCTTTTATTTTCAAATTATTTAAATATTATAAGATTATAGCAATCAGTCTGACAATAACTTGATTCTGAACCTACTATTACTACATAAAGTTCTTCAATTTTTGATGCAAGCTCTGAATTAATAATAATCTCTTCTGCTACATCACCATTATTTGTAGATATTTCTACCACAATACTATTAAATATCTTTTCTTTTACCTTTTTCTTTTTTCTTTTATTATTTGCCACCACATATATTACAATATTACCTGTAAATAAAATAAAAAAGATTATAATTATATTCTCATTTTTGCTTTTTCCTTCTATTTCGTAACAATTAAAATATCCTCCATCTGTTAATACATATAATTTGTTTCCAACTGCCCAGCAGGTCTCTTTAGTTAATATACTAAATGACTGGTTTTCTATCCTTCCTACTTTTTTACCGCTGTTAATATCATAGATTATTACACATGAACCAGAATATACTGGCTGTGCATACCATTTGTTTTCTATTATCGCTCCAGTAGAAACATTATTCCAGTTGCTTTCTGTGTCATTTACATATATATAGTTGTCATTTTCCCATACTAAATGCCCATCTGTCATAGAATAGCAGGCTACATATTCATAGCTGGTATAAAAAAATATGTATCATTTTTTTGTGGATCTATCCAGGTAGGGGCTCGATACAATTTAGAATGCCATAAATAATTATAATTATTTAAAATATCGTAACAATAAAAATATCCTTCATACACTTCATTTGGTATGATTTCCTTATTTAAACCAGTTATTAATTTATTATTTTGAATAATTATATTTGAACACCCTGTTTTTGATTCTCCATCTATCACCTTTACTATACACTCCTCATTACTCTTGTTTTCTTCTGCTACAAATCCTGCATCCATTACTATTAATTGCCTTTCTTTTTCATCCATTAATCCCCTGAAATACATCTTACCATCATAGATAAATTTACTTGCTGTAAGAGGTGCCTTTATGTTTGCAAAAAATCTTTCTTTTATTAATACTGGTGCATTTGAATTCCTGTCAAAACAATAGATATGTAGCCCTTCATCTACTATGTTCAATGCAACATAGACTATATTGTTTCATGAGTCTACCTTATAATGTGATGCCCCACTTGCACTATTCTGAACAAGATTATATATCCCGTAATATTCTCCCGTATCTGCATTTAATACTATTAGATTATGTCTATAACTTTGATAACTTATAGTCTTAATAGTACAAATATATAATTTATTGTCTATTTTAGCAATAGATTCAACTTCCTGAACATCACTATTATTAGAAATCTGGGTAAGATTTACCATCTTACCCCAGACATTATTCCCATTTAAGTCATATTTTACTATACCACAGCTATTTGTTTCATTATCTTTAAGTCAAAAATAAAAGTATTGCCCATCAAAATGATGAAAACTAGCTCCTGTTGCTGAATACTCTGTTGAATATATTTTCTACTATAAAAGTTTATGACTTATCTCTTCTTTGAATTTTACTTTACCATCATCTGGAAAAAAAATACAGGATGTTAGCAAAAGTAATAAGATAAATATAACTAATAAATTAATCTTTTTCATTTATCTTATCCATTAAAAATTTATTTTTTACAATGCTCAATTGCATCAATAATTGCTTTATTAGTTTTTGTTTGCACTTCATCTTTTAATCTACTTACCAATTTATCTGCACCACTGTTTGGTACAAGATGATTTAGACTGGAGACTTTTATTTCTTTATCTTTTGGCTCATATCCATCTAATCTCATATATGGAAGACTCTGATTGGAGGAAGGTATCAAAAGATCATGAGAATATTATATAATATTAAAAAAGGGGTTATCCTTTATATTTTAAGGTAACCCCTTTCTTTTTCAACATTTTATCGCATTTTAATATTCTAGGAATACAATGAAATTTGTTTTAATAGCTGCTTTGAGTTTTCTTTGTTTTATCGAAAATCTGCTGCCAGAAAGCTATTAGTACAATAACCGCAATACCTATTATATCTGTAATAAAATTTGGATCTATAAGGAGTAGACCAGCAAAGAAAAGTATTATTGATTCGACTTTCTTTAATGGTTTGACAAAATAACCACTTAAAGCAGCACTTATTGAAACCATCCCAAGAACTGCTGTTATTATGGATAAAATTAAATGCAGGAAATTTCCTCCCAGTAAAAGCAAAGCGGGTGATAAAACAAACATATAAGGAATGATAAATGCGCCAACTGCAAGCCTTGTAGCCGTAACACCTGTTTTTAAAGGATTTGCCTTGGCTATAGCTGCTCCGGCATAAGCAGCAAGTGCGACTGGTGGAGTTATATCTGCGACAATCCCAAAATAAAATACAAAAAGATGAGCAGCTATAGGTCTTACCGAGAGTAACAAAAGCGCAGGAGCAGCAATTGTTGAGGTTATTATGTAATTTGCAGTTGTTGGAACTCCCATTCCAAGAATAATTGATGTAAACATAGCCATAAATAATGTGAGCATAAGCTGAGTAGTTGTTGTTGCTGAATTAACAAGATTATTTATATTTTGGACTTTCAAAAAACTATAAATTTTGCCAAGAAGAAGACCAAAGCTATTTGCTACATTATTTGCAACAACAATTAAAGCGCTTGCAAGTTTTAAACCTATACCTGTTTTTGTCACAACTCCTACTATTATACCAGCAGTTGCACAGGCAGTAGCGACTCCTAATGCAGAGCGAGCTCCTTTTTCTAAAGCTTCAAAAAAATCCTTCACTGTGATTCTGGTGGATTTTCGAATCATCGAAGCAAGAATAGCTATAATAATTGAACCAAGGGCAACTGTTTGAAGAGAAAAGCCAGAAACCAAAAGATAAATTATTGCAATTAATGGCAGAAAAAGATGCCCTTCAGTAAGCATTATATTTTTAAATTTTGGCAATTCATTTCTAGGAAGTCCTTTTAATCCAAGTTTCTTTGCTTCGAAATGAACACCTGCAAAAACACCTATAAAATATAGACATGCTGGAATAATTGCTGCTTTTACGACTTCTGTGTATTTTATTCCAAGAAATTCAGCCATCAAAAATGCAGCAGCTCCCATAATAGGAGGCATTATCTGTCCACCTGTGGATGCTGTTGCCTCAACAGCACCGGCAAACTCGGGTTTGTAACCAAGTTTTTTCATCATCGGTATGGTAAAACTACCTGAACCCACAACATTTGAAACACTGGAACCTTCGACCATCCCTTCAAAAGCACTGGTAACAACTGCAACCTTTGCAGGTCCGCCTGAAGCCCATCCAGCAAGAGCATTTCCAATATCGATAAAGAGTTTCCCTACTCCAGTCTTTTCAATGAAAGCTGCGAAAAGTAAGAACATAAATAAGAATGTCGAAGATACTCCAACAGGAATACCGAAAACACCTTCGGTAGTAAAAAACAGGTGATTTACAAGCTGTTTTACTGTGACATTTCTATGGGCTATAAGATTTGGCATGGATTCACCAAAAAATGCATACAAAATAAATAAAACAGCAATAATTACCATAGGAAGCCCGATTATTCTTCGAGCAGCTTCGAGAATTAAAAGAATCGCTATTGCTCCTATGATAAAATCAATTGTATATGTCACTCCTGCTCTCATTACAAGTTGTTTGTAAAATATTATTATATAGAACATACAGCAAAAAGCTATTATTCCTGTTATTAAATCTATTATTGAGATTCTATCTTTTCTAGATTTTTTGGATATAGGGTAAAGTAAATAAACTAAAAGAAGTATAAAAGCTAGATGAACTGCCCTTGTCTGGTGTGCATCTATATGAAAAACGTTGAATATATTTAAGATCTGAAATAAACTTAGCATTATACATATGACAAAAACCACTTTACCAGCAAATCCAGTTAGATTTCTGTGGGTAGATTCTTTGTCGACCTTTTCAAGAACTTTTTGAAGTTCTTCATTATTGGTATCAGACATTATTCCTCCGAAATTTGACTTTAATTATTTACCCTTAAAATATTTCTCAGCTCCTGGATGAAGTGGTATTGAAATTCCGAAGAGTGCATTTTCTTTTTTGATAAATTTACCCATCTGATGTGCTACTTCAAGTCTCTGTAAATTTTCGAAAATTGCCTTAACAATTGAATAAGCTAAATCATCTGTCATATCATCTCTTACAACTAACATAGCAAGAACAGCGAGAGACTGAATATCTTCGGATACTTTTGGATATGTATCTTTTGGAATAACTGTTTTTATATAGAAAGGATATTTTGCAATAAGGTCTTTAACGATATTATCAGGAATTTTAATAAGCATTATATCTTTTTGTGAAGCTATATCTCTTACAGCAGCAGTTGGAAGACCTGCTGTCAAAAAAGCTACATCGAGTGTTCCATCTCTTAAACCATTCGCAGCATCGGCAAAAGAAAGATATTGAACGGAGATATCTTTATATGTAAGCCCCGCAGCTGCTAAAATCTGTCTTGCATTAACTTCTACTCCACTTCCAGCTGCTCCGACTGCTACTCTTTTACCTTTTAAATCATAAATAGTCTTTATACCTTTGTTTGCAAGCGTGACTATCTGTACAGTTTCAGGGTACAATGAGCAGAGAGCTTTCATTCCAGTGAACTTCTTGTCCTGAAAAAATTCAATTCCATTATATGCATAATATGCAACATCATTCTGCACAAAAGCTATTTGAACTGAGTTTTCTTTAAGCATGTTTATATTGGCAACTGAACCACCTGTAGAAACAGCAGTTGCATTAACATTTGAAAGTTTAGAGTTAAGTATTTCAGCTATTGCTCCACCCAGCGGATAATATGTTCCAGCTGTTCCACCAGTTCCAATATTGAGGAAAATCTTATCAGCAGAAATAAAAAAACCAGTAAACGCAATGATGACAAGTAAAACAATAAGATGTTTGAATTTCATAGAAATCCTCCTAATATATAAAGATTCTATTCACTTCTAAATATATTATATTAGGAGTTTTTAAAATTTCAAAGTAATTTTAATTGTTTTTTACATCAGTTTAATATTTGCTTTTTTGCAATTTTCTAAAATTTCATCATTCCATACGCTTGCTTGAACTTCACCGATATGAACTTTTCTTAAAAAAAACATACAAAGACGGGATTGTCCAATTCCACCACCAATAGTTTGAGGAAGTTCATTATTTAATAATCTTCTATGAAAAAGGAACACTTTTCTTTCCATACAATTTCTTATTTCAAGTTGTTTCAATAATGAATCTTTATTTACTCTTATTCCCATAGAACTTATTTCAAAGGCACGATTGATAGCTGGATGCCATACAATTATATCACCATTTAACCCAAAATATCCATCATCATTTTTTGTTATCCAATCATCATAATCAGGGGCTCTTCCATCATGAATAGTGTTATTTGACAGATTTGCACCAATTCCTATGATAAATATTGCACCATATTTTTTAGCAGCAAGATTTTCCCTTTCAAAGGCAGTTTTATCGGGGTACATTTTAAGTAGCTGCTCAGAATGAATAAATGTTATTTTCTCAGGTAAAATTGGCTTAATTTCAGGATAATTTTCATATACCAAAAATTCAGTGGCAACTAAGGTAGAATAAATTTTCTCAACTATATTTTTTAAAAATTGAAGATTTCTATCTTTTTCATCCATTACAAGTTCCCAATCCCACTGATCAACATAAAAAGAATGAAGATTATCTATTTCTTCATCCGCTCTGATTGCATTCATATCTGTATAAAGTCCATATCCTTTTTCAATACCATAATCTGCGAGCATCATCCTCTTCCATTTCGCAAGAGATTGAACTATCTCAACTTTTGAGTTTAAATTCTTAGGTTGAAATTTAACTGGTTTTTCGATTCCATTTAAATCATCATTTAAACCAGTCCCTTCTTTTAAAAATAGTGGTGCAGTAACTCTTCTAAGCCTTAACTGAGCAGAAAGATAAGTTTGAAAAAAATCTTTAATATCTAAAATTGCTTTTTCTGTTTCTTCAAGAGATAAAAAAGATTTGTAATTATCGGGATAATAAAAAAAACCCATATTTTACTCCTATAAAAATCAATATTTAAATATCGATAAAATCTGCATATCTCCTTTTTAATTTAGAATTCAAGTAATTCATAAAAACCAAAATGAATATCAATTATCTAAAATTATGAATATTAGGAATAATATAACTGGCAAATTGAAAATTGCATACTTTTATTAAGATTTCGTCAAAAATATTATATCTTATTTTAATATTACTCTCTTCTATTATTAGCTTCTCTTTTATTAATTTCTATCATCAATGATTTAACATCTTCAAAATCATAGGGTTTCTTTAATGCGTAATCAAATCCATATTCAACAAAATTTGAAATGACGGGATTGCTGGAATATCCACTTGATACAATATATATAATATCAGGATATTTGTTTTTAGCTATTTTTATTATCTCTTCTCCTCCAATTGAACCTGGAACAACTAAATCCAGTACACAGAAATCATATTTCTCTTTTTCAAGAGCTTCAAAAAAATCAACATCATTTTTAACTACCTTGACATCACAGTTAAAAAATTGAAAAATCTTTTTTGCAGTATTTATAACAATCTCATCATCATCTAAAACCAATGCTGAATAATTATTAAAAATGCCTTCTTCTGTTTTTCTCTTTTCTTTTGAAATTACTTTTTCCTTTGTCGAAGGGAAAAGCAAATAAAATATTGCTCCTTTTATGCTCTTATTTTGAAAAAATACATACCCTTGATGATTTTTTGCTATGGTTTTAACAGAAGAAAGACCTAATCCACTTCCATTAGATTTTGTAGTGAAAAATGGATTAAATATCTTTCCAACAATTTCAGAAGAGATTCCATTTCCCTCATCTTCAACTTCTACAATACAATAGAATTTTTTCTCTATTTTTTCATTATTAAAATATTCTAACTCTTTATATATAAGAGAAATAAATATTTTACCCTGCCCTTCATTAGCCTGAATAGCGTTTAATACTAGATTATTTATTGCTTGAAAATATTGGCTTTTATCAGCATAGATAAAATATCTTTCCTCATTTTCAACTTTTAATACATAATCAACAGATGTTC
The DNA here is from genome assembly GCA_964454835.1 of uncultured Brachyspira sp. GTDB lineage: Bacteria > Spirochaetota > JAAYUW01 > JAAYUW01 > JAAYUW01 > Exilispira. The sequence continues at coordinate 7,204 of CAYVTU010000005.1, forward strand.
CTTTCAATGATAAGTTAATGATAGATTTAATTATCTCTAGCGGGTCAAAAAGTTCCTTTATTGGGCTTCCACCTTTTGAAAATGTAAGTAATTGCGAAGTTATTGATTTAGCTTGCAAGGAAACTTCTTTTGCCTCTGTTAAGACTTCAATTAGCTCTTCTTTATCATCAATATATAATTGGGCTAGACTTAGATTCCCAATAATACCAGTGAGGACATTATTAAAATCATGTGCAATCTTACCTGCCAAAAGTCCAACAGATTCCAGTTTTTGAACTCTAAGTATTTCTTCTTCCGCTTTTTTCTCGTCAGTAATATCTTTTGCTAATGTTAATACTAATTTTTGGTTTTTTATTTTAGATTCGATAGGAATTTTCTCTATAAAAAAAATTCTTTTTTTAAAATCTATATTTAATATTTCAGATTCCCTTTTTATTGATTGATTTGTCTTTAAAACAGTTGTGTCATCATAAGATAATTGCTTAAATTGTGTTACCATGCTGGAAGGCAAATATTTATCTATATTTGAATGAGATAAATTATTGATAAAATAACTTACATCATTTTTCCAGTAGACAAATATATTGAAAAACTTGATGAATTCTTTATTATATTCTATTATATTTAAATCCTGATCACAAAGATATATTATGAAAGGAATCGAATCTATTAGCTTTCTTAGCCTTTGTTCAGATGTTTCTTTAAACAATTTGCTTTCTTTTACAGTTTTAAATAAAAAAGAAGACAATACTATTATAATAAAAAAAATAAAGACTAAAAAGAATACTAACATTCTAATATCTATTCTTTCTTTTTCCTGTTTTTGATAGGAGGTGCCTATCCACTTTTTTGTAAGTCTATCTAGAAGCCCATCATTTCTGGCTTTTTCTATGCCTTTATTTAATATTCTTAATAATTTAATATCCCCCTTTCTTAACCCAAAACAATTTAGTCCAGTATATAAAGGTTCTCCTATTATTTTTACTTTATCCATATAATTCATTGAAAAGATATGATACCATACTACCTGCTCATCTCCTATTACTGCATCAACTTCATTTGCAACAAGTTTGTCTATTGCCATATAAAAATCATCAACATATATTATCTCACAAGCTATTTTATTTTCTTTTAAAAAATCCTCTGCATAATCTCCTCTTTGCATTCCTATTTTTTTCTGGTTTAAATCTTTAAAACTTGAAATATCAAATCTTAGTTTTGTAACAAAAATAGATGCTGGGACCAAAAATATTGGCTGAGTAAAATCGAAGTTTTGTTCTCTTTTTTCACTATAAAAAAGTGAAGATATCCCATTAGCCTTACCTTCGATAACCATCTGTTGAGCCTTTTTGAAATTTAAAGGAGTAAAACTTATATTAAAACCATATTCATAGGAAATCCAGCGAAGTAAATCTATCATCATTCCATTATAATCTCCATTTTTATCAACAAATTCAAATGGAGCATAATTTATCTGTCCAACAAAATGAATATTTTTATTATTTTTTATATATTCTAATTCTTCAAAAGTCAGCCCTGTTTTATCCTGATTTTTTTTTAATGTAAGATATATGAAAACACTCAATATTAAGAGAAATATTATTGCTGATATTATTATCAGTGCTTTTTTGCTATTAGTTTGCATGAAACTACCTTTAATTTTTTGTCAATTTAAAATTTTAAATATTTCAATTACAAAAATATTATAAACCTTTATCTTATTTTATAATCAATCCTGGTAATTATCTTTATTTATATTTTAATATATTTTTAAAAATATCAAAATATATCCTTATTCTATTTGTTTAATTTTCTTTACAAAATGAATGTTTTTTCTAAATTTCTTCTGAGCTTTGTTTTATTTTGAGTTTGATATTATTTGGTATAATATAATTAAATAAGTTTTTAAATTTGGTATTAAGTTATTATTAAAAAAGTTTATACTAATTAAGGAAATTGAAATGAATAGAAATAATAAAAATGTTGCTCATAAACATGAACATCCTCACGAGCATTCGCATTCACACGATCATGAATTTGATTTAACCGAAAATAATAGCTTAAATAAAATTCGTCTGACTTTTGTCATATTACTAAACTTAGTTATAACTATAGCAGAGATAATCGGAGGATTGTTTTCAAGAAGTCTTTCACTTCTTTCAGATGCTTTTCATAATTTTGGAGACACTAGTTCTTTAATATTAAGCTGGGTTGGTATTAAAATTAGCAATAAGGCAAAAGATAAACGAAAGACTTTTGGATACAAAAGAGCTCATATAATAGTAGCATTTTTAAATTCACAGTTTTTATTGATTATTTGTATTTTTTTAATTATAGAAGCAATTAAAAAATTTTTTTCACCTGTTGAAATTAAAACATCAATTATGCTGATTGTTGCTTCAATTGGTTTAATTGCCAATCTTTTATCGACATTAATCTTACATAAAGATTCTAAACATAGCTTAAATATAAGATCAAGTTATCTTCATCTTTTAGGTGATACATTTTCATCTGTTGGAGTTATTCTAGGTGGAATTTTAATAAAGTTTTTCAAGTTATATTTTGTAGATCCTTTAATAACATTATCTATAGCAATTTATATTGGTTATGAAAGTATAAAAATCATAATTAAAACAATAAATATTTTGATGCAGTCTTCAGCTGATTTAAATTATGAAGAAATTAAGAAAGATATCGAATCTATTCCAAATGTAAACTCCTTACATCATGTTCATACATGGCTTTCAGATGAAAAGACAATATATTTTGAAGCTCATGTAGAAGTCTGTAATATCAAGATGGAAGAAACAAATATGATTCTTGAAAAAATAAATCATCTACTTCATGATAAATACGATATTTCCCATACTACAATTCAATTTGAATTAGATAGATGTGATAAAAAAGATATTTTTAATATCTAACAAAGTCAATCTAATAAACAATCAATCTATATAGTTTAGATATTTAATTTTATTTTTTCGAAAAGAGTTAATCTTAATGTTCAATATTAATTTTATTATAAATATTTTTCATTTTGTTAAATATTATTATTTTTAATAATTATTACTCATGATATTTATTATTTTTCTTTTTTTCATTAATATTTTTGATTATCGATAATTGGTTAATAAAATTAAATTAATAGACTTTTTTTTATTGTATAAATATTAATTTATTTTATAATAAAATCGAAGGAGTCATCTATGAGTCTTATAAAATTAAATCAAATCTCAAAAAAATATCAGATGGGAAAGCTCTTTGTACAAGCATTAGAAGACATTACATTGTCTATTGAAAAAGGTAGTTTCACAGGAATTGTTGGACCTTCTGGTTCAGGAAAAACAACTTTATTAAATATACTTGGTTGTTTGGATAAACAAGACAATGGCAATTATCTTTTTGAAGACAAGGATATTTCTTCATTAAATTCCAATGAAACAACTTTTTTTAGAAGAGAAAAATTTGGTTTTATTTTTCAGACATTTAATTTAATTCCAGTTTTAACTGTCTATGAAAATGTCGAGATTCCTTTAGCTTTGTTAGATGTTGAAACAAAAGAAAGAAAAGAAAGAATTATGAATATTTTAAAGGAAGTAGGTATAGAAGAAACATCATCAAGACTTCCTTCAGAGCTTTCAGGTGGGCAACAGCAGAGAGTCGCTATTGCAAGAGCACTTGTAAAAAATCCTTCTGTAATTTTTGCAGATGAACCAACTGCTAATCTTGACCATGCAACTGGAACAAAGATTATTGAACTGATGAAACAGTTAAATCAGAAACTTGGTATAACTTTTATTTTTTCCACTCATGATAGTAAAATCATGAATGCAGCAAATCAACTTATAGTTTTGGAAGATGGAAAAATAGTAGTTTAAAGGGATATTATGAAAAAAGATAATAAGTATCTCATAAATTTATCAATTAAAAATCTACTTCTATACAAAACAAGAACTATTTTAACATTTTTGATATTGGGGTTTGGTATTTTTACATATATAATAGTTGAAGGTATGCTTGAAGGCATGACAAATCAAACAGTTGAAAGTATAATCCAGATGCAAAGCTCAGATATTCAGATTTATCCTCAAGGGTATAATAAGGAAGAACAATTTTCAATATTGAACTTAAAAAATGAAGATGAGATAATAAAAACATTAGAATCAAAAGACTATGTTGTCTCATATTCGAAAAGAGTTACTTTTACAGCAATGCTGGAGCAGTCATCAGGAATGTTACCTGTTAAAATTCTAGGAATAAATCCTGATGAGGACGAAAAAACATTGAAAATAATGGATTATCTTGGTCAAAGAATAAAATCTAATTTTTCAAAAAGCTTTGATTCTTTTTATGATAGCATTCCAGCTTGCATAGGAAGGGGATTGGCAAAAGAACTTAACTTAAAAGAAAAAGATTCTTTTATTATATCTTTTAAAACAAAAGATGGAATGTATAATTCATTAAATCTAGAAGTGTTATCAATATATATGACTGCTGATTCTTTTTTAAACTCTTCCTGTATAATAATTCCTTATAATGTAGCAAAAAGCTCGTTAAATATTGACTCTTCAACAAATATTTTAGTTAAAACAAAAAATTTAAAGAAAGTAAAATCTTATACTTCTGATTTAAATAAAGATTTACCTTATACTTCAATAACTAATTGGATGGAAGAAGGAAAAGAAATAATTGAACTATCTAAGACAAAGGGGAAATTTTCAGGAGTATTCATTGTCTTCATATTAATAATAGCTTCAATTGGAATAATAAACACAATGATAATGTCTGTCCATGAAAAGATAAGAGAAATTGGTACATTAAAAGCTCTTGGGATGACTGAAAAAGAGATAAGTATGATTTTTTCATACGAAGGTCTTGCACTAGGGTTATTTGGTTCCATTCTTGGCATTATTCTTGCACTTCCATTGAATTATTATCTGGCTAAAGTTGGATTAAATGTCGCTTCAATGATAGATATCGATTTAATCGCTGAATTTGGACTCCCTTTAGTGCTATACTCTTCATTTCCATTAAAAGGCTATATCGGTGCATTTTTTTTAGGAGTATTGGTATCTTATATTTCTACTTATTCAAGTGCAAAGAAAGCTGCGAACTTAGAAATAACAAAAGCTTTAAGAACTATTTAATTAAAAGAGGCTTTTATGATATTTAAATTAGCTTTACTAAATATTAAAAGAAATAGAAAAAGGTCATTTTTATCGAGTTTAAGCATTTTTTTTGCTGCAATAATCATAATTCTTGCATGGGGTTGGATAGATGGTATGCTTCAAAATCTTATAGATACTACAATAGATTTTCAGACTGGTACAATTAAAATCGCAAGCGAATCTTTTTTTAAGCAGGAAAAATTTTTACCTATAGAATTTTATTACCCTGATAAAAATTATTTTGTTCAAAAATTGAAAGAAAAGCTTTCAAAAGAATTTAGCAAAATAAATTTTGAATATGAAGAAAGATTAAACATCGCATGCATTGCAGGAAAAGGTGAAACAGCATTAGCTACGGTAGTAAACGCAATTTCATCTGAAAAAGAACTTGCTAAATATCAGGTAAAAAGAAGAAAGATAGAAGGAAATCCCCAGGTAGGTGATAAAAAAATAATAATTGGAAAAGATCTAGCAAAAAACTTAAACTTAAAATCTGGTGATTCAGTTTTACTTGTTACAAAAACATATGTCAGTGGTTTAAATGGAATAAAAGTCGTTGTAAGTGGAATAGTAGATTTTGGTATAGGTGCATACAATAAGTCATTGATTTTGATGAATTTAAATGATGCCAAACAACTTGCAAAACTTTCAGATAATAGTTTTACTCAGCTTTTATTATTTTTCGATGTAAAATATTTAGAACCTGTTCTTAAAAGCATAAATTTTCTTTTATCTGATTCTTTTAAAAATAGCAACTTAAAAGCTGTCCCTTTTAGTGAAGGAATGGGGCAGCTATATGGCACAATGCAGATGATGAGAAAAGTTTTAGTTTTAGTCTTTATATTCATTTTGTTTCTTGCATCATTTATTATTATAAATACTATGATGATGAATATTTTTGAAAGAATAAATGAGTTAGGTACTTTAATGGCTATTGGAACATCAAGAAAAGAAATATTTTTAGTTAATTTTTATGAAGGCGCAATTATTGGAATTTTAGGTGGGGTTCCGGGTTCTATTATAGGTTATTTAATTACATTTGTTATGAATAAAGTTGGTTTTGATTTTTCAAATCTTTTTAGCAATTATGATATGCTTATGAATTATATAATTAGACCTTCTGCTTCTTTGACTATCTTCTTTGTTAGCCTTTTTATTTCCTGTATAGTACCTGCAGTAGCGACATTAATACCTTCTCGATATGCATCAAAGTTGCTTCCTACAGAAGCTCTGCGACACTTATAGAGTACCAAAAAGAATATATAATTAAGAAATATGAATTAAAATTAGATAGTTGTAAAAGTCATGATCATTAAAAATTCATATAATGAAAACTTTAAATATTTAATAATACATTAAAATTAGGAGAAATAGATGATAAAAAAAACAAAAAATTTCAGAGTGTTTTTGATTTTTTTATTTTTATCTTTAATTGTTTTTTTTATAATTGGTTTTCAGAGTCAGGAAGATATACTAAGATATTTAGATCAAAATATTACTTTTGAATCTATTCATTACTTTGGTTCATTTGAAATAATCAGGAATAATTCTATCATCATTAAAAAATTTGAATGTTGGGCAAAAAATGAATCTTTTTTGATTATCTTTACAAATCCCGAAGACAATGGGGTGAAATATTTAAAAAAAGATGGTAATCTTTATGTTTATTTTCCAAATGCAGATGATGTGCTTACTATTTCAAAATCAATGATGAAACAAGGGTTTATGGGTTCAGATATTTCAAATGAAGATATAACAAGAAATAGAAAATTAACTGATGATTATAAAGTAGAAAGTTTTAAAAAATACGAAGAAGATGGAAAGATATTTTACGAAATATTATTAATAGCCAAAGCAAAAGATGTGCCTTATTTTATGCAAAAGATGATAATAAACTCGGATTTTGTTGCAATTAAAACAGAACAATATGATCTGGCAAAAAGATTGGTAAAGATAATAACAGCCGATGAGATTAAAAAATTTGGTTCAAGATTCTATCCCGTTAAAATAACTGTTGCTGATGGAATTAAACAAAATTATAAGACAGTATTTCAAATTTCTGAACCTCAGTTTAATATTTTTATTGATTCAAAAATATTTTCACTTCAAAATCTTTATAATAAATAAACTTATAATAGGTGCTTAATACTCAGCGCTATTGGATTAAAAATTTTTATAAAGAAATAAGAATTACATTATGAAATTTACTCAAAAATTACTTAATTTAATTAAGATAATATAATTTAATAAGATAAATAATTAATATATGAAATACAAAAAATATAAAAGATTTATATTATTATTTATAATTTTTTTTGTTATAACATTTTTAATCTTAATTTTATCTATTTTTTCAATCAAAACTTATTGTCAGACTTTAATATTCAATCAAAGTTTTGGCATAATCTTTTTATATAATGACTCTAATATTTTAATCGGAGGAATAGAAAGTTCAAATTTAGTCGCAAAATACAGACAAAGTAATTTTATCTTCTTTTCTTCAATTTATTTTTATAAATATGAGTTAGGTATTCATAATATCACAAATAAAGATTATGATTTTATTTTAAACTATATTTGGATTAGAATACCTATTAATTTAATAAGTTTTGATTTTGGAGTTAAACCTGAATTAGATATTGAACAGGGAAATCTTGATTTATTTTCTCCATATTCTAGAATGGTAATACAAAATATTATTGGAAGTAGCAATTCTACAAATAGATGGCAAATATCATTAAAATATTTTATTTCAGATTTTTCAGTTTTATCAATTAAATGGTATTTAACAGATAATTTTTCTTTAAATTCAGATAATATATTTTATCTAGATTTTTACAATTTTATTGACCCTTTTCAGATAGAATTCATAGGGATTTATTATGAACTTACGCAAAAATCAAGGATAGGTTTATCATTAAAATTTCCTTTATTGATTAACTGGAGTTTTTCCGGATGCCTTCACTTTGATTCAAATATGAAATACAGATACCATGAAACAAAAATTCAGATTTCTTACAACTTACCAAAAATCTTTTTTTATGCTTTTTGGTATCATACAACCTTCGTCTTTTCTGAGCTGGATTTTATGGAAATAATCTTAAATAATAGATTGTTAACAAATCTTGATGAGCTTCTTAGTATGGATAACAATATATTTGCTCTGTCAATTACTTTTAATCCTGACCCTTTTTTATCTATTAACACAACATCAATTTTCCTTATTGAACCATTTGATATATTATCTATTTTGGGTATTAATTTTAATTTTTCAAATACATTAAAATTAAAAATATCATATATTTTCACTTTTCAGCAAGATTATATTTTAAATAACTCCTCTACAATTTCAAAATATATTGAATTATTACTTTTGGGTTATAAAGGTTTGCTTGCAATAGAGCTTTCTTTTATTTTTATTTAATAATAAAAAAGATTACTGATTATATAATTTATTAAGATGTTAAATTTTATCTCCTATTGTTATTATTAATAATTTAAATATTTATGGCTAATTAAAAAACTAAATAGTAACATCTATTAACAAATTACATATTCTTTCTAACATCATTTTTTATTTTATACCAAATATTCATTATAGAAAAATAAAATTTTTAATTTTTTTTATGAATTTAAACTTGACAGATTGAAATTGAGTATTATAAAAAAGATAGGTTGTTATACTTTGTAAATTTTTTTTAGTCTTTGTTAGTTTTCATATCTTTTTACAAGGTATTACTAAAAAAGAATGTAAAAACGGAGGAATTAATGAAAAAGGTATCACCACTTATCATTCTTTCAGTTTTTCTAATCGCGGTACTTTTTGCTTTCGGACAATCGACTGTTAAAGGTCCAATTGTTGATGAAATTCTAGTCGATGTTAGAATGCAAGAAGAAATCGGACTAAAAGATACTGCTGAAGGAAAGACTGACTTATTTTACTGGGGAGTTCAGGGTAATGTTTTCAAAGCTCTTCCAGAAAATGTTAGAGAAAAACTTGATGTCTATAAGATTCCATCTGGTTCATGGTCCTTGATGGTTAACCCTATCCCTAATAAAGCTCCATATACTGTTAAAAATAAAGATGGAGAGTTCTTCAACCCATTTGCTATTACAGAAATCAGATATGCATTGAACTGGCTTATCGATAGAAAATATATCGTAGACGAAATACTTGGTGGAGATGGTGATGTTTGTTACACTCCTATGACACCTGGTCAACCCGGAGTTTATAAGTACAATCTTATTGCTTCAAAACTTGGTATGACTCCTAAAGGCGACGAGAAAAAAGCTATCGCAGCTATCGATGCTGCAATGCAAAAAGCAGCTGCTCTTCCAGAAAACAAAGGAAGACTCGTGAAAGGTCCAAAATTCTGGCAGTTTGATGGAAAAGATGTATCTGTTAAGATTTTAATCAGGGTTGATGACCCAAAAGGAAGACTTCTTGAAGGAAGATATATAGCTGATCAGATCGAAAAAGCTGGTATTAAAGCTGAAAGACTCGAGCTCGATAGAAGAAAATGTATTATGACAGCTTATTACAGTAACCCAGCAGATTATCAGTGGCATATGTATACAGAAGGTTGGGGTGCAGGTGCTACAAGAAGATGGTGGGATATTTCGTTAGTTCAGATGTATGCTCCATGGTATGGTTATATGGCTGGTGGCGCTGATCCTGCTAACTGGAACTATGAAAACAAAGAAATCGATGATATTACTCAAAAAACCATTAATGGTCAATTCATAGATGAAAAAGAATACTGGGATATGAATTTAAGAGCTCTTGAATTAGGACTCAAAGATGCTTGTAGAATTTGGGTTTGTATACAACAGCAATATTACGCTGCAAACAAAGAAAGATTCTTAAGCAGAATGGCTTATGGTGTTGGTGATGGTTTAAATAGCTGGTCAGTAAAAACAGCGGATGTTAAACCAAACAAAGATGGTAAAAAAGTTTTCAGATTCACAGAATATTCAGCTCGTGGTGCTCTTTTCATGAGTGCTTGGGATCCTATCGGAACCGAAGGCTTTACAGATGTTTATAGCCGTGTATTAATGGAACCTATGAGAGATGGTGGTTCTTTCGAATCTCCTTATTCAGCTGAAGACACAATGTGGAGAGTCAACTGGGATCTTAAGAAAGTCTTAACAAAAGTTTCTAAAAATGAAAAAGGTGAATTAGTCGGACAAATCGATGTTCCAGAAAATGCTGTACTTTATAATTCTGCTGAAAAGAAATGGAAACCAGTTGGTAAAGGTGTTAAAGCTTTTTCAACTGGAACTTATACTTTTAAGTTTGCAAAATATCATAATGGTCAAGCTGAAAGCTTAGCTGATATTCTCTATGCTTTTGCTTATTCAATGGAATGGGCTACAAAAGACGGAGATAACGACAAATATTACGATGATGCTTTCGCAAGTGTTGTAAAACCTGGTCTTGATATAGTCAAAGGTTGGGTAATCAATAAAGATGGCACAATAACAACTTATTTTGACTTCAACTGGCCTATGGATAAAAACAGAGTTGCAGCTACTGGTATACCAGCGTGGACACCTCTTACTCCTTGGCCAATCTATGAAGCGCTTGCAAAACTTGTTGCTGAAGGTGGTGCTGCTTCAAAAAGAGTATATAGTTTTACTCCAAGTGGTGAAGAAGTAACAGAACCAGATTTACTCGACGAAACATGCGCTTCTGATATAGCTGCAAAAATAGAAGAAATGAAAGCTGCAAAATATGTTCCAGCTTCTATTGTTGGTTATAAAACAGCTGCTGCTGCCATTGCAGATTATAACCTCGCTATTAAATGGATTAAAGAAAAGAAACATGCGTTTATTTCAGATGGTCCTTTCTGGATGCAAAACTATGATGCAAAAAACAACTCAATGGTTATGAAGGCTTTCAGAGATCCAACTTATCCATTTACTCCTTACTATTGGAAGAATCTCTTTGTTGCTCAAAGAACAAGAATAGATAAAGTTGAAACTCCTGCTACACCAGATAAAACAAAAGATACTATTATTAATGTCAATGTCTCAGTTATAGCATACCCAGCAGATACTGCTACTGCTGCAACAAAAGGAAATGTTAAAGCTACATTGATTCTTCCTTCTGGTGAAAAGGTATACGCTGGAACATTTGTTAAAAATGGAGTATTCCAGATAGTTATTCCTGCAAAAGATACTTCAGCTTTAACACCTGGTGCATATCTTGTAGTTATTGAAACTCAGCTTACAACAGAAGCTCCAGCGGTTGAAACTGTATTTCTTGTTTTCTTCTAATTTTTAAATAATCTATAAAAAGGGGCTGTCTCAAAAATAAGAGACAGCTCCTTTTTTTAATAATTAAATTAAAAATTATGGTTGAAAAAATAAATATATATGTTCTATTAACCTTAATGAGCTAATAAAAAAAAGGAAGAAAGATGTACAGAAAATATGTAATTAAAAGGCTCATCAACGCTATTATTATGTATGCAATAATCCTTATTGCTATCTCTGCTATCTTCAATAATACTGCTGAAAGAGTCGTTCGACAAGATATAGATGATCAGATTAAAGCAGAATCTCAAAGAGTCATAAAAGCAGGAAAATTCAATGTTGAACAACTTGAACAATGGAAAGATAAACGAAGAGCAGAATTAATTCATCGAAATTATCTTGATAGGCCATTTTTGTTTAGAGTATTTTATAATGCATCAAAGGCTTTCACTTTTAGATACGGTAATTCCATGATTATGCGTTCAGCCAAAGGTGATAGAGAAGTCTGGAAAATCTTAAAAGAAGCTCTTCCAAAAACAGCGATTCTTTTTACAACAGATTTTGTTATAGTAACAATCTTTGGTATAATAATCGGTCTTAGAATGGCAAGAAAACCAGGTGGAGCTCTTGACAGGACAGTTAGTTTTATAGCCCTTGCAAGTAATGGTCTACCTTTATGGTGGCTTGGTATGGTATTTTTATTTTTCTTTGCTTATACATTAAAAGCTTTTCCCTCTGGTGGACTTCATTCTGTACCTACACCTACTGGTTTTATGAGTTTTGTAGATTTACTTTATCATATGTTTTTACCTCTTTTTACACTTTTCGTAGCTGGTATCTGGGGAAGTGCTTATTTTATAAGACAACTAGTACTTGGAACAATGAATGAAGATTTTATCATGTCAGCAAGAGCAAGAGGTTTATCAGAAAGAAAAATCCTATATAAACATACTTTACGCTCAGCTGCTCCTCCTATAGTTACAAATGTCCTTCTAGGCCTTTTTGGTTCTCTTGGTGGTGCTATAATATTCGAGGGAATTTTCAGCTGGCCAGGAATGGGTAACCTGTACTGGATAGCCCTTCAACAAAATGATCTAGCAGTTGTAATGGGTAATGTATCTTTAAATGTATTTTTATTTATGTTAGGTCTAGTTATACTCGATTTCATTTATGGATTACTTGATCCTCGAATCAAGGTCGGAGGAAAAGCATGAAATTAAAAGAAGTATTTTCAGAAATAATAGAATTTTTCAAAGAATTTACAAAGAATAAAACAGGTCTTATTGGCATTGCAATTATTTTGATTTTTCTTGTTTTAACAATTATTGAACCCTATATAATAGTATATAAAGAAGCTAACACACAATGGAGAAATATAACATATTGGCAGGACAACCCTGCTAATGCTGCCCCAGTTTGGACTCAAACATTTTCAAAAATTAAAAAACCAGTAACAAAATTTATATTTGATAGTGATTTACAGGAAGAAGACATGAATGGAATTCCTGTAAAATATTATAGTTTTAATTATAAATTTAATTACTCAGAAGCACCTCAAAATATTATTTTTCATGGCAAAGCAAATGGCTTTTTAGGACTTCAAATTTTCATAGAAAGACCCGATGGAGAGAAATTTGAATTATATAGAACTGCTCAAAATTTTTCTGATGAGGAAATAAGAGTTACAGCAGATACTGAAGCAAGAAAAGTTGCCTATGATTTTGGAAAAGATTCAGAAGATGAACAAACACTTTTAAAGATAGATCCAAACGATATAAAAGCTCTTGGAGTCATATTCGGAAAAAAAGAGAAAGGTATTTTACTTAATCCAGTTCCTTTGAAAGGTGAATATAAAATAATTGCGAAAGTACTATTTTTAGATCCATCTTCAACTTTCGAACAACCTTATACTGTAATTACAGGAAAAGTTTCTGGTCTTTTGGGGACAGACAGCTTGAAAAGAGATTTGTTTTCAGGAGTCTTAGCTGGAATTAAATGGGCTTTACTTATTGGTGTGCTTACAGCAGTTATTTCAGTATTTTTCGGTCTTTTCTGGGGTGTTACTTCTGCATATTTTGGTGGTTTTATAGATGCTGCAATGAATAGAATATATGAGTTTTTTATAAATATGCCCATGTTACCAATTTTAATAGCTATATCTGCTATTTTCAAAATCAATATTGGTATTCTTATACTATTACTTTGTGTCTTTAGTTGGACAGGCTCGGTTAGAACAGTCAGAGCTATATCGCTTCAATTAAAAGAAGAAGTATTTGTAGAAGCATCTAAAGCTCTTGGAGCACATCATTGGAGACTTATTTTCAGACATATCATGCCTTTAATTCTTCCATTAACATTTGCAAATATGGCTTTTTCAGTTCCAGGAGCCATTTTAACAGAAGCAGGATTAAGTCTTCTTGGCCTTGGCGACCCATCAATTGTTACATGGGGAGGTATTCTGCACGATGCTCAAACTGGTGGAGCTTTTATAAATAACCTATGGTGGTGGATTATTCCTCCTGGACTTATAATGGCTCTACTTGCAAGTAGTTTCGTATTTGTTGGTTGGGCTATGGATAAGATTCTACACCCTAAACTTAGAACTAGATAATAAAAAATTCAATAAGGTAAAAAAATGGAAAAAGCACTTATAGTTAATAATTTAAAATTATATTATTATACCAGTGCAGGCATTGTAAAAGCCGTAGACGATGTTTCATTTGATCTTAATGAAGGAGAGACTCTTGGTCTTGTAGGTGAATCAGGTTGTGGAAAAACAACTACTGGTTTTGCACTTTTGGGAATGCCTACACCTCCCGGAAAAATAGCTGGTGGAGAAATTATTATTGAAGGACAAAATATCGCTAAATTTTCAGAGAATGATCTTAGAAAAAAAATAAGATGGGAAAAGATTTCAATGGTTTTTCAAGGAGCAATGAATTGCCTTACACCAGTTTATACTGTAGGCGAATTAATGACTGAAACCTATCTACAACATAGAAGTGAAACAACAAAAGAAAAAATATATGAACAAATTATTAAATATTTAAATTTAGTTGGTCTTTCTGAGGATATTTATAGTAGATATCCTCATGAACTTTCTGGAGGAATGAAACAAAGAGTCGTCATCGCAACTGCACTTTTTTTGGAACCAAAAATTGTCATACTTGATGAACCAACAACTGGCCTTGATGTAGTCGTCCAAGCCCAAATACTTAATCTTATAAAAGAATTAAAACAAAACCTAAAAATTTCATCAATCTTCATCACTCATGATCTTGCAACCGAAGCAGAAATTTCAGATAGAATTTGCGTAATGTATGCTGGTAAAGTCATGGAAATTGGTTCAAATGAACAGATTTATGGAAGAAAAAATCTTCATCCATACACAGAGAAACTTTTAAGCGCTACTCCACTTCTCCATAAAAGAGTCGATGAACTCTCATTTATACCAGGTGTCCCACCTGACTTGATTTCTCCTCCTAAAGGTTGTAGATTCTATGAAAGATGCCATGTTCGCATGGATAAATGTAAAGATGAAGAACCAGCAATTAAAGAATTAGAAAGTGGACATATCTTATCCTGCTGGAGGTATTAATTATGGCAAATGCAATGAATAAAGAAGTACTATTAAAAGTTGTAAATTTGAAAAAATGGTTTCCAATGCAACATGGACTTTCTGCTCTATTTGTAAAAGAACGAAATTTTGTTAAGGCAGTTGATGGGATTAATTTTGAAGTATATAAAGGTGAAACTTTTGGAATCATCGGTGAATCAGGATGTGGAAAAACCACTACAGGTAAACTTGTGATGAGACTTTTAGAACCAACTGATGGCAAAATTTTACTTAACGATAACGATGTTGCTCATATCAAGGGAAAGGAATTAAAAAAATATAGACGAAATGTTCAAATGATTTTCCAAGATCCTTATGCTTCTATGAATCCAAGATTTAGAATTAGAAAAGTTCTTGATGAACCATTGATTATACATGGTATTGGAGATTCAAGAAAATATAGAGATGAAGTATCAAAACAACTTCTTGAAAGTGTAAAAGTAACTCCTGCCTCTGAATTTATGGAAAGATTTCCTCACATGCTTTCAGGTGGTCAAAGGCAAAGAGTTTCTATCGCAAGAGGGATAACTTTATCTCCAAATCTAATAGTAGCTGATGAACCTGTATCTATGATTGATTTGTCTACAAGAGCGGAAATTCTTGCTATGATGAATAATTTAAAAAAGGAATTTGGTTTGACTTATATATATATTACTCATGATCTATCTACTGCAAGATATTTTGCCGATAGAATTGCAGTAATGTATCTTGGAAGAATTATCGAAATTGGTCCAGCTGATGAAATAGTGGATAATCCAATTCATCCATATACAAGAGTACTAATCAATGCAGTCTGTGAACCACTTCCAGGTAAAGTAAAAGTTATGAAAGATATTCAGATAAAAGGTGAAATACCAAGTGCTGCAAAGATACCTTCTGGTTGTAGATTTCATACCAGATGCCTTTTTGCAACAGATGATTGTATCAATAACGCAGAACCAGAACTTATTGATGCTGGTAATGGTCATTATCATGCGTGCACAAGGGCAAAATATTTACCAGAATTTAAATATTAGAATTTTTAGTTTTATTTAATATCATATTTTTAATTGATGCGATATCATTAGCTGTGATATTCGCATCAATTTTTTTTAAATCCAGAATTTTATCTTCTTCGGGTATTTCATCTATAAAGGCAGAAGGATAACAATTATATTTTTTACCAAATTTGTTTCTTTCCAGACAATAAGAAATAAATAGATATTCTTTAGCTCGGGTCATAGCGACATAAAATAATCTTCTTTCTTCTTCATATTCAATATTACTTGTAACTTTATTTGAAGGAATAATATCTTTTTCTGCACCTATAATAAAAACAACTTTGAATTCTAACCCCTTAGCTGAATGCATTGTCATAAGATTTATCGCATCAGAATCTTCTTCTTGTAAGTCATTATTCATTAAAAGTCTTAATCTTTCAGCAATTGAAAAAATATTATAGTTGTCTTCTTCAAAATTCTTATAATTAAAAAGTGAAGATAGAAAACTTTCAAAATATCCAATTTTTATATCAAATGTTCTTTCATCATTATGATTTTTTAAATATTCTCTATATCCGATTTTTTCTATAAATTGATTGAAAATATCTGGAAAATTGCAGTTTTTTGAGAGAAGTATTTGCCTATATGAGATCATAAGATCATAAAATTCCATCAATGAATCTATTTCATTTTCAGAGAATAAATTTACTAAAATGCTATCAGAAAGCTGCTTTTTATCTGATATTATTTTTAAAATATCAAAAATATGTGTCTGATGATTTTTAGAAGCTAAAACCAGCTTTTCTATCAGTTTTAATCCAATACCTCTTTTTGGGACATTAATTATTCTTAAAAGTGATACTTCATCATAGGGATTAAGCAAAGAAAATAGATATGCAGAAATATCTCGTATCTCTTCTCTTGAATAGAAATTATATCCTCCCCATACTTTATGTTTTAAGTTTTTTATTATAAAAAGCTCTTCAATTGGTCTTGCCATATGATTATTTCTATATAAAATTGCTATATCCTTGTGTTTTATACCATCTTTATATAGCAATTGATGTATTTTCTCATATATAAAGACAGCTTCACTTTGAGGATCTGCTGCCTCATATATTATTATTTTATTATTTGCAATAATATCTGTTTTCATTTCTTTATTTTTTCTATTTCTATTATTATTGATTACATTTTTTGCAGCATGCAAAATTATATGGCTACTTCTATAGTTTTTTTCCAGACATACAATTCTACAATCTGAAAAATCATTTTCAAATCTTAAAATATTTTCTATTGTAGAACCTCTAAAAGAGTATATCCCTTGATCATCATCTCCTACAATAGTAATATTTTTATTACTTTTCTCATTCATAAGGTTTTTAATTATAAGATATTGAATCTTATTTGTATCCTGATACTCATCTACTAAAAGATACTGAATATTATTTTTTATTGCTTCCTGTACATCATAAAAATCCTTATTTTTATCCGTTAAAATAAAAAAAAGATTTAAGAGTATATCATCAAAATCCATTGCATTATGACTTTTGAGATATTCAATATATTGCTTTATGATTTTATGAAATTCACTATTATTTATATATTGCTGATATTCATCATATGAATTTATTGAATTCTTAATTTGTGAAATTGAATATAAAATGACTTTTGAATCATAATCAACCGATAATTCTTTCTTTATCTTATTAATTACCGAAATTGAATCATCATAATCATAAATCGAAAAGTTTTCTTTGTATCCAAGTAATCCACTATATTTTCTTAAAATTTTTACTCCGAAAGAATGAAAGGTCGAAGCTGTAATATATTTCCCTTTTGATGGTAAAATAGAGCATATTCTCGATTTCATTTCGTTTGCTGCTTTATTTGTAAAGGTCAAAGCAACAATTTTTGAGGGTTGAAATCCTTTCTTTTCTATTAAATATAAGATTTTATAGGTAATAACCTTAGTCTTTCCTGAACCAGCGGGAGCAAGAACAAGTAAAGGATTTCCAAAGCTCGTAACAGCTTCAAGTTGCTTGTTATTCAACTCATTTAAAACATTTTCTAATTGCATTATCCTATCCGTGAAATTCAATTGATAGCTAAAAGAATAAACTTGATTATAAAACCAATAAGATAAAAACAGAATACTAAAATTTATGAATTTTTCAATCAAGAAAATAGAAATCAATTATATATTTAAAAAAACTTTTTAATTTTTTAAACAGCTATAAGAACTATAATTTACAATACTGTTTATCTAAAAAATATATACAGAAGAAAGATTCAATAGAATGATTCAATTTTTCCTGAAAATCTGCGATAAAAATATTCTCTATTAAAAACTAATTGTTATATCTGTTGTTTTTTGAATCATTTCAATATCATGATCAGATAGATCTGCTGTTGAATACTCCGGAACCATTATATTGGTAAGATATACAACAATTCTTGTAATTTTCTTATTGACCATGATTACCTGCATGAAAGGATAAGGAACATTTGAATCAACTTTTATAAAAACTATATCATTTATAAATTTTAATGGGACATAACATGTTTTTGGATAACCAGTATAGGAATAATATACTATTTTAGCACCATAGCTTGATAACTGGCAGATCTTTAATCTAAAAATATAATTTTCAACGACATCAGAAGATTTGATAGTGGTAGTTTGGCTATATATAGCAGTAGTAAAAACAAATAAAAATAGGAAAATTAAGGTGATAATCTTTTTCATCTATATCCCTCCTGAATAATAAAATATTTTAATTAATTTCTTTACTTATTATACTTTCGGATTTTTTAAGGTCAATATTGATTAAAATTTTTTCTATATTACTATTTTTTTGCAAAATTTTACTATATACATAAAATATCATATACCACTACAATAGAAAGAAGGTAAAATGGACACAAATTATTTTTACTCTATAACATCTGAAATTGATAAACTTGTAAAAGAAGGAAAAATTGATCAATCAATACTAATTGCAGAAGAAGAGCTAGCTAAAAACAAAGATAATCCTGTCTTATATTCTATACTTGGAGAATTATATGAACCTAAGGATTTCAATAAATCAATTGAATATTATAAAAAGGGGCTATCAATTTTTCTTGAAAACTCTTACTTATTAATAGGTATTGGCTTTGTATATTATAATAAAAATCATTTTTCAGATGCTCTACCCTATTTTAAGCTCGCCTGGTTTAATGACCCGATGAATATAAGATTAATTACAGCGATAGGAAATATTCTTAGAAACTTAAAAGATTATTCAAAAGCTGAGAAATTTTATAAATTAGCGACAATACTGGAAAAAAGCAATGTATTTGCATTATTTGGCCTCGCAGATTGTTATAGAGGAATGAATATGCATGCTAAAGCATTAGAAATATGGCTTCAGCTTGCTCAAATTGAACCAGAAAACAAGATTTTTCTCACAAGAATTGGGGATGCATTTAGAATGCTCAAAGAATATGATAAAGCTGTTTTATTTTATGATAAGGCTATCAATATTGAATATGACTTTTACGCATATTTAGGAAAAGCATTGACTTTTGAACAGATGGGAGACAACCAAAAAGCATTGGAAATATTTAATAATATCGAAAATCATGAATTAAATAATTCAAGATATTATTATGAGTTTATTAAGTTTTGCTCTCGAAATTCAATGAAAGATAGAGCGAAAAATCTATTCTCTATAGCAATTAAATCTTTTCCTGATAATAAATTCATTTCAACTTTAAATATATAATTATTTTAATCAAAAGTATTTAAAAATAAATTAATTCCCATTATAATAAAATCTAGATTTTCTTTTATTCTTATTTATTAAATAAGTTTCTTCTTCTGATAAAATTAAATTAATAAAAATAATAGAAAAAATAGATACTCCAAATAAGTAATACAAAAGATTCAAAATATTTTTATAAGGGAAAATATATGTTGGAATATTTATTTTATCTTCAGGAAATTTTACATAAATTTCATTTTCTGCTTTCTCATAAATAATATATTTTAATGATTCGATATTTTCTTCATCTAATTGAGCTAAAACAGTTTTTATACTCTGGTTTTCTTCTTTTAAAATATTTATAGTTATCTGTTTTTGCATAAATATTTCATATTTCGAAATTAACTTTGGTAAAGGTAAAATAAAAAAATAAAAAATTAGAAAAAATATACAGATAATTGTAAAAAATATTTTGCTTACCGCCACCATATCTTTCTTATCGGAAAGCAAACTCCTAAAATTTATCATAATATTATTATTAATTTTTCTTTGATAATATATAACTTATTATTGCATGAGAAACAGATAGATTATAACTTTCAATATCATTAGATTGTGGTATTGAAATTGAATAATCTTTAAAACTTTCAAGATTTTCAGGTATTCCTCTTCCTTCATTTCCAAAAATTATTATCTTAGGCTCCTTATTCCAATTTTCATAATTCAAGATATTGGTGTTTTCTCTGTTGGTTATCTCTTCTTTTTGTGCGAAAGTTATTTTTATATTTCTATCTTTTATTAATTTTAAGAATAAATCAATTAAATTAAAATTGACACTTATTATTCTCTTTAGCCCAAAAATAGCTCCACTAGAACTTCTTATAACTTTTGGTGAAAAAGGTTCGCTATGAGGTGAAAAAAGAATTATAGTGTTCTGTGAAAAGCCAAGAGAAGTTCTTATAATTGTTCCTAAATTTCCTGGATCAGAAATATTAAAAAATGCACAAACATAATTTTTGTTTTTTAAGTATTGATTAATAAAATCTATTTCTGTCTCTATCTTTTTTAAATCATGTTCATCTATATATGAAATAATTTCAGGTAGTTCAAAGACAGTAAGACAGGAATAAGATGTTTTTGTTGTCGATAATCTGGTCAAAATATCTTCATCAGCATAATATACGATAGAATTATCAACATTTTTTATTATATCTAAATATTTATGCTTTTCCTTAATATTTATGACAAGATAAATTATCCTAATTTTCTTTTCTATACATGATATTAAAATATTCTTACCTTCCGAAAATGTTATTCTTTTATCTTTAGTATTTATAGTATTTTTTAATTTCAAGATATACTTATAAATGGAATTTGTCAGTTTCTGTTCTACCATATGAATATCCCCAGTTTCCCAATTATAGTAGAAAATAGGAAAGAAAGCAATATTGAAATTGCTGATGTAACTATCCATGACAATAAAAGCTCAAATAAGAGTTTTGAATTAAATATGGAAAAACCTCTAGCATAGCCAACACCAATATATGAACCAGATAAAGTGTAAATAGAAGAAATTCTATAACCCAATAATGAAAAAGTAATTGTGGACATTGAAAGAGAATAGTAAGTCGTAAATATTTTATCTGAATCAATATTGAAAATATTACATGAAAGTCTTTGTGCATTCTTTTTACCTTTAATAACAAGGCTAAAAGCCAAAATTAGACTTGAAAGTAATATTAGAAAAAAACTGGAATTCTCTGGAAGTGTTTCTTTAAATATGCTATTTGATAATAAAACCAAAATTGCACAAGAGTTTGCTACATCATTTGCGCCATGTGAAATAAAAACATTTGGCAATATTAAAAGTGAAAGAAAAGAGAATATATCTTCTGTTTTCTTGTATTCTTTTATTGAGGAAATACTTTGCTGTTCTGTAATTGTTTCTTTATAGGTTTCTTTATAAGTTTTTTTGGTAAAAATTTTTGAAAGGAAGAATTTTCTTGCCAATATTAATATAAACAAAGTAAAAACAATAGTAAGAACAATAAAACCAATTCTAGATAATTTAAAAGCAATAAATAGTAATAAAATATATGAAACTAATATTGTGAAAAAAGAAAATAATTGTATTGTTTTTATTGGGTTTTTTCTTTTGAAAGAAAAAATAATATTAAATTTAAATATAATAAACCCGATAATCATACTTATCAAAGGAGTTATTGTCCATATAATCCATGTAATAGCAAGATTATTCCAATTAACTTTAACCTTAAAAGCTAAAGCTATTCCTACAAGACCTCCAATTATTGTATGACTAAGCGAAATTGGAAAAGGTAAAAATGAAGATATAAAATAAATTAACAAAGTAATAGAAAGAATTCCAATTGCTGATAAATATATGTTTGTATGACTAAGACTAAAAATATCTATATAACCAAATTGAATTTTTTTTAAAATTATTTCACCAAGAAAAATACCTCCAATTATCTCTCCAATCAACGGAAGTAGCAAAACATATTTATTTTTAATAAATTTATTAAATACATTTTCATTGCAAAATAGAGGTAAAAGCAAATATTTTCCATCATTTGATCCATTTAAATAACAGATTAGACATGTCAAAAGCAGAGGAATTAATAGTAAAAACATATTTTTTAACCTAAGTTTTAATGTATAAAGTCAAGAATTTTATCTGTGAGTCTTGATAATGAATTTGGTATTTTGGATAAAATAATAACAAGATTATTAAAATGAATTATATCTATAGGGTTGAAGACTCCTTTCTTTGAAAAAGCTAACTTACCTAAATCAATAGAAAGAGTATCAATTTTATGTTCCATGCTATCAAGTTGTTCTATAATTTTTTGTTCAATCTCGATTATTGGTTTAGCAAAACCATAGGTGTATCCCGAAATAAAAGTTTCAACCATCTCCTTATAGTTCTTTATCGATTTTACAACTTCATTGGTAAGATCATTCATCAATTTCAATGATTGTTCATCTATTTGAAATGAAATTCTATTTAATGAAAGAAGTTTACCAAAATCCTCTAAACTATCCATAATATTATCTTGGATATGAATAAATTCCAAGATATCTTCACGGGTAAATGAGATTTTCAATGATTTTCTTATTAACTGTCTTAACTCATTTTTAATATTATCAGCTTTTCTTTCATAAAAAGAAATTTGCTCAATAAATCTGGATAATTCTTTATTTTCAAAATAATTATTAATAAGTTCTATTAAAAATAAAGATACCTCATAAATACAATTCATATGCTCTGAAATTAGATTAAGAGGAGTTTTTTGTGGAAATAATCTTTGAAAAATAGATATATTTTTTTTCATAGTTTTACTTAAATACTTCTATATTAAAATAAATTAAAAATTTTTAGTAATGCAAGAACACATGCAAAAATATCTGCACTTCCACCAGAAGAAATATCATTTTGAAGACAGAAATCATTAATTTTTTCTAATTCGGAAAAAAATGTTCTATCATTTCTTTTTTTTAAACAATCGATACATAGTTTTTGATATTCAAATAATGTTTCTTCCCCTTTTTTCCCAAGAATATTTGTATCTTTAAGTGAGGAAGAAATAAATAAAAATAGTTTTAATAATACTATCTTTTTTTCGTTAAAAATCTCTGGTTTATAAGCAAAACTCTCTATATTAAGTTTATTTTTTAAATTAAGAAAATAATTTAAAGATTTGAAAATTATGCTATATCCGTTTTTTGCCTCGTCTATAACACCTCTGTATTTATATTTCTCAAAAGTTTTCGCTCCATAGGTGGCTTTGGGAAGATTGTTTATGCTTCTTTTATATTCAGCAAATATTTCTCCTACTTTTTGAACAATATATGAATATATTTTTATAAAAGAATATCTTCTTATATTGAATGAAATATCCTTTTCTTTAAGTATCTTATACTCATAAATTTCAAGAAAAATATACATTGAGATAAAGAGGATAGAATATGTAAAAATTATTCCTTTATAAGTATTAATTCCTTTAGTCTTGGTAAACATCTGTTTTTCTATGAGAAGTCCAAAATGCAAAAATCTTTCGATTTCTTCTTTTAAATTAGTGAAAAAATAATTTAACAAATAATCCTGGGTTATTCTTCTTCCTGAAAGAGACATGGATTGCTCATTTTGATAATAAAATATTTCATCACATATATTCATGATACCAAATAGATATTTTCTAATAATTGGAATTGTCTCAAACATAATAAAAAAATCCATATCCTTATGCCTATTTTGACTAATAGGGGTTATTAAACCAGGTTTTGGATCAAGAGAAAGCTCTAGATACAATGCGTCTATAAATGAATTTATTGTTTCAATTAAATCTTCATTTGAAGATAATTTTACAATTTTGATTTTTCTCAAAATTAATCCTTTTTTCTATTCTTAAGAATAAACAATTTTGTTATTCCATATCTTCTTTCATCAATTACTTCAAAATTTGAAAGATCTGGATCTACTTTCTTAAAAATCTGCAAGAATAGTATTCCACTATCTTTAAGTCTTTTATATTTATAAATATGATTAAGTATTTCATTTTCAAATCCTAAAAAATATGGAGGAGATGAAAAAATAAAATCATATTCATTATTCCATGTCCTTAAAAATCTTCTAAAATCAAGGGAAAAGACATTAGCATTTAATTGCAGTTCTTTTAAATTATTTTTGATTGTTTTGCATGATTCTACATTTTTATCTATAAAATCTACCTGTTTCGCTCCCCTAGAAAAAGCTTCAATACCATAATTTCCACTACCCGCAAAAAGATCAAGGACAACAGCATCAATAATTTTATCTCCTATAATATCAAAAACAGCTTCTTTAACTATACTTATGGTTGGTCTTAAATTAGTAGAAGGAACAAGTATTTTTCTCCCTTTGAATTTTCCTCCTAAAATCCTAATTCCATCTTTCATTTATATATCCATTAAATAAATTAATAAATTAAAAAATTCTTTTTATTTTAAATAGAATTTAGTATTTGCTTTTTATATAATTGAAAAATTGAACTTAATAGATCGAAATCATTTTTAGGCTTTGCCATATAATGCATACCGATTCCGACACCATTTTTATGATTATAACCACAAGGAATAGATATTGCAGGTGCTCCTATTATATTAGCTGTAACAGTAAAAATATCAGCACTATATTCATCAATAGGGCTTATTTTTTCTCCTATTTTCTTCAAATATGAAGGAGTTGTAGGGGTAAGTAAGAGATCGATCTCTTCAAATAGATTATTGAATTTACCAATTAGATATCTTCTTATTTCCTGTGCTTTGGAATAATACTTATCCTGATATCCCGAAGAAAGAACGAAATTTCCAACTGTAATTCTTCTTAATACTTCCTTACCAAAATTTTCGAATCTTAATTTAGCAACACTTTCGAATAAGTCTTTGCTTTCTAATTCTTTTTTTTCAACGACTTTTTTTCCAAATCTAATACCATCATATCTTGCAAGATTCGAAGAAGCTTCCGCAGGAGCGATAATATAATATGTGGAAAGAGGCAAATCAATTGGTACTGGAAAATCAATTTTAATTATGCAATTTCCTTCTTTTTCGTGTCTTTCTATTTCTTCAAAATATATTTTTTTTGTATCTTCACATGAAATAAATTTTTCAATATCTTTTATAATACCAATTTTTTTAGGTACAAATTTATTATTTTTTATTAAATCTCTTGTTTTTTCTTTTTTGATATTAAAATCAGCTTTTAAAATAAAAATATTTTTTAGATTTTCGAAAAACTGATCTCTTGATATTTCGAAAGTGGTCATATCATTTTTTGATTTTTTAGCTATAATATCATATACAATTACAAGATCGTAAAAATTTGAAGATAAGATTCCTATAACATCTAAAGAAGAGGCAAAAGCTATAAGTCCCCATCTTGAAACAGCACCCCAGCTAGGTTTAAAACCATATATTCCGCAGAGACTTGCAGGTTGTCTGACTGATCCACCTGTGTCAGAACCGAGAGCGACTGGAACCATATCACTGCAAACAGAAGCAGCACTTCCTCCAGAAGAACCTCCTGGTATATATTCGATGTTTAGAGGATTTTTAGTTGGTCCAAAAGCTGAATTTTCAGTGGTGCTCCCCATAGCAAATTCATCCATATTTGTTTTACTGACGATTTGAGCACCATTTTCTTTCAAAAATTTTATAACATCTGCATCATAAGTTGCCTTATAACCTTTTAATATTTTTGAAGAGCATGAATTGCTAATACCTTTAACAGCTATGTTATCTTTAACCATTAATGGTATTCCCCTTAAAATACCATCAAAATTGTTTTCCTGATATTTTTCTTCATAAAGATATGCAAAGTAAGAGCTATTTTTTAATAAAGAAGATTTATATTTTTCAAATTTATCCAAAAGATTATCTGATAATAAAAAAGATTCTTTTATTGAATTAATTTTAAGCATTTTCAATATCCTCTTTTTCGATTTTCTCTTTTTCTATAATTAAAGATACGGCAAGAAGTTCATCTTCTTTGTTAGAAAAATTATTATGTATAGATTTTATTTCCTTGTTTTCAAAAACTATATCTTGTCTTAAATCGATAAAGTTGATAATCTTATTATCAATATTCATATATTTTAGCTTGTCTTTCATTTCAAAATCTGAAATTTTACTAACAAAATTCAAAATTAATTGAAAATCTTTTTCAAGGTTTTTATTGATTTCTGATACTCTGCTCAAAAAAGATAGTTTTTGAAGTAATTTTTCTTCCATTAATATCTCTCCCCTAAAAAAATTATCATAGCAGGTAATTTTGCAATTAATTTATTTTTTTTAAATCTTATTTGCTTTTTTGAAATATTGAAAAAAAAGAATTATGTTATATAAATTTAAAAGAAAACACATTGAAATTTAATTTTGATAAAAATTAATTAAACTTTTAAGTATACATGTTCGAAAAATTCTGGGGGTTAATAATGCCAAAAAAAAGAGAATATAACTCAATATCATTAAAACTTACATTAGGTATAGCAGCTATTTTAATAATAATCTTTTTACTTATGGCTATAATTATTAATTCTACCGTTACTATAAACGAAGTTAAACAATCATTGAATATATTAAAGACAGATGTTTCTCTTACTTCAGATTTTTTAGAACAAATATTCAACCTGGAATCTCAAAGCATTTTGGTAACAATAAGTGAAGATAAAATTAATTCATTGATTTTGGAAAATAACCTTTTTGAGTTGACTAGATACATTACAAATAAGTTTTTAAATCATCAGTTTTTAGAGAATATAACTGTTTTTTCACCTTCTTTCGAGCTAATAGCATCGACACAATCAAAAAAGATAAAAATAAAAGATTTATCAATATTTTCTGAAATAATCAATTCAAAATTAGATAAAATTATAATTAAACATCCAGTAAAATCAGGTTTTTCAGAATCTGTAGTAATACCAATTGTTAAAATTAATAATATTACTGATAAAGGAATATATTATATCTATGCTGAACTATCTCTAACAAAGATATGTGAAAACTTTGTTGGCTCAAAGATTTTTGGTGTAAGTGGTACCCTTAATCTAAATGATGATAAAGGGATAAATCTTTTTCATAAAGATAGAACTCTTGTTTTAACCTCACTTGCAAATTATGATTTCATGCAGAAAATGATTACTTCTCAGGAAGATAGTGGAATTATTGAATATATTTTTAATAATGAAAAGGAATTTTTAGCATTCAAAAAATTTCAATCCTGGCCAATATATGCCGCGGTAAGAGAATCTAAAAAAAATATATTAAATTTAGCTAAAACTTATTTAATTAGTATATTATTATTTCAGATAGGAGCTTTACTCTTTATTATTGTTTTTGCTTTAATTTTTTCAAATATTACGATTATTAAAAACATAACAAAACTAATTACTCCAATAAAACAGCTTTCGACAGGAGACTTGAGAGCGATATTCCCAGTAAAAACTAGGGATGAAATAGGTCATATTGCAAATCAATTTAATAAACTTATAGATTCTTTTAATTATTTAATTCAAAATGTTAAAAATAAGGCAAAAGGATTAAATGATATTAGTTTAAATCTCGCTAGTAATATGGAAGAAACCGCTGCAGCCATTTATCAAATAAATAAAAATATTGAAAGCTCGAAAAATCAAATAGAAGATCAGGTAACATCGGTCACAGAGACTTCAGCTGCTGTTGAAGAACTTACTCGCTCAATCGATAGCTTAAATCAGATAATAGAAGATCAAGCAGCGAACATAAATGAGTCTTCTTCTGCTATTGAAGAAATGGTATCAAATATTGCATCTGTTGCTGCAAATGCTGAAAGCACTGGAAAAAACACAGAAGAATTGCTTCAAATTTCAGAAGATGGTAAAAAAAGGCTAGACGACGTTTTTATTACAATAAAAGAGATATCTAGAATGTCTGAAAATCTTATTTCTACAACATCATTGATAATGTCTATAGCTGACAAAACTAATCTTCTTGCTATGAACGCTGCTATAGAAGCAGCTCATGCAGGTGAGTATGGAAAAGGATTCGCTGTAGTTGCTGATGAAATAAGAAAACTATCTGAGCAGACTGCCTCACAATCGAAATCAATCACTCAAAATCTTAATCAAATCAAGACTGCAATAGATAAAGTTGCCAATACATCTAAAGAAACTTCTGAGGTCTTTAATACGATATTACAAAAAATTGCTTCTGTAAATAAAATGGCAGAAGATATTAAAGTTTCCATGAATGAACAGAAGGAAGGAAGTAAACAGATTTTAGAAGCATTAAGGAAAATGAATCAAATAACTTCATCTGTAAAAAATAGTTCTTCAGAAATGAAGGCTGGAAATAATGAAATATTGTTTTCAATAAAGAAGTTAAATCAAATCTCCTTCAATGTAAAAAATGGAAATGAAGAAATTATATCTGCTGTTTCCGAAATAAATAAGGCTGTTTCAAATGTAGCAAAACTTGCTAATTTGACCAAGACTGATGTATCTGCATTAAATGAAATAACAGACAAATTTATTATTAAAGATCAAAGTTTATCTGAAAATATGATCAATTCTCAAATTGAAGAAAGTACTTATGAAGCGCTTCCAGAAACAAACCTTTTAGAAAATGAAGAAAAAGGAATTCAAAAATTTGAAGATTAGTTCATTCAAAAATTATATTATTTTGACTATATTAACTTTATTTGCCTTTACTTTGCTTCTTTTTCTTTTTATTTACTTAAAAAATATAGATTTTATTGGTGCTGATACAGAAATTTCAAGTTCTTCAAGTTATTATGTTAAATCATCTAATTCTAATTTATCTTCTCCAAATAATCCTAGATCTGCTTTAGAAAATGAGCAAATTAATTATAATCAACTGAAAAAGAAAAATATTAACAAATGCAATATTATTTCAAAACTTGAACCTATTTTTTTTTCAGCACTTCCTATTAAAGAAAAAGAGGAATTATTATATAAAATTCAAAGTATGAACCAAAATCAATTGACACAGCAAGATGTTTTCAATAACATTATTCCATCATTTCAAATAATTCTTTCAATTCTATATACTGATAAATTTGCAAAATCAATAATATCAAAATCTTACAATGACTCACCAACTGGTAATTTTTATCAAAATTTTCTCTTTTTTAGAAAGATTTATTTCCCTTTAAAAAATGATATTATTGAATTATTAAATTTCTATTTCAACCTATATAAAGATGAAAAGACAAACTATAATTTTACATCCAAAATATTAAGAAAATCTGATTATTTATACCCAAAAACCAAAGAATTAAAATATAATCATCAAAATGCAATAGATATTTTTTTTAAAAAAGTAGCTAAAAAAAATAGTGAAGAAATTGGTCCTCCTATTTATTCTTTTACCTCTGGTATAGTTGTTGTTTCCGAAAATGAATGGGCTGGATCAACTACTTTAGATTCTTATATAAAGGGAGGTATTTCCCCGAAAAGTGGAAACGGAGTAATTATTTATGATCCTATAGGAAAACGTTTTATTCTATATTTTCATCTAAGTCAAACAAATGTCATAAAAGGACAAATAATAAAAGCAGGTGAATTAATTGGATTTGGAGGAAATACAGGAATAAATGCAAGGAAAGCAGGACATGGAAAACATCTTCATCTGGAAATATATGATTTAATAAAAGATAGATTTCTTAATTGTTATGAGCTTAAATTTATTTTATTTTAGTTAAATTAATCATTTTATTTTCAAAATTGTATTTTTTGTTATTAATTCTTAGATTAAAATTCTGCTTATGTTTCATAAAAAAGGCTATCATTCTTATTGAAATGATAGCCTCTTAAAAACAAATAAAAAATTAGTTCAAATATTATTTTATTTTCTTCACAAAATCTGTAAGAATATCAGTTAAATCTGGTTTACCTATTTCCTGTAATTCATAGATGACTCTGTATGCAGGTTTTTTAATTTTAACAATTCTTGTTAAATCAATTGGTGTGGCAATAATAACAGCATCACAGTCAACTTTATTAATAGTTGTTTCAAGGTCTTTAATCTGAGCTTCTGAATAACCCATAGCAGGAAGTAAGGTCCCTATATATGGATATTTTTTATAAGTTTCCTCTATTTTACCTACAACCCATGGTCTTGGGTCGACCAAGGCAGCAGCACCAAATTTCTGTGCAGCTACAACACCCGCACCATATGTCATTTCACCATGTGTAAGAGTTGGACCATCTTCGACTACAAGGACTCTTTTACCTTTGATTTCCTGCCAATTCTCGATGAAAATAGGTGAAGCAGCATCAACTACTATAGCATTTGGATTTGCTGCCTGAATATTTTTTCTGACGATCTGGATATTTTCATTTGAAGCAGAGTCAATTTTATTGATAACGATAACATCTGCCATATAAAGATTTGTTTCACCTGGATAATATTTGAATTCATGGCCAGGTCTATGTGGATCTACAACTGTTATATGAATATCGGGTTTATAGAAAGGCATATCATTATTTCCGCCATCCCATAAAATAACATCACAACCATCTGGATCATTTTCTGCAGCTCTTAAAATTGCTTCATAATCAACACCTGCATATATGACATTGCCTCTAGAAATATGTGGTTCATATTCTTCCATCTCTTCTATTGTACAATTATGTTTTTTTAAATCTTCAATAGAAGCAAATCTTTGAACTTTTTGTTTTTCTAGATCTCCATATGGCATTGGATGTCTAACAGCAACAACTTTTTTACCCATTTTCTTTAAAAGATTTGCTACAGCTCTTGTTGTCTGAGATTTACCGCAACCTGTTCTAACAGCACATACTGCTATAACAGGTTTTGTAGATTTTAACATTGTGGTTCTGCTTCCAACAACCTTAAAATCTGCTCCAGCAGCCATAACTCTTGATGCATGATGCATAACATATTCATGTTGAACATCAGAATATGAAAATACTACTTCATCAATATTATTTTTCTTAACAAGATCAACAAGATCTTTTTCATCTTCGATAGGTATGCCATTTGGATATAGCTTACCTGCTAAAGAAGCAGGATATTTTCTACCTGCAATATCTGGTATTTGAGTAGCAGTAAAACAGACAACTTCATAATTTTCATTGTCTCGATATAGAACATTAAAATTATGAAAATCTCTTCCTGCTGCACCCATTATTATGATTCTTCTTTTTGCCATTATGAACCCTCTCCTTAATTATGATTATCGCTTTTTTTGATTAACATACTAAATTTTAAAGTAAAGAAGATTTCACTGAATAATTGATAAAATTGAATATATTAAACATTTTTAAAATGTTTTAATTGTTTTTAATTATTTGAATATATTATTGACAAATAAATTTTTTTTCTTAAAATTAGTTAAAGCATTATTTATGCAGATATTAGTATTTTAGGAGTAAAACTATGAAAAGAAAGTTTCTATTTATTCTTTTTACCATTCTTTTCTTTGCACTTGCATTTACTTCATGCAAAAAAGAAGTTGCTGTTCTAAAAGTTGGTACTAATGCTGAATATCCTCCATTTGAATACAAAGATGGTGAACAATTCCTTGGTATTGATATGGATATAGCAAGATATATTGCAACAAAACTTGGCAAACAGCTTGAAATCAATGATATTGATTTTGATTCTCTTATACCGTCTTTACAGAACAATAAATTTGATATGGTTATAGCAGCAATGACAATTACAGATGAAAGAAAGCAAATTGTTGATTTTTCCATCCCTTATTATACTGCAAATCAATCTATTATTATTAAACAGGAATCAACTTTAGCATTAAATTCTTCTGATGAACTTGCAAAGCTTAAAATTGGTGTTCAACGAGGAACAACTGGTGAAGCTTATATTGACGAAAATTTTATCCAATCTAAAAAGATGAAAGATTCCCAGTTAATAAGATTTGATAATAATATAAACGCAGTTCAAGAATTATTAAATGGAAATGTTGATTGTGTTATTATTGACGATTCTGCTGCAAAAGGTTATGAAAAACTTAAACCAGTAAAAGTAATTTTTACAATCGAAAGCAATGAAAGTTATGGTATAGCATTCCCTAAAGGTTCAAAACTAATTGAAAAAGTTAATAAGATAATCGAGGAATTGCTTAAATCAAATGAATGGCTTGAACTTATAAAGAAATATTTTTAGTTTAAATTCTTTCTGGCATGAAGGAATTATCCTTCATGCCTTTTTATATTAATAAAAGGTATAAAAGATGAATGAAATAAATAGTAATCTTTTTTTTCTATTTAAGAATCTTCCACTACTTTTAAATGCAACTTTGACTGCTATTTTATTGACTTTCGCTTCTATTTTAATTGGTATGATCGTCGGAATAATAATAACCTTTTTAAGAATTTATAGTTCAAATTTTGTTAAAAAAATAGTCTTTGCTTATGAATGGGTTTTAAAAGGAACCCCACCACTTATAATTATTTTTATATTTTATTTCGGGCTTGGAAAATATTTAAATCTTGGACCATTTTTATCTGCTGCTCTTGCTTTGGGTTTAAGATCTTCAGCATATCAAGCTCAAATTTATAGAGGCGCGGTTCTTTCTATTACAACAGAGCAAACTGAGGCGGGTCTGTCTCTTGGCTTATCAAAAGTGAAAACATTTATGCTAATAATTATCCCTCAAGCTTTTAGGTTGTCTTTACCAGGTTTCACCAATGAATTTACCATTGTTCTTAAAGATACTCCATTAGCTTATGCTGTTGGTCTTGTTGAAATATTAAAGGCTGGAAGAGATATACTTAATCAACCTTTGACTCAAAGTATATCTGGAAATGAAATTACTGGTTCATTAAATCCATTTGCTATTTTTCTAGTTTGCGCTCTTCTATATTTCATATTATTTGAAATCTTTTCCTATTCTTTAAAGCTACTTTCAAAAAAATATGAAATACCAGGTTTTATTACTGATAAAGAAAGTAAATGAGGCTTAAAAATACAATTTATATATAAAAAAAAATAATAAAGTTAAAAAAAATATTAAATTAAATAAAATTTAAAGGATCTTTAATGGAAGAAAATATCTTGAAAGTCGAAAATATCGAAAAATCATTTGGTACTCAAAAAATACTTGATGGAGTTTCTTTCAATATGAATAAAGGAGATGTAAAGGTAATCGTCGGTCCATCTGGTACTGGAAAATCTACTCTATTAAGATGTATAAATCTTTTAAATCCTCCTGATAATGGAAAGATATTTCTTCAAGGTGTTGAGATCACTCAGCTTCCTCATTCCAAAGTTCCGGCTATCCGTCAAAAAATTGGAATGGTTTTTCAGCATTTTGCATTGTTCAATCATCTTACAGCTATGGATAATGTTGCACTTGGATTAATCAAAGTAAAAAAAATAAACAAAACTGATGCATATAAAAAGGCGCTTGAAGAATTGACAAAAGTAGGACTTTTTGCTCATAAAGATAAGTATCCCGCTCAACTTTCTGGAGGCCAAAAACAAAGAGTTGGTATAGCTCGCGCCCTCGCAATGGATCCTCTTTTAATTCTCTTCGATGAACCTACAAGTGCACTTGATCCCGAACTTATTGGAGAAGTTCTTGCAGTAATGCAAAATCTTGCAAAAGATGGTATGACTATGATATGTGTTACTCATGAAATGGGTTTTGCAAAATCAGTTGCAAATGAAGTTATCTTCATGGAAAAGGGTAAGATACTTGAACAGGGCTCACCTACTCAATTGTTCACTAATGCAACACATCCTAGAACTAAAGAATTTCTTAGCAAGATAAGTGAACTCTATGGAGAATCTGAAAAAAAATAGGAAAAAATTATGATGTTTTTTTCAAAATTATCATCTTACATACCTTCAT
The DNA here is from genome assembly GCA_964454835.1 of uncultured Brachyspira sp. Lineage (GTDB taxonomy): Bacteria > Spirochaetota > JAAYUW01 > JAAYUW01 > JAAYUW01 > Exilispira. Next base: position 41,370 of record CAYVTU010000005.1, read on the forward strand.
TGATCAAAGGACTTGGAATTACATTAGAATTAACTATTTTATCAGCAGTAATTGGCTTCATAGCCGCAATTTTTCTAGTTGTTGGTGTTCTATATGGTAATCGTTTTTTTAAAGCTATAAGTAGTGGTTTTATTACACTAATACGTGGTACACCAATGATGGTTCAGTTATTTCTCATTTATTTTGGTCTTCCTGGCATAAATATAAGATTATCTCCTCTTACAGCTGCAATTATAGCTTTTATAATTAACTCTTCTGCATATCAAGCAGAATACTTAAAAGGTGGCTTCATGGCAATTTCAAAAGAGCAAATCGAAGCTGCTTATTCAATTGGACTGAATAAATGGGATGCTATTAAGTTAATTATTTTCCCTCAGGCATTCAGATTTGCGATTCCAGCTCTATCAAATGAAATAGTATATTTGATTCAATACACTTCTGTTGCATATACAATAGGATTACCAGAACTTTTTTATGTTTCAAAAAATTTTGCATCTAAAACTTATATGAATATCGAAATATATTTGTTCATTGGTGTTATTTACCTAATTTTCATTTATGTTATAACAAAACTGACAGATATTGTTGAGAAAAAATTATATATTCCTGGTTTTGATTTAAGCCACTTAAAATAGTTATGAATATTTTGCTTATCGATACATCTACTTCTAATTGTCATGTTTCAATCAAATCTGGTAATTCTTTTTCTACTTTTAATGTTTTTAGTGATTCTGATCATACTGAACACTTGCTTGTTATTATTGATGCGGTTTTTAAAGTAACTCATTTGAAATCAAACTTAATAGATTATGTTATTGTAGGTACAGGACCAGGTTCTTTTACTGGTATAAGAATTTCGCATTCATTATTAAAAGGATTATTTTTTCAATCTAAAGCTTTGATCCTTCCTGTACCAACTATATCTCTATTTTCTTTCTCTTTTTATCTTTCTTTTCTATCTAAAATCGATGATATTAAGATGAAAGAAGCAAAATTTTCTAATGAAACAATCGTTCATTCATTGATTTATGGAAAAAAAAATAGATTTTATTATAGCAAATATTTATTTAATAAAGATGATGTTATAGAACAATTTATGAAACCATATATCCATGATTTACCTTTTGAAGAAATAGATAAAGAATTAGACAATAAATGCAATTTTCAAAACCAATCTTATCTTTTAATAGATGATTTTAATTATCTTCCAAAACAATCAAACAAAGAAATTTCTATTATTAAAAGCAATATAGATGGTATTGAAATAATTAATTTTTTTGAAAAAAACCTAAAAGTATTGCATAATTATTTAATAACTGCAAAAGAACTTCTTCCTTTGTATATTAGAAAATCAGATGCAGAAGAAAACTCAGAAAAATGAAATATACTGAGATAGAGCTTGATTTTTATCCTAAAACAATAATAGAAGCCATAAATCATTATTTTAAAGATAGTTATATAAATATTGAAAAAATAAGAAATACTAATTTTATCTTAAAAATTCATAATAATAAATATGGTCTATTTAAATGGAATGACGACTTCTCGCCAGATAAAATAATAAGAAATGACGATATTTTCGAATTTCTAATTTACAGCATTGAATTAGAAAATAATTTACTGACTTCTACTTTAAAAGATAATAAAAATAATATATTGGATATAAAAGAAAACAAATTAAGTAAATCTAAGTACTTATATTTACTTAATAGCTCATATAATTTTAACAAACAATTATTAAGTATAAAAACATTAACTGAAAATGAATATAAGAATTTTTTTCTAAAAAATATTGTTCAACTAATAAATTTAGAAAAAGTTTTATCTTATAATGCAAAAGCCATTATCTTTTCGCTAAGTTCAAATATTTATCAACTTCCATGGCAAATATTGAATTACCCTATTTCAAAAAGAGGTATACTACCATTATTTAATGTTAGTTCGAAAGATATTATATCTGAAAACATCCTTTTTCTTGATAAAAATTATTTCATCAGACCAGAGAAATTATTTTTCTTAAAAGAGAACAATTTTGAATTAAATGAAGAATTTTGGAACAATATAAAAGTAAATAAGGCAGTTTTTACATCAACAAATCAATTATTGCAGTTTTTCAGGATATCTGATTTTCTTATTCTTCTTGCACATGGTTTTAGAAAAAAAGATTTCTCTTCAATTAAAATATCTGGAAAATTCTTTAATCCTTTTTCTATATGCGAATGTGATAAAATATCAGAAGTTATTATTCTACTCTGCTGCATGATGAACTATTCTGATTCTGATAATAATCTTATTTGCCAACTTATAAAAAAAAAGGTAAAGCTTATTTTATCTACCCCCTATATAATACCAATGGAATATATTGATACTATTTGTGAAATTATTTCAAATAATTTATTTATAAATATTCAAGAATTGATGAATCAAATTCTTTCAAAATCTTTTACAATTTCTAGTTTGATAAGAATTTTAATTTAATAATTATATAAACAATAGTTTCTGTTCTTTTGACAATTTTAATACTTAAATTAAAGAGATAAAAATTTATTTTACAAATATCCCTAAATTTATTCCATTATTTGATAAAATGTAATTTGATTCATTTAAATCATATACAAATTCATTACTTTCGGAAAGTTCCAGATGAAATAATTCTTTTTCACTATTTTTTAATAATATTTCATTATTCTCTTTAATTGATTTTAAAGTTAATTTAATAACATCAATCTCTGATTCAATATTTATTGATAAATTATTCCAATCAAATGATATTTTAAATAAATTTAAATGATTAGAAATTGAGGCTGCTTTTACTTCTTTAAATTCCTGTTTTTGAATTAATATTGTTGAAAAGACAGTTTTATTTTCTTTAAAAATAAAAATTGAATCAGATAAGACTAAATTTTTATTATTATTTCTTATAAAATTTTTAAATTCTATATATTGTTCAATTAAATCAGGATTTTTCTTAAAACAGTTTTCGAGTTGTTCGATTTCCTCTATTTTCAAATCATGACCAAATGCAGCTTTCAAAAGCAAGTCTTCTATCATAATTCACCTTCATCTATAAATAAGTAATTTTCCAATAAATAATTACATTTATTTTTCATTTTTTTCTTGATTCTTGAAATGCTTACTCTAAAAGCATTGATTTCTACATTAAATAATTTCTCTATAATTTTTTCATCTAATGTTCTGCTGAAATTGTTATTATTATCAGAATTTGATTGATTTTCAACAATATCAATAATAGTTAAAATTGGAATTTTTAAAAAAGCCGAAATTAATAAATAATCCTCTTTTTCTATCAGAAAATAATAATATAATAGAAACATCACCTTTTCTTCATTTTCAAAATGATTAAAAAGGCATTTTTTGATTATCAGTCTTATTTCTGATAAATTAGTTTTAACTCCTGAAGAAATAATATTTTCTTCATTTTTTACAATATCAATGTACTGATATTCGTCATTCTTTTTTATGTTTTTAAATGTGTTTTTCTTCCTATTGAAATTTTTATATTCAAAATAAAGAAATTTTATAAAATAATAATAAAAAATAAAATTATCCTTTTCTTTTTTAAAATCATTTGCTTTGATTAAAAATCCATAAAAATTTTCATATATTTGAACGACAAAATCCGAAATAATATCAGGATTCACCAATTTTTTGACATTGATAAAATGAATTAACGCGGGATAAATAAGATTAAAGATAGTATCTGTTTCCTTTTTAGAAATTTGATTAAGAGTTATTTTTTCAAGATATTTTAAAATTTTTTGATTAAATTCATTTGAAAGATAATATTGATGTTGAAAATCCAATTTCGGTTCCCTTATCTTTAATTGAATTAAACAAAACATCATATTGATGAATGGAGAATATTTTATTTACAAATGACAATCCGAATCCTATTCCACTAAATTTTCTATTCAAGTCTTTCGATTCTTGCACAAAATTCTTCATAGAAGCTTCGAATGTCTCATAATCCATACCTATTCCATGGTCAATTATAAGCAATTTCACCTTCATAAATTTATCATCAACTTCGACCTTTATGGTAATTGGTGAATTATTCTTATTAAATTTAATAGCATTATCAACAAGATGTTCCAATGCTTTTCCAAGTAAATAACTATCTCCAATTATTATTACTTCTCGATAATCAATATCTAAAATTATCTGAGTATTCGAATTTTCGAATTTTTTAATTATCTGATAAATAATTTCAACAAGATTGATTTTTTGAAAATCAAGGTTCGAAATTTTATCTGATAGATTGACAAATGTTAGTAGATCTTCGATCATTTCTAAAAGATGATTGGAATTTTTAAGGATGGTCTCAATTCCTTTAATCTGTATCTGATTGAGTTCCCCCATATCTTTGGAATGAAGCATCTCCGAATAACCAACAATAGTCACAAGAGGTGTTTTCAATTCATGTGTAATATTGTACAAAAATGAGTTTTTAATTTGTTCGAAATTTTTTAAGTTATCAATTGCTTCAACAAGCTTTGACTGAGATACACTTAATTCTTTGTACGTCATCTGAAGATCAATTATTGGTATAAGCAAAGATAATAAAGAATTTAGTAAATTTTCCTCTTCTTCTGTAAAAATATTCGTGTTTCTAATTTCTTTGCCAAAAAAAGCAAAACCAAGTGGTTTTTTTTCGCTATGTATTGGCAAAATTAAAGCTGCTGATAAACCTTCTAAAAAAGGAAAGTCAATGACATCTTTTTTATATATTTTGTCAAACCTTAAAGTTGTTTTACCACTCATTAATGGAAAAATAAATCCCGTATAAACCGATATTTTATTAATTTCTATTTTATTCTTATCTACCCCAATACCTGAAATAAAAATTAATTCATCCTTTTTCAAATCTCTAAGATAAATACCAGCTTTTTGAATATCGAAATGACGACTTATTCTTTCAAAAAACCTATCACAAATGACCTGTTCATTATTTATTTCTTTTAAGGCAGAGAATATTTCAAGATATAAGGCTAATCTAAAAGAATCAGTTGAAATCTTTTTCATATAAAAATCACCTACTAAATATCATACAGCCAGCAAACAATTTGTCGTAAAAATTGGAATGGAACTTGTTGGAATTACAATCAAATTAGCATTTATTGCTGTCAAATTCTTAAATGAAATAATCTTTCTTATTTGAATATTATTATTCAAATAGTCATAAATTATATCAGATAAATCACCACAAAGAATAAATAAATTTTGATTTTTTTTTATTCTATCTTTTTTCAACTTTCTTATACAATCAAATAAAATATGGATATTACATTTTTCTATGAATGCATACTGATAAGAAAAAATCGATATATCGTTATAAAAGAGATCAATTGATTTCTCAAAATCCATTTTTAACTTAACTATTGAATAATCCTGTTTTAAGGAAATAATTTTAATTGGATAATATTTGATAGATTTTTGTATATTTTCAAATGATAAAGATTGGATGTTATTAATATAAAACTGAACAGGATTTTGCCAGGAGATATTTCTAAAACCTCCATCAAAAGCATCCGTAATAATGTATGGACCTAAGTAATCTTCCCAGAATTCATCTTGTTTTGTAAAACTTAATTCTTGTTTTGTCTCAAATATAAGAAAAAATGTATGATAAAAAGAACCTTTAAAATAAATATTATTTTCAGATAAATTTTCAAAATCAATTCCCAATAATTTATTATTCATACCAAAGATATTTGATAAAAAAAAGATTAAATCATTTCCTTCATCTTTTTTAATAATATTAGAAAAAATGAAACAGTTCTTAAATGATAGATTTGAATTTGATAATTTAGCCAAAATTAAATCTGAATTGGAATTCAAATAAGATACTTTTAATTCTAACTTTGTTTCATATATTAAAAAACCAGTTTTAATAAATTTTCCATTTACAATTAATTTATGTATTTTAATTAATAAATAGTCTTTAAAATATTTGCTATATTTTAAAATAAAATCATCTTCTTCATCGTAAAATATTATTAGATTAAAGTTAATCCTTTTTTCAAAAAATATTAAAATATTTTCTTTAGTAAAATAACCTAAATAATTAAACATTACTTATTTTGCTCCTTATGCCAATCCAATAAAGTCTGTAAAGATGGTAATTTTATCATATCGCCAGTTTTAATGTTGTTTTTAGTAAACCAACCTTTATTTACTTCTAATGCATATTTACATGGATATATAGAGGAGATTGGAGTTTCATCATATGGTTTCATATCATAAATACCTATGATAAGTCCATTTTCTCTAATGTATGCTATTGAAAGAGGAATAGCAGTGTTTTTCATCCAGAAATTTAACACCTGCTCTCTTTCAAAGATAAATAACATTCCATAATTTTCAGGTATACTTTGTCTAAACATAAGACCAGTAGCTCTTTCTTGATCTGTTAATGCTATTTCAATTTGTAATTTTACTCCATTTATCTCAATATAATGATTACTATCGTTACAACTATAACACAAAAGAATAAAAAATATTATTAATAAAATTAAGGTTGAATTTTTTTTCATAAAAAGCTCCATTTTATTTTAGTATTTCCATAAGAAACAATTAATTCAAATTATCTGTTTTGTCAATTATTGATTTTATTATCTATTCCCTTATTTTTCCGAAAATATTACCATGAAAAAAAGAAGAAAAAATAAAAGCAGCAATTTTGGTTTTTCTTTGTTTTTGGTATTTATTTTAATAATTCTTATGAGCTATGCATCTTTTTTATTATATTCATTTGCTAAAAATAATGGGCTAATAAACATCAATAACCCTGAAAAAAACTCTTCTTCGGAAGTTAAAAAAGATAATAATAATAAACTTCAATACCTATCGAACTTATTTTTAAATAAAAATAAAGAGAAAGATATAAAGACTAATAATAATGATAATAAAACAAATAACGATAAAAATGATACGATGATTAAAAATGATGAAAGCTCAAACAATAACAGTAATTTAATTAATACTAATAACAAGACAAATACAATATCTCAATCCAATACGGATTTAACAAAAGAAAAAAATACTAATGTTGATTCAACTAAGTCCACTGAAAATATCCAAGTAAATATGGACAACAAATATAAAATAAAATCTCGTGATTTTATAATATATTTAGCAGTGCTGGATAAACAATATGAACTTTATCTTGCCAGAAAAACCGAAAAAATTGATTATACCGATTCACCTGTTTTTGCAGTAATATCCTTTTTAATTAATTTAAAACCAAAAGATCCATACTTAAATTTAATCCCTATAGGAACTAAACTTCTTGGTGCATGGATTAAACAGAATATTTTATATCTTGATTTCAATAAAGAATTTCTTAACAACAAAAATGGTTTAAAATCAATTGAGATTCAAATTTATCAAATAGTAAATACAGCGATGCAATTTAAAGAAATTAATGGCGTTCGATTTTTAATAGAAGGGAAATCTAAAAAATATTATTCTGATGAAGGTTTCTTATTTGATATTACATTCAAATTTAAACAATTTTCTCCTTCAGAATAATTTTAATTTTTTAATAAATTTTCAAGTTGTTCCAATTTGGCAAAAACCTGTTCGTATTCCTTTTGTAAATTATTATATTTTTCAGTAACTTTTTGAATTTCAACAAAACTTAAATTTTCAGAAAATTTTTTCTCAATTTCTTCTATCTGCTTTTCAATTGAGAGTAATTGCTTTTCATATTCAACAATCTGCTTTTCTATCTGTTGCCTTTTATTTGTCGAAAGTTTACTTTTCTGTATCTTATTTTCTAACTTATAATCAGAAGTTTCATGATTATATTTATTCTCATATAGTTTAAAATATTCTGATAGATCTTTAAGCCATAGTAGATTTTTTTGTTCAAGTGTCACATATTTAAGTGCTAGTCTTTTAATAAAATCTATATCATGCGATACAGCTAGTATTGCGCCATTGTAATTTAATAGATTTTCAATTAAAATATCCTTGGTTGTTATATCAAGATGAGTAGTAGGTTCATCAAGAATCAAAATATCAGGATTTGATAAGAATATTTTTGCAAGTATTAATCTGACTTTTTCTCCTCCCGATAATACACATATTTTTTTCTCTATTTCATCTTTTATAAAACCAAAATTTCCTAGAAAAGTCCTTATTTTGTTTTCGGTTAATTGCTGTGCATACTCAGAATCTGAAAAATACTGTAAAACTGTTGAATTAAGATCATCACTTAATGATGCATTTTGTTCAAAATAACCTATTTTGGAGTTATTATGAACTACAACTTTTCCAATTTTAGGTTTTAGTTGTCCTACCAAAATTTTTAAGAATGTAGTTTTCCCTATTCCGTTTCTACCTATTAAAAATATTCTATCTCCTCTTAAAATGGAAAAATGCAACTTATCCAGTAAATTTTCTTCTGAATATCCAAAGCTTAGATTTTCACAGGATAAGATATTTGAAAATGTATTATCAGAATTTTTTATTTTAAAATTAACCACATTTTCCTTTGGTATCTCAATCTTTTCCATCTTTTCAAGCATCTTTAACCTACTTTGTACCGAACTTGCTTTACTCTCCTTTGCTCTAAATCTATTTATAAACTCCATATTTTCTTTTATTTTTATTTCTAAATTTTTTGCTTTCTTTTCTAGATTATCAAGATATTCTTCCTTTTTTTGGATGAAAGAAGTATAATTTGAGTTTGAATATATATATAATTTTGAAGCAAATAAATCCCATATTTTATTTGTTACAGAATCTAAAAGATTTTTATCATGAGATATTATAATAAAACTTTTTTCATAATTTTTTAAGTATTGTATCAGATATTGAATGGCATCGATATCAAGATAATTTGTAGGTTCATCTAACATCAAAATATCAGGGGAAATTAACATCAAATATGCTAAATAAGCTCTAACTTTCAATCCGCTGGATAATTTAAAAAAAGGCAGATTTATCTCATTTATTGAAAGTCCAAGATTTGTTAGAATCATTCTAATTTTATATTCATAAGAAAACATATTATTTTTAGTCAATTCACTCAACAAATTATCATATTCTATATGTTTTTTTTCATCTTCAATCTTAGTAGATAATTCTTCTATTTTTTTTATTTTTTCATCTACTTCCTTAAATGCTTGTTTACACAAGGTAAATGGACTAAAATCTTCATTTAAGAAATTTATTTCTTGAGGCAGAAACCCTATATTTATCTTTGGAGACACTACTTTCTGCCCATCATAATCTTTAATTTCATCTGCAAGAATTCTAAGTAATGTTGTTTTCCCGCTTCCATTTTTGCCAACCAAACCAATTTTATCATTCGGAAAAATATCAACATTAATATTGTTAAATAGCTTTTTATCTGTATATCCAAATCTTACATTACTTAATGAAAGCATAGTTTTATATTTAATTACTCTTTTTTAATTGCATTTACAGGACAACTTTCAATAGCTTCATCTAATGCTGAATCATTAAAATCTGCATTTTCAATAACATAAGCCTTTATAGTATTATCATCGATGGCAAATACTCTTGGGCAAATAGAAGCACATACACCACATCCAATACATAAATCTTTATCAACTGTTACTTTCATTATTTTCTCCTCATCAAAAATATAAATATATTATTTTTTTTTAGCAATAACTAGTTATTTATAATTTTAACATCTGAATAGCAATCTGATATACTTTCGAATACCTTATTATTTATGTATTCCTTTCCTATGAAGTATATAAAATTATCTTTCTCTTCTTTTCTACCTATTCTACCACTTGACTGTAAGACATCATTTAAAGCAGGAAATAAAGAAAGTATTTCAAATGAATTCTCATAATAATCATCAATTAGGATTGAATGAGTATTATATTGACTATCTGGTACTCTAAAAGGAAGCCCAACAAATATACCTCCTGCTATATCGAAATTCAAATTTGCTCCCTCTTGTATCGTTGATCTATAAGGTAAAAACAATAAATGAACCTTCCCTTTTACTAAAAAACTATTAATTTCTTCCATAGAATTAGTATATACTCTTAAATTTGAAGAATTAAATCTTGTTTCTTTGCTTACTAAAATTTTATCATAAATTGAATCATTCAAAAAGATTTCAGTTATTTTAATAAACTCATATGATGGAAAAAAAATTAATATTGCTTTGTTCAATATTTTATTTTTATTATTTTCAATAGCAATTATTTTTTTTATATAATTTGCTATCTGAAAAGAGTTTTTTTCTCTTTTTCTGTATGTTGTCTCTATATTATTTATTATGTAAGCTCTAATTTTTTTAGGCATATTTTCACTGTAAATAACAAAATTATCTCTATCATGGACATGATATAAAAGCTCTTTTGGTTCTAATGTTGCTGATATCCCAAATATTGCTTTATATCCTGAAAAAAGATTTTGAAGTATAGATGATAGATTTTTATAGGTAAAAATCTTTTCATTTTGAGATTTTGAATATGAAATAACAAGATTAAACTGTGATAATTCAAGAATTGTTTTTAATTTTTGAAAAAATGGATAAATCTCAGATTCAAATTCTTTTAGCTTTGTTTCATTACTTTCCTTTATATAATTAAAAATCTTTGAAATGACAGTAATAATCATATTTAGGAAACTACTATCTAAAGGATTTGTTATTTCATCAATAAGATTATTTCCTGTAAATAATATATTTTCTTCGATTTTAGTATTATTAAAAATATTAATATTGTTTTCAAAAGTAAATTCCTTAGTCTCAAATAAATCAAAAAATACTTTTTCTAATCTTTTATATTTAGTCATTACAAGTTTTTTAATATTATCAATTTCCATTTTTGTAATTGAAACTGAAAAAAAATCTGAGACTCGGTTTAAAAAAGAATGATATTCATCTATGATACATATTGTGTTCTTATCCTTATATAAAGCTTTATAAAAAAGATAATTATAATCTGAAATTATAAGGTCATACATAGTATAAAAAAGTTTTTCATATATTACAGGGCAACCATTTTCTTTTAATATTGAATATTTTTCTGTTGGATAAAAGTAATCTTTACAATTATATCTTCTGCAAAACTGATAAGAAAAAAGGCAGGTATCTGAAAAAGATTTACGAATTATCGATTTATATCCAATTTTTTCTCCTTCAGTATAAACCTGTTTTTTTTGAATATTTCTTGAAGTAAAATAATGGATTTTTTCGTAATTATATTTTCTAGCCAGGGAATATAATACAGCAGAAGTCTTACCACTTGCAAAAGGTGCTTCTATGAAAGTTATAAATTTATTACTTTTAGAAATATTTTCTATTATTGTTTTTTGAATTGGTTTTATTTTTTCATAAGGAAATACTGGTTCTATATTTTTATATTTTGTTTTTGAAATCTCAAATTGATAAATATCATAAAGAAAAGGAAATAGTTTTTTAATTTCTAAAAATATTTCTTTTGAACTAAAATTATATTCAAATTCTTTTGTGATTTTTTGATTTTTAGAAGCAATGATTAATTTTAATTTTTCTATCTTTTTCTTTTTTTTAAATAACATATATCCATATAAAAAAAGCTGCATCTTAAAAAGATTAATGCTCTGGTTATAAATAAGTTCTTCAACATCTTTCTCAGAAATCTTTAGTTCATATACAATTCCGTCGGTTTCAGAATAGGCATCTATTCTACCAATCAAATTTATTGATATTTTTTTATAATTAAAAACATGTTGAATAGATATTTCATATTTAACATTTTTTAGAGGAAATTTATTAAAAAACTGATTATGTGATTCGACTGAATCTAAATCTGAAACTAGGTAGTCATTCTTTTCATTATCTTCAATATTATTACTAAAAAATTCCTTTGAATTATAAAAAGATTGAATTAAATCTGTTATTCCAACTTTTATACAATTTTCTGAAATTCTTAATTCATTAAAACCCATAAAAAAATATCTATATTACTTATTTGAAAACTCAAAAGAAATATATTTCTCTTCTATTTTTATTGCGATAATACTTGTCATTATTCCAGTAATAATAGAAATAAAATTTATTAGAGGTGTAATCTTCAAAAAATTAAAATCTTTTATAATAAAAAAAGCATAAAAAAGAAGCTGAAATAGATTTGTAAAAAAAGATAATAAAATGGAGACAGAAACTTTAGATAGCTTATCAATAAAAGGATATGCTATAAAAAAAGCAACTATACTACCAATAGAACCAACTAATGATAAGACTCCTGTAAATGAAAATAAAGTACCAGCAAAAATACCTGATATAATTGATTTTAATATTATTATAGATATCAAGGGAAAAATTTCAATTTTATCAATAATTAATAAAATTGGTATGTATGCAAAACCTATTTTAAGAAAAAAAAATGGTTTAGGAAGAATTGATTCAATAAAACTAAAAATAGCTGAAAGACTGGCAAAAAATAATATATAATTTTTGCCTTGAAAATTGATTATTTTTTTTTCAGTAGGTAATGCTATCATAATTATCATCACCAGTAATCTGTATTACCATCTTATTTGGCATACAAATGATGAATTCTCCCGGATTTTTTATCCATCCTTTTTTAACACATAATTTATCGGGACAATCTGATTTCTTCACCCTTACTCTATTATCCTTAATTTCAATTATAATATTTCCATTTTTTAAAATTATTTCTTTATTCAAATATAATGAATATTGAAATTTTTTGCCATTAAAAGATATTTCGACAATTTTTGATTTACCGACTGAATTATGATTTTGAGTTAATTGAGCTGGAAAAATCAAAAAAAGACCAGTAATTAATACAATAAAAAAATATATTAGTAAATCACTTTTTTTGAAATAAGATTTCACAATTCTTTTCATTAAATATTATTTCTGCTTTTTCAAAAAGTTCTTCTACATATTTTGTATATAGATCCATAAAAATCATCTCTTCAAATACTTCTCTAAGTTCTGTCGTTAATTTTTCAAAAGTTTTTTCTTCATCTTTTTTTTCTTTATCATCAAGTTCTTCTTTATGATTTTGATAGTAATCCCATAAATACTCATCTGTAAAAATATTATCAGGAATTACTTTTTTAAGCATTTTTTTTATAATCATTTCCTCTGATAACTTTTGTCTGAAAATTTCTATATTAAAACCTCTTTCTTCAAGTATTACTTCTAATGGAAGGTCCTGGCCAAATTGCTTTCTAAATTCTTCTTCTTCAAAATTCAATTCATCTTTTGATATCTCAATATTATTTTTTTTTGCATCTATGAAGATAAGTTTATCATCTATTAAAGTATATAATGATTCATTTAATAAATCCTTTTTTTCCTCTTCTGTTAGAATAGTTTCTGGTTCTTCTTTGAAAATACCATCTATAAAAATCTGATATGTCTCATAAACTTCATCTAAGGTTATTGGGTAACCTTCAACGCTACATACAATATTATCTATTTTCATCGTTTTCTTCATAAAATTATTCATAATCCTTTTTTAATACTATTTTTATTTTTTTGCTTATGTACATAAAATAAATAAATAAAACAATTGTGACTACAATTGATATTATCAAAAAGGAATATTGCATCAATTTACTTGTTTGAACGAAAACAGATAAACCCGCCATTGTCGTATGAATCAGTACAATAGGAATATAAAAATATACAAACTTTTTTTCAGATAATCCTACCATTATTATGCCAGTACAACTTGCATGAAACAATATTGAAAGAATTCTAGATGCAAATTCTGTACTAATAATAAACTTCATACCAAAATTAGCAATATAAGGAAAAACAAAGTATACTGTTTCAACTAAACCAAATCCAAGCCCACTCAAAAATCCGGCAAGAGCATAGGTATCAGAAAAACATGCTGAAAAAAAAGTAAATGTTCTTTGGATTATAGCAGAAATAAAACCATAAAATAAAGCCATTAAAAATAATGATTTTATTTTATAAAAAAAACTACTATTTGCTAATAAATTTTGAATTGGAACCTGAATATACTTTACGCTAAGAAACGAAAATGCTCCCAGACAAAAGGCGAGTAATGATAATAATATGGTCTTTTTCATATATCTTTCCTTTAATATAATATTAACATATGAGTAAAAATATTTTTATTGATTGGCTCTTAACTTTGGAGAATCAACATTAAATCCTATTACTTTAAAATCATTATTAATTTTTTCAAAGTTCAAAGTAATATTTACAAGTTCTGCTTCATCAGTAAATTTGGCCGTATATACAACCGTAATAACTTTTTTATTCTTAGAAATGCTTTTGTATGAAACAGTATCAGGCACATAGCTACCTATTGTATTTCCTATTTTTTCAAATAATTTTTCCAGGTTTTCAACTGGAATAGATTTAGATAAATATAAAACAAAATAATTGGCAAATTCATTATAATCATTTTTCGTGAAACCAGCACAAAAATCCTGAATTACCGGCTCAGCAAAATAAGCGATATCACTATATTTATATTCATTTTTATGACAAGAAGTTAAAAAAGCCAATAAGACAAATGCAATTAAAATAAAATTTAATTTTTTTCCTTTTTCCATTAAATACTCCCGATTTAATTTTTAAAATTAACATATTCTCTTGCAAAATTATCTATGGTACCAGCACCTGTAAATAAAAAAACAGCATCGGAAATTTTACTTAAAAACTCATATAATTTAAAATTATCAACAAAAAAATTTGCAGATTTATTTATTTGCTTAATTTTTTCAAAAAAATTTATAGAAGACATAATTTTACAATCTTCTTCACTGTCCCTTTGTCTATATATAGGAAGTATTATCAAATTTTCTACTTCTTTAAATAAAGATAAAAAATCATCCAGAAATAATCTAGTCCTGGAATGTTGATGAGCTTGAAATATTAAATATATTTTTTTATCTGGAAATTTCAGTTTCGATATTTTTAATAGAGTTCTAATCTCAGAAGGATGATGAGCATAATCACTTATTATATAATTATTGCTTTTATCTATTCCCAATAACTCGAATCTTCTTTTGATACCATTATACTCTTTTGCTAAAATCAAATCATTTTGATCAAAAACACCTATTGAATCTAAAAAGGCAAAAACTGATAAAAAATTTGCAGCATATTCTTCTGAAGGAATTGGTAGTTCTAATTCATATTCATTTAATAAATTTCTTTTTTTATTATTAAATATTGATTTTTGAAATTTTAAATGAAAAGGATTTTTTTTGGAATAATAATAAATATAATGAATATGATTTTCAAAATCAATAAAATCTGAATTTTCTAGATTACTGTAAGTAATTGTTTTTTTAATATTTGATAAATCTTTGGAATAGTTAAATAATCTTTTTTCCATTTCTTTTTCAATTCTCATTATTAAATAACCATCTTGAATATGTGAAATATAAGTTTTAAAAGACAAGAAGTAGTTTTCATCGGTTAAGTAATAATCCAGGTGGTCAACCTCTAATGATGGTATTATTACATGCTTTGGAAAAAAACTAAGAAATGTCTCTTTATATTCACATGCTTCAGCTATAAAATATTTGGCTTTTTCATTGTATAAAGAGTTGGTACCAAACATTTTAAGAATTGCTCCACATAAAAATGAAATATTAATTCCTTTTCGAAACATAACTTCACTTAAAATTGCCGTTGTCGAACTTTTACCATGAGTACCACAAATAGTTATCGAATTATTTGAATTAATAAAATATGATAGAGCCTGTCCATAAGAAAAAATGGGAATATTGTTTTTGATAAAATATTCTAATTCGATATTTTCCGGGTTCACAGCGGGTGAATAGACTACAGCATCAATAGTACCATAATTATTTATTGTTTTTTCAATATTTTCTTTACTATGACCATTATAGACAATTATTCCTTCTTTTTGTAATTGAATAGTCATTTCATTTTCATATAGATCTGAACCAGAAATTTTTATTCCCTTTTTCTTAAATAATTGAGCAAGAGCTGATAATCCTATTCCACCAATTCCAATAAAATATATATTTTTTGATTTTTCTAAAATAATTTTTATTTTTTGGGAATCTTCAAATCTTTGTTCTTTCTTTTTTTCAAAATAAAAACTCATATTTTACCTTTTAATATATTGTCAAATATAGCTAACTCAACCAAATTAAATATAAATTTTATTAATTATTAATTAAAAATTATTATTGATTATTGATTATACAAAATTCTTAAACACAATTTTTGCAGACTCTATCCCCTTAAAATAAGCAAAATCTCTTTTATCAAAATCAAAAACTTTCATCTTTTCAAGCATTGGAGTAATAACTATTTCTTCTCCAGTCAAAGCAGGTGCTAGCCCTTCTCTTCTTGCAATCATATAAAAAAGATTATTTATAAAAGAAAAAGTATCCTTTTCTGAATCGATCGGAAGAACATTTTTACCAAATGATTTTGTTATTTCATTTAAATCTTTTGAAATTTGAAGTAAAAAATAATCTCTTTGGACAGATGATGTAGGATCAGTTGCAGCACATACATCAACAACAATAATTCCATCATTATCAATTTTTCTGGCAATATCAATACAAAAGTTATCTATCACGCCACCATCTGTCAAAAGCAAAGAATCTCGACTGACAGATTCAAGAATAAATGGAATGGCAGCTGAACCAGCAACAGCAGATATTATATCTCCTTCTGATATTATAATCCTCTGGCAACTTTTTAAATCAGCAGCATTAATATATAATGGAATTTTTAGTTTTTCGAATTCTGTAAAATTTAAATTCTTTTTTAAAAAATAAATAAGTTTTTCTTTTACTTTTTTTCTGATTAATGGGTTGGACCATTTTAAGAATTTAAATAATTTTTCATTCACATACATTATATCATATATATCAACAGGAGTTTTACCATCTGCAATTAACGCTCCTGCAATGGCTCCTATTGATGTTCCAATTATCGCAGTAGGTCTTATATTTAAATCATAAAGCACTTTATACACACCTGCATGAGCCATTCCTCTTGCTCCACCACCAGAAAGAACAAGAACGGGCTTTTTAGGTAGTTGAGATTTAGTATATATTTTGTTTGATTTTTCATAATTTTCATCGGGATAATTATACTTTTCATTCAGGTATTCTATCAATTCTCTTACAGAAATAATTTTTTTAGCTATCATTTCTTTGAATTGATTTAAATTTTCATTTAACTCTGAAATATTTAATAATTTTAAATTTTTTATATTGTTTAATATTGTTCTTATTGGTTGAATTACTTTCATATTATTTGCCTTTATATAGGTTCAAATTGAAGTTTATATAATGTATAATAAATCCCTTTTTTAGAAATCAATTCATAATGATCACCGCTTTCTACTATTTTACCATTATCTATGACTATAATTAGATCTGCACTTTTTATTGTAGAAAGTCTATGAGCAATAATTATTGAGGTTCTATTTTTAATCAAGTTTTTTATTGCATCTTGAATCAACTTTTCAGTCTCAGAATCAATGTTAGAAGTTGCTTCATCAAGAATCAGGATAGAAGGGTCAGAATAAAGTGCTCTTGCAAAGGAAAGCAATTGTCTTTCTCCCGCAGAAAATGTTACTCCTCTTTCCATCACCATTTCATTTTCTTTATTTGGTAGACTTGAAATAAATTTATCAATATGAGTCATTTTACAAACAGATTCAAACTTTTCTTGGTCAAATTCTGAGTTTAGTATAATATTATCTTTAACAGTTTTCGAAAACAAGAATACATCCTGCATTACGACAGCTAGGTTTTTCCTTAAAATTTTATAAGGTATAGAATAAATAGGTATATCATCTATAAGTATTGCACCTTTTTGAATCTCAAAAAAATGTGTTAAAAGCGATATAATTGTAGATTTTCCAGCGCCTGTTTCACCAACAATTGCAATAGTTTTTTGTGGTTCAATCTTAAATGATACATCTTTCAATATCCATTCTTCTGGCTTATATGAGAACCAGACATGATTAAACTCAACTGCTCCCTTAAATCTTATCGCTTTTTCATAGCTTTCATATCTATTCTTTTTTAACATTTGATTTTCAAAATACAATATCTGCTTTTCAGAGTCTTTTTCATGTCTAATATCTGCTTCAAATACAGATAAAATTTTTTCTCCCGCAGCATTAGCTGAAATCATGATATCAAACTTTTCAGATAAATCACCTATTGGTTCAAAGAGATTTGCAATATATTGAGTAAAAAGGAAGATTAAGCCATATGAAATAGTGTTATTCAATATGCCTTTTGCTCCAAAATAAATTACCGAAGCGACAGAAAGCCATCTTAAGAAATCTATTAAAGGTCTAAATGTAGCATAAACATACATCTGCTTGATATTTGCTTTATATAATGAACTATTAATTGAATTGAATTTATTATAATTCTTTTTTTCAGCAGAAAATAGCTGAATAATTCTAATACCAGATATTGTCTCAGAAAAGAATCCATTTATCTGAGATATGATTGTCCTAACTTTTCTGTATGCATCTGCTGACTTTACTCTAAAAAGAATTGTAATTACGACTATAAAAGGGAAAACAACTGATACAGCTAGAGCAAGATAGATATTTTGCCAGAACATAAACACCAATATCCCTATTATTAAAATAATATCTCTGAAAAGAGAAACTAACACCTCAGAAAAAAGCTCATTCAATACTTCAATATCATTTGATACTCTATTTACAAGTTTTCCTATAGGATTTTTATCAAAATAAGATACTTCATAGGTTAGCATTCTGCTAAAAAGGTCAGATCGTAAATCACGCATAGAGTATTGTGATAGCTTTTGTAAAATTATTGTCTGGTAATAAGTAACAACAAATTGAATGGTAAAAGCCAAGAGTATGAATAAGACAATTTGCATTATAAGATAAATATCATACTGCCTTAAAACTAAAATATCTGTTATAGCAAGTTTTTTGTAGTAATTATCATAAATAAGATATTTATCATTGAAAGATAAAGCTTTTTCTTCCGCTAGCAGCTTTTCAGTTAATTGATAGAAATTTGCAGTAGGACTCTTTTTTGATTCTATAAGAATAAATGTATCAGAAGAAAAAATATATTTTTCTTTTAATTTTTCTATTTCTGTTTTAGAAAAAAATCTTAAATCAGACTGAAGAAAAAAATATTTATCATTATCAAGTTTAATTGAATTCTTAATTTTTTTATATATAAATGCTGTATTTTCAAGAGGAAATATTTTTTCATTGATTAATTTTTCAGGTTGAGCAATAAATCCTGATTTAATTACATATCTATCTAAAAAAACCTTTGAAATATAGGGAACTATTAGAGACACTCCTGTAATAATTATAATTAGAAACAAACTGATAAATACATATTTTTTATATTTCATTATATATTTTAATAAAAAGGAGCTAACCTTTTTATCATACAATTTTTCTTCTATCTGTTCATTTTCAAAATAATCCATCTCTTTATTCTCCTTTCATTAAATGAAAAATATCATTTTTTCTTTTTTAAATAAAGAATTAAGCTTCTTTCTGATCTTTTTCAAATTCTTCTGAAAGTCTTTGAAGCTCATACATTCTGTAATAATAACCATTGTTTTTTATCAATTGCTCATGATTTCCCTGCTCAATTATTTTCCCTTCATCAATTACTATAATTTGATCACAATCTTTTACGGTTGATATTCTTTGGGCAATTATAATAGATGTTCTCTTTGATATTTCACTCTTAATATGAGTCAATATTGATTTTTCGGTTTGGGCATCAACAGCTGAAAGAGCATCATCTAAAATTAAAAGTACTGGATTAACTATTAAAGCTCGAGCAATCGAAACTCTTTGTTTTTGCCCTCCAGATAAAGTTATTCCTCTTTCACCAACGATAGTGTTATATCCATCCTTAAATTCAAGAATATCATCATCAATAGATGCAATTTTAGCATATTGTTGAACTTTTGAAAAATCAATATCCTTTTCATCAATTCCAAACGCTATATTATTTGTAATTGTATCAGAAAACAAGAAAGAATCCTGAGGTACATATCCGATAGCTTTTCTAAGTATATTTAAAGGGATATCGTTTATATCAATTCCATCAATAAAAATCTTACCTCTTTCTACCTTAAAAAGATGAAACAGCAATCCTACTAATGTTGTTTTTCCGCTTCCCGGTTTACCCATTATACCTAATGATGAATTAGCAGGTATTTTTAAGTTAATATTTTTTAATACTTCTTTTCCATTATCATCATATTTGAAAGTTAGATCCTTTATTTCAATCTGACCATTTATTATTATATCTTTATTAGAAGATACATCCTCAAAGTCTGGCTTTGCATTCATAAGAACAATTATTCTTTTTGTAGAAGCTATACCTCTGGATAACATATTAAAAGCAAATCCTATACCAATCATTGGCCAAACAACCATATTAAGGTATGAAATAAACATTATACCCTGCCCTATTGTTATTCTAGTGAGTATTATATCTTTCAATCCAAATAGGTAGAAAATACCTATAGAAAGGGAAGCTAAAAAATTAATAGAAGGGAAGAAAAATCCCCATATCTTGATTAAATCCATATTTTTATTTACATAGTCCTGCGCTTTTCCATAAAAGTTTTTTGAATCATTTTCTTCTTCTGTAAAACCTTTTATAACCCTTATTCCAGAAAATGATTCCTGTACATGCGCAGAAAGTGATGAAAAAGTTTCCTGAACTTTTGAATATTTTATCTCAATCAATCTACCAAAAAATATCATTATAAATGCTATTAAAGGTAATGGAGAAATCGAAATCAATGTCAATCTAACATCTATCCTAAACATAGCAATTAAAGCCATAGTTCCTAAAAAAATTATATCTACAACTATAACAATTCCAAAACCAAATGTTCTTTGAATAGCTCCTAAATCATTTATTAAAAGAGCCATTAAATCACCTGTTTTTGTTTTATTAAAAAATGAAAAAGATAAAGATTGAATTTTAGTAAACATATCATCTCTTATTTCTTTTTCTTTCTTTCTAGAATTTCCAATAATGAAATGACGCCAGAAGAACCTGACTAATGCCATTAAAATTGCAAAAGAAAGAATTATTAAAGCATTTTTTGTTATTAAATCATATGAAATATTTTGAAATGAAAGCTGATCTATCGTTTTTCCAACTATTCTATATATTAAAATCTGAAGATAATCAGCAGTCATAAGAAAAAGAATACCTAAAGAAATGCTTAAAAGACCAGATTTTAAATACTTCCACAAGAATTTTAATGCCTGCCTAGTTTTGATTTCAGATTCATTTACTTTTGAACTCATATAAACCTCTATTTTAGGAAATTTTATTTTGTTTTTGCTTTAAATTTTTTATCAATGCTATAATTTGATAACAAGATTATATGACATAGATATAAAAGTATATTTAGGATATCAAGTTTATCTAATTGTCAATATTATTAGTAATTAAGTTATATTTATTTTTGTTAAGGAGATTTAATAATGCTAAGTAATAAGTATAATAAGATTTTAATTTTGATTCTTATCCTTTTTTTTCTATCTTTTGAAGGGTGTGTTAACCTGATCCCCTGGAAAACCAATTTTTTTCTGGGTAAATGGATTCTTCCACTTCAAGACACATATTTTACTATTGTATTTAATAAAGATGGAACATTTTTGACAAGAGGAAGAAAATTCTGTAATAATGGAACATATAAGGTTATTAATCATCAAAAAAATTCTGCGCTTTTAAAAGTTGAGAGCATCTCAAATCAGTTTAATACTACCTTACTTGTTTTAAGGTACAGGGAAGGTCTTTATATTAAATGGGCAAGTTTTTCTCAACTCTGGTATTCTGCAAAATCTGAAAAAGGAATATTGATAATTGAAAGAGTAAAAGATAGTATTCAAAATCTATATGAACTTGAAACATGGGATCACTATTATTTATTGAGTTTTACCGTCTTAGGTAAAAGAGAATCAGATTTGATTACAGAATTGGAAAAGCCAGATTCTATCCAAAATATGGGAAATGAAAAAATTTATTTTTATGAAAATAAAGGAGAAGACGAATCTGGAAATATATACAGTTATAAATTTTATATATTAAATGATGTTGTAATAAGAGTTGAAAACGAATTAGCAATAAAAAAAATTAAGAATTAACAAAATATAATTATAAAATTTTAGTATACCTTTGTTAATATATACTTTACTTTTATTATAAATTATATGATATAGAATATGGTTTTTTAATTTGTTGATTTTTTAAATTAATTTTATAATCTAATTATGTATAAAGGAGAATATATGGCTGTTAAAATTGCAATTAACGGTTTTGGAAGAATAGGAAGGTTGGTATATCAGGCAATTGTTGAAAAAGGATTACTTGGAAAAGTTTTAGATGTTGTTGCGGTCGTTGATATTTCAACAGATGCTGAATATTTTGCGTACCAATTAAAATATGATTCGGTTCATGGAAAATTCAAATATCCAATCACAACTGAAAAAAGTGATTCTTCATTGGAAAATGATGATGTTTTTATAGTAAACGGTTATAAAACAAAATGTATCATGGCTACAAAGAATCCATCTGAATTACCCTGGAAATCTTTAGGCGTAGAATATGTGTTTGAAGCTACCGGCTTATTTACTGACTCTGAAAAAGCAAAAGGACATCTTGATGCAGGAGCTAAAAAAGTTATAATTACTGCACCTGGTAAAGGAGATGTAAAGACAATTGTTATGGGTGTTAATGAAAAAGAGTATGATTCCACAAAGCATAACATTATTTCAAATGCATCATGCACTACTAACTGTCTTGCTCCTCTTGTTTATGTCTTATTAAAAGAAGGTATTGGTATAGATAGAGGATTAATGACTACTATTCATTCTTATACAGCAACTCAAAAGACAGTAGATGGTCCTTCAAAGAAAGATTGGAGAGGTGGAAGAGCTGCAGCTATAAACATAATACCCTCAACAACTGGAGCTGCAAAAGCTGTTGGAGAAGTTTTGCCTGAAGTAAAAGGGAAATTAACAGGCATGTCTTTTAGAGTTCCTACTGCTAATGTTTCAGCAGTTGATTTAACATTTACCTCTACAAAAGATACTTCTATTGAAGAAATAGATAGCCTGTTAAAATCTGCCTCGAAAACATACTTAAAAGGAATCCTTTCATATACCGATGAAGAACTGGTTTCTTCCGATTTTATTCATAATGATGCTTCTTCTACCTATGATTCACTTGCAACGCTTCAAAATAATCTTAAAGGTGAAAAAAGATTCTTTAAGATAGTCTCGTGGTATGATAATGAATGGGGTTATTCAAATAGATGTGTCGATTTACTTGTTTTCATGATAAACAAATAAAAGAGTTATTCTTATATGATTAATTCCTATATGGAACAATCTTATTGATAACTCAAAGTTTAATTTATTAAAATTAAAAGGGCTATCTCAAAAAAGGAGGTAGCCTTTTTTTTGATATTGATATTATCAATTTTACAACATACTAATAAAATTCGTTTTTATCTAAAAATATTTCTATTCTTTTTTTATATTATTATTTACTTTATTCTTATTTACTTTGAAAATTAATAATAAATATATAATAAAAGGAAAATTTGCAAATTAAAAAGATTTAAATACAAAATTTATAAAAAAAAGGAGCAACTTTCGTTGCTCCTTCAAACTCCAACAGCAGGACTTGAACCTGCGACCCGCTGATTAACAGTCAGCTGCTCTACCGGCTGAGCTATGTTGGAATTGCTGCCATCTGTTCTTTTATTAACATAGAGATGATAATTGTCAAGAGTTTTTTAACAAATTCATTTCTTGAAAATTTATGAACCTTTGATAATTTAGATTTGTCTTATTTATCATTATTGGGGGTCAAACAATGAAAATTGTTGAATGCGTGCCTAATTTTTCTGAAGGGAAAAATGAAGAAATAATACAAAAAATAGCTGAATCTATAAAATCTGTATCGGAAGTCAAATTACTTGATATAGATGCTGGAAAAGACACAAATAGGACTGTATATACATTTGTTGGTAATCCAGATAATGTAGTGGAAGCAGCTTTTAATGCTATTAAGGTTGCAAGCAATCTTATAGATATGAGCCAACATAAAGGAGCTCATCCTAGAATTGGAGCTTGCGATGTGTGCCCTTTTATTCCTGTGTCTGATATGACTATGGAAGAATGTGTGGAACTCGCAAAAAAACTTGGTAAACGAGTTGGAGAAGAACTTCAAATTCCAGTATATCTATATGAATTTGCTGCAAGTTCTGATTATAGAAAGAATTTAGCTGATATAAGAGCGGGTGAATATGAATCTCTTAAAGAAAAATTATCTGATCCTAAATGGCAACCAGATTTTGGACCATCTACCTTTTCAGAATTAACTCAAAAAACTGGTGCAACTGTTATTGGAGCTAGACCTTTTTTAATAGCATATAATTTAAACTTAAATACTAAAGATAAAACAATTGCAAATGCAATTGCAAAAAAAATAAGAGAAAAAGGTGAAACCAAAAAAAATGCAGATGGAACTGAAACAGTAATACCTGGATTATTTAAGGAATGCAAGGCAATTGGCTGGTATGTGGATGACTATAGAAGAGCTCAAATATCAATTAATTTGACTAATTTCAATGTTACAAATATGCATCATGTTTTTGATGCTGCGTGTATAGAAGCTGAGAAATTGAATGTAAGAATAACCGGTTCAGAAATAGTTGGTCTTGTTCCTCTAACTGCGATAATTGATTCTGGTTTACACTATATCAAAAAAATGGGTTTAAGCCGAGCTGTTAGTGAAAGAGAAATAATTGAAATAGCATCTTTTTCTTTAGGATTATCAGAAGTTCAGAAATTTGATCCTGATGAAAAAATAATTGAATATAAAATAAAAAATAAAAACAACTTAATTAACTTATCTTTATCTGATTTTACAGATGAGCTTGCTTCTAAATCTCCCGCTCCTGGTGGTGGTTCTGTGGCAGCATTGAACGGAAGTCTAGCTGCTTCACTGGGTAGTATGGTGGGTAATCTTACATTCAAAAAAAAGAATTATGAAAATGTCAGTGAACAAGCTGAAAAAATAGCATTTGAATTGCATAATTTAAAAAAAGTATTTTTGGAGCTAATAGATAAAGATACCGAATCCTTTAATAACCTTATGGCTGCTATTAAGACGAAAGATTCAAACAAGATAACTTCTGCTACAATTGCTGCTTGTAGTATCCCTTATGAAACATCAAGACTTACCTTAGATGTGGCAAATTATTTAAAAGAAATTGCAAAAATAGGAAATATAAATGCAATATCTGATGTTGGTGTAGCTTGCTTAAACCTTCAAGCAGCCTTTTTTGCAGCAAAATACAATGTACTCATAAACTTAAAGGGATTGGATGATGACAAATTTATAAAAGAAATTAAAGAAAAATTAGATAATATCGAAAAAGAACTTCTTCCAATTATAGAAGAAACTAGAAGATATATTGAAAATAAACTTTACACATAAGATTTTACCATATAAAAAATATATATTATTAAATTTTGAAAAAAAATAATAATAAAAGAGGTTGTCCTAAAACTTAAGCGACAGCTTCTTTTTTTTATTATCTGCTTTTATTTCATTTATAAAAAAAAGGACTGCCTCATAAGTTTTGAGACAGTCCCATATTATTGGAAAATTTTATTGGCTATATTTTGACTACTCCATTGTAATTGCTTCAGAAGGACATTCTGATGTACAAGCTGCACAATCTATGCATGTTTCTTTATCGACAACAGCTTTACCATTTACAAGAGAAATAGCCTGAACAGGACAAACATCGACACATGCACCACAACCAGTACATTTAGATGAATTTACAAAAGCTGGCATTTTAATCTCCTTTTTAGTTTTAATGCTTATAAATATCTTATGTATTTATTAAATAAAATTATTTTTTTTTTTCAACTTTTTTTGTATTGCTTTTTAGCATATTTTCATTAAATTATCTAATGAGGTAAACAATGGCATATAGAAATTGTTGCATAGAAAAATTATATAAGTCAATTTATGAACATAATTGTGAAAAATACTCTTATCTTAGATGTAGTTGCAGAGAAACCTACTATCTTCTTCCTTATAAGATTCAAGAGCATTCTATAGTTATAATAAGAGAAAAAGATGAAGATATTTATTACTTTTTAGATAAAGATAAAGAACTACATCCATTATTTAAATTAACAGATTTTGATATTAAAGATTCTAATTCAAGAGATGAACTAATTAAAAATAAAATACTTCCTTTAATTGAAGAAAAAAAAGAAGAGTAAAAATTGTCAATATTTAGACTATTCATCATAAAACCATACTAATAACCCAGGATTTTATTATGAAAAAAGATATTAAATTACCTTCTTTAATTGCGGAAATTGGATGTAATTTCACAGGGAATTTAAATAGAGCTAAAATGCTTTGTCAACTTGCAATTAAAAGTGGAGCAGATTATTTAAAGTTTCAATTTTTTACAGGTAAAAATTTAATAAATGAAAAATATTATTCTCAAGTTTTGCAAATTGATGGAAAAAATGTAATACAAGCTATAGATAAAATACAACTTTCACAAACAGATTATGAAAAGCTTTTTATTTTTAACGAAAAAAATGGATACAAATGGGGGACTTCGTTTTTTTCTTATGATGATGCAGTGGTTTTTTTTGAAAAATTTAATTTTAATAAATTGAAAACATTTTCTTTTATTAAAATAGCCTCAGGTGAAACTACGGATTTTGTTCTAATAGATTATCTTTCAGATATAAATAAAGAATTAAAACTGCCTATAATAATTTCTACAGGAATTTCGACTGATAAAGAAATAAAAAAAATTATTTCATTTTTCAAAAATCAGTCTTCTATTTACCTTTTACATTGCATTGTAGAATATCCTGTAAAAACCATTTCGTTAAATTTAAGCAGAATAAAATATTTAAGAAAAAAATTCAATCTTATTAGTGGTTTTTCAGATCACAGTTTATCTATCACTCCTACTATATTATCTCTTTTTTTAGGTGCTAAAATTATAGAAAAACATTTCACAGATGATAGAAACAATAATGAAGCAGACAATCCCATATCCATGTTACCTAATGAATTTTTAGAGATAAAAAATGCTATAAATAACATTGATAAAATAAAAGGTAATGGAAAACTTATAATAAGTGAAAAAGAATTTAAAGAACTTACATATGCAAGAAAAGGATTATATGCAAAAAACAAAATACATAAAGGTGAAATTTTAAAAAAAGAGGATATTATTTCTCAAAGACCAAATCTTGGTTATAATGATGCGAAAAATTATTTTAATATACTTAACAAAAAAGCAATCAAAGACATTGAGGTAAATGAGCCACTTTCACTTTCTGATTTTAATTAATACTCTAAGGGAAATTATAAAATAAATTATAATAAGTTTTATAGTATTTATTGAATTAAAAAATCAATTATTTAAAATCATAAATTATTTACTTGAGCTTACTTTTTTCAAAGAAGCAACAGCTACCTGTCTAATAAATGATGGATATGGTCCCTGAGAAATCTGCAAAAGTATAGGAATAGCTTTTGGATCACCAAGATCACCTAATCCAACAATTAATCCATACATCAAAGGAAGATTATCGGATTTCCAAGATGCCATGACTATCTGAAGTTGAATAAGTAAAACATCAACAGCACTTTTATCTCCTATTTGACCAAGAGCCATAGCTGCATATGCCTTTACTATTGGATCATTTGATGTTTGCAATATTTTAATCAATACTGGCACTGCATCTTTAGCTTTCATTTTGCCAAGAGCAATTATAGCTTCTACTTTTACATCCCACCAATCATTAATTACTGTTCCATTAATCATTTGAACATAATTTGGATCTATTAATCTTATTAATAAGGCTATTGATTGTGGATCATTATTTTGTGCTAATATAGAAACAACCATCATTAAAGCATCGTGATTATTTGAAGAAATAATCATTTCTTCGAAATATTCAATTGGAATATTTTGAAGTCCCAAAAATAATTCTTCTAATGTTATTTGATCGGGTTGTTGGGCTGTATATGGGTCGTTAGAAGTTCCCTGAGCAAAAATAGTTATAGAAAAAAAGAAAATACTAACTATTATTAAAAGAAAATTTTTTCTCATTTATTTCCTCCACTTTATTTTATCGTAAATTTTAATCAGAATTTTGAAAATATTATTCAAAATCTTCTGGAACTCCTATTTTCCACGAATTATTTTCATAAATAAAAAAATAAGTCAATAATTTATCTTCAAATTTCACATTTACAACTGCTTTAGTCATCGAATTTACAAAGGAAACTTTGAAAATTTGCAATGGTTTACCCTGATTAAGCTGAATTCTTGATTGATATACAACATTATAAAAATAATCTTTTAAAGTATATATGCCATATAGAGTCAACTTTAATTTTTCAAGAGATTTTGGATCACCATATTTTAATTTATATTTTTCCGAAATCATTGTAATCCATTTATCATAATTTTTAGATAATACGGTATCTTCATATTCCTTGAAAAAAGAAGTTAATTCTTGTGTTAATTTATCTAAATCAATATTTGAAGGAATATTTTCATAAGTAATTCCCTGATATTCTTTTTCTTTTAATATCTCTGGTTGAGATTGAGTTTGTTGAGTCTGTTGTTGAGTTTGTTGTTGACTTTCCTGCTGCGTAGTAGTTGTAGTCGTAGTAGAGGTTGTCGAACAACTCGAAGCAGAAAAGAACAATAACATAACTGAGATTAAAATAAAAAAAACTATTTCTTTTCTCATATTATCTCCTAAGTTGCATTTTAATATTTTATAGCAAAGAAGCCAATGCAATTGAATATAGTTTTGATAATGCTGAATCTGCTCTTGATGTAACAACGACTGGTTTTCTAGAACCGACAATGACACCAGCAGTTTCAGCTTTAGCAAAATAGATTAAAGATTTGTATAAAACATTTGCAGCATCTATATTTGGTAAAATTAATATATCAGCATCACCTTCAACACTTGAAGAAATACCCTTTAAATCTAAAGCTTCCTTAGATATTGCAATATCAAGAGCTAATGGTCCATCAATTATACATGGTCCAAAATTGTTTCTATCTCCCATTTTAGAAATAATAGCAGCATCAATAGAAGAAGTTAATTTTTCACTCACCTTTTCATTTGATGAAATAATGGCGACTTTTGGTTTTTCATAACCAAGTTTTTTTGCTAAATTGATGGCATTTTCAGTGATAAACACTTTTTGATCAATATCGGGTAAAATATTTAAAGCTGCATCTGATAAGAATAATATTTTATTTCTATTGGGTATTTCCATGAGTGCAACATGAGAAAGAGTTTTACCTAGATTTAGGTTATAATCCTTATTCAAAACCCATTTTAATATAACTGCTGTATTTATTAAACCTTTTATTAAAATATCTGCTTCATCATTATGCATCATTTCAATAGCTTTTTTAGCAATATTTGTTTCACCAGAGCAGTCAACTATTTGGACATCGGAAATATTAAAAGAAATCTGTTTTGCAATTTCTTCAATTTTCTGTCTTTCACCTATCAAAATTGGTGTAATAATATCATCTTTTTTAGCTTCTTTTACTGCTTCAAGCACATGAGAATCATTAGCTCCAGCGACAATTGCCTTTTTTTTGATGTTATTTGCCTTAGATAATAATGATGATAGAGAAACAAGCATTCTGACTCCTTTATTTTATCTTTTAATCTATTTTCGTAATAATCATATTATTTAATTATATTTTTTCAATATTATTAATTAAAATTTATTTTATTTTTCCTTTTTCAACAAGTTTCTTAAAAATATTAAAAGCATTTGAAGCTGCTCCTCTTCTTAAATTATCTGCTACTAACCAGAAAGAAAAATGATTTTTACTTTCAGGGTTTTGTTTAATTCTTCCTACATAAGTAGCATCAGTATCTTCTAGATAATAAGGCATAGGATATAAGTTATTCTGAATATCATCTAATATTATTAAATTTTCCATCTTAGCCATTGATTCTTTAATTTCATATACAGAGCATTCTTTTTCTGTCTCTACAAAAACAACTTCTGAATGTCCTACTTTTACAGGAACTCTGACATTAATTGTATCAATAAATAAATCATTTCTATCGATAATTTTTCTAAGTTCCTGTATTAACTTACCTTCCTCTTTAGTATAACCAAAAAAATCGCCTTCCAAGTAAAATGAATCGATTTGAGGAATAAGATTTCCTGCTATAGGAAAATTAAAATATGATGGAATTGGTGGCTTTCCATTGGCAATATCATTTATTTGATTTATATAATCATTAAGCCCATCTTTTCCCGCACCGCTGACAGATTGATAAGATGCAACAAAAACCTTTTTAATATTAAAATCTTTATCTACTGGAAAAAGAGCCATGGCTAAAGGGATAGTAGTACAGTTAGGATTTGCTATTATTCTATCTTCATCTTTTAAATGATTAAAGTTTACTTCTGGAACAATTAGTGGAATATTTTTATCCAATCTAAATCTTGATGATTTATCTATAATATATGTCCCTTTTTGAGATAATATCGGAGAATATTTTTCAGAAATATCATTTCCTGAAGCTATAAAAACTAGATCAAGATTTTTATCTAATATGTTTTCTTCTTTTAATTCAAGAACAATATGCTTTTCAACTCTGAAAAATATTTCTTCTCCCTTAGATCTTTCCGAAGCAAAAAAATATATTTCATCAATATCGAAGTTTGAATTTTCTAATAATTCAATCATTTTTTTGCCAACAAGCCCTGTGGCTCCTATTACTGCTATATTCATATTTATCCTCATTAATAAAATTATTACTAAATATCTCCTTCATAAGGAATATCACATGTCGCTTTAGCTGTTTTTATAATATTTAAAGCTGTTTTTAAAACAAGCAAATCATTTTCATTGTTGAATTCCTGTGGTTCTTTACCCTCTACTGTATTAATAAAATGAACTATTTCATCTTTTAATGCATTTTCTTCATGTATCGTAATTCTCTCTACAAAACCACCTCTATAATATATTAATTCTTTTTGATCTACTTCAAATCTTGTACTTGTATCTTTATAGATCTCTATTTCTTTTGTGTCATAGTTCAAAAAGAGGTAATTTGATTCTTGAGCAATTGCTAATGTTCTGTTTTTTATAAAAGATGCTCTTGAACATTTAAAATTAGCTATAAGGCCAGATGAAAAAAGAATATCAGCAACTGCAAAATCTTCGTATGGTGTATATATTCTTTTAGCAAAACATGAAATTTGTTTTATTTCTTCATCAAAATAATTTAAAATAATATCAATATCATGGACCATAAGATCCAGAATAACCCCTGAATCTCTTTCCTTTTTCCCATAAGGATTCATCCTTGTAGCTTCAATATAGAATGTTTTTTTTAAGTATTTTTTCTTAAGCTCCTGAATAACACCATTAAATCTTTCGATATGTCCTACCTGCAATTTTAAGTCATATTTTTTAGCTAATTCAACCAATCTCTCTGCTTCACCATACTTAGTTGTAAAAGGTTTTTCAATTAAAAGATTAACTTTAGATTTTAATACTTCTTCTGCTACAATAAAATGCTGATTGGTATTTACAGCACATGTGACACAATCAACATTTTTTAAAAGCTCTTGGGCTGATTTATATTCTTTAATATTGTATTTAGAGGAAATAAAATGCATTCTGGTAGGATTAATATCATATATACCACTAAATTTAACAAGACCAAGACTTTCAAGCAATTTAATGACATTTACATGGTATTCTCCCATATGGCCAACGCCTATAACACCTATTTTAACCATTTTAAAACCTCCATAAAATTGATGCCAGAAATAATATCTTTAAACCTATTAATTAATTCTGGCTTTGATTTGCTAATAAGAATACCAATATATTCACTATATATCTTTCCTATATTTTTCATTAATGAAGAATATGATTTTGGTATTGATAAAAAGGTATCATCAACTACAATAAATTTTATTTTTTCATCAATTAAATCTTTTATCATATCTTCTTCATATGCATATATTTTGGTTTTTGGAAGATACTGTCTTAAAAGAAAATAAGCGTATGAATACATTAACATACCTATCTGTTCATTATTCGTGTTTTTAAAATCATCAATAGTAAAACTATTTTTTTTCAAACAAAAAACAGAAATTGAATCTTCAAAATATCTTAAAAAACTATAATTATTAAACAAAGATTCAATATTTTTTGAATAAATTATCCCTCCAATAATAACATCGTAATTATTATTTTTTTCATATAAGGATAATGTAAATTTATATTTAAAATGATTAACAAATTCAATTAAAATAATATATTCAAATCCATTGAAACTTTTATCATCTATTATTTTTTGTTGTGAATTTTTTGAAATAAAGAAATAAGGATATTTTTGATTTATATATGCGACTTTTAATTCTTCATTTACTTTGTTTTGACTACCTAAGAAAAGAGTAGTGATAATAATAATGAAAATTAAAAACATATAATAAATTTTTTTTTCGATAGTACAAATTCCTTAAAATTGATTTTGGCGCTTTATTTCCTAATAAAATATATAAAAATTATAAAAATAAAAGTATTTTTAGCGAAATTAAAAATATCAATTCAATATTTATATAAAATAAATTCTAATTTTTTAAGGTTTTATTGACTTTTTTAATTTTTTATCTTAATATTTTATTGGACAGGGAGGTTTTTATGAAAATTAATCAAAACCAGGTTGTAAATTCTAAAATCACCGAAACAAGAGAAATCTTAAAAACAGAAAAAAACAGCACTACTCAAAAAGTTGAAAACAATCAACAGCAAAATGAAACTTCTACAATTTTTGTTCGAAATAATACTTACAGATCGACTTTTTCATTGCAAGAATTTATATCTCAACTCCAGATGAAAATCTCTTCGGTATCATTATTTCAAAAAACAGGTGATTTTACATCTATTAATGATGCTACATATAACAATTTTCCTTTGTTTACTAAAGAAGAAAAAGAAGATATTTTCAAAAACAAATCAGATTTAACATCCATAATAAAAGGTTATGAAGGTAAAATCGAACAGGTAAGAACAAACGTAAATAGTATTTTACAGGAAAACTCAAATTCAATCATATCTATAAGTGAAAAGGAGTTAAAGAAAATCGCAAGTTCGATTTATAATATGCTTCCTAATAACATCAAGGAAAATTCAACTTCTGTGATTTTAGATTTATTGAGATAATTTTCTTAAATTAAATTTTACAAAATTCAACATCAATTTCATTATCATATATATTTATTTTACAAAAGTTCCCATCGCATAAGGCACCTGGATTTATCATTCTTATATTTTCAATAATTTTATCTTCTTTACAATGAGTATGCCCGAATAATATTAGATCAGGTTTATTTTCGAAATTTTTTAAAATTCTTCTTTCTATTCCAAAAGGAGAACCATCTCCATGAATAATACCAACTTTATAATTTTGCAATTCAACAATTAATTTCTGGGGAAGATCATCGAAAAAATCCATATTTCCTTTTACCAAATAGCAATTTTTAACTTGATTTCTTATCAATTCTACAACTGACAAATTCACATAATCTCCACATCCCACTGTAATATCGAAATCTTTCATTAATTCAATTAAATTATCTAAAATTTTTATGTTTTTTAATCTTGTTGGATAATGAATATCTGAAATTACTAATATTTTTTTCATCACTTTTATTCAAAAATTATATTTGCAGAAAAAATAAAAGGTTGATCGTTTGGTAAAATGTTTGAAAGAAGCTTCTTTAATTCTATTGCTTCTTCTTGTTTTGTATATGGACCGACTATTACTTTATATAATTGGTTATAATAAATAAACACCTTATACCCTAAATTTTTTAATTTTTGCGCTAAAATAATTGCATTATCTTTACTTTTAAAAGCTCCTACCTGGATATAGTAATATGTTGTATTAGTCTGTTTTGCATTGGTATATATTGGTATTGGCGATGTCAAGCTTGAAATAGCTGTTTGCTGTGTTTCTGATGTTTGATTAGTTTGATTTATATTTGTAGAAGATGTTGTCGTTGTTTGTGTTTGTTGCTGGTTTTGTTGTTGATTTTGATTACCTGGTTGGACACTTGTCCCTTCTTTCAAAACAGTGACTTTAACAGCTATCTGTACATTATTATTTTCTCCTAATTCTTTTGCAGCTCTAGAAGATATTGCCATTATTGAATCATTAAATTTAAAATTTGGATTTGTATCTATAACGTATACAATTGTTTTTTTACCATTGATTATATTTTCAAGTAATAAAACTGTAAGCATAGTATATTTTGAAGTTATACAACTATTCTCATCAGGATTATATATAGAACCAGAAGCTAGTTTTTTACCTATTAAAGATGCATCTATTACTTCTACAAGACCTGAAATTGCTTGAGATGAAACAATTGATGTAAAAACAAGAATTAAGATAATAATCAAAATAATTAAAGAGATTTTTTTTGTTTTTTTCATTTTTCACTCTTTAAATAATATTACTTACCTTTATAAAATCAACAGTATAAAATTCAAAAATTACCAAATAGGACAAAATATTCTATAATAAATTTTGAATATACTCATTCTGTTTTTCGGCAATTTTCTTTAGTTGTAAAATCTTTGTTTCGATGTTAATATAAATTTTTTTATAATCTTTAATTAGTATTTTTTCAATTTTCTCAATTATTGATAAAACTAGTTCATTTCTATCATTGCAATTATTTATAATATTTAGCCAGGGACCTTTAAAAATATCTAACATATCCAAAAAATTTTCATAAGATGGACCCATTATTACAGGATTTTTTTGGAGAATTGCCTCGACAAAATTCTGTCCTCCTTTATTGTTAAAAGATCCTCCAATTATGGAAATTGAAGAATATCTATAAAAGTCTGATAAAAAACCATATTTATCTATTACAAGTACCTCATTTTGGAAATTTGATTTAATTATATTTTGAAAAATTCTAGTAATTTTGTTTTCATTTGTATCATTTCCTTTACTGTCATCAAATAAATATGATGAATTACTTAGTAATTCGTAAGTAAGATTTTTATCTTCTAATTGGTCAATTAACATCTTTACTTTATCAATATGCCTGGGAGCTATAATAAAAAAGTAATCTTTTTCTCTTAAACTTAAAACAACATCTATAAAAATCGAAAATTCCTGTTGATGAAAAGAAGCAAATAGTATTATTTTTTTTTGTAATATAGATTTTTCATTATCATCATCAGATTTATTATTGTTTTTAATTGTTTTGAAAGAAGATAAAATCTTGAAATTATATAAATTTTGAATTTTTACATCTTGATTTATTTCAAGAAATTTATTCATATCTTCTTCTGACTTTGATATTACTTCATCATAAAAAGAAAATAATTTACTAAAAAAAAATTTAAATTTTTTTTGAGTTTCGAAACTTTTTTCATACATATTACAATTTAAAAGTATTAATTTTTTATTAAATAATTTATTAAAAATAAGAAAAGCTGGCCAGATTTCCTGTTCAATAAAAACAACAGTTCTGTATTTATTTAGTAAAATAAATATAATTATAGAAATAAAAAATTCAAAAGGTATTGGATTATTTTCTACTTTTTTAGCCTTAAAAATTTGAAATGCTCCTTCATTAAAATAAGTGTAATTAGCATTTTTTTCAAATAAATTATATGCTAGAATAGCCTCGCCGGCGCTTGAAGCATGAACAAGTATTTTTTTATTATTTTTAAACTTTACTGGTATAATTCTTCTTATAAATTTAGCTCTTAAATCCTTTATTAAGAGCAATATAATGACAATAATGGGTGATAGTAAGAATAGGATGATTAAATAAATAAAAATCAATAAATAAAATATAGGATTACTAAATATTTTTTTCATTTTTTTCTTTTTTTATATCTTTAATTTTCACTTTTAGTGGAGTATTTACAATTTTATTTTATTTCTTTTTACTAAATTCTTTTTTATTAAAGCAATGTTATTGGATCTATATCTATTTCAATCATCCTCTTTTCTTTAAGCTGTAAATTAGCATTAATAAAACTGCCAGTTTGAATTAGATATTCTAACTTTTTAGACTTTAATATTAGATGATATCTAAAATTTTTTTGAATTTTTTCTATTGGAGCTTTTGATGGTCCTATTATTATTATTTTATCTTTTAACTTAAAATCAAGAATAAATTTCTGAATCATAAAAAAGATTTTTTTTATTGATAAAGATACTTTACTATCATCAATTCCTTTTACTAGTATGCGAAGCATTCTAAAAAATGGAGGATAACCAAGTGTCTTTCTTACCTCTAATTCTTTTTCTATAAATGATATATAATCTTGATTTTTTACTAAACTTATCGCATAATGATTTGGTCTTAAAGTTTGTATCAATACTTCTCCTTGTTCTTCTCCTCTACCTGCTCTTCCAGCAACTTGAACCAGCGTTTGAAAAGTCTTTTCATTTGCCTTAAAATCAGGTATATTAAGCAAAATATCTGCGTTTACAACGCAAACAAGTGAAACTTCTGGGAAATGATGTCCTTTTGTAATCATTTGAGTTCCAATCAATATATCTATTTTCCCTTCTTTGAAATTCTTTAATATTGAGTCATAACTTTTTAATTTGACTGAATCAGCATCAAATCTTTCAATAATCTTATCATTAAAATATTCTCTAAGCAAGTTTTCTACTTTTTCTGTACCAGACCCTAAATATTTTAAACTTTTCTTATGACATACAGGACATAGCTCTGGAATTTCTTTTATTTTCCCACAATAATGACATTGTAAAGTATTGGTTAGCTTATGATATGTTAAAGGAATTGAACATTCATCACAAAATAAAGTCTGTCCACAATTAGAGCATTGTATAAAAGAATTAAATCCTCTTCTATTCAAGAAAATTATGACTTTTTTATTATTATTTAAATGTTGCTTTATCTTTTCCAATAGTTCTAAAGATATATAAAAATCCTTAAAATTTTCTGTTTTCGTGAGGTTTAATAAATTTACCGATGGTAAAGGAGTTTTATTATATCTATTAAATAAAGTTAATAATTTTAATTCTCCCTTTTGAGCTGCGTACCAAGATTCTATTGAAGGAGTTGCAGAACCAAAAATACATAATCCTTTATATAATTTAGCCCTTTGAATAGCCACGAATCTTGCATCATATCGAGGCTTTTGCTGAGATTTGTATGAATCATCATGTTCTTCATCTATTATTATACATCCCAAATCAAAGGCCGGGACAAAAAGAGCAGACCTTGGACCTATAATTATATTAATTTCTTTACGAATTACCTTCTTGAAAATAAGTAATTTTTCACTTTTAGATATTTTAGAATGAATAAGGCCAATTTCCTGCCCTAATCTATCTTTAAAAAAAGATATCATTTGAGGAGTTAGAGCTATTTCAGGCAATAGTAAAATTACCTGTTTTCCATCATCCACCATTTTCTTTATGATCTGAAAATATATCTCAGTCTTACCTGAACCTGTAATTCCATTAAGTAAAAATTTATCGAAAACTTCCTTATTATTTGAATCAAGTTTGTTGATATTATAATAAGAATTTAAAATTGAATTGAAAACTTGTTCCTGTTCTTCATTCAGTTTTGATGCCTTTATTTTTATATGAGCAGGATTAACAGTAGATTTTTTTTTTAACTCTTTTAATCCTTTAGGAATAAAAAGAAAAAGAGATTCCCCAATAGAAGAAAAATATCTTTCACTTATCCATTTTGCAAGAATAAATTCTTTTTCTGTAATAATTGGGTCTTCATCGTAGATATCTAAAATATCTTTTATTTTATATTCTCTT
This sequence comes from uncultured Brachyspira sp., assembly GCA_964454835.1. Classification (GTDB taxonomy): domain Bacteria; phylum Spirochaetota; class JAAYUW01; order JAAYUW01; family JAAYUW01; genus Exilispira. Next base: position 79,304 of record CAYVTU010000005.1, read on the forward strand.
TCTGCTTCATCTTTAATATTAATTATTACGCCTAATTCAATTTTATTATTAAAATCAATTTTAACTCTAATGTATTTTTGAACTTTACTTTCTATATCTTTAGGAATTCTATATTCAAAAGTTTTATCTAATGGTATATTTATAACAATATCTGCCAACATTTCTTTCTTTCCCTAATGAAAAAACATATAATAAAACTACTAATATTTTATATACTAAATTTAATCTTAAATAAGTTTATTGTTCTTTATGAATAGTGAAATTTTATCAAAATCTTTTTGAGCTGTTGGTATAATAGTATTATCTCTTAAAAGAAATGATGGATGAAAAGTTGGAAAAACTAAGATTGATTGATCAAAAATATTTACTTCAATCAAATTTCCTCTAATCTTTGAAATAGATACTTTTTTTTGAAGTAAAAATTGAATAGATGTTGCTCCTAAGGATATAATTAATTTGGGTTTAATTAAGTTTAGCTGCTTAATTAGATGAATGGAGCATGATTTCATTTCGTCTAATAATGGAGGTCTATTATTAGGTGGGCGACATTTTAAACAATTGGTTATATATATTTTTTCCCTTGGCAATCCAGAATTCACCAGAAGTTTTGTCAATAACTGACCAGCCTTACCAACAAAAGGAAGTCCTTGAATATCTTCTTGTTCTCCTGGTGCTTCCCCAATAATCATGATTTTACTATCAATAGGTCCGACACCTGGAACTGTATTGATTCTTTTTAAACTTAATTCGCATTTTGAACAATTATGAATTTGTTTAATTAAATCAACTAGTTCTTTCTGTTTATTTAAATAAAAAAATGTACTATTTTCTTTAATATTTTTAGTATTTAATTTTTCTGTATTTTTCTTTGTTTTTTCTTCGATTGTAAACTTTTCAAGATTTAATGAAAATAGAATAACACCATTATCAATTGATTGCTGATAACAATCAAGATAAGAATATATTGAATACAATAAATCTTTGATTTTTTCTACTTTTTCATTTTCCATATTTTATTTTATTTTTTCTTTGCACACTTTGAACATTTTGTCGCATATGGAATCATCTCAAGTCTTTCTATTTCGATTTCATTACCACATACTTCACAAACAGTATATGACCCTTCTTCAATTCTTGATAATGCTTTTTCAATTTGTTTCAGCATTTTATAATCATTTTCTTCAAGATTTTCTCTTAAATTATTTTCTAATATTGAATTGGCTAAATCATATTCTTCCGAGTAACTCTCAACTTCTTTCTCTTCTTCAAATCTTTTGTTTTCAATTGCTACATCATCCAATATTTCATTTTTCATTTCAATGAGTTTTTGCTGAAGTTTCTTGAGTTTTTCTTTTTCCATTAATTCCCCCATATAAGATTGGATAAAAATAAGATTAACAGAAGCAATTTATAAAGTTTTTCTGAAATTGCAATCTTTTTTTGTATTGAATAAAAAAAAACTTCAATTAAAATTAATATCGGAATAAAAGACAGGGTGATTAGCTCAGCAGGTAGTAGCGCATGCTTCACATGCATGAGGTCACTGGTTCAAGTCCAGTATCACCCATTTTCAAATTATCTATTAGGGAGGCAAAATGTCTAATTGTAAATATCTACTTCAAAATTCTTATGATCATTTAAAAAAACATGAAAAAGATAAAAAAAGCATGGGAATTTCTAATGTTTGTTTGAAACAGAAAAACAATAAGATGATTTCTTCTAAAATATCAGCTGCGGCGAAAGAAAAATTTTCAAAACATTTTCCTATGAATGAGCAATGTCATTTCATTGAAAATCAGAAAATTTGCCCTTTTTTCGAAGAAAAAGCTTAATTAACTTTAAAGCTATCAATAAATAAATTTTAAGGAGAAATTTTTATGATTAGAAAAGTAAAAAATATTTTATTAGCAATTTTAATCATTTCCCTTTTTCTATTATTATTTTCCTGCACATATGTTGAATTTTCATCGAAAGATAATAAATTAGCATATGATCCAAATATCCGAAATTACACTGTTGTAGGTTCTTTCTCTATAACAATTACCGAAGTAAGTTTTATTTATCGTCTGGTTATTTTGAATGAACCAAGTAAAGAATTAGAAGACATACTTAAAGAGCAGATTGTTAAGTATAAAGGTGATGCTGTAATTAACCTGAAATTAACTTATCATTTTACTGCACTCCAGTTTATACTTAATATGCTTACTGACGGATTATTCACTCCAAATTCTGTTACAATATCTGGAGATGTAATTAGATATAGATAATATTAATTATAATAATCTTTTTATAAATTGATGAATCTTTGATTTTACTAAAATTCAATTTTTTGATAAATTATATTTGTAAATTATTGTTGAATAATTTTTACTGGAGTAAGTTTTATGAAAAAGCCTTATATGTTTATTATTAGGGATGGATGGGGATTTTCTTCAGAAAATAGATATAATGCTATATTTGAGGCAAAACCAAAAAATCATCTCAAATATATAGAAAACTATCCGACCACATTGATCCAAGCATCTGGTATTTATGTTGGTTTACCAGATAACAATCAAGGTTCTTCTGAAGTTGGACATTTAAATATTGGAGCTGGAAGAGTAGTATATCAAAATTTAGTAAGAATATCAAAAGATATAGATGAAAACAGTTTTTATAATAAAAAACCTATTTTAAATGCTATTGAACATATTAAAAAAAATGATGGTAATATTCATATTTTTGGTTTAGTTCAGGATCAAGGAGTACATGCCCATACAAAACATTTAATTGGTTATTTGGAATCTTTCAAAAGAAATAAGATCCCTTCTGAAAAAATTAATATTCATATGATATCAGATGGTAGAGATACTCCACCTTCCTCAGCAAAAGAATATGCAAAAGATCTATTAAATTATATTAACGAGAATAATTATGGCAAAATAACTAGTATAACTGGAAGATATTATGCAATGGATAGGGATAACAGATGGGAAAGAGTAAAACTTTTTTATGATTTGTTATTTCTAGGTAAGTCTGAATACCAACTTTTTAATAATGTTTTTGATGCAATAGATGATTCTTATGAAAAAGATCAAACAGATGAATTTATCAAACCAAGAATAATTAAAGGATTTAAAACAATCTCGGAAAATGATTTAATAGTCTTTTTTAATTATCGTTTTGATAGAGCTAGAGAAATAACTAAAGCAATTGTCGAAGAGAATTTTGAATTTTTCGAAAGAAAAAAAGTCAATAATCTTTTTTATCTTGCAACTACTGAATATTATGAAAACATCAAAGATGCAAAACTTGCAAAAGTTGAAGTTGTTTATCCACTAGAAACGATGACTAATCTTATGGGAGAAGTAATATCAAAAAATGGCTTAAAGCAACTTCGTATTGCAGAAACAGAAAAATTTGCTCATGTTACTTTCTTTTTTAATGGACAACAGGATATTATTTATCCAGGTGAAGATAGAATTCTTGTACCTTCGCCAAAAGTTGCAACCTACGATTTAAAACCAGAAATGTCTGCATTTGAAGTAAAAGATAAAATGTTAGAAGCTCTTGATAAAGGGATTTATGATTTTATAGTATTAAACTTTGCGAATCCAGATATGGTAGGCCATACCGGCGTTATGGAAGCTGCAGTAAAAGCATGCAAAGTGGTAGATGAATGTGTAGGCGAGATAGTAGAAAAAGCTTTAAGTATGGATGGAGTCATATTTTTATTTTCAGATCATGGAAATGCTGAAACAATGATGGATTTACAAACGATGGAACCTCAGACAGCCCACACATCAAACCCTGTCTGGTTAACAATCATATCAAACAGAGAAAATTTATCTAAGAATAAATTAAAATTAAAAGAAGGTGGAAAACTAGCTGATTTATCTCCAACTATGCTTAAAATAATGGGGATTAATATTCCTGATGAAATGAGCGGGGAAATACTTATATAGCTATAATAAAAAATGCAACAAAGAACCAAAAGAATATTTGCAGTAGTTTTGTTTTTAGATCTTGTAGGGTTCACAGAATTTTCAGAAAAAAATGATCCCGAAATTATAGATGACTACCTTTCATTTTTCTTTGATTTTTGCTCAAAAGAAATAAAAAAAAATAATGGATGGGTTGAAAAATATATAGGTGATGCAATATGTGCTGTTTTCTATTCATCTTTATCTGCTGTAAATGATAGTCTTAATGCTTGCAATTGTGCTTTTAATATACTTAAAAAAGTTAATCAATTTAAAAATGAAAACAAATTTCCTTTCTCAGTAAGAATAGGTATTGATGCAGGAATAGTTACAACCACAAAAAGAGACCAATACGATGTATTTGTCGGTCAAGCAATTAATAGTGCATCAAGAATCCAATCTATTTCTCAACCAAATTTCTGTTATGTTTCAAAAAGTATAGTGAATAAAGCAGAAAATCTATTTAAATTTACTAAAGTAGGAGATTTTGAATTAAAAGGATTAAGTGAAAAAGTAGAAGTATTCTCACTTGACAGCAAAAAGAATATTCAGACAATCAATAAAATTGAAGGATTCTATTTCCCTAGAAAAGAAGAGATAAAAATAATTGAATACTATTCAGATAAAAATAAAATCAAACTCGCAATCAAAGGACCGCATGGCTCAGGAAAGACATATCTTGTCTTTAAATTATCCGAGTTTTTTTGTGATTTGCATGATTGTACTTCTGTTTATATCTGTCTTAACGAATGGGAAAAAACAAATGATGATCTCATACAAAGATTAAATTATGCATTGGATACCGAAAATATTTTATCTAATAAAGAAAAGAAAAAAATACTATTGATTATAGATAATTTTAATTATTTGAATTCTCAATTAGAATCACTTATATTTATAAACAACTTATCTGATAAATATTCAATAATTATCACTTACTTTACAGACGAACTATATTCAGACAATTTAATGGAACCACTTGCTAAATTTGGCTTTTATACAGAAGAAGTCCAAAAACTAAAATTTGAAGAATTTGATAATTTTTTACAGAACTATTTTGAAAAACCAGTTTCAGTATCTTTTGAAATGAATTTATATAAACTAACTGATGGATATCTTGGTAGAGCGATAAATCTATTATCTTTATTAAAAGATGAATTTTCATTGACATTTGATCAAATAATTCAACTTGATTTTGATAAAATTTTCTCTCAAAAATCAGATTTACTTGAACATTGTTATAGAATCAATGATATTGAAGATAAAATGCAAATTTTGCTTTCAATATTAGCATTTTCAAATCAAGCTCTTACTTATGAAGAAATTAAAGATATCTATAATAGGATGGACGAGGAAATATCAGAAAATTATTTTAACAAAGCAAAAGAGAGGAAATGGATTAATTTAAGTAATGATTTCTATAGTATTTCAAATGAATATTTAAAACAATTTATTATAAACTCTACTTCTAAACAATTAAAAAAATCAATCTTAACTATTCTATTTGAAATTAGTGATAATATTATAGATAAAATATCTTATCTTTTTTCATTATTAGAAGAGGGATTAAGTGTTAGCATAGATGAAGAAAAATTACTGGCTTATTGCATTGGTAAACTTGAAAAGGAATCACTAGAAAACAAAATAATATTGCTTAAAAAATTACTTAAAAAATTGGATTTCACTTTTTTTTATAAGATAGTTAAGTTTATTTTGCTTGATAGATTAATTTTACCTTATCTATTTAATGCTTTACAAAAAGTTGAAATTGAAATTATAAATAATAATTATCAGGATATAAGTTTTATAAAAGAAATAAAAGAATTACTTCCAATTTTATTTCCAGATCAATCAATTAAGATAAAGAATGCATTAATAGATAATTTTGAAAAATATGATAACTTTTACACTTCCTTTTTAAAATTTCTTATCGTTCCAAGGCTTTACCAAGATAACTTGATTAAATATAATGATTTAATTGATTCTATTAAATTTAAATCAAATATCAATAAAGATTATTTTATACTATATAATTTCCCTTTTATTGATATTGATATAGATTTGCAGTTAGAAAGGATAACTAAAATATTTAATGAAGATGAAAAATTTTATGAGAAATTTGACGAAATATACTTGAATCCTTTATTTCTTATGCTTAATAAAATTCAAATATTTTTTATTCTTATTGAAAATATTTCTGCTTATATTTATTTCAAAAGACAACCGATAAATGCAATTAATAAAATGCTCAAATTATGTGAAAAATTAGTTCTTGAACTCAATATCCCTTTATTAATAGAATTTTATTATGGTTTATTCTTTTATGTTCAATTTTTATCATCTAATTTCCAGTGTTATGGATTACATTCCAAGATGGAATTTAAGTTTCTTCCTGAACTAAAAGAAATAAATGAAATAATTTATAACTTAGTTTCTTTTTCTTTGGAACACAAAGAGGAATTAATAAAAGAAAATCCTTTTTTAAAAAAATCTATTCAAAATTCATTCAATCTCTTCTCTAACCCACCTTATTATATTCCTATATCAATATCTTATTGGTATTATTATCTTGTTTGTTCAGAAAATAATAATGAGATACAAGAATTTAAAAATAATTTTTCCAAGAGAATTAATAAACAAAAAGAAAAAATAATAATAAATTTCGGAAGAAATATTCAATTAAAAAATTTTACAAAAGTCGTTCTTTTCTTTATTCAATAGGTATTAATGCTATTCTTTCTAAATAAATTCTATTAAACAAGGTTTTCCTTGTCCAATTTAGTAAATTTGATTCAATATCATATTTATATATATGATTTAAAATATATTTTTTATTTTTATATTCGACAATAGTATTATTATCAAGTAATTTCAAGAAAAGTAAATCAATCAATGTTTTTTCATTTAATTTATAGATAGAAGAATTCATAAACTTCTTCCAATCTAAAATAAACATATTTCTATTTCTATTAAAAGATTTAATATCCTTTATTAACAGATAATTTTTGGATTTTAAATTCAAAATATCTTCATACTCGTCAAATTGATTGGAGAAATTATCATAGTCTTTATCTGTTAGCTCACTTTTGAAACTTTTCTTAAATAGATACATAATGTCACAAAACTTTTGATTCTTTGTTATTGGTAATTTATATTTTAAACATAATGAAAAAAGAGGAATAATACGCAATGAATAAATAGGAAATAGCAACAGTTTTTGTACAAATAACAAAGAATTAAATTTTTGTTTTTTAAATATTGATAAATAAAGAATATAATATAAGTAATAATAACTATTGGGTAACTGGATAACTATTTTTTCAAAATATAAAAAATAGTTGTATGCTTCTTTCAAATTTCTATGCAAGCAAAAAATTATAGCATAATTCAATGTATGTAGAAGTGTAAAATAATCTTTTATCGACATTCTATATTTTATAGCTGATTTTAGCAAAGAGTGACCTAAAGAATACTTCCCTTCTCTAATACAAGAAAGGCCTAACACCGAATAAAACTGATTCAATACTACCGGATCTTCTATTTTATTATATAATTTTTCTATTATTTCGAAATATTTGTTAGCTTTATCAATTTGACCTATTTCATATAATGATATAGATATGTTTTTTTGGAATTTTGCAAACATATTTATATCAGGTTTAGAAAGACTTTCTAAAAAAGCCCTTATAAAATGTCTTTTAGCCTTAGAAAAAAGACCAAAATAATAATATAAATTTCCAAGTAAATTATGCAATTCTGAAAAAGCATGGTGAAAAATTTTGAAATGATTTCTATTTTTAAAAATATATTGCAACCCTAATCTAAAAATCTCAATTAATTTTAATATATCTTCTTCATTCATAGAAGAAATATATTTTCGACTATATGATACAATCATTTTAATAATCTGTATAGGGTCCATTTCTTCGTTTAATAGTTCGAAAAAGTCATCTTTGTCTTTTATTTCTTCTTTAAGTAAACTACTTATAGCTATTTCTATTTCTTTAATCTTTATACTATTTTGAAAAGAAGAAAACTTATCGAAATTAGTAATAAAATTTCCTATTAATGTTTCACACTTATCCAATTTCGCGTTTTTATATAATAATTGGCAATAATACCTATATAATACAATAATTGATTCATTATCGTTAAATTTTATAGCATATTCCAATGCTTTTTTAAAAAAATAGCTTATATCTTCTTGAGAATTGGTTTGTTGTTGTAAATCGATTAAAAGCAAGAGAATTTTTAAATGTTGTCTATCTTCAATATAGTTTTTATTTTCCTCATATTTACCAATAAGATATTTATATGCATCCTGTTTATTTTGTTTGTATATTTTATTTGTAAAATCAATTACATTCTCAAAATCAAATTCACCCATTTTAATTTAGGAATTTAATAAACTAATTTCAAAATATATATAAATTGAATAATTGAACAAAAATGTATTAAAAATGAGATATATGTAAAGATTCTATCGCTTTTAAAAATAAGGAATAATATTATTAAAACTACTGAAATTATACATGAAATTGTTAATATATTAGGGAAATGTTTGATAATATTGAAAAGTACACCTAAAATCACAAGCTGAATAATTGCAATTGCTAACAAAAAAAATTTATCTTTTTTATATTTATAGAATATTAAACCAAATATTGAAAAAATTAAAATAATAGCAGTAGATAGAAAATCCAATCTTAATGGAATAGAAAAGAAATTTGTCATATTTAACCTCCAATTTCTAATATATTTAAATTAATTAAATTTTCAAAATTATTTTTTACATCTTCATAAGAATTAAAAATAATTAAAAGATTAGCATTTTCGAAGTTAAATGTTTGATTGAATTCATTTTTCATATCAAATTTATTTGTATCTATTTTAGATATTTTAGTTGAATCTATATAAAAAATTTCTTTTGTTTTTTCAATTATGTTATCTATATTTTCTATCTGAAGCTTTGATTTCAAGTCGCCAAAAAAAGAATTTTCATTAAAACCATTAAATTCTGGTAAGAATAAAAAAGAAGGTATATTAAAATTATATGCACAGACAATATCTGAATATGCATCTCCAAAGTGAGATACAAGTTTTAATCCTTTTTCTTTTGAATATAATAATGCATTTTTCATTAAATCAATTCTATTTTTTTCTGAACTATTCAAAGATAAAAAAGAAAAATATTCTTTCAAATATGTTTTTTCAAGTTTTATAATACCAGTTTCAAAAAAATTGCCGGAAACTAGAACAAGTATAAATCCAATATCTTTTAAATATTTTAAAAAAATTTCAGCTTTATCATGAATAAACCAATTTTTATAATTTGCCATTGTATGAAGTTGATTTATATAATTTTCAATGAACAAGTTTTTTAGTTTAGAATTTAAATTTATATTAATATTTTTGCACAATCGAGACAATATTTCTAAATCAACTCCTCCTTTGAATAAAGGTTCTTCAATATTATCTACATTAAAAGTTTTTTTGAAAGCTGCTAGAAAACAATTCTTAGCTTCTGATTGGGTTGAAATCAATGTCCCATCAAGGTCAAATGTTATCACACCTCTATATTTCATAATTAATTGAATAAATAATAAAATTATTTTATTTTTCAATCATTAATTAAACTTGTTGAATTTATAAAAAAATAACCTAAATTTTTAAAACAAAACTAATCAAATAATACATCCATTTTATTGTTATAGTAATTGGATATTATTTTTTAATAAATTCTTTTTTGGGATAAATATGGAATCGATAAATAATAAAATTATTTTAAAAAATAAAAAAGCTTATTTTGAATATTTTATAGAAGAAAAATATGAAGCTGGTATTGTATTAAAAGGAACAGAAGTAAAATCAATAAGAGAAGGCCATTGTAGCATAGCTGATTCTTATGGAAAAATAACTAAAAATAACGAAATATTTCTTATTGGCTTTTTAATACAAGAATATAAAAATTCGGGTTATGCAAAACATGATATATCAAGACCTAAAAAACTACTTTTACATAAAAATCAGATATTAAGAATTTCTAAAAAAGTGTTACAAGCAGGATACACTTTAATCCCTCTTTCAATATACTTGAAAAACCAAAAAGTAAAAGTTGAACTTGGTTTAGCAAAAGGTAAAAAATTATATGATAAAAGAGAGACAATTAAGAAAAAAGATATTGACAGAATGATAGAAAGGAAATTAAAATATAAGTGAAGCAAATTAATCTGTTAGGAGAATTTTATGAAATTACTAGTACCTTTAGATTTTTCTAAAACAGCAGAATACATTGCCTTATACGCAACAGAAATAGCAAAAAAACTAGAAGCTGAAATTGTATTTTATCATGTTATAGATGAGAGAAATTTTTTTACTTATAACACTGTTTACACATTTCCAGAATATTACCCAGAAGTAAAGATGGATTCAGAAGCACAACAACAAATGAAAGAATCAGCTGAAAGCGAATTTGTAAAAATGATAGAAAGCCTTAACATTAAAAATGTAAAATATAATATTGAAATAGATTTGGGTATCCCTTATTCTCAAATATGCGAGTATGCAAAAGAAAATAAGTTTGATATGGTAATATTGGGTAGCCATGGAAAAACAAATCTTAAAGACATTTTTTTAGGCTCAGTTGTTGACTATATAAGTCACCATATCGAGATACCTGTTTTAATTTATAAGGTTGATATAAATAAAAGAAAATGAATAAATATAAAGATTTTAAAACTGTATTTTCAAAATATGTTTTTCAATTTGATAAAATCAAATATTTTCAAAACAAAAAAAACACGATTACCAATTGTATATTATGTGATATATCACAAAATAAAAATGATTCATTATTAATATGTTATTCTGAGCTCATTTCAGTTTGTGTAAACTTATACCCATATAATAGTGGACATATCATGATTTTTCCTAAAAAACATATAGAATGTTATGCTAATATTACAGAAGAAGAAAATTTTCACATATTTACTCTTACAAAGTTTTTTATTCAAGCCCTTGAAAAATTATATAACCCAACTGGTTTTAATATAGGAATGAATATTGGTATAAATTCTGGAGCATCTATAAGACATATTCATCAACATCTAATTCCAAGATTTGAAAACGAACTGGGAATGATTGATATAATAGGAGGCTCAAAAGTAATAGTTGAATCTCCAATTACAACACTTGATAGATTAAAGGAATATTCTTTTAAAAATAAAGATATTTTGCCTTTTCCAATTTATTAAAATTAAATAATATTTCGTGCTAATTCATTTATAATTTATTTTTCTTTCATTTTGAAAATCTTCAAAATTTGTTTTATAATTAGTGAGGGAGACTAACGATGGATATCCAGTTTTTCGATGGTCCTTTGTACGAAAACTTTTTTAATGAATGGATTTTAACAAATGGCATGGGTGGTTTTGCTCTTGGTTTTGGAAATCTTATAAATGAAAGAAAATATGATGGTATTCTTATTGCTTCAAAAGAAGATCTAGTTAGAAATCATCTTGTAAGTTCTATTGAAGAGAAAATATATATTCATAATAGTAGTTTTTATCTGGATTCCAATAATTATTTAAATATCATTTATCCTTATGGGTATCGTCATCTTGTTAAATCTTATATGAGACCATTTCCTTTTTTTCTTTATTCTTCCTATCCATTTAATCCCGAGATTTTAATATCAAAATATATGATGATGCATCCAGATAAGAATATTAATATTGTTTTTTATACAAATTATTCTCTGGAAAAAATGGATATTGAACTTAAACCAAAATTTACATGCAGATTTTATCATGACATAAATAAGCCAGGATCTCTGGATAATCTTTCTTATGAACTCAATACTTATCCTGAATTAAAAGAAAAACAATTATTTTTTTCAAGAAATGATAATAAAATAGGTGTTTATACTTATATTTTTGAAAATAGTTCAAAATATAGTTTTAAAATAAACTGTGCAAAAAATATTTATAGAAACATATACTATTCAAGAGAAGCTGAAAGAGGTTATGATTCCTATGAGGATTTAGTATCACCTTTTTCAATTTCTACGACTTTAGAAAAAGGAGAAACATTTGCATTGATTTTTTCAGATTCTTCTATTATATCCAAAGATGCAAAATCTCTAAAAAAAGAAGAAGCTTCAGAGCAACAAATGCTAGATGATTCAATAAAGATAGTATTAAAAGAGACCATTAAACATTATCAAAAATATCCATTAGCATTTGACCATCCCCTACTAAAATATACTCCAAGCATCTTAACCAAATCCAATAAAAAAACTTTAAAACAGGAACTTGAGCCAAAAAAAATTTTTAAAGAACTGAAATTTGAAGATATTGAACTTTATAGTTTCTCTGAATACAGAAAAATATTAAATTTAGCAATGATTGATTTTAAACTTAAAAACGATATCATAGCTGGTTATCCTTGGTTCACTTGCTGGGGCAGAGATACCATGATAAGCCTTGAAGCTTTTATGCCAGGTTGTGACACAGTGAAAGACTCCAATTTCGCATTTGATACTTTAATTAACTATGCTCAGAAGATGAAAGATGGAATTTTACCTAATGTTATATTCGAAGGACAAAATCCATCTTACAATAATATTGATAGTTCTTTATGGTTTATTTTAAGATGTTATGAGATTTTTGAACATCTGAATATTATCAAGAAAAGAAAAATTTTTGATTATATTACCCAAATTATATCAAATTATCTTTTTAATCCTGATCTTGATTTCTTTGTAAATGATGAATCTCTTTTAGAAATTAGAAAAAATGATTCATTAGCGTTGACCTGGATGGATGTTGTCCTTCATGGTAAAGCTATTACTCCAAGATTTGGATGCCCAATTGAAATAAATGGTCTATGGTTTAATTCAATCAAGATAATGATTGATCTTATGAATTTATTAGAAATTGAAGAAATTAAAAATATTAAAAAAATTGCAGGAAAATTTCACTCAATTTCTAAAGAAAATTTGATTAATTTAGCTAACAAAATTAAAACTTCTATGAAGTCTTTTTTCAGTGATAATTTAATTGCGGATAGGATTTATCAAAAATGTCCTATTTACGAAACAAGACCTAATTTTCTTATAGCTCTTTCTTTACCTTTTGATTTTGTTTCAAAAAAAGAAATTGAGCTTGCAATTGATATATCAAAAAGAGAGCTTTTGACTCCATATGGATTAAGAACTTTGTCTTTAAAAGATCCTTCCTTTAAAAAGAAATATTTAGGTTCTCAATTTTCAAGAGATATGGCTTATCATCAGGGAACAGTCTGGCCATTTTTATTATTGTTTTATGCTAAATGTCTTAAAAAGGTTATAAATGACAGGAATATATTAAAAAAAGAATTAGAAACTATTATTTACCGATTAAGAAATGGTTTTTTGAAAAATCATAAAGCATCGATAGCAGAAGTCTGGGATGGGTTAAATCCACATCTTGCGAAAGGCTCCCCTGCTCAAGCATGGTCATGTGCAGCTTTATATCTTATAGAAAAGATGATAGATGGATTATAAAATAAGTAATTTTAGAAAGGATTATATAGTATGAGAGTTCTTTTTTTAACATGGGAATTTCCGCCAATGATAGCAGGTGGTCTAGCTATGGCTTGTTATGGCATGGTTAAAAGCCTGCTTAAAAGAGGCATTGAAATAATTTTAATACTACCAACAAAAATAGATGCATATTTCATATTAAAAAAGGAAGAAGATGTAGATAATTTAGTTCCAATTTTTTTAGATAAAGAAGATAAAAAATCATATGAAATACATTTTCAAAGCAAGGATATTTCTCCTAAAGAAATATTCAAATTCTTAGGAATTTCAGAGGGAATAGATGCATATTCAAGTTCATTAGATTTAAAAAAAGTGCTTTTATTTTCAAATGTCTTAGAAAATATCGAATTTAACATCAATGACCTTATTCAAAGTAGATTTTATTTTGAACTAAAATCAAATCTTTTATCTGGCGAAGATTTATTTAGAAAAGTAAGAGAATATACAAATAAAGTTTCAAAATGCATTAATTATATCAATTATGATATTGTTCATGCTCATGATTGGTTATGTTATCCCGCAGGTATTGTAGCTTCAAAGTTTAAAAACAAGCCTCTGGTTTCACATATTCATGCTACTGAATTTGATAGATCAGGTGGACCTGGTGATGAAAGAATTCATAAAATAGAATATATTGGATTAACCCTTGCTGATAGAGTTATTTCTGTTTCAAATTATACTTCAAATTTGATAGTAAACAGATATAGAATTGATACATCAAAAATTAGAGTTATTCATAATGCTTTTCATTTAAAAAATAATTTTAAGGATAAAAAAAGAATATTCAAAGATCCTGTCATACTTTTTCTGGGAAGAATAACTCTTCAAAAAGGACCGGAATATTTTTTAGAAGTAGCTAAAAGGGTCATACAAACTTATCCATTGGTCAGATTTATAATGGTTGGAACTGGAGATCTAGCTACTAAAATGATACGAAAATCTGCAAAAGATAAACTACTTACACGATTTTTATTCACAGGGTTTTTAAATAGAGAAGAGGTCGAAGGGATATTATCTGCAACAGATATAATGATACTACCTTCTGTTTCAGAACCTTTTGGTATAGCTCCATTAGAAGCCATGAGTTTTGGTATTGCGACAATAATTTCAAAACAATCAGGAGTAAGCGAAATTGTTGAAAATGTCTATAAAGTAGATTTCTGGGATATTGACCAGATGACAGATATTATCCTTGATTTATTAGCAGACCCCATTAAAATGAAAAACATCGGGGATTTAGCTGCTAAAGAGGTAACCAAAATTCAATGGGATAAATCAAGTAAGATGATAGAAGAATGTTATAAGGAAATAATATGTTAAATGTAGGACTATTTTTCAAAATGCATCAACCTTACAGCATTAAAAAGCTTTCTATCTTCGATATTGGTACCACTGATTCAATCATTGATTATGATATGACTAGATCAAATATCGAAAAAATTGCTGAGCTATCATACAAACCTACATTAGAATTATTACTTGAACTTATTAAAAAGCATGATACAAAATTCAAATTTTCCTTAATTTTCTCTGGAATAGTAATCGAACAATTAAAGCAATACAGACCTGATATTATTGAAATTATAGATAAAATAGTTGGAACAAAATTAGTAGAATTGATAGTAACTCCATATTATAATTCTTTATCTTTTATCTTTAATGAAAATGATTTTATTTTTGAAGTAAATAAGCAAATTAATCTAATATACTCTTTGTTTAATCACGTTCCGAAAACATTTGTGAATACTGAACTTATATATAATAATAAAATAGCTGATAGTTTAAGGGGTTTTACATCAATAAAAAAGATTTTGACCGAGCCTGTTGAATCGATAATTGGGTTTAAAAGCCCTATTAATTTGTATAAAGCTTATGGAAAAAACCCTCAAATAATTCTTTTAAGACATAATAAATTATCTGATGATCTTACTTTTAATTTTTCAAATAAAAGCTGGAAAGAATTCCCTTTAACTGCTGAAAAATATTCAAAATGGGTTAATGATGTTATTTATAATGATAAAAGCTTTAAAAATTTATATTGTAATTTATTATTTAACATTGAAACATTTGGATACTATTTAAAAGAAAATACTGGAATTTTCGAATTTTTATATGATTTACCATCGTTGATATTAAAATATGGTAAAGGAAATTGCCAATTTATTTTACCTTCTGAAATAGAAGATTATAAATTAGAAAATCTGGATATTTTTTCGAGCAAAGAATATATTTCAATGTCAGGAAATGATAAGAATATAACCTCTTTTTTAGGCAATGAATTACAAAAAAATGCTCAAACAGCACTTTATAATATTATAGAATTAGCGAAGCAGCAAAATATGGATAATTTAATAGAAAAGTTAAGAGTTTTAAGTTCGGCTGATTATATTTTGAATATGTCAGATAATAATGAAAAAGAATTTATTAAAAATCAGTTTTTTTATTCTTCAGCTGAATCTGCATATCAAAATTTTTTATATTCTCTTGCTGATATAGAAGAAAAAATGAGCTAGACAATCTGGAGGAATCAATGTTTTTTAAAGATGTATTTGTATATCCAAGGTTTCCAGAAGGTTTAAAAAATCTTTTAACCCTTTCATATAACATATGGTCTTTGTGGGATAAGGATGCTGCAAAAATTTTTTATAAGATAGATGCTGATCTTTTTAAAAAAGTTCGTAGAAACCCTATAGCATTTTTGCATAATCTTCCCCAAGATAGACTAAAACAACTCGAAGAAGACAAATCATTTATCAATGAATTAAATAAAGTATGGATTAAGTTTAATAATTATTTAAGTGAAGCAGGAAATTATACAGAAATTTTTCCAAAAAATGCTATAGCCTATTTTTCAATGGAATATGGGCTTCACGATTGCCTTCCTATCTTTGCAGGAGGTTTAGGGATATTGTCGGGTGATCATATGAAAGGTTCATCAGACATAAAACTACCAATTGTAGGCATTGGATTATTATATAGGTATGGGTATTTCAACCAGAAAATAAATGTGAATGGAATGCAGGAAGAGTTATACACAGAAAATACCCCATATTATATTCCTGTTAAAGAACTAAAAAACCCAGATGGTTCTTCTGTCTTTATTGAAATACCAATCCTTGATAAAATAGTATTAGCTAAAGTATGGCAAATATTAGTTGGAACAAATATCATATATCTTTTGGACACCAATATCGAGATAAATAGTCCAGAATTCAGAGACATATCAAATTACTTATATGTGGCTGATAAAGAAAAAAGAATTCAACAGGAAATTTTACTTGGAATTGGAGGTTATAGATTACTAAAAAAATTAAAAATAAATCCAAAGATTTATCATTTAAATGAAGGGCATTCAGCCTTTTTACTTATTGAACGATTAATCGATTTGATAACAAATGAAAACCTTAAATTTGATGAAGCATTTATGCTAATAAAACTTAGCTCCATTTTTACGACTCATACTCCAGTAGAGGCTGGAAATGAGAATTTCCCTATAAATATGATTAGAAAATATCTAGATAATTATCTTGGAAAATCACAGGCTAATTTAGATAGTATATATAATCTTGGTCTTATTGCTGAGGATAAAAATACTTTCTGGCTTCCCGCATTAGCTTTAAGGTTATCTTCTTTGTCAAATGGAGTATCTAAGATACATCAAAATGTTTCAAGAAAGATGTGGGTTAAAAGCTTTAATAATGTACTTGAAAAAGAAGTACCTATAGGATATGTCACAAATGGTGTCCATTATTCATGGATTTCAAGCGATCTTTCAAAGCTTTTTGACCAATACCTAGGTTCAACATATATAGGAAACGCTAAAAATTCAAAGATCTGGGAAAATATAGATATTATATCAGATGAGGAGATCTGGAATATCCACTTAAAACAAAAACAAAAAACAATTACTTCAATTAGAAAATTTTTAATGGATGAATTTTTAAGCAAAGGTTTCTCACCATTAAAGGTAAATTCAGTATCAAAATATCTTAATCCAAATTATCTTACAATCGGTTTTGCAAGAAGATTTGCCCCCTATAAAAGACCATCTTTACTATTTAAAGATAAAGAGAGATTAGCAAAAATACTGAAAAACCAACAATATCCAGTTCAAATTATCTGTGCCGGGAAAGCACATCCAGCAGATTTAATGGGTAAAAACCTTATAAAAGAAATCATAGATTTTACATATCAATATAACTGTGAGGAACATGTTGTTTTTTTAGAGAATTATTCAATGAATATGGCTCAAAATCTTGTTCAAGGCGTCGATGTATGGTTAAATACACCAATAAAACCAATGGAAGCATGCGGTACTAGCGGAATGAAAGCTGGTATGAATGGAGTTTTGAATTTCAGTGTCAGAGATGGATGGTGGGATGAATGTTACAATGGTCAAAATGGGTGGGCTATAACAGCCGGAGAAAGCTATTTGAATGACAACTTAAGAGATCTTGCCGATGCTACTCAGATTTATGACATGCTTGAGCAAGAAATTATTCCATTATTTTATGAAAGAAATGAAAATGGCATTCCAGAGAATTGGGTTAAGATGATGAAAAATTCTATAAAGACAGTTTCCAATAATTTTAATATAGAAAGAATGCTTGATAATTATGTGGAAAATTATTATAAGCCTTCCTATCAAAATACTATTTCTATTGAAAAGGACAATTATAAATTATTAAAAGAAATTGCATCTATTGTTGAACTTCTTAAATCTAATTGGGGAAAAATTTATATTAAGGATTTTTTTACATCAATTGAAAAAATGAAGATATTAAGATCAAATGATAATTATGAAATTGAAGCTTATGTTTATTTAGACCAATTAGATGAAAAACTTATAGAAATTGAATTATTTTATTACATAGACAAAATAGATGATTACAAAATTGAAAAACTAAAATTTATTGAAAGATACCAGGATAATGTTGCTAAATATACCGGAAAATTTCAATTTCAATATTCGGGTTTGCAGCATTTTTCTTTACGAATTGTACCTGAAAATAAGTATATTAGACTTAATTATCCTGAGCTTGTAAAATGGAAAGATTAATTCTTTTATAAACTATTTTTTATTAATTGTCTTTTTTATGATACTTTGCATGCCTTTTTTCACGGGTATTATCTTTAGGAACTATTGAATATTGATCAGAATAGAAAAGTTTTGCTATCCCGTCTTTTGAAATCATCTCATCATTTAAATATTTTTCTTTATTTGGTAAAGGTTTTTCCTCATATTGAGGCTCTTCATATTTTGCTATAAACCCTTCATAATTTCTGATAATTACATTTTCTGGACTCATTGATATAAGATAATTTGGCATTATCGGAGTCTTTCCACCACCACCAGGAGCGTCGATTACAAATGTTGGAACAGCCATACCGGTAGTATGTCCTCTAAGCATTTCGATTATTTCTATGCCTTTACTGACCTTTGTTCTAAAATGTTCTATTCCCTGTGATAAATCGCATTGGTATATATAGTAAGGTCTTACTCTTATTGCTAAAAGTTTTTGCATCAGTTTTTTCATTATCATAGCATCATCATTTACTCTTCTTAATAACACAGTTTGATTTCCAAGAGGAATTCCGGCATTTGCCAACATTTCACAGGCTTTCTTTGATTCTTCTGTAATTTCTTTTGGATGATTAAAATGAGTATTGATAAAAATAGGATGATATTTTTTTAGCATATTTACAAGTTCTTCATCGATTCTCATAGGCAATACTACTGGAACTCTAGAGCCAATTCTAATTATTTCTACATGAGGAATTTCTCTTACTCTTGAAATTATCTTTTCTAACTGAGCTGTTCCTAATGTTAAAGGGTCTCCTCCTGAAATAAGAACATCTCTGACTTTTTTAGTATTTTTAATATATTCTATTGCTCCATCGATTAATTGAGAAGAAGCAGGTTTATCTGTTTGACCAGCAAATCTTCTTCTTGTGCAATGTCTACAATACATTGAACATTGGTCTGTTACAAGAAATAGAACCCTATCGGGATATCGATGCGTTATTAAAGGCACAGGTGAATCAACTTCTTCATGAAGTGGGTCTGCCATATCAGCTGAAACAATATGAGTCTCATAAACAGATGGAACAGCTTGAAGATATACTGGATCATTTTCATAATCATCTATATCAATTAAAGATAAATAATAGGGAGTGATAGCCATTCGTAGAATTTTTAAATAATCCTGCATCTGCTCAATTCTATCATTTTTCCAATTGAAAATCTGCCCTAAAACCTTAGGTTCAGTGATTCTGTTCTGAATTTGCCAATGCCAGTCATTCCATTTTGAATCTTCAATATTTTTAAAATAAGGATGTTTGTTCATCATCTCCTCCTGATTATTCATATTTTAATATTAAAGGAAATATTAAATTTGTTTTAATTTTCAAATTATCTTTTAACAATATCATTTGTGGAAAATTTGGTAAACCCGATATTTCATTCGCTAAAAAAATACAATTTTTATTTGGTTCTGCAACAAAAATATGAATTGTATAAATTCCTTTTTTAAAATAAATTGAGGGTATAATAATTTTTATCCTATCATTATTATATATTGATCTATTTCCTGGGTCTATAATACTATGATAGATCAAATATTTGTTATTTATATCATTACCTTTATATATCTCTACATTGAACTTAGCATTTACTAAAAAGCTATTTATTAATAGCTCCTTTATAATATAATCCTCTGATAGATAAAAACTTTGTAAAATAGATTTCTCTGAAATATCAATTTCATTTTTAGTTTCAAAACCAATAAATTGTATTTCTTTATTCTTTCTATCTTTATATCCACTATAATATTCTTTATATGAATTAGTATTTGATTTTTCAAAATTAGTTAGAGAGAAATCATAAATAGTTTCGGGTAAGATAAAAAAATAATCTAAAAGATTATCAATAATTTTTGAAAAATTAAAATTATCGTTTTTTGAATAATCTACCTTATAACTTTCTTCCATTGAAATATTTAAACTCTTGCTTTCAACATAAATATAATGCAATTGATTTGAATATTGTGCATGTCCTAGCTTAATAACATTATTTAAAGAAGATAAAAATGAAAAAAATGGGTCAAAGAAAACCCATCCATAATCGCTAGTCCAAACTTCAATAAAAGTGATAACTCCTTTACCTGAGTATATTTCAAAATTATTAATTTTATTTTCTTGTTTTAATAAATATTTTTGAGGGAGTCCCAATCCGCATGATATCCTGACAGGAATGCCCAGTATTCTTAATACAACTGCGTAGAAATCTAACAATTCTTCTCTACTTGCTATTTTGTTTTTTATAATCTCATTTGGATTTCTGTTCTTAAATTCCGGAACAATTTCAATATTATTATCAATATAGTTTTTAATATTTAATAAAATATTTATTAAATTACTTTTGTTTTTAGACATTTCACTTGCAAATTCCATGATAATAGGGTCATAAGATTGTTCAAGATATATATATAAAGAAGAAGAAATATCTTTTTCATTATAAGGATATGGAATAAACAAAATTTTATTATTTTTAGATATTAAACTACCAGTAAATCTTATATTTACAGAAAAACCATATATACTCTTATACGTAAACTTAACCAGTTTATTCTGAAATCTATCGGTATCAAAATATTTATTATCTGGTTCTGGATTAAATGTAATATATGTGGAATAAGGTTGTATATTAAATTGAGAATTAGCAAGAGTATAATTTTCAGGAATATAAAATTCAAAACTAGATTGCTTTGTATTTAAATTTTTAAAATTACGAGAAATAAGAATGCTAAAATTTGCTTCTGAATTATTTGTGGTATCTAAAATGAAAATAGGAGAAAAAAAAATAGAACAAATAGATATTATTAAAATAAATACTTTTATCTTATTTTTTCTCATGTCGTACATAATCAAATAATAACTTCTAGTCTTTTTGTCAATTTTTTTATTTTATCTTTTAAAAAACAAATTAAAGATTATTTTTAGGACTCTATTATTTTAATTTTATTAATTTATGATATCAATTAATTGAAAAACAATATTTATTTATCTGGAGAAACAATGAAAAAAGCTATTATTGTTGGGGGCGGAACAGGTGGACATATAATCCCTGCGATTGTGGTTGCTAAATATTTAGAAAAAAAAGGATATTTAATAAAATGGATTGGTTCAATTAAAAGTAGAAATCTAGAAGAAAAAATTATAAGACAATATTTTCCAACTATTAAAATTTACCATATACCATCAGGAAAGTTACGAAGAGGAAATAGTATTTTTAAGACAATTTTTGATATTAACAACATTTTAGATATTTTTCAATTTTTCTCTGGTATTATTGTTTCAATCTTTTTTCTAATATTCAATAAACCAGATTTTATTTTCTCAAAGGGTGGATTTGTTTCTGTTCCAATCGCCATATCATCTAAAATATTAAATATCCCTTTTTATACTCATGAAAGCGATTTTACAGTAGGTCTTGCTAATAAAATTAATCTTTATTTTTCTAAAAAGTTTTTTTATTCATTTAAAGATACAATTTCTCAAATAAAATCTTCTAAAGCAGTTTTTTCTTCTAACCCTATTAGAGATGAATTTTTCATTGATTCAAAAAATAATACGGAGATTTTAATAGAGGATAAAATTAAAAATTTTATTGAAAAGATGGATAAAAATTTACCATTACTTTTGATATTAGGCGGTTCATTGGGGTCTCAAAGAATTAACGATTTAATTGAGGAAATACTTCCAGAGATTTGTCAAAAATACAATATAATACATCAAACAGGTGAAAATAAAGAGGTCCAATTTTTTCATAAAAACTATCTACAAATTGATTTTATATCTCATGGAATCTCTTATTTCATGAAAAAAAGTGATTTAATTATTTCTCGCTCTGGTGCTAATCTTGTTTTTGAAATTGCAGCCAGTGGCACTGCTGCAATATTTATTCCTTTAAAAGCAGCATCAAGAGGGGAACAAATCAATAATGCATTATATTTTTCAAAAAAATCTTCGTTATATTCATTACTTGATGAAGAGACTTTAAAACCCGAAGATTTATACAATAAAATAAATGAGATGATATTGACAATAAAAATTAATAAAAGCCAAGATGAAAGAAATAACTTCATCTGTGAAGAAATGAAAATTAGAGCAGAAGAGATTATTGTCTCTACAATTGAAAAAGATATTTTCATTAAATAGTAAGAATTATAGGTTCATTTTCTGTAATAGCGATAGTATTCTCATAATGGGTCGTTATTAGACCGTTTGTTGCAGCGACAGTCCAACCATCAGATCTCGTAGTAACTCTTGGTGATTTTTGTAAAACCATTGGTTCTATGGCAAAAACCATTCCTCGCTTTAAAACAGGTCCATTGCCTGGTTTTCCATAATTTGGTATAGATGGTTCTTCGTGCAATCTTCTTCCTATTCCGTGTCCAACATATTCCTTAACAACGAAGAAACCTGCTTTAACAACTGTTTTTTCTATTGCTGAACATATATCTGTGAGTCTATTGCCTTCTTTCGCGAATTTAATACCTTCAAAAAAAGATTTTTCTGTTATTTCTATCATTTTGAGTATATTTTTATCTACCTTTCCGATAGTAAAAGTTCTAGCAGCATCAGTATGAAAGCCTTTATAGTAAACTCCTGCATCTATCGAAACAACATCTGTTTCTTTTAAGATTATATCTTGTCTCGGAATACCATGAATCAATACTTCATTTAATGATATACATAAGGAAGAAGGGAAACCATTATAATGTAAAAAAGAAGGTTTTGCACCTTTTGATATAATAAATTCATATCCGAATTTATCTAACTCATATGTTGTTACCCCGGGTTTTAATAGGTTTTGAATCTCTTCTAACAACTGAGCTAGTATTTTCCCCCCTTCCTGCATTATCTGAATTTCTTCTTCATTTTTAATATTTATCATAATTCACTCTCTTTGAAATAGATTTAATTTTACAAATTGATTTGATTTATAAAAAGAAGTTGGTAGAAGTCTACCAACCTTTATTTTTAATATCGTCTTAATGAATGTATTTTTGAAGTTAAAATGATATAAAAAGCGAATTAGTGAGGATTTGCTGGATTTGAGGATTTGGGTTGTTCAGATGTCTTCCCAATATTTGAAGGGATTTTCGGACCTTTATTATAATTTTCAAGAATAATTGATTCAAGATTTGCTTTTTGACCTGAATGTATTTTTACTTCACCTTTAATCATTACTCCATTTTCTATATATACTTTTGGTGCTGTTACATTTCCAAGCACTTTACCAGAAGAAAGCAATTTTACTTCTTCTTCGGCATCAATATTTCCGATAACAGTTCCTGCAACAGTCACTCTTTTTGCGTAGATATCTGTTTTTACTTTACCTGATTCTCCAACTATCAATTCTTCCTCAGTTTTTACTTCACCTTCGAATTTTCCATCGATTTTAAGACTACCTGCAATATAAAATTTACCTTCGAATACCGAGTTTTCACCAATAAGTGAATTTAATAAAGATTCTGATTTTGTTGCCATAGGATTCCTCTCTCTTAAAACATTAGATTTTTCCATTTTATATCCCCTAAATATTTTTTATAATTATCAAACTATCGTTCTAATTTTTCTAATATCTGACTATTTATCAAACTATAAGATTGATTTTTATCCCATATTTCAGCCTGTTTATAATAAAACTTAGCTGATTTCATGTTTCCTATATACGCATTGCAATTTCCTAAATATACTGCAAATATAGATTTTTCACTAAGATTAGATGTTATTTCTAACAATCGCGAAAAATATATAGATGCTTTTTCATACTCCTTTATCTTATAATATGATTTTGCAAGGTAGAATAAAACTTCTTTATTATCTTTACCTTGCTTTATAATTATCTGCGCAATTTTAATTGCTTCTTCGTAATTTGCAGTTTCGATGTAATATTCCAATAATAAAATAAGATTTTCTGGTTTGTTTTTTATTTTTTCTGAAATAAGACTAAATAATTTTTTAAAATCATCAAGTTTTTTTGTTTTTAAATAATATTGACTCATAATTAAGTAAATTTCATCTCTATCAAATTCATTTAAATCCATTTTTTCTACAATTTTTAGGTTTTTAATTGCATTTATTACATCATTTTTAGCCATATATAATTTAGCGAGTAAAAGATAATAATATGGGGGAAACGAGGTAAAAGAGTTATTATTTGTGAGATACTTTATTCCTTCATCTAATTTCCCTCGATGAATATAGCTTTCTATAATGAGATTAAGTATAACCAGCTTTTCCTCTCTGGAATTTAAAAGATTTTCTGAAAATTCAATAAATTTTTCATAATTTCTTTCATGAATACTTGCATCATAAAAAAATTTAAAAGCCAAAATAAAATATTTTTCCGAAAAAGAACCAAAAATATTGTACTCTAAAGAATCTATGGTTTTTTTATAATTACCTGTCTTATTATAAATATCAAGAGCTAATATGAAGTATTTTTCAAAATCTGTTTTAAGTATCTCTGATTTATTTTCTTCATAAAATTCTATTGCGATCTCATTTTGGTTTTCAAAATATAATATTAAAAATGTTAGTTGATAAATTAAATAAGGATAATTACCTTTATTTGAGTTTATTTCTTTTATGATATTAATATATTCTTTTGAACTATCAACTTTATCAATTTTATTCTTATTTATATAGTGCTTTATTATAAGGTAATTGTATAAATAAGTGTCTTTTAAGAATGGATAATCTTTAATATTATTAATAAAATTAAAAGCCTGATCATAATGTTCATCATCAATGGCAATTCTTATTTTTAATAAATCAGATTTGAATTTAATGATTTGATTATCATTATCAAACATTTTAATCTGGTTAATATACTCTAAGGCTTTTTTTAATTCATTTCTAACAAGATATAGATACGCAAGATTATATAAGATAACGGTATCTTTTATCTGAATTTTTTCAAGTATATTAATAGCTTTAACATAATCATTTTCTTCCAAATAAATCTTCGCAAGTATAATTGAAGAATCCCGATATAATATTTTATTACTTTGGATTTTCAATAAATAGTTTTTTGAAGTCTTAAAATTCTTTTGGATATAGTAAATATAACCATATAAAAAATTAGTATCTTCTTTTGATAATATTTTTTTATATTTATCTATAAATTGATAAATTTCATCAACATTATTTGTCAATAAAATTAAGTAAATTTTGAGATAAACTAATTGTTTAATCAGTTTTTTTTCGGGTTTTTGTTCTATATACTCATCAATTTTTGAACTTAAAATTGAATATTCTTTAAGCTTTAAATATAGATTTATTTCGTTTTTTATAGTTAGTTCATCTATTTTTGTTCTTTTTAATTCTATTTTTTCATTATCTTTAAAAATAGCAAACAATGCAATAATTATAACTATAAATATAAATATCAAAAGACATAAGACTATATATACTTGATTGGCTTTTTTTATATTTTTTTTAGAAAAATACTTGCTCTCATAGTTTATTTTTTTCTTCATTTGTAGATATTATTCTTGAATTTAGAAAATTATATTATTTAGATTCATGAATAAAATGATGAACAGAATCTAATATAGCATGAATTAGTTTATAACTGTTTTTACCTCCAAATGATTTTGCAAGTTCGATTGCTTCATCTATAATAATTGCTGGTTGAGTTTTTTGAAAATAAAGTAATTGACAGACAGATATTTTAAGTATGCTTTTTTCTAATTCAGATATATCTTCAAACTTTGGGTTATTCATGTTATCGATCAATATCTTTGTAATAATCTCATTATTTTCAATAGTTTTACTTGTCAATTCTCTGGCAAATCTATATACATGAGGAGGAATAGAAGCAGTCCAACTAAACATTAAAAGATCTTCTATGGGTTGAGGATTAATACTATTTGTATAAACTGCCTGAAATGCTAAAATTCTTGCCTGTCTCTTAAATGAAATCTTCCCATTTTCTTTCATAATTATTAATTTATTAACCAACAACTATCGAATTAATATCTACAAACCAGATTATTATTGCTTCATTTTTAAGTTTATCCACTGTGGCTTGGAGAAGCTCCATTTTCCTTTGTTCAAAGATATAATTATATATTTTTTGTTGGACTTCAGAAAAAGGGATATAATCAATTTCCTTTTTTGATTCTAATATAAAAATATAAAAATCATTGTTATACTCTATAACATCGCTTAACTTTCCTACTCTCAATGAAGATAATTCATCAGCAAGATTCTCATCTATTAATTCGGGATAATATTTTCTTTGTTCAAATATAAGGTTAATTTTGTTTTCTTCTGAAAATTTTTTGGCATTCTCCATTGTAATTGTTTCATTTTTTTCTTTTAATGATTTTAAGTACTGATCAATCTTTCTTTTTAATGTAAGCCTATCTTTAAAAGTCGCGTCTTTAGGAACTATTAATTTTACAAGTTTAACATTATATTCATATGATCCTTTAAACTTTTCTTTATTTTCCTTATAAAAATTTTCAATATCATTTTTAGTAGGTTTTTTTACCTTTGGTTCTATGACCTGCTGAACATATCTATACATCAAAATTTGCTTTCGTTGATTTTCTATAAACTGATTTAAATCCATTCCCTGCTTTTTCAATTCTTCTGATAATTGTTCTATTGTAAGATTATAAGTTTTCAAAATATATTCTATCTGAGCATTTATCTCTTCTTCTGTAACTTTAATATTATGAGCATTTGCATCTTGAGAAATCAAGATATCTTCAATCATATAATCAAGAGTTTCCTTAATAGGGTTTTTAAGTGTTTGTCCTTGTTGCTTCGCTTGTGCGACATACATTTTATATGTTGAAACAAAATTCAGATATGTAATTGGTTGATCATTGACTGTGACAATTATATAATCAGTTGAAGCACTTATAAATATTAAAGATAAAAAAAATAAAATAGAAAACATTATGTTGATTTTAGATTTTATCACAAACTTCCTCCTGAAATTACAAAATATCTATAAAATTATTCTGGAATATTAACAAGTTTTATTTTATCTTTTGTCAAAAATCCTGGTAAAACATTTTCGAAAATTTTCTGGGTAAGATAGTAAACAGTATCATTAACATCAGTAACATAGATTTCAATATCTGGTTCTTTTGTTTCTTTTTTTGATTCAATACCTATTTTTGTTATTAATTCTTTTACCTTTATAGAGACAGCATCAGCTGAGTTTAATACAAAAATATCTTTACCACAGATTTTTTCTATAACATCCTGGATAACAGGATAATGAGTACAACCCAAAACAAGTGTATCTATTTTATTGATGAACCTATCATTATTAAAATATTCTTTTATTACTTCAATTAAAATGGGACTATCCTTCCAGCCATCTTCAATAAATGGAACTAAGAGAGATGTCGCTTGCTGGTAAATATCAATTTTCTTATTTTTGCTTGTAGCATATTTTTTTATGTAATCTATATATTTTTCAGATTTGATAGTAGCGACAGTACCAATAACCCCGACAGATTTTTTAGCTTTTTCAACTGCTATTTGGGCTGCAGGTTCTATAACACCTATGATTGGAATATTAAAACTATCTTTCAAATAATCTATTGCAACAGAAGATACTGTATTACAAGCTACAACAATTAATTTTACCCCTTTTTCTACTAAAAACTTTGCATCCTGATAGCCATATCTTTTTATTGTTTGAGGAGATTTCGTTCCATATGGAAGTCGAGCGACATCTCCAAAATATATGAATTTTTCATTTTTTAATAGCTTAACTAGACTACTTAAAACAGTAAGACCTCCTACTCCCGAATCAAAAACACCTATTGCATTATTTTCCATAAAGCAAAATTAAAGCAAAAGAACTCTTTGTCAAGATTAAGCTTATTTATCTTTAAGTAATATTGAAAATAAAATATTACAATAATCCCTTAACCAAAGATAATAAATTTTCAATTATTTGACTTTTCTTTATCCTTTCTACCAGTTGTCCTTTTGAAAACAAAACTGCATCGTCTTTTGCAAGACTTACTCCAAAATCTGCATCCCTTGCTTCACCTGGTCCATTAACTTCGCATCCCATGATAGCACATTTTATACTTTTATCTGGCATCTTATTTTTCTTTAAAAACTGATATTCAATTGGTTTTATTCTATCAGAAAACTCTTTTACATAACTTGAAAGATCTCCCCATGTTCTACCACATGTAGGACATGAAATAATATCTATTCCTCTATATATGCCCAATGACTTCAATATCTCATTTGCTGTGTCTATTTCACTTTGCGAATCTCCAGTAATTGAAATTCTAACAGTTGAGCCAATACCTTTTTTAAACATATTCTCAAGAAAAAGTGTATGTAAAATTGTAGAACGAATTATCCCTCCCGCCTCTGTAACACCTAAATGTATTGGGTAATTGAATTTTTTGTACAATGCTTCATTTACCTTTATTGCTAGTTTATAATCAGAAAATTTTGCAGAAAGTACTATTTTATTAAAATTTTCTTTTTCAAATGGTTCAATATAGCTTTCAAAAAGACTAACCAAATCATTTAAATATTGACTTTGATTTTTATACTTTATTTTCTCGTTTATTGAACCCCCATTTAACCCAATTCGCAATGTTGCATCATAATCTTTGGCAACTTTAGCAACCTGTTGCATTTGTTTGAAATCCATATTTCCAGGATTTATTCTTACCTTCTTAAAACAATTTTTTATTGATTTTATAGTAATAATTGGGGAAAAATGCGTGTCTGCTACAAAAATAAAATCATCTTTTTCATATTTTTCTTTCAAAGATTTTGCTATTGAAATCTCTTCATCATTTCTGATAGATAATCTTATTAAACTACAATTAGTATTTGAAATATGAATAATCTGATTTTCAAGTTCTTTCATTTTTGAATATGGAAAACTACACATTGATTGAACATAAATAAATGAATTATCATAAATAATAGAATCAGATATTTTTACAGATTTGATAAAATTGTTTTTTTTCATATTTTTCTTTATTTAAATTTATTGCATTTAAAAAAAACTAATTCAATATTAAAATCTTATTAATTTAATCAATAATTTAATAGACATTCAATTTAATGTTCTAATTAACCAATGGAAAATATATATAAAAAGAAGTTCCAATACCTAATTGAGATTCAACATTAATGTAACCATCATATTGTTTTACAATTGAATATACTATAGAAAGTCCTACTCCAGTACCTTTTTTACCCTTTGTTGTAAAATATGGTTCAAAAATTCGGGGCAATATAGTACTGTCTATTCCACAGCCATTATCTTTTATAAGAATTAAAACATAATTTTTAGTTTTATCGAAATTCATCAAATCAATTAGCTTAGAATCATCTATTGATTTGCTCATTACTGTTATATTACCTTTGCTTTTTATTGAATCAATAGCATTAATTATGATATTCAATATTACCTGCTCAAGTTGAGATTTATTAATTTTTATAAAAAATTTCTTGTTTTCTAGAATATATTTTATGTTTATACCCTTTTTTTTCGTATATTCAAAAATAGATTTCATCTCATTTATAATATCATTTAGTTCAATTATTTCTGATTTTTGAGGCTTTTTTTGTGAAAAAAGCTTTATTCTACTTGTTAGTTCAATACCTTTTTTAATTATTTTGATATTATCTTCCAAATTATTCGAAATATTGTCTAAATTTGTTTTAAATTCATCATTTTTGCTTATTATATCATTAAACTTGTCTTCTATAAATTTTAAATTCTCAATGGAAATTTGAGTATTTCCTTTTATTCCTGCTAAAATATTATTGAAATCATGAGCTATTTCATTTGAAAATTTACCTAGTGCTTCCATTTTTTGATTTTGTGCTATCTGGTTTTGAACCTGAATCAAGTATTGCTCATTTTCTTTCTGTTTTGTTATATCCCTTATACTTCCAACAATATACAGAGGTTTATTATCTTTGTCTTTTATAATTACAAAAAGATCTGAAAACCATCTTGTAGAACCATCTTTGTGATGAAATCTATATTCACAATAATTTTGAAATTGTGAATTTTTAATTGTTGATTTTTTTAATAGTTTTTTTCTGTCTTCTATATGAATTCTATTCCAAAAAAATTCAGAATTCTCCAATAACTCTATTTCAGAAAATCCAGTTATTTCTTCACATGCAGACGATATATATTCCAATTTTCTTGTCGGAATATGCTGTCTATAATGCATTTCTAGAGAATATTTTAAAAGATCAGAAAAACACTCTTTCTGATATTTTATCTCAGCAAGATATACTTCTTTCATTTTAAATATCAGTAGACCTTGAAATGTAAATCTTATAAGATTTATTTCTTCTGAGAAAAAATTATTCCTATCACTCCCTATTAAAATAATAGCTTGTAATTTGTTTTCAATATATATAGGAATTAAAACGCTATTACTTTTTAATAAAGAAAATTGTAATTTATCAATTGTATATTCTTGCTTTTTTGCTTTATCGTTCTCTAAATTAATTTTTGAAATACTTTCTTTTTGACTGTATATAACAATAGGTTCCTTCTTTATTTTAATTAAATATAAATAATTATTTATTGTCTCAATAAAAGGTTCTATAATATCTTCTTTGGATATCTTTGTTAATGCTGATTCATGCATGTAAAATAAAATTGGTTTTTCCTTTTTTATTTCATAAGGCAAATAAAACAGAATTTTTGAACCAAAAAAAACAAAGATTGATTCTGCGACTTTAGCTAATATGTCCTCTTCAATATTATCTTTTTGAAAATTTTTAAGTAAAAAATCAGATATATATTTTCTATATTCTATTATATTTTTCTCTAGTTGATTCTGACAGATTGATATAAAATAATAATTATTTTGCTCTTTATATAAATAAAATCTAGCATTTACTGGAAATGTTGAACCATTGGATGTCAGTAAAGATGTAGACAGCAATAATGATTTAGATTTAATAAGTTTTTTAATAACTTCATCTTTAGTTTTTTTATCAGTTGTAATAAATATATCTTTATATTTTAGTTTTTTTGCTTCTTCCTTTGAATAAGAAAGATTTTTATAGAAAGATGGATTTGCATAAAATAAGTTCTCGTTATTTTCATTAATCGTGAAAACAAATATAATATCATCTGATTCTTCAAATGAAAGGAAAATAAGATCCTTTAAATTAGAATCATAATTCAATTTGTTACTTGTTTTTTTTTGATTCTCTATATCTTTCATGGCTTTAACTAAATAAATTTTTTTTTATTAATAAGTATTATTCTAACTATAATACAAGTATCGACTTTGTTATTCAATATTGTTAAAAAAATTTATTATTTAGATAGAACATTCCAACTATAATAATATTCTTTGCTAGCTTCATTATAAGAAATAAATTCAATACTGCAATTTTTTCTATTGTAAATTTGTTTTCTTAATATATCGGTAGATAATTTATATAATTTTGAATCAATAAAATTATATTTATAAATTAAAGTCAAAGGTTTTGGTATTAATGGATTTATAGAAATAGATAGAAATGGTTTTTTTCTTGTTTTTTCATAAGATATAGAAAGGATTTCATCAATAAATATTAAAATTGATTCAATTTCTTCCATCAATTCAATTTCTTTTTGAGTAGATGTCAATACAGGATTCATGGCTTTAAGCCCTAAAATAAAATACAATTTGAATCTAATTATACCAAGTTTTATTGACTCTACTATAAATTCATAAATTTGCTTGTTTGAAAACTTCTTACCTATAGAGAATCTTATTTCATCAATGGCTGTTTCTGGAGCAATAGTAAGAGTCTTTACATTTAATTCTGAAATAATAGATAAAAATTCTTGAGTTACACTATCTACCCTTAAAGAAGAAAAATGTAAAAAACAGTCTTTAAATTGTCTTTTTATTTCTTTAATATAGTTTAATGGAGGAACTACAGCAGAAATTAAACCAAAGTTTTTAGTATGTAAATTTCCAATTTTCAAAATTTCTATTATTTCATCTAGATTAAATAAACCATAATTACTATATAAATTGCATATTGTACAGAAAGAACATTTAAAAGGACAGCCTCGTGAAACTTCAATTAAAAAATAATTTGGAAAGGAAGAATATTTTGAGATAAACACTGAATATGCAGGCTTTTTAGTTTTATGCAGTATATTGTAAATATTTTTAAAATTTTGTAATTTTGAATTTAAACTATCTTTATAAATATCAAAAATAGTATTTTCTATCTTTCTAAAATATTGTGAAACTTTTTCATTACTTATAAAATTAATATCATCGATTTTTTTAAAATTATCAAAGTAGTCTTCACAATCACCTATTGCTATTTCAGTGGAAACATCGATAAAAAGAAATGGACTCAGCGTTACAGCAGCACCCCCTATTATTATCCTGTTATTGATGGCTGAAAAATTTTTAAAATTATTTAAAAATGCTTTTTTAATATTTTGTATATCATTTTCAAACGAAATTGAAATAAATATTGTTTCATATTCATTTAAATTTTTATCTGTATCAATCGAAGTAAATTGTTCTTTTTTTTTATCGAAAAAAAATCTTGATGGTTTTTGTCCTGTTAAACATAGATAACGATATAAATTATGAAACCCAAGATTTGAAGAACCTACCTTATATTCATTAGGATATACTATCGCTAATTTCTTTGATAAAGCTAATTTTTTTATCTCATTTTGAATCCAGATTTCATTATAACTTTTATCATATTTAATCATTTTTCTCAGAATATCTTCTCTGTTTTAAAAATGCAGGTATCTCAGCATTCTCTCCAAATACCTGTTTTTTTAATGCTTCATAAGTATCAAAAGCAATAATTCTCTCTGTTATACCATTTACTACTTTTATTTCTTCTTTTGTTTCTTCTTTTATCTCTTCTTTTTCTTCTTTATTTTCTATTACTTTAAATTCACCGGTAATTTCCTTTGCAATTACCTGTTCATCTTTGTTTGAGAAACCAGTAGCTATAATTGTGACTCTAATCTTTTCCTGATCTTTAAATGATTCATTCTTTATTATACCTAAAATAACAAGGCTATCTTTATCCATCTTTTCTGAAACTGTTTTCATTATTAAATCATATTCATTCATCTGAAAATCACTACCGCATTCTACGTTAACAATTGCATATTTTGCACCATCTATTGCTACATTTTCTATCAAATTATTCGATATGGCTTTATTGACTGCTTCTAATACTCTGTTTTCTCCGGTGCCTTCGCCTATACCAAGTAAAGCATATCCTTGATTTTTCAGTATGGTCTTTACATCCTGAAAATCAACATTAATAAAACCATTTTTTGTCAATAGTTCTGCAAGCCCCTGAACACTGTGTCTTAATATATCATCTGCCATTGAGAATGCCGTAAAAAGAGATATTGAGGTTTTTGCAACTTGAGTAAGTCTATCATTTGGAATTACTATTAAAGTATCAACATATTGTCGAAGGCGTTTTATTCCTTCTTCAGCTCTAACAATTTTGGCTTTACCTTCAAAGTTGAAAGGTTTGGTAACTACGGCAATAGATAGGGCTCCGATATCTCTTGTTATCCTGGCAATAATCGGAGCTGCACCAGTACCTGTTCCACCTCCCATACCAGCGGTTATAAAAACAAGGTCAGCATCTTTCAAAACTTCTTTGATTTTGGTTTGATCTTCTTCCGCAGCTTTTTCACCAATTTGAGGATTAGCACCTGCACCAAGTCCTTTTGTTACTTTACTTCCAATTTGAATCTTTATCTTTGCTTTTGAAGCAGCAAGAGCTTGCTTATCGGTATTTATAGCAATGAATTCAACATCTGTGATTTCTGAATCAATCATATGATTAACAGCATTTTGTCCGCCACCACCAATGCCAACAACGACAATTTTAGGAATTGGTAAAGAATTATCTTCACTTTCAGTGACTCTAATAGAAAAATCCATCTCCCCCTCCCTATAAATGGTGTTTCCCGCCACCATTAACACTTTTTATAACTTTTAAAGATAAAAACATTAGAAAAGAAAATAAAGCCAAATTAAAACAAAAAATACAATTAAAGTAATTATTTTGGCATCTTTTAAAATTATAACACCTATTATTAATTTTTCAAATACTTTTTTATAAACATAATTTATTTAGAAAAAAAGGATTTAAATTTATCTAAAAAACCTCTTTTTTCTTTCTCTTTTGTTTCAAGTTTTGTATCTTCAAGACCAAGAAATAATAATCCAATTAGAACAGAATATTCAGGAGAAAAAATATTTGTATTTACTGATTTAAATCCATAAGGATATCCAATTCTAACTGGAATCTTTAATTGCTCATAACAAATTGCTTCTAATCCCTGTAGTTTAGATCCGCCGCCAGTTAAAACAATACCAGAGGGTATTCTTTTCCTTAAATCACCTTTTTCTATATGAAAATTAACTTGATTTAATATTTCTTTAACCCTTGCTTCAATAACCTCAGATAAAAACTTTTTAGATTCTAATCTTGCTGGATTTGCTCCAATAGAAGGAATTTCAATTTTTTCATCAGAATCAACTGATTCTGAAAATGCATATCCGCTATTTATCTTTAAGTTTTCGGCTTCTTTTATAGGTATTTTGAGCATTATTGCTATATCTTTTGTAATATTAGAGCTACCGAGTGATATTACTGCAGAATAAATAACAGCATTGTTATAATAGCATATTAAATCAGTTGTTTCCGAACCTATATCTAATAATAAAACACCTAATTCTTTTTCATCTTCAGATACACAAGCTTGAGCAGATGCAAGGGAAGAGAGTATAATATCTTGAAAACTATATCCTGATCTGATAATAGCATTTTTTAAGTTTAATAGTAACATCATTGAACCTGTAACAAGATGTACTGAAGTTTCTAATCTTACTCCTGTCATTCCGATAGGATCTTTTATATCATTCTGGTCATCAACTATATAATGCTGCTCCAAAACATGCAGCATTTCTCTACCCTTTGGGATAACCACAGTTCTTGCAGCATTTATAACTCTTTTTATATCCTCATAAGTAATCTCTTTATTTTTCCCGGAAACAGCGACAACGCCTGTAGAATTTGATGAACTTATATGATCACCACTTATATTTATTGTTAAAGAAGTAACTGATTCCCCTGCCATTACTTCTGCTTCTGTGACAACATCTATAATGTTTTTAGTTACTGCTTCAATATTAGATACTACACCTTTTCTAATACCTTTTGAAACAGTTTGACCAAAACCAATCAAAGAAAACTCCTGGTTTTCATCTACCCTTGCAATACCGCAACATACTTTTGAAGAGCCTATGTCAATTGCTGCCAGAATACCGTTTTTCAAAACATTTCACCTCTATTCCAAAATAATTCTTGCCATATCAGAATAAGACATATCAATATATCTTATCCTATTAAATCTCTCATCCTCTTTCGAATTATTTAAAAACCAAAATAAGAGATTCAGATTATCCGTTTTTATTTTATTAACAAAAGAACCAAATGATATAATATATCTGTAATTAACAGGAATACCAAAAAAATTTCCTTTGTCTACAATAATTTCGGATAATTGATAATCTTCATTATATAAATCTATTTTATAATTATTATAATCAATTTTTTCACCTTTTTTATAAATTTTCTGTAATTCTAATGATACAATATAGCTTTGTAGTAATATAGTAGTTCCACTTGTTTGTCTTAACACTATATATTGATCTGAAATTTCATAAAAAAAGCCTCTATTTCTATCATAAGCAATAAATAAAGGCTTTTTTTCTCTTAAAATAATCTTTATCTTATTGATTGGAATATATGAAATATTGACAGAATCTATGAAATATATTTCTTTCAATTTTGTTTTAAAATTTGGTAAAATTATCTGCAATAATCTTTTATTTTTCAATACTTTATTAAATTCATCCTTATGATCTTGAGAAAGACCAAATACTGAAAAATTTATTTGTTCAATTTTTAAGGAATATAGATATATAATAAAAATAAAAAATAAAATTATTAAAAATAAGGTAGAAAAAAGCATTATTATGGTCCATTTCTCTTTTTTTTCTTCTCGTAAATTAAATTTATCCATTGCATCAAATTTCATTTTTCTCTAACCTGAATTTTTATTAGTCATCTATTTCATATCTTGGTTTTGTCTTATATCTTATTTTTAATATTGTAGATATCATCATCAAAGAAACTATCAAGGAAGAACCTCCATAAGAGACAAAAGGCAAGGTTACTCCAGTAGGCGGAAGTAAATTCAATGAAACAGATATATTAATTATAACCTGACTTATCAAAATAGATAAAGATAGACTAACAATAAAAAAATCAAACTGATTTGAAGTATCATGACAAATAATATAACCCCTTATTATTATAGTTATATAACAAAGAATTACAAATAATCCTCCAATTATCCCTAGCTCACATATGATACTAGAAAAAGCAAAATCAGAATAAGATAAAGGTAGATACTCTCCATTGCTAACTGCCCATCCAAGACCATTACCAAGTAAACCTCCTAGTCCGATGAATCTTAATGCCTGATAATTTTGAAATGATATGCTAGAAATATTTGATCTTGGAACTAGAAAGGCGAGAATCCTGCTTATTCTATAAGGTTCTGAAAATATTAAAATAATGAAAATTGATATTGTTAAGATACAAAAATAAATAATTGTCAAAATTGGAACACCAGTTATGACAAAAGTTATAATTAAAAATACTCCTATAAGAAAAGAGGTTGATAAATCTTTTTGGATAAATATCAAAAATAAGATTGTTGTTGCTATAATTAGAGGAACAAGTAAATCATTTTTAAACGAATATTGAGAATCTTTTTTTTTTGAGAACCAAAAAGAAAATGCCAATACCAGATATAATTTACTGAATTCAGAGGGTTGAATTGAAAAAAACTTAAAAGTAATCCATCTATACGAACCATTGACTTCGACAAATTTTTTAAAAATTATAGGAATCAATAATAAAACAAACATCAAAATTGAAATTGGGATAAAAAATGATTTAATTATTTTTTCAATATCAAAAAAGAAAAACAAAATAGAAACAAATAAAGAGATTATCAATAAAAAGATATGTTTTGGAAATATTTGTCTTTTTATTGGATAATCTTTATATTGTATTTGGGTCTGTGAAAAAATATTAAGTGTTCCTATAAGAAGTAGAGATACAACGCTGATAATTATATAAATATCTAACTTGTTTTTCATTTTTTTAAATATTTATTCAATTTTATTAATTATTTTTTCAACAATTTCTTTATCTGAAAAATGATATTTTATTCCTTTGATTTCTTGATAATCTTCGCTCCCCTTACCTGCTATCAGTAATGAACTTCTTAGTTCTTCCTTTTTTAAAAGTTCAAATCCTTTACTTATGGCTTTTTCTCTTTCAAGAATGACTTGATAATTAGAGTTCGTAATTCCTTTTATAATATCATTAACAATGCTTTCTGGTTCTTCATCTCTTGGATTATCTGAGGTGATTATGACAAAGTCTGAAAGTAATGTAGATATTTTTCCCATTTCTGGCCTTTTCAACTTATCTCGATTTCCTCCACATCCCATAATTGTAAATACTTTCTTATATCCCGCTTCTTTTAGTGTCATTATCGCATTTTTGAGGGCATCAGCTGTGTGGGCATAATCTATATATATATCATGATTTATAAATTTAATTCTTTCCATTCTTCCCGGGATAGTAAGATTAAGAAGGGTCTTT
Organism: uncultured Brachyspira sp.; assembly: GCA_964454835.1. Lineage (GTDB taxonomy): Bacteria > Spirochaetota > JAAYUW01 > JAAYUW01 > JAAYUW01 > Exilispira. Next base: position 117,656 of record CAYVTU010000005.1, read on the forward strand.
CTTGCTTTTTCAATATAATTAAAAAAATCATCAGGTTCCATCTTTTGTTGAATTATTATATAATTGAATAACTGGGTTATACAATGACAGATATTGTATGAATTAACTGTTCCTACTAAATTTGTTTTAATTTTAAGAATTTTCTTGTTATCCGGTATTTTATATTTTGATAAAACTTTTTCAGAAATTTCTATAGAAATATTTAAAAACATATCCTCATATTCTTCTTTTGTTATCCTGAAATCAGCTTTTTCATTGTAGCCATATGTTAAACTGTTTATATTTTTATATTTATTCAATTCATTTTCAATAAGAGGGAAATTTTTATCGTCAAGGTTATAGATTACTGTTTTACTTTTTTTCTTTGATTTTTCAAGTTGTTCTATGAATGATATTTTTGCATTATAATAATTTTCGAGATTTTTATGAAAATCCAGATGATCACTAGTCATTGTTGTGAAAGAAAGATTATTGAAATGAATACTTGCAAGCCTTTTTTGAACAGCGGCGATAGAAGTTGCTTCAATAAAAATAAACTTAACTCCAATTTCGTTTAATTTATTCAAAATATAAAAAATATCATTTATCTCAGGAGTTGTTGGAGTAGTCTGGGAAAAATCAAATTTAGAACCATTAACCATGACTCCAAGAGTTCCAATAGAAGCTGATAGTTGAAATAAAGAAGAAAACAACGAATGTAAGATAGTAACCATGGATGTTTTTCCATCTGTTCCAGTTATTGCATGAATATAAAGTTGTTCATCGGTTGATTTGAAATAATATTTATAAATATATGCCATTAAAAGACGGGTATTACTAGTTTTAATAATGATTGTCTCATGGCTGAGACAAAATTCTTCGATTGATTCAGTTTCATTTAAAAAATTTAAATTTTCTATTATAAAAATTTTACATTTTGAAGATAATATTTTTATTTTTAAATGACTATCAAACTTTTCCCCTTTTATTGCAATAAAAAGATTTTCATCTTTCATGTTGTCATCTTGTAGTTGTTCTAACTTTCTTGTATCTGTGAAAATATTCTTAACAAATACATTATCTTTATTGTGACACGGGTCGTAGATTGTAAAGTCTACTTGCTCTTTTTTTATATAATTAATTAAATCAATCAGATAAAAACAGTTCATAAATTTACCTAGAATAATTTTTAATATAATTTTTATTAAATTAAATTCTTACTTATGCTATTTATTGTTTCTTTAAGCTTTTTATTTATTCTTATCATTTTTATCATCGCTTGATGAATCAGTAGTTTCTTTTTTTTCGAGTACAATAACATCATTTTCATTTAGTTTTCTTAGATCTTGATTTTCAAAATTCTTAAATAAATTATATATAGATAATTTAGATTTTAATAATGTTTTCAAATTATGATTTAATTTTCTTTCATTTTCTATTTCATTATCTGCTTTTTTATCTTTTTGCACTATTTTTAGATAAAATAAGGAAATCGCTAAAATAATCAATATTACTAATAAAACCAAAAAGAAGTTAGATTTCATATATATCCTTATAATTTCTCAAATATTCTTAACTTAGCAGATCTTGAACTTGGATTACTTTTCATTTCTTCATAATCTGGTACTATCGGTTTTTTATTTACTGGGAAAACTTTCTCTTTGTTACTTCTTATGAATTCTTTTACTATTCTATCTTCACCACTATGATATGATACAACAGCTATTTTTGCCCCTTTTTCTATAAGTGATATTGATTTTCCCAGACCTAAACTCAAGTTTTCATATTCATTATTGACTTTGATTCTTAATGCTTGAAACACCTTTGTTGCAGGATTCTTATGTTTATCTTTTTTAACACTTGATATTATTTTTACAAGCTCTCCATTAGTCTCAATCTTTTTATTCTTTCTATATGATACAATTGCATCTGCTATTTGCCTTGACATCGTTTCATCTGCGTAATAATAGAATAAATTCGCTAAATCATTTTTATTATATTTATTAATAATGTCATAAGCACTTTCTGAACAATTATCAGACATTCTCATATCAAGTTTGACATCAGAGTTAAAACTAATTCCTCTATTTGAAGCCTTAATATGAAACATTGAAATCCCAAGATCAAAAACTATGAGTCTAATTATTTTATTTCTTATTCCTTCTATTTTTGCGTGTTGATCAATATCTCTAAAATTTCCATTTACTAAAATTAATCTGTCAATATTTTTAAATTTCTCTTTAGAAATTTCATAAATTTCTTTATCTTGTTCTATGCCTAAAATAGATATTTTACAAAACTCCTTTAAAAATACTTCTGTATAACCACCTTCACCAAAACATGCATCAATTAAACAATTTTCTTCTTTATCTATTTCGACAGGAATAAAATTTAAAATTTTGTAAATTAACACTGGTTTATGATAATTTATTGTTATCTCCCCGGTTAGATAATTTTTTTTATTTTAATAATTGAAAAATGAAAAATAATAAAAATATACTGGGGCTAAAACAGCCCCAGCTTCCTCCCAGTTTTTCAAGAGACAAAAACTCCCCTCCCAAAAAAATTTTTGTTCTTGAATTTTAAACAAATTCAATTATACTTGAGTTAACGGATGTTAAAGATTTAAATCATCCAATCTGTTAATCAACTGAGATAGTTGGTCAGAAGAATTACGAATATACCCCTCCCAGTAATCTTCTGACCACATCTCTATCTTATTTAAAGCTCCTAAAAATACCACATTTTTGTTTATTTTCGCATGTTCGAGCAAATTTTTTGGTATAACAAATCTTCCCTGTTTGTCTATAGTTATTTCTTTTGCTGGGAAAATAAAATACCTTAAAAATGTTCTATCTGCTTCATTTTTATAAGATAATTTAGATGATAAATATTCTAAAAGTTCCTGCCATATTTTTATTGGGTAAAGGAGAATCGATTGCTCTAAACCTTTAGTTATGACCCAATGTTCTGAATCCTCTTTTGAATTTTCAAGTATTTCACGAAATGAAGAAGGTAAAGCTGTCCTACCTTTTTCATCTGTAGAAAATCGAAATTCTCCAAAAAAATTTATCATCCACTATTCACCACTATTCACCATATAAATAGAACAAAAAATTTCTATTGTCAAGTTTTTTAATATTTTTTTTTAAAAATCTTTGAAATTTTTTACTTTAAAATATAAAATTAAACATAATGAAAATATTTGTTTTTTTGATAATAGTTCTTAACTTGTTAAAATTATATATTTTTTTAATTATTGGAGTGAAATTTGGCAAATAAAATTCTCAACATTAAGACAAATAAGCTGAAGAATATTCAAAGAGTGGCAAAGCAAATTCTATGCGAAATTAAATTACCTTCTTCGATAATTTTCGAAGGAGATTTAGCCTCTGGCAAAACAACTTTGATCAGAGAATTAGCATATTGCTTACGAATAGATAAAATAAAAGTAAGTTCTCCTACTTTTACATTAGTCAACGAATATAAAGGAAAATTGAAAGGCAATTTATTAAATTTTAATCATTTTGATCTTTATAGAATAGAGGATGTAAGCGAATTAGTAGAACTTCCATTAGATTTTTTTTACAATAAAAATTATTTAAATTGCTTTGAATGGGGTAAAAGATTTATTCATACTATTTATGAATACTCAGAAAGATTGTATCTAATATCAATTACAAGAGAAAGTCATACAGAAAATGAAGAAAACAGAATATTTGAACTATATTCAATAGATGAAATTGATTTATAGTTTTTCTTTTTCTGGTTCTCCTTTCTTGACAAATTGCATCAAAATAAATGCAACAATCATGCAGATCGCTGTATATATAAAAACAACTCTGAATCCTAAACCATCCATTAAAAAACCTGCAATTGGCGGTGCTAAAATTGCAGCAGTTTGTGAAAATGTATAATATAGTCCAGTGTATATTCCCATATCATTATATGTAGCCATTTGCCATAACATTGGAAATGAATTTGTTATTACACTGACCCAGAAAATACCAAATATAAATAGTAGCCCCCAGAAAATATAAAGATGTATTGATTGAGAAATATTCATGCTTTCAATAAATGGTTTTGACAAAAATATAAGAATAACTACGGTAAAAATCCCTATTAAAGATATTGAAATAGTTTTTTTCCTTCCAATTTTATGAGCTACAATACCGGATGGAACAGCAAATATGGCATAAGCTAATCCTACCATACCAGGAGATATACCTGCTGTACCTTTTGAGACACCAATGAACTGCATTGCGTACATCGTCACAAATGGTAAAACCCCCTGATATCCTAAAAACCAGAACAACAATGAAAATAGAATAAGTATAGCGCTTTTATCCTCGGAAGAAAATATTAGTTTTAAGGAATTTCCTATAGATACTCTTTTTTCACCTTCTTCTCTATGTTTTTCTTTGACAGTTAAAAATAATATTATTGTTGCTAAAATGACAAGTAATCCAGCAATTATAAAAGGAAGTTTGTCTTTTGAATTTCCAATTATTGGAAGATTTATTGATAAATCCATTAATTTAGCCAGAAATAAACTACCTATTATTGTAGCTATGCCACCCATAGTATTTATAACTCCATTTGCTTCTGATCTAAAATCTGCTGGGACGGAATCTGGCATTAAGGCAACTACTGGTCCTCGAGCCGATTGCTTAAATATATTTAATAAAAACACAACAATAATTAAAGCAAAAAGACTTTTTATATAACCAAAAGGTATAAGTGCGAAAAATAATGCTGATAATGGAAGAGTGACAAGAATATAAGGCATTCTTCTTCCAATGGATGTTCTTGTCCTGTCAGACAAAGCTGACACTATAGGAATTAAAAAAATAGCAAAAATATTATCAATTGTCATTATTGAACCTATTATACCTTTACTGGAAATATATTTTTGTAAAAATATTGGTACAAAAGAATCATATAAAGGATCCATCATCCCCATTGTAAAAAAACCTAATCCAATTAAAAAAGTTGTAAGATAAAATGATTTTTTAGATTCTTTTTCCATAAAAACTCCAACGCTATTTGTTTTTTACCCTTAATAATATTAAGTAATTTTCTACATTTTGCAAATATTTTTTAAACAAATAAATAATTTCAGTATTCTGTCATTTACCGAAAAGAATAATAGGCAAAAAGGAGTTTGCTATGCTTAGAGTAAGTTCTTCAATGCATACAATAAATTTGCAAAAAGATATGATGCGTCTTGAAAGCAAAATGTTTGAAAGTAATAACGCTATATCCTCTGGAATTGCTTTTTCAAGACCAAGCGAAAATCCGATTTCTTTTCTTAGTTCGTTAAGATTACGATCATCTATGTCTCAAATATCATTATATAAAGACAATGCTCAAACTGCTAATGAAAATCTTGATTTTCTAAGCTCAAATATGCAACATATGACTGATGTTTTGCAAAGATTAAGAGAATTGATAATCCAAGCGGCAAATGGCACTCTTGAAGCAAAGGATAGAGAAAATATTAGAAGAGAAGTACTTCAGCTTACAGCTCAAATTGCTGCTACTGCTAATGAGCAATATAATGGTAGATATCTATTCAGTGGCTTTGAAGTTTTAAGACCTCCTTTTGTTGTCACAGATATAGAAGGGGAAATTCAATCTGTTACCTATGTAGGAGATAATGGTGAAATGTCTGCGGACATTGGCAATTCTAATAAAGTTGCTTTTACAATTCCAGCAAATAAGCTTTTTTACTCCGAAAACCAGACAATTATTCCAGAGAAAAATCTTTCTAATTATGTTGTAGCAAACGATAGCACAATAAAAATAAATAATACCCAGATCAACATTTATAAAGGTGATACAATTGATATAATAATTGAAAGAATCAATAAAGCGAACACAGGCGTCAAAGCAAACTTCGATATAAATACTTCTGAGTTCTACTTTGAAACCACTTATCCCCATCAGCCATTTTTTGAAGATATAAAAGGCAATTTGCTTCAAGACATGGGAATAATCGATCCAATTGGGAAACCACCAGCAAATCTTGCTAGAACAGTTCGAAAATTTGGTGGTAGTCTTTTTGATCAACTTATTAATTTTTCAAGAGCATTGAAATCTGATGATATTGAATCATTATCTACAAGAACACTTGTTTTTATTGATAATTCCTTAAATAATATTATAAAATACCAGGCAGAAGTTGGTTCAAGATCTGAAAGAACGCAACTTACTTACAAGCAACTTGAAAATCTTTCTTTAATATTACAGGAGCAGTTGTCTAATAATCTAGAAACAGATGTTACAAAGACAATAACAGATTTGAAATCTTTTGAATTAATGCATCAAGCAACTTTACAGATTGGTTCAAAAATATATGATCTAACTCTATTAAATTTTATTCGTTAATTTTTAAGTAAAAGCGGAGGAATCTGTGAATAAAGATACTTCAACGGTAGTTAAAAACATAAATCTTGGAACTTTTAATGTAAATAATTCTCAAAAAATTACTTTTGATGAAGGAATATTTGGGTTTGAACATATTAAAGACTATTATCTTGTAGATGCAAATCTTGCTCCTTTTATGCTCTTGCAATCTTTAGAAGATGAAGCAATTGGATTTATAGTGTGTGATCCTTTTCTATTTTTTTCAGATTATGAGTTTGATTTGTCTGATGAAGCTAAAAATTTATTAAAACTTGAAAAATCATCTGATTTACTGGTTTTAATAATTGTGACACTTTCAGATAAAATAGAAGAAGTTTCTGGTAATTTAGTTGGTCCAATTATAATTAATATAAATTCCCATAAGGCTATGCAATATATTGTAAACAACCCTAAATATACGACAAAACATTATTTGTTTTCTAAAAAATAGTAATATATAAAAAAACATAAGGAAGTAGCATGCTGGTACTTTCAAGAAAAACAAATCAGAGCATAATGATTGGCGATGACATAGAGATAATGATAGTAGATATAAAACAAGATCAAGTTAAAATAGGAATCATCGCTCCGACTTCTATTAAAGTTTATAGAAAAGAAATTTATGATGAAATAAAAGCTGCAAATATAGAAGCTCAAAAAATATCTGCTGAAAACTTAAAACAACTTTTAAGTAAGACTCCTAAGAAAGAAGACAAAACAGATAATTAATAATACAGATAAATTAATCAACCGATAAATTATATTTCATCAATTAATTTTCGATAAGGGAATATATTCCTGGCAAAGAATCTAAAACAAATGAAATCATCTTATCTACACCTTTTTTAATTATATCAGCTTCTGCTCTTTTTTGCTCAAATACTATATCTGAAACTGTCAGCAAGGCAGTAGCCATCTTACCATATTTTTTCGCAATTCCAAATAATGCATAACTTTCCATTTCCACAGCTAAAATTCCAAAATTGGAAAATTTTTTATATAAGTCAAAAGATTCTTCATAAAAAGTCTCAGATGTCAAAATATCTCCAAAAATCAATTTTTCTTTTCTTTTAATCGCTTGCTCATATATTTTTATATTTAATAAAAAATCTGAAGAAGCTGAATAGCAAGCACCATCAAATTTTCGTGAGAAAATGTCGTGAGATGATGAGGCTGAAGTAGCAAGAATGACATCTGCTAGATTTGCTTTTGAATTTATTGAACCACATGTGCCAATTCTTATAAAGACTTCTGCACCTAAACTAACAAGTTCTTCTACTACTATAGAAAGAGAAGGAGTACCCATTCCAGTAGTTTGAACTGATATTCTATATCCATTCGACATACCTGTATAGCCATACATCAGTCTATAATCTGTATATTTAACTGGATTTTCAAAATACTTATTAGCAATATATTCAGCTCTTTGAGGATCCCCTGGAAGAAGAACTACCTTCGCAATATCTTCTGGTCTTCCTTTTACATGAATTGGCATATTACCTCCTCTCAATTTTAATTAATAAATTCGGCATTCTAATAATTTAAATAATAACATATTTATTTTTAATTATTTTTTATACCCATAGAATATAAAAAGACACTAATAAGACCTATCACTCCTAGTAAAGGGTAATAAATCAAAGGAATAGGTATCAAAGTTCTAGCAACTAATGTCTTTGTTAATCCAATAAATATAAAATAAAAAATCATTATTGTACAAATGGAAGTGAATATTGCAAGACCTAAATTTAATCTTGAAAATGCTTTAACAATAGAAAAACCAGCAAAAGCAAACAATAGACAGGAAATTAAAAGACCAATTTTAAAATGTAACTTTTCTTCAATATATCTGTATGATGATTTATCTGAATTATCTTTGATACTATCTTTTAATATTTGGTATAATTTTTGAATAGGATACATCAACAAGTTTTCAGCAGAAGACCTAATATCTGGTTTTGAAAACAAAAGATATAATTTGTTGAATTTAGCCATCAAATTTCGCTTATCTTCATAATTTATTATATAATCTCCATCAATCAAGGTAAGAGAAATTAAACCTGGATTATTGGTATCTTCTTCTATCATAGCTTTTTTTGCATATACTGAATTATAAGATTTAGAAGTTGTCTGGGTAATAATCATATCATGAAAAATTTTGTTATTGTTTTCAATAGATGAGGATGCAACAAAAATCTTATAATTTTTATAAACCATCACTTTGCCTTCTTGAATAATAGATTGCAAAGTTTTGACCTGGCCTTTTACCAGTAAATCTAAATATAATTTGTTTGAATATGGATATAGATAATCCATATCAAGATATACTAAAAAAGTTACAACAAGTGCGAATATTATTACTGGTCTAATAAAGATTTCTACTTTTGCACCAAAACTTCTTAAAGCTAAAATTTCACTATTTATTGAAAGAAAACCAAAAAATAATGCATTACCTAAATTTAATCCTACTGGAATAGATATGAATAAGTGCATTGGTATTGTAAGAATTAATAACTTTAAGATGTAAAAGAAGGATATATTTTCCATACTAAGTGTTTCTATTATTACTCTAACCTGTCCAAGAATAAATAAAAGTACAAATATAGATGTAGAGCCTAAAAAATAGACAAATATTTGTTTGTAATAATATTTATCAATTTGTGAAACAAAAAATAATTTTTTCATATTAAAATGACCAGTTTTTCTATTTCTTTATAACCTTATAATTGAAAAGAAATTTCTATTAACTTAATTTTATATATTATCTTAATCTTCTTTATTGTATAAAGCCACACCATTATTTAATGAACTTACCAATAAAAATCCATTATAATCTATTAAACTTGTGATATTATCAGAAAAGAAATTTGTAGAAGTATTAAAATTTTGAAATTTTCCTGATATAAGGTTGTAAATATATAAACCATTTTTTAAACTTCCAATATATATATTGTCTTTTATTATTACACAAGATTTTGTATATGATACTAATTCTTGACTTAATAAAAGACTAAATGCACCATATTGAGCTGAGTTATCTGAAATTCTTGCTCTATATACACCATCTTTATAAGTTATAAAATATACGAAATCTCCTTTTCTATAGACATACTTAACATCACTATTACCAAATAATTGAAATAACAATCTTTGTCCCGATAAATCATATATATAAGCTCCTTTCTGATAGGTCGCTATATATAAAAGATCACCTACACATATGGCTTTTTCAATTGTATAATTTTCCATTACTGTAAAAAGATCTTTTTTCTTTTTATTATAAACATAAATGCCATTATAATGAGTAGTTGCTATTATATACTTGTCATCTTCATAAACCGAAGAATACTTTTTACCATACGGAAATACGGTCAAACGGGTAACAATTAAATTAGTTTTAATATATTGAACCTTTTGAGCAAAAGAAAGTTCCATGTATTTTTTTATATCTATACTTGAAAAATCGACAAAATTAATCCCTTCATACGTACATATCAAAATTCGTGATTCAAAAGTATGGAAATCTCTAATCAAATTTGAATATAAACTAGAGTTTGATGTTTGTATCAATTGAATTAGATTTCTATTCTCGTCATATAGATATATACCATCTAAAAATGTACCTAGAAAAATAAAATTTCGTATTGTACCAATAGCATAGACAGCAGATTTTTTGAAAACTTCATCATTATGAAATACTATAAAAAGAATTTTTTCTCTTTCTTTTTTGACAAAATCGACTTTTAAAGGATTAAGCAAAGAATAAAATATTATACCTAAATTATCTGGATCTTTCATTAATTTCTCATATTCAGAATACTCTACTAAATCCTTTGAATATTGAATTGTAATAAATCCTAATAGATTATAAATATAATGAGGATAATTAATAACTTTATTTTTAATTATTTCTAATGCAATAGATTTAGATTTAACTGGGTTTTCTATCATCAAATATGAAAAAGAATAAATAAAAGAAAGAAAAACTTGCTGTTCACCATCAAGGATTTTTATTTCGACATCAGTTAAATTTTGATATTTAGAAATATAAACAAGGTACATTTTTTGAACAAAATATCCTATAAAACGGAAAAATAGCATTATACCTTTTTTAGTTGAATAATAAAATTCTCTAATATAATTAGAATAAATATAATCATAAACTTCCTGAATACTTTCTTTCAGGTTAAATTTACCACATATATAAGGTAATATAGAATTTAATCTTTCTTCTGATGTATTATTTAAGTAGATAATTGAAAGATAAAAATAAATTGTTATATCCTCGGATAAAATAGGATTTTTATCCCTAATCAAATATAATTCAGAAAATATTTTAATTGCTTCTTCAAAATTAAATTTATTAAAAAGAGAAACAGCATATTCATATTGACTTGAAAAATTCGTCTCGTTGACAACTGGACTCTTTACTGATATAGGTTCATCTTTCTTATTTTCAGGACAACTTGAAAAAGAGATAAATATTAAAAGTATGAAAAAAAATAAAACAAAAAAAAAGTTTCTTTTTCTCATCGCATTAAAATATAAAACAAATGCTTTTTTTTTCAATTAAATTTGTTTCAATCTTCTTGACACTTTCCCTTTTTAATTTTTATTAATCTTATGGAGGTGAAATGAACGATAAAATACAAAGTGTTATTTCGAAGATTTCTGATAAAAATATTAAAATTCATGAAAATCCAGAAAGAAGCTTTCTCATTGAAAAATCAATAGAAAATAAGGAAGTCTTTGTTTTAAAAACAGGAACATTATGTTCTATAACTCCCTCTCATTCAACGGGAAGAAGTCCAAAAGATACAGTCACAGTTAAAAGAGAATCAAATGAAAACACCATAGATTGGGATTCTCAATATAATATACCTATAAATCAAGAGACATTCGAAATGCTTTTCGAAGATGCTATAAATTTATTTCTTCAAAAAAAGGAAATATTTATTACTAAAAGATGTATAGGAGCAGATCCTTTATACAGTCTTGAAATAGTATCTATATCATCTAAGGCACTGAATTCCCTTTTTACTTTAAATATGTTTAGACCTTTAATAGATAATTCATTAAGCATTTTTAAAAACGAGCCTTTTCTCTTATTGATGCTACCAGATGATAATTTAAACTCGGAAAAATATAAAGGAAGACTCAGAATTAATCCTGAAACAGGTAAAACAACTACTATGGCTATTGCAATCGATTATGAAAATAAAATAGGTATTGTAATAGGTTCATCATATCTTGGAACCTGCAAGAAACTTATTTTTACTATTATGAATTATTACTTAGTTTTCCATAATATATTACCTTTGCATTGTTCAGCAAATGAAGGAGTAAATGGTGATATCGCATTGTTTCTTGGATTGTCTGGAACTGGTAAAACAACCCTATCAACCTCAGCAGATAGAAAATTACTTGGGGATGATGAGCATGGATGGTCAGACAATGGTATAGCTAACTTTGAATATGGATGTTATGCAAAACTCGTAAACCTTGATCCTATTAAAGAACCTGAAATTTATAATGCATGTTTTAGAAAAGCGCAGCCTACTTCACATGGAGCAATTGTGGAAAATGTTATGAATTATCCTGATGGTTCATTCGATCTATTTGATATAAGATTAACCGAAAATTCAAGAGGAAGTTATCCTCTTTCTTTTATTCCCAACATCAAAGAATCAAGTGTTGGAGCACATCCTTCAGTTATTATCTTTCTAACCGCAGATGCAAATGGAGTATTACCTCCAATATCAAAATTATCCATTGAACAAGCATTACTATGGTACCTATTGGGTTATACCTCAAAATTAGCAGGAACAGAAACCGGAATAAAAGAACCACAATCAACATTTTCTCCATTTTTTGGGGCGCCTTTTATGCCTGCTGCACCAAAATTTTACATAGATCTTTTGCAGCAAAAACTTCAAAAATTTAATACAAATGTTTATCTTATTAACACAGGATGGATTGGCGGAAGTTATGGTGCGGGTAAAAGAATTCCTCTTTCAATGACAAGGACTATGGTAAGAGCAGCTATAAATGGTGAGTTAAATGATGTTTTCACAGAGGAAGATAATCTGTTCCATTTAAATATTCCAACAACATGTCCTGGTATAGAAAACAGTTCAATCTTGCATCCCGAATCTATGTGGCAGGATAAATTGTTATTCAAACAGAAAGCCATGAAACTTGCAGAAGAGTTTTCAAGCTTTTACGATAAAATGTTCAAAGGAAAAGGAATTCCTAAGGTTGTAGAAGATTGCTGCCCTGGTAAATAAGCTTTTGGAAAGTTTTATCAATTTATTTATTTCATAAAGTTAATATTGACAGATAGAATATCGTATGAATAAAAAATTAAAAAAAAGATTAAAAATTATATTTATCCTTATAATAGTAATTTCCTGTTTCATTATTTTTTTTGATCTTTATATAAGCATCTCATCAAAAAAAAATATCTTTAATGATGTTAACAAGATAAATAATTTTGAATATTGTTTACTTCTTGGAACATCAAAATACACTTATGGAAAAAAGATTAATCTATTTTACCAATATAGAATAGATGCTGTGAAATTACTTTATGATAATAATAAGATAACTAAAATAATTTTAAGTGGAGATAGCCGTAAATCTTCATATGATGAACCAAAATATATGAAAAATGATCTTTTAAAATTAGGAATTTCAGACAGTATTTTATTGATAGATTCAGATGGATTTAGAACTATTTATTCAATTATAAGTTTAATAAAGAAATATAAAATAAAAGATGCTTTAATTGTATCTCAGAGATTCCACCTTGAAAGAGCTATCTTTATCGGCAAATTTTTTGGTTTAAACTTAATAGGCTTTGCTGCAAAACCGGTCTATGGATATTCTGGTTTTAAAATTCAGGTAAGAGAAAGAGGAGCAAGGATAAGACTTCTTTTAGATATGTTAAGTTATTTCTTAAATAAATAATTAATTTTATTTTTATTTTAATTGATATTTTTTAGTATTTTTACTATCAAAAAATCTGGAGAAAAAATGAATAGTATTTCTATAAGAAGTCCTGGAAGAATTAATTTCATAGGTGAGCATGTAGACTATATAGAAACTTATTCTTGTCCTGCTACAATAAATTTGCATAATGACATAACTATATTAAAGACAAGTGGAAAGGCTATAAGAATATATTCAGATAGATTTGGAGATTCTAAGGAAATCTCTTATGACTCTATTTATAATAATCAAACTGATTTTAGTAAGTTTTGGTTTGGTTATTTTATAGGTATTTTAAAATCATTAAATGATAAAGGTATTAAAATAAACGAAGGTTTCGAAGTCAAAGTGGTCAGTAATCTATTAGATGGAGCAGGACTATCTTCTTCTGCATCTATTGAAACAGGCTTTTTATTTGGATTAAATGAAATTTTCAACCTCTGTTTTAATAAAACCGAGTTAGCAAAAATTGCAAAATATAGCGAAAATACTTATATGAAAGCGCCATGTGGTATCATGGACCAATATACAGTAATTAATGGGAAAAAGAATTCATTTCTATTTTTAAACTATTTTGATTTAACCCATAAAGAATGCAATCTTCCACAGGATATCAAATATTTCATAATTGATACAAAAATAAAGCATTCTATTGCAGCTAATGGTTATAAAAGTAGAATTAAAGAAAAAGAGCAAATTCTTAAAATTATTCTTGAAAAATTTAATCTTAGTATCAGAGAAGCAGTTTTAAAATCTATCGAAGATTATGAATTATATGGTAAAATCGTTCTGGAGCTTAGCAATTCTAAACTGAATAAAAGATTTAACCATTTTGTTTCAGAAACAGATAGAGCTATTAAATTTTATATTCAATTAAAGAAAGGTGATTTTAATTCTGCTTTTGCTTTACTTAATCAATCCCATATTTCTCTTTCAAATTTATATGAAGTATCTTTACCTCAAATAGATGATTTAGTCTTAAATATACAAAAATTACCTCATATAATTGGATGCAGGATGATTGGGGGAGGCTTTGGTGGAAGCTGCCTTGCTGTTACAGAAAATGATTTTGATGAAGAAAAATTGAGATATATAGTTGATTCAATTAATAAACAATATTCATCTAATATTAATTTTTTTGAAATAAAGATAGAAGATGGTATTCATATATTATAAATATTTTCGAAATTTTTTTTAATTTTTGCAAATTATAAAAATTTTTTAATTAACAGTATTTAATATATTAAAACTATTTTTTTTATAACCTTTAATTTTTAGAAATTTCCCGCTAAAATTTAAATAAGGTCATTTAATTGATAAAAATTAATAAAATAGGATTTATAGATGAATTTTGAGAATAAAAGTCATAATAATTTAATTAACGAAAAAAAGAATGAACTTATTGAAATATGCATGAAAATACTTGAAAAGGATCTTGTAGCGGGGACATGGGGAAATGTAAGTTTTAGAATAAATGATGATTATATAATAATCACTCCAAGTGCTATAAGCTATGATAAATTAAATACTGATAATATTCCTCTCGTTAATATTCATACTCTTGAATTTACAGGATGTAAACCTTCTACTGAACTTAACCTTCATATTGCGATATACAAACACCGAAAAGATTTAAACGCAATAATTCATACTCATTCTATGTATGCTTCTATCTTTGCTTGTACTGGTAAATCTCTACCTCCAATACTTGAAGAAATAGCTCAAATATGTGGACAAAAGGTAATGTGCACTAGATATGCGATGGCTGGAAGTGAAGAATTAGTTAAAGAAACAATTAAACTCCTTAATAATTCAAATGCTGCCTTTTTGGCTAATCATGGTGCAATCGCATGTGGAAGAACACTAAAAGAAGCTCTAACTTGTGCAATTGTTCTTGAAAAAGGATGTAAAATTTATTGTGAAGCAAAAAAAATAGGGAAAATAAAAACAATCAATAAAAAAGAAGCTAAAATTTTATTTTCTTTCTATAAAGAAAAATATCTTTCTAAACCAGAATAAAAAAAGGGCTGTCTCATGTTTTTGAGACAGCCCTTTTTCATTATATTTTTTATTTTTTTGATGAAAGAATCTGAGCTTGTGCAGCAGCAAGTCTTGCTATAGGTACTCTAAATGGGGAACATGAAACATAATTCATACCAACTGAAACGCAGAATTTTACCGATTCTGGTTCACCACCATGTTCACCACAAATACCAACTTTCAAGTTTGGTCTTGCACTTCTACCTTTTTCTATGCCCATCTTTACTAATAAGCCAACTCCTTCCTGATCAAGTACCTGGAAAGGATCATTTTTGAAAACACCCGCTTTCTTTTCATCGACATAATCAGGTAAAAATTTTCCTGCATCATCTCTAGATAATCCCATTGTCATCTGAGTCAAATCATTTGTTCCGAAGGAGAAAAATTCAGCATACTTTGCAATTTGGTCAGCTAATAGTGCTGCTCTAGGAACCTCTATCATTGTTCCAACAAGGTATTCAACTTTAGAATTGGATTTAGCAATAATATCATCTGCAACTTTTCTAACTCTGGTTTCCAAAATATGGAATTCTTTTGCATCGATAGTCAAAGGAATCATAATTTCGGGATAGACTTTTACACCATTTTTTGCAACTTCAACAGCTGCTTCAATTATTGCTGTTACCTGCATATCTAGAATTTCTGGATATGTTATAGTCAATCTACAACCTCTATGTCCAAGCATGGGGTTAGCTTCATGAAGTTGCTCGACTCTTTCTTTAACTTTTTCAAAAGGAACACCAACAGTATCAGCAAGTTTTTTCTGCCCTTTTTCATCATGTGGAACAAATTCGTGAAGTGGTGGATCTATTAATCTAATAGTGACAGGGTAGCCATCCATAGCTTTAAAAATACCTTTGAAATCATCTCTCTGAAATGGTAAAAGTTTATTTAATGCTTTAACTCTTCCTTCAAGATTATCTGCAACAATCATTTCTTGAATTGCCAATCTTCTTTCTTCTGTATCGAAGAACATATGTTCTGTTCTACAAAGACCAATTCCTTCTGCTCCGAGTCTTCTTGCATTTTCTGAATCATAAGGGGTATCTGCATTTGTTCTGACTTTTATTTTTCTTGTTTCATCAACCCATTTCATTATTTCTTTATATTCTTCTGGTAATTCTGGCTTAATAAGTTTTAATGCACCGATAAAAACTTCACCAGTAGAACCATCTAGAGTAATTTCATCTCCCTGCTTGATAACTTTATCATTTACTGTCATCTGTTTTTTATCATAATCAATAACCAGCTTTTCACAGCCAACAATACAACATTTACCCCATCCTCTTGCAACAACAGCTGCATGAGAAGTCTTCCCACCGGTTGCTGTTAAAATACCACTTGCTGCATGCATACCACCAACATCTTCTGGACTTGTCTCTCTTCTGACTAAAATTACTTTTTCTCCATTTGCAGCTATTTGCTCTGCTTCCTTAGCAGTAAAGACCACCTTACCTACTGCTGCACCAGGAACAGCATCTATACCAGACACAAGGTATGCTTTTTTCTTATTATCAGCCTCTTTTGGATCAATAACAGGGTAAAAAAGACCTTCTATATCTTTACCTTTTAATCTTAAAATAGCTTCTTCCTTTGTAATCAGCTTTTCATTAACCATATCATATGCAATCTTAAATGCTGCTCTTGCATTTCTTTTCCCAGTTCTGCATTGAAGCATATATAGCTTACCTTCTTCAACGGTAAATTCTATATCTTGCATGTCTTTATAATGTTTTTCCAGTTTATTTCTTATATCAACAAGTTGTTTATAAACAGAAGGGTCTTTTTTTTCTAACTCAGAAAGTTTTATAGGAGTTCTAATACCCGCAACAACATCTTCTCCTTGAGCATTAAATAGATAATCTCCATAAAAAACATCTTCTCCAGTATTTGGGTCTCTTGTAAAGGCGACTCCTGTTCCGGAATTCTCACCCATATTACCAAAAACCATCTGAACGACATTTACAGCAGTTCCAATAATACCTTTGATATTTTCAACTTTTCTATATGTAACAGCTTTTTCAGCCATCCATGAGCCAAAAACTGCGTCGATAGAACCCCATAGTTGTTCATTTACATCTTCTGGAAATTCTACATTTAACTCTTTTTTATATAATTCCTTGAATTTAGCTACAACTTCTTCTAATTCTTCTGCATTGACATCTATATCATTGATTTTTTCATTAGAAGGTTTGTTCAATCTTTTTCTTGTTTTTTCATCTTTGATTTTTTCAAAAATATGATCGAATTTTTCTCTATCAATTCCCTTTGCAGTTGAGCCATACATCATTATAAATCTTCTATAAGCATCGAGGGCAAATCTTCTATTATTGGTTTTTTTTGCAAGACCTTCGACTGTTTTACTATTTAAACCCAAATTTAAAATTGTTTCCATCATACCAGGCATGGAGATAGGAGCACCAGATCTTACTGAAACTAAAAGTGGATTTGCTGGATCTCCGAATCCTTTACCAGTTGCTTTTTCGAGTTTTTTCATGTTTTCTGCAACTTCTTTATCAAGACCAGATGGGTATTTTTTCTGATTCTTATAAAAAAGATCGCATACTTCTGTTGTAATGGTAAAACCAGCAGGGACTGGTAAACCGATACTTGTCATTTCAGCAAGCCCGGCTCCTTTACCACCCAATAATTCTTTCATATCTTTATTGCCTTCAGCTTTGCCACTTCCGAAAAAATATACATATTTTGCCATATTATTATCCTCCAACTTAGTCAACTTAAAAATTTTTCGATTTCCTCAAAACTAATAAAATTTGTATTTTAGTCAAATGAAAAATATATTTTGCATAGCAAAAAATGAAAACAAGATTGAAAATCTAATATAAATAAATTTATTTAATTTTCTTTCCATAAATATTTCAACATAATTCCACTTTTTCTTCACATATTCTTCATAATTTGAATCTACTTTATTAGCGAACAAAGGAGGATATTATGAAAATTAGAACTCTTACAATTATTTCTGTTATCTTTATTCTTGTTATTGCTTTGACTTTTACAGCTTTTTCTAGGGGAAGAGCAAACAATGCTATCAAAATTCAACTTGATGCAAATACTTATAAAAAGGTAGAACCTTCGATTAAAAATCTATATGAATCACTAAAAAATCTAGTTAATAAAGAAGTTTCTGCTGGAATTATTAGTAAATATTATGCTGAAAGCATTTTAAAAAATCTTGATGAAGCATATTCGTTGGTGTCAAAAACAAAAACACTCTATTTACCATTTTTTGGAGCTATGGGCTTAAGAGGTCCTAAAGGTCAACCACCATTTGGAGGTCAGGGAAATCCACCAGTTGGTCAAGGTCCTCAGAATAATCAAGGTGGACAAAGTGGAAACCCTCCTCCATCATCTCCAGGAATTGGTCAGGGTTTTGGGCAGATGGCTCAATCTCAGTTAACTGAACAACAGTTACAGGCATTAAAATCAATTACACCAGAAGTACTAAAAGTTATTGAAGCTGAATCTAATTTTGGAAAAACTTTAAAAGATAATGGCATAATAACAGATTTACAGTTAAGTTCTTATTTACAAAGATTAGAAAGCATTAAACAAAATATAAATCAATTTCCTCTGGTTCATTATGGATTAATGCAATTCTTTATGCTTACAGGTTATAATTACAATAATTAGATACCATTAATTTTAATAGACAAGTCAAAGCCAATAACACTTAAAGGAACTATCTTAAATTTAAGATGGTTCCTTTTCTTATTATATATTTAATTCTTTAATCAATAAAAAAACCAGATTACTTTATATATTTCTACAATCTTGGAAATAAACTCAGATAATTTCAAATGAGTTTCCCAGCATTTTTCTTTTTGTTGTTCAAAATTATTATTATATCTAGATAAATAATCAAAAAACCTATAAAAACCAATAGCAATAGTATCATAAAGATTTAATCTATAATAAAATAAGTAAGTTCTTTGTAGTAAAGTACCTTTTTGAGATATGAATTGAAATAAGTCAAATGCTGTCAACCTTCTTGTTAATAACTTATAAATTAATGAATTCTGAGTAAAATCCTGAATTGCATAAATTAAAGTTCCTATTGTCTTTACAATATTTAATAAGTTAGCTGCTATTATAGATGATTTTGGTTCAGAGTTTTGTTCAAATTGATTATTTCTCTCTACCAACCATGTCTGATTATCAAACTCTCCCTGGGTTACCTGTGGATTTTGATCAATTTCAGTTATACAATATTGGTTTTGATAAATATCATATGATAATGCTTCTTCCTCTTTTTGATAAGAAACAACACCATCAGTAACAACAACCGAAGTATCTAAAGTATCTGTAACACTAACTGAAAACTCGGTTCCTCTTACAGAAGCACTTCCATTAGGGGTCTGAATTACATAAGTAGATGAACCTGTCAGTTTTTGAACTAAAGAATTTATCGAACCAAAAAAAATTGAAATTATAGTTTGTTTCTTTTTTTCAGGATTTATCAACGAAGATAGCTTTACCTTTGTGCTTTCCAAAATGATAAGTTTTGTCTTATTATCTGTAAGTAAAATTTCTACTTTAGCTTCTTTACCTGTTTCGATAGTATCACCAAGCAAAATTGTTTCAGAAATTTTTAAAGATAATGAAGTAGTGCTATTCATTTTTATTATAATTACATTACCCGAGACAAATGTTACTTTTCCAAAAACATCTGTTTCTTTATTTTCTGCAAAGGAAATAAAAATTAAAAACATTGTTAAAATAATAAATAATACTATTAATTTAGTGAGAGACATGTTTTTCATTGGATATTCCTTATATTTTTTAACATCTTATATTTATTTTATATTGCATAAATAAAAAAAAACAACTATAATAATAAAAGGATAAAAAGGAAGCATATGAATTATTATATTGGTACAGCTGGATTTAGTTATAGAGATTGGGAAGGTATATTCTATCCAAAGGCTGTAGATAAACTAAATTATTATAGTTCAATTTTTAATTTTGTAGAAATTAATTCTACTTTTTATGAAATACCAGAAGAAAAGTTTTTTATTTCATTGTCTTCTAGATTAAAAAACAATTTCAGAATATCAATAAAAGCGAATAAGCTATTCACTCACAATGAAGATTTATCGTTAGGAGAATTAAAAAAATTTTTTGAACTTATCAAAATTTTAGAAAAAAATTTATTATGCATCTTATTTCAGTACCCCTATTCTTTTCATTATAATAAAGAAAATATCAGTAAAATAGAAAAAATAAAAAATATTTCTGACAATATTTTAATCGCTATTGAAATAAGACATAAATCTTTCTTAAATGAAGATTTTTTAAAATTCTGTAAAGAAAACAATATAATATATGTTAATATAGATCAGCCTCAAGTTTCATATAATGTACCACTTACTTCCTATTGCACAAATTCGCATTTTTCATATTTCAGATTTCATGGTAGAAAAGAACAAACCTGGTTTGCTAATAATATTGAAAGTTATGAAAGATACAATTATCTATACAACGATGAAGAAATAGATGGATTAAAAAAAGCTCTTGATGACAATCCTGCTAATAATGTTATAATAAGTTTCAATAATCACTATAAAGCGAAAGCTGTAATTAATGCTCTTCAATTGATGGAAAAACTTGGAGAAAGACCTAAAATATCTTCTCAGCAAATTATAAAATCGATGAACAGATCTGAAAATACTCTATTATGATGAAATTGTTGAAAAATATTCGCTCAACTTTTGAAGCAAATCTTCTATTTTTTGAAGTAAATCCATGTATAATTTGGTAAACTCTTCTTCATTCAATTCATGAATTTGTGATTCTAATGCATTTATTTCGGTTAAAAGATCCATCAATGAAATCAATATCTCCTGTCCTGATAAAAATTGGTCATCCATGTTCTGCAGATTTTCATATTTTTTCTTTAATTCTTCTATCTTATCATTTAAGGTTTTTATTTGCTGTTCAAGATAACTCTTCAGTTCATTCATCTTTGAATCAACATTTTCTGGATAAACTTTATTAGAAGTGTCTTCTTTTTTTTCAGTAGAAACATCTTCTGTTTTTGTTGAGGTCTTTACTGGATAAAATCCAAGAATATAGCTTATGGATCTTGTCTGGTTATTGTTTATGAATGCTTCGTCATACACATATCCAACAGCAGCATCAAGTCTTTTATAAGTTGAACTAAAAGATCTTCCTTTTACATAAGAAAAATTCCAGAAATTATTCAATAATTCATCATAATTTGCAATTATTATTTTATCAGGGGAAGTAATACCAGCTTTTTTAGGATAAAAAATAAGACCGACAACAGGATTATTTGGATTATCTAATGAAAAAATATTTAATGGAATAGATGATTTAGTAAAATATTGTTCACTATCTACTATCCCAAGATTACTTATCTGGAATGGTTTATTATAGTTTTCTCCAAAATAAGTGTCAAATAATATGCCTATACCAACAAAATGACCTTTTACATCTAGATTCTTTACTTCTATACTAACTAAAACACCTATATTAAAATCATCTATATTAACAAATTTTATAGTCTCTATTAAGCTAATAAATTTTGTTGACCATTTAAATGTAAGAACTCCATCATTAAGAGTAAAATCCTGGACTACTGAACCTGTTGATTCAAGTAGATATTGAAAATTATCGTATTTTAATAGTATTTTCGAAGATGATGGAATACTATAATATAAACTATATGTATTTAATCTTTTGATATATATATTAATCATTCCGGTTTTTGAATCTGTCGTAATCTTATATTGATCATTTTCCAGAAAATTATTTGTCTGTGCTTTGATATTTTTAATTGATATTAAGAAATATGAAAAAAATAAAATTAAAATAAAAACTATAGCCACTATCTTTATATTTCTTTTTCTCATCTGTCCCTTCTAAATGATTTTATTGATTCAATGAAGATATTAACTTCATAAATAATTCTATTTTTTTAGAAAGAAAATCTACCAATGCACTTATTACTCTCATTTTAAGGTCAAGAATAAGAGAAATTCTATTAAGCTTTTTCTCCCATTGTTCAATCTGAGCTTCTTTATTTTTTAATTCCTTTTCTATAGCATTTAGCGAATTTTGTTTTTCTAAAAGCTGTTGATTAAATAAAGCTAAATCTGATTCTTTTTTCTTTAATTCCAATAATTTTGTTTCATATGCTTGAACAATAGCATTCTCTTCACCTGATAAAATAGTTTCTATTCTTGATTCTAGTTCAATAATTTTGTTGTTAAGATCTTTTATTTGATTTTCTTTTTCATTAATTTCATTTTTAAGTTTTTCATTTTCCTGCTTTAGTTTTTCAATTTCCTCTGAACTAGCAGCAGAAGTTGTTTGAGAAACGCTTTTACTTAATTCGTTATATTTATTTAAAAGTTCGTTGTAGTCCGAAAACAGTTTTGTATATTCTTGTTCAAGTTTTGAACCTTCTGCAATTTTGCTTTTCAAAGTTTCATATTCTTTTTGAAATTCTAAATATTTTTTCTGTAAATCATTATAATTTGTTTGTAAAGCATCGTATTTTCTTTGTAAATCTATAAAACTATTTTGCGAATTTTCATATTTTTGTTGAAGTTCAGAGTAATTTAATGTTAATGAGTCATATTTTTTCTGTAAGTCGGTATATTTTTTCTCTAGGTTTTTGTAGTCTTGCAGACTTTTTTCATATAAATTTCGATATTTTTCCTCATTTTCATTGATTGGAGGTAATAAATTAGTATTTTCCAGTTTCTTGGTTAACTCAATTATTATTTCTTTATATTGATTAATTAGAGTCTGATTTATATAGAACATTTCATAGATTTCAGCATATTTTGCCAAATCAAACTCAGCTTTACCATCAGTCTTAGCTTTTGTAAAATAAAGAATCTCTCCTCTAGCAACCTCATATTCAAAAAGCTGTTTATATTTATTTGCATATTGAATATCTTTTTTTTCAAGATAAGACTGCCATAGAAAAAAATAGGAATTAATTAAAAGCGACTGATTTTGAGTAGAATCTATGAAGTTTTTAAAATATGATATAGCATAATTGTAATTCTTTTGAAGGTATTTTATTCTTCCTAAAAAATATAATGAAATTGACCTTTGTTGCTCATTAATATTTAATGCCATTGCATTTAAGAAATTTAATTCACTTAAATTATAATCTGACAAAAAAAAGTAAGCTAGTGCCATATAATATAATGAAGTGGATTTACTGGATAATCCTGGATTTGTCGATAAATATTTAGTAAATAGCTCAATTGCCTTTGGATAGTTTTGTTTCTCAAAACTTTCTAATGCCATTAAATATAATGAACCCTGCTGATTAGATTCCTGTGCTTTTATAATTAAACTATGTTTATTTACTAATTCTAATGAAAAAAGAATTACTCCAACTAAAATTAAAAAGACCAAATATACTATAAATTTATTTTTTAGTAAATTTGACATAAAGATTCCTCTTAATATCCTAATAATTAATTTTTATTCTCGATTTAAATATAAAATAGCTCATAAAAAGATACTTAACAAATATGTCACTTCAATAAAAACATTATCATATATTTATAGGAAAAACTATTAATAATATCGGCTAAATTTCTTTTGATTGAAAAATAGTTATATATTGTTTTTTAAGGTTTGTAATTCTTCTTTTGAAAACAGTTTATCGATATCTATTATCATAAGCATTTTATCGTCATCAATCTTACAAATCCCCTTCAAATAATCTTTATTAATACCCGTATTTAATATTGGAGGGGTCTGAATATTTGATTCCTCTATTTCAAAAACCATCTTAACTTTATCTATAAGGATAGCTATCTCCATCTCATTAGTAACTATAAGAATAATAATATCTGTCTGGGTTTTATCTTCTTCAAAAGTAAATCTTTTTTTCAAATCAATTATAGGAATAATTGAATTTCTTAGCTTGAATACTCCTCTAATAGTTTTTGGCATATTAGGGATGACATAAATATTTTCAACTTTTTCTATTCCTTTAACTTTCATTATATCTATTCCATAAAGTCTATCACTTAAAAGAAAGGTGACGAATTTTTTTTTCATATATCTTTCCAGACTTTCTTTATTTTTCTTTTGTTGCCACATTAATTTCTACAAGACCATATTCCATTCTGAGAGGTACTACTAATGCTTCAAGATCTTTGTCTGTAATTTCTACATCATTTCCTTTTATTATTGTAGGAGGAGTTAGATCAAGATTGTACCCTCTATTGTGAAGTTTTGTTATTGCATTTGCAGTAATCATATTTGCTACTTCAGTAATGACATTAACAACCATTTCATCTACAGAATTATAGTTTTCTCCCACCATTTTAGAAGCAATTTGAATTGCTGTCTCTGGAGACATATCTAGAATAAGCCTTCCTTCAATCTGACCAAATAACCCTATTAAAGCAGCAAGTCCTTTTATATTTGATACTCTACTCTTTAAGTATATATCTTCTCTTTTAATTTCTATCTGTAAAACCTCTTTTAGTATTTCATAAGATGCTTCGACAAAAGGGTTAATAAAATCAATATTCATAATTCCTCCATCAAACTTTATAGTTTTATATTTAAATCAACTTCAGACGAAGTAGCTTTGTTTTCATTTAATATTAATTGGTTGAAATCTATTATAAGAGCTATGGCTCCATTACCTAAAATTGCAGAACCAGCGATAGCAGGTACTTTTGTGAATGAATTTTTCAAAGGTTTTATAACTATATCCTGACTTCCTATTAAAGAATCTACGACAAGTCCTACTTTTTTATCTCCTACTCCAACAACTATAAGATAATTATGGTTTTTTGAAAGATCTTTTTGTAAATTAAATATTTCATTTAAAAATATTACAGAAACATACTCATCTCTTATTTTTATGGCTTCTTTCCCTTCTATTTTTAAAATTTCACTCTCTGAAATTCTTTTAGTTTCTATAATATTATTAATTGGCAATGCATATATTTCATTGGAAACATTAACAAGTAAAGCTTGAATTATTGCTAAAGTTAGAGGAATTTTTATTGTAAATCTTGTAAATTTATTTAATTCACTTTCGACTTGAACTGAACCATTTAAGTTTTCAAGAGATTTCTTCACTACATCAAGTCCAACTCCTCTTCCTGAAACATCTGATATCTTTTCAGCAGTCGAGAAACCTGGAGAAAAAATCAATTCATATATCTCCTGTTGTGATAAAATTCTATTTTCACTAATTATCTTTTTTTCTATGGCTTTTTTTCTGATTTTTTCAGGATCAATTCCTCCACCATCATCTTCAATTGATATCTTTATTACATTTCCCTCATTTTTAGCAGAAATTTTTATAGTTCCTTTTCTTTTTTTCCCAAGTTTTTCTCTTTTCTCTACCTCTTCAATTCCATGATCCATACAATTTCTTAAAATATGCATTACTGGGTCAGATAATTCTTCTATAATTGATTTATCTAATTCTGTATCCTCTCCTTCAACAATCAATTCAACTTCTTTTTTAAGTTTTTTCGATAAATCTCTAATTATTCTAGGAAATCGACTCAACATCTGTTCAATAGGAACCATTCTGATTTTCATCACCCCTTCCTGTAAAAGATTAATTGTTCGAGAATACACTTGAAGTTCATTAGATAAGGAGTTGGTACTATTTTTAATGGAATCAATAACCTCATTTGATTGATTAAGCAAATTTAATATTCTTGTAATCTGATTTTTAGATAAGGTTAATGATTCTTTTTCTGTATCGATTATAGTATTTAAAAAACTAAGTAATCCTGCAGCATCCGAGCTCAAAATATCAAAAGATGAAATTTGTCCTATTAATTTAGTAGTATATTCAATCAATGCTGCTTTATTTATTACTATCTGAGAAACAAGATTCAATAGTTCATCTATTCTTGTAGAATCGACTCTTAATATTGTTGAAACTCTTGTTGACATATCTTTTGATTCATGAATAATATTTGATTCCAAATCTTTTGATTCTAATTCTTCTTCTTTACTGATAATATTATCATCTTTATTTTTGCCTTTATCTTCCTCTGTACTAATAGTCTGAGAATTATTTTTTCCTATTAAATTTACTGTTTTATCATTAACAAATACCTCTAAATCTTCGATTTTGATAGCATCAATTTTAATATTATTGATGATATCGGGTATATCTATAAATTTTCTAATATTATCTATGCTTTTATTTGAATTAAAAATATATAAGGAATGATTAAAAAATTTATCCTGATTCATTTCATTTAATGTAGGATAAGTTTTTAATATTGTTCCAAGATCTCTTAAAGAAGAATATACCTGTAAGGGACCAACAACAGACATGGGATCAGATTCATTAAATTCAACAGTTATTTTATATATATTATATCCTGGTTTAATTTGATTTTT
This sequence comes from uncultured Brachyspira sp., assembly GCA_964454835.1. Lineage (GTDB taxonomy): Bacteria > Spirochaetota > JAAYUW01 > JAAYUW01 > JAAYUW01 > Exilispira. Next base: position 144,476 of record CAYVTU010000005.1, read on the forward strand.
ATAAATTTCCAATTCATCTTTACTAACTTGAAAATTATTTAAAAATTCATTATCAGCTTTCTTAATTTCAATATTATTTTTAGGTTTTTGAATATTATTAAAGGAAATTAGTTCGGGAATACTTTTTATTTTTTTTCTTATTTCATTATCATCTAAATTATATACTTTACCTTCATTTCTTGATTGAACCATTTTTTTTAATATATCTGAACTTTCAAGAATAATATCAATTACTTCGGAATTTAAAGTTATCTTTGGTAAGCTTCGTAAATAATCGAAAGAATCTTCTAATAAGTGAGAAAACTCGGAAATTTCTTTAAATTCCATAGATGCTGAAGATCCTTTCAATGTATGTACATTTCTAAAAATTTCATTTATTATGTCTTTATTTGTGTAATCTTTTTCTAGTTCTAATATTAAACTTTCCAGTTGATTCATTATTTGATTAGATTCTTCAAAATAATATTCAAGTAATTCTTTAATATTTTCTTCATTCATATTGACACCTTTTAAATCATCACTTCAAATATCTTATAAAAATTCTAAATTGTCAATATTCTTAATTTCTATGCGTAGCAAAAAATGAAACTTTGCACCTAAAACAAAAATTGAAACTTAACAG
>CAYVTU010000006.1:0-87494 GCA_964454835.1 uncultured Brachyspira sp.
AAGTGCAAAGTTTCATTTTTTAAATTATGTGTTAAATTTTAAAGTGACTCAACATAAAGATTTCAAAATATTGACGAAAAAAGAAAATTTTATTTAATTCATTGGTAAGGTTTTAAATATAAGTTTTGTAAGTTATTATATTAATGATCAAGAGGTTTTTCAATGGTTCAACATAACAAAAAAGATGGACATAGATATTCTGCGATGATTAAAAAAGCAGGATTTGATGTTATAGCTTTTTTGAAAAATGCTTTTGAAGAAAGAAGTTTCTGGATTATTTTTAAAATTTTAATGGTGACTTTATGGCTTGGTTGGAGTATCCCACTGGGGTTCATTTTGCAGAAATTTAAATTTTTTAAAAAATTTGGTTTTAACGAAATGAAAAAATGGGGTAAAAGATGCCTTAATATTGTAAAAGCAAAATGTGAAATAATCTATGAACAACCTTTTGTGGAGAATGAAGTGTATATGTTTGCTTCCAATCATACATCACCATTTGATATACCTATATTATCTGCTACAATACCTATTGCATCTGCGTACATTGCAAACAAAGAATTTACATCATTTTTTGTGACAAATTATTGGGTAAAATCTCTTGGTGGAATCATGGTAGACAAAAAAAGTAGAAGTGGGCTTGTTATGGCATATAAATCTATTTGTAATAGTATGAAAAATGGTAATTCCCTCATAATTTTCCCCGAATCAGTAATGAGTCAGGATGGTTTAGTTAAACAATTCAAAAGAGGCGGGCTTTCAGCAGCGGTTGCTGCAAATGCAAAAATAGCTCCAGTATATATTTACAATGCTAGAAATATCATAAAACCAGGGGATATGCATGTTCATAAAAATATTGACATAAAGGTCATTTTCTTAAAACCAATTGATACTAAAACATTAAGCGAAGAAGAGAAAGAAAACATAGATTCACTTGTATATGAAAGATTAAGAAAAATCGAAGAATCACTATATTCAAATTAAAAGATATAGGAACAAATACAAAGATAGATAAAAGTTAAATAAAATTAGTCAAATTCAATAATATTAGTTAAAACTTTTTAAAATAATTTTTTCTAAACCAACATTTCCCTTTATAGCAACGAACCAAGTATTCCTCTTACAAGTTTTCTGCCAACAGAATATCCGACAGATCTAGCGGCAGATTTTAATGCAGCGCCAGCAATGTCTTCCAATGCGCTTTTTTGCTTTGGATACTGTCGGCTAGTTCTTCTATCATTATAATCGTAATATTGTCTTTGAGAATAATTAGATCTTTGAGCTGAGTATTCTCTTTCTCTTTGGACTCTTTGTTTTTCTTCTTCTTTTCTTGCAAGCTCAATTTCCTGCTGCTTTTGTTTTTGCTCAGCTTTTTCTTTTAATATTTCGAAGGCAGATTCTCTGTCAACTACTTTCTCATATCTTCCAAAAACTATACTTGAATGTATTATTTTAGTCTTCTGATCAGGTGAAATTGGTCCAATTTTCCCTTTTGGGGGTAAAATAAATGCTCTTTCTACCATCGAAGGCTTACCATCTTTATCTAAAAATGAAACAAGTGCTTCGCCGACACCAAGTTCAGATATTGCAGTTTCTGTGGAAAAGGCGGGGTTTTGTCTAAATGTTTGAGCTGCGACTTTAACTGCCTTTTGATCTTGTGGGGTATACGCTCTTAGGGCATGCTGAACTCTATTTCCTAGTTGACCTAAAATAGACTCCGGTATATCCATAGGATTTTGAGTAATAAAATATATTCCTACTCCCTTTGATCTTATAAGTCGAACAACCTGTTCTATCTTTTCAATCAAGATTTTTGGTGTGTCTTTAAATAGAAGATGGGCTTCATCGAAGAAGAAGATAAATTTTGGCTTTTCAAGATCTCCTACCTCTGGAAGATTTTCAAAGAGCTCACTTAAAATCCAGAGTAAGAAGGTTGAATAAAGTTTTGGATTCAGTAAAAGCTTATCTGCACATAGAATATTAATTATACCTTTTCCACTATGATCTAATCTCATCATATCATATATATCAAGCATCGGTTCACCAAAAAAATTTTCTGCTCCTTCTTTTTCAAGTGCAATTAATGATCTTTGAATTGCTGAAATACTTTGAGATGAGATAAGACCATATTCTGAGGAAATTTCCTTTATATTTTCCTGTATATAAGTAAGCATCGATTTAAAATCTTTTAAGTCTAAGAGCAAAAGTCCTTCTTCATCTGCTACTTTGAAAATAAGATTTAATACAGATTCCTGAACTTCGGATAAATCTAGTATTCTTGATAGAAGTAAAGGTCCAATATCTGAAATAGTAGCTCTTATAGGATGACCACTTTCCTGGTAAATATCCCAGAATTGAACTGGAAAGCTATCGAATTGATGATTTTCTATTCCTAATTTTTTTAATCTTTCTGATAATTTTTCCGAAACTTCTCCTTTGGAGCTTATTCCGCTTAAATCTCCTTTAACATCTGCCATAAATACTGGAACACCAATAGATGAAAAAAGCTCAGCCATTACTTGAAGAGTAACTGTTTTACCAGTTCCAGTAGCTCCTGCTATAAGACCATGTCTATTTGCCATATTCGAGTTTATGTTGATAAAGTCTTTTGACTTTGCAACCGATAGTTCCATTTTTTTCTCCTATATTTTTTTATTATAGAATATTTAGATAGTAAGATTTTCAGGTTAAAGAGAATAAAATAATTTCATATCTAAAATAATTATAAATTAATAAGGGGAATTTTCAAAAAAAAATTTATTAAAATCTCAATCAAAAATCAAGCAAAAAAATTTATAAAATTTAAAAATGATATATTATTCATATGAGATTAAAAAAATTAATAAAAGGTATTAAATGAAAACTAAACAAAACAATCAAATTAATTTGATTTTATTTACTTTAAAAACAGAAATTGGAACTTTCTACTGCTATTTTTCTCAAAAAGGACTTTTGCAGATGCTTTTAGAAGAAGATTTAACAATATCCTCAAATTATAAAAATGCAGTTAAAATATTTAATCTAAGAAAAGCTCCAAAAAATTTAGGAGAATTAGCAACTGTTAATTTTGAAATACTAAAAGATGAACTTAATGGTTATTTCAATAAAAAATTAAAAAAATTTTCAATCCCAATTGATACAAGTTTTTATACAGATTTTCAACTTAAGGTAATAAATTATCTTACAACAATTCCATTTGGTCATGTTGAGTCATATAGTGTTGTTGCCAATAAAATTGGTAAACCTAAAGCTTGTCGAGCAGTTGGCAATGCAGTGGGTAGTAATAGAACTTTAATAGTCGTTCCATGTCATAGAGTTATAAAATCGGATGGCTCAATAGGGTGGTTTGGAGGATATGGAAATGGAAAAGAGTTAAAAAAAAGGATATTAGCATACGAAGGAGTAAAATTTAAAGATTAAAGAATCTCTTAAATTTAATAATTAGATTTAATAATAGCAAATTAAAAAATTATGTAAAAAGAGAAACAATTTTAAGGGGAAAATATGTCAATTTCTTTAATTTCTTATGGTGCAGCAAAAGAAGTCACTGGTTCAAAACACCTTCTTAAGGCAAATGGCATTAATATTCTAATAGATTGTGGCATGTTTCAGGGTAGAAGAAAAGAAGTTGAGAGAAAAAATAAAAATTTACCTTTTGATAGTAAAAAAATCGACTATGCAATATGTACTCATGGACACTTCGACCATTGTGGCAATTATCCAAGTCTAATGAAAAATGGTTTTGAAAATAATATTTTTTCTACGGCTGCAACTAAAGAGATTTCTGAAATTGTATTAAAAGATTCAGCACATATTCAGAAAAGTGATATCGAGTTTTTAAAGAAGAAGGCATTAAAAGAAGGAAAAGAATTTGAGGAAATAGAACCAATTTACACAGAAGAAGATGTTGTAAGTCTCATGCAATACTGGCAAGATATTCCATATCATAGTTATAAGGAACTTGGAAATGGTGTTAGATTCAAGTTTATAGATGCGGGTCATATCCTTGGCTCAGCACAGATTGTTTTTGAAATAGAAAATAAAAATAAAATAATAAGAATACTATTTACTGGTGATTTAGGAAGACCTGGTATGCCTATATTAAAAGATCCTGAAAAAGATGGTATCTTTGATTATATAGTTTGTGAATCAACTTATGGAAATAGACTTCATACAAAGTTTGATAACCTTGAAGAGAATTTATCTGATTTTATTAATAGGGTATATGAAAGAGGAGGGAAAATAGTTATTCCAGCCTTTGCAATAGGAAGAACTCAAGAGCTTATATATTTAATACATCTTCTTGAAGATAAAAATAGAATACCAAAAAACATGGATATTTTTATAGATAGTCCAATGTCTTTCAATATAACAAAAATATTTGAAAAATATAAAGATTGTTATGATGAAGAAACAAAGCAAGCTTTTATTCAGCATTCTAAAAATCCTTTTGGTTTCAATAAACTTAAATATATACAAAGTGTAGAAGAATCAAAAAAATTAAATGATATTTCAAGGTGCATTATAATTTCCTCAAGTGGTATGGCCGAAGCAGGAAGAGTACTTCATCATCTTGCAAATTCCATAGAGAACCCAAATAATGCTATCTGCATAGTTGGTTTTATGGCTGAAAACACGCTTGGAAGAAGAATACTTGAAAAGGAAAAAGAAGTTAAGATATTTGGAACATATTATCAAAACAGGGCGGAGCTAGCTGTTTTCGATTCTTTTTCCGCTCATGCAGATTATTCTGAAATTTGTCAGTATTTAAATAATTACGACAAAACAAGGTTGAAAAATATTTATCTGGTTCATGGTGAAGAAAAATCTATTGAACAGATGAAGATTCATTTAAGCGAAAATAATTTTAATGATTCAACAATAGTTGAACCAGAAATTGAATATAATATTTTATAAATATTCAGTATTTGTTAAAAAATACTTAAAATATCAGTATTAAATATTGAAAGATAAAAACAATAAGAATAAAAAATAAAGAACAAAAAATAATAAGAAAAAATAGAAAAAAATAGGAAAAAGAAATATGAAGAAAAAAAGTTATTTTTTGCTTTTATTTATCTTATTCCTTGTCTTTATTATTGCTCTGGTTTTTGTAATTAATTATTTTACTGGAATCTTAGATCCTTATATTGATAAACTTATTAAAAAATCATCTAAAGTCTTACCTGAAACAGAAGCATTTCTTTTTAAACAGGCTTTCGCCGGAATTTCAATTGGAACTTTGATTCTTGTCTTTATTCTTTTAATATATCCATTAATATTTATTGGGGTAGATGCAAGCAATTATTATCGAGATTTTTTCTTTGGTTTATTGACAGCAATAGTTTTTTATATAACTGAACAGTTTCAAAAGATTGTCAGTGGTTTTAAAACAGTAGATTTTTTGCTTATAATCTTAGGCATGATAGTATTTACTTATATTTTAATAGAAGGAGTGGCGTCTTTATTTAAAAATAAGCAAAAAGCAATAGCATTTAAAAGTCAGGCAATAGCAAATGTGCTTTCAGGTATTGTTTTTAGTATGATTTTAACAATAATAAAGACAATTTTTTAAACTAGATATTTTCAAAATGAAGTATGTATTTTAATAATCTTAGCTTTCTGTTAATAAATTAAATTTAATTTTTAATATTATTCATAAATATAATTAATTAATTCTAAATTTCTGAATAATATTATTTATTAAATATTATATTTATAAAAATATTTAAAAATATTTAAAAAATTCTTGACATTAATATAATATTGTGTATATATAATTCATATATATGAAAAAGATATATTCTATATTCTATATTCTATATTCTATTGCTATAATATTATATTTATTTTAAATAACATTAAACCTTTGACATTTGTAAATAAGAAATCTATAAAATCATTGAAAATAATATATCATTACATAATTTATTTAATTTTTACCCTTTTTGCTATTATTCTTAAATTTTTATCTTTTAGAATATTATCAATCTTAAAAAAAATATTAAATAATAAAAATTCATTTGAAATAATCACCAATAGACTGTTTAATTTAAGATATTTCTTAAATTTATTTTTTTTTTTTTATTTGTTAAATAATATAGAAACAAATATTAGTTTTATTTGCTTTATTAATTAAATAACTAAGAAAATTATAAAAAGGCATTAATTTTATTCATTTTTTTTATAGAAAAATTTAAGGGAGATTAAAATGAATTTAAAACAAAGTTATTATAATTTTATAGAGGAGAAAAATGATTTTATTGTCTTAAGTAATTCATTTACGAGAAGTATTATTGAGATTGATAAAAATGAATGGCAAGATATTAAAAATTTATTGGAAAATCCAAATCTTAATTTTTCTGATAAAAAAATTATAGAATATAGAAATTCATTATATGAAAATGGATTTTTAATTGATGAAAATAAAGATGAGAAAAAATATTTAGAATTTTTATATAACGAAAATTTTTTTAGAACAGATTTTCTAAACATAACAATAAATCCAACAATGCAATGTAATTTTTCCTGTCCATATTGCTTTGAAGAAACGAAAAACAACTATATGACAGAGAAACATATAGAAATTTTAAAGAAATTTTTTAGTTTAAATTTACTAGGGAAAAAAGCAATTTTAATTAATTATTTTGGAGGTGAACCATTATTATCATTAAAGTTAATAATTGAATTAGAAAATCACTTAATGGAATTAAGAAAGAAATATGATCTAAAAATAAATCATCATATAACAACAAATGGATATTTATTAGATAACGATGTTCAAGATATTTTGATTAATAAATTTCATTTCAACTCTTTTCAAATTACTATTGATGGATGTGAAAAAACTCATAATATAACAAGAAAAACTAAAAGTGGTGAGCAAACTTTTGAAAAAATATTAAAAAATTTCAAAAAACTAATTTTTATGAATGATAAAAATGAAATAAAAATAAATTTGAGAGTTAATTTATTAAATAACTCTATCAATGAGGTTGAAGAATTTTTAAAATTGTTTAATGATGATGAGAGAAAAAGATTTAAAATATACTTCAGACCTATATATAAAACAAACAATTTTAATATAGAAAATAATAATAGAAATAATTTACTTGATTTTTATAAAATGGCTGAAAACCTTAATTATAATATTAATAATAATCTTCCTTTTTCATACTGTTATTGCGAAGGAGATGGGGGTAGCAATACAATTGAAATTAAACCAGATTTATCAATTTGGAAATGTATTAATGATGAAAATTGTTCAACATCTAATTTCGCTTTTATAGATAATGATGGTAAAATGATAATAGATAGAGAAAAATTGATTAAATGGAAACTAAAAGATCCATTCAAAAGTGATGAGTGCTCAAAATGTAAATATTTACCTTTATGTTTTGGAGGTTGCCCCCTAAGATTTTTAAATAATAACGAAAGAACATGTTATTATGAAAAAGAAATGAAGATGTATGAACAACTTATTATAAAATGAGTTTTTATTTAATCCTATCCCGGGTGGGATTAAATATAAATTATTAAAAAGGAGGAAATATGAAAATTCTACAAAAAGCAATCAATATCTTTGATGATCCTATTTTAAGAATTCGTGATAATCAAGTGTGTTTTGCTGGTTGCAAAGGTAACTGTGGATGTTAATTATTTAAATTAATTAAAGCGAACGCACTCTGTATAATATTTATTGTTTTCAATTGTTTTAAGTGTAAATTTTACAGGGTGCGTTAATTATTACAAATTAAAGGTAATTGATATGAATGATAACGAAGAAGAATATAGTCTAAAAAATATAATATTTAAATCTGTTCCAAAGTTTTTAAAAACAATACCTGATAAATATATTATCTTTTTTATTTTAATATGTTTTATTCCAGTATTACAAGTCTTATGTGAATACAAAATACCTTTGTTACAAAAAGAATTAATAGATTTTTCTATATCGAAGCAAAAATTATCATATAAAGATCTTAAAAATTTAATTTTATATATTAGTATTTATGTATTAAGTTTATTAATTTTTAATATATCATATTCAAAGTTTATTACATCTTTATCAAAATATTTATACCATTATTATTATAAGTTAACAACTAATCTTAAAAAGGAGAAAATAAATAAATTAGGTATTGGTTATCTTGGGGATGTCATATCTAGAGATACTGAAGCATCTACTTATTTATTTGATCCTGGGATATTTGCTTTTTTTATTAGTGTTTTTCAAATAATATTTATAATGAAATTGATTTATTTATGGGAAAACAAAATTTTCTATTTAATTGTTTTTTTTTATATTATAACAATAATATTATCAATTTTATCTTCATTATTGAAATCTAAATATTTTGCAGAATGCAGAAACAAATCACCAAAGGTTGCAAATGAAATATTCAATATTTATAACAATTTATTTACAATAAGGTCTTATTTTCAAAAAGATAAATTTGATAAAAAAGTATATATGACAATAAAAGATTTATATAAATCAGTTAATAAAAATACAACTATTCCTGGATTAATTAATATAATTTTACTTTTTAGTAAATATCTTTTTACTATAATTGTTACTATATTTTCTTTGTTCTTAATAATTGAAAAAAAAATTTCTTTTGGGATATTAATCGCGATAATATCATATTCTCAAATACTTTTTTCACCAATTGATAAATTTCAACAAATATTGTCTAATATTACAGCTTCGGATATTGGTATAATAAGACTAGAATATTTAAGAGAAATTTCAAAAGAACAAAATTTTGATTATAGTAAGAAATTTATTCCATTAGAAAAAATTAATAAAATAGAATTCAAGAATATTCAATTTAGCTATAAAAATGAAAAAGATCAGGTATTTACTGAAAATAATATAAAAAAATATATAGATATTTCTTTTTCGATCAATGATAAAGAAAAATTAGGTATTGTTGGTCTTACAGGAGAAGGAAAAACTACTTTACTAAAATTATTTTATCAAGAAATAACCCCTGAAATTGGAGAAATTTTAATAAATGAGAAAAATATAAATTTTATTCCTTATAAATTTTATAATTATTTTTTAAATTTATATCCTCAAGAACCAGAGATATTTAATGATGATATTGTTTTTAATATAACTCTTGGAAGAAAACAGATCTATTTTGACGAGAAGGAAAAAATAATAGAAAAAATTAAAAATAATATTATAGAATTATTTTCTTCAATTTCAAAAATTATTAAATTAAATAAAAATGATAAAATTAAATTCAAATTGATAAAAAATTTACTTAATAGATATAAGAAATTTGAATATATACTTCAAGCTTTTGATATTTCTATTTATGAAGAAAATATTAAAAATATAAATTATTCAGATTATCTTTTATTTGTAAATAATTTATTAGAAAAGGAAGATTTTTACAATCTTTTTGCTTTACTTGAATTTAATAAAAATTATTGTATTAAAGAAAGAGTAGATGAAATAATTAAAAAATTTGAAATTGAATATTTATCTGGAAGGAATCTTGGTAGAAATGGTGCAAATATTTCTGGTGGTGAAAAGCAAAAGATTGCATTCGCCAGATTTTTGCTTAAAGAAGATTATGGATTTTTCCTTCTTGATGAACCATTTACAAGTCTTGATGCAGTTAATGAAAAAAAGTTGCTTTCCATTGCTAAGGAAGAATTAAAAGAAAAAACTGGTTTTATTATTTCTCATAAGTTTAATATATTATGTGAACTTGCTACGACCTTTATTGTCCTAGATAAAGGAAAAATTCAACAAAAAGGAACACATTCAGATTTAATAAAACAGGAAGGATTATACAAAAAAATTTTTGATCATTTTATTGAACAACGAAATATAAAAAATGAATAAAGTTTTATATATTTTATATCTTTTTTATTAAGAATATATATATTTAGCAAAATAAAGTTATAATATATAGTTTGATAACAAAAATGAAAAAAATAATTATTTTAATTGTTGTTTTAATAGTATTAGCATTATCTATTGGTCTTTTTTTTACTTTGTCTCATAACATTAAAAAGCTAAATAAGTCAGAATTAAAGGCTATAAAGGTTTCATGTGGCATGCACCATACTCTAATATTAAAAGAAGATGGAACTTTATGGGTATCGGGTTACAATTATCATGGTGCGCTTGGAACAGGTGATAAAAGCGAAAGATATATTTTAACAAAAGTACTTGATGATATTGTAGATATTGCTGGGGGTGGATATCACTCGCTTGCATTAAGAAAAGATGGAACATTGCTAGCCTGTGGCAATAATTACTTTGGTCAGCTTGGCTGTGGCTATATAGATGAACAACTTGAATTTGTTAAAGTTCTCGATAATGTCGATAAAATAGCCTGTGGCTTATATACCAGTTTTGCTATAAAAAAAGATGGAACACTATGGGCTGCGGGATATAACAATCATGGTCAGCTTGGGACAGAAGATTATAAGGAAAGACATTTTTTCGAGCAAATCTTCGATGAAGTCATCGCAGTAGCTGCAGGAGATTACCATACTCTTGCATTGAAAAAAGATGGGACTTTATGGGCAACTGGAAATAATGATGATGGGCAACTTGGAAACGGTGATAGAGTTCAACAGATTAAATTTGTACAGGTTTTTTCGAGTGTCGAAGGGATTGCCTGTGGAAGATTCCATAACCTTGTATTGCTAAAAGATAATACTTTATGGGTAAGTGGTTTTAACAAGTTTGGTCAGCTTGGAAGTGGAGTAAATGACAATATCTATAAATTTCAAAAGATTCTTAATGGAGTTACTTCTATTTTTGCCGGTGGAGACCATAGTTTTATCGTTAAAAAAGATGGTACACTTTGGTCCTGTGGATATAATAAATATGGTGAATTAGGCACAAAAGATAATATAGATAAAAATATTTTCATAAAGATTTTAAGTGGTGTAAAAACAGCAGCTATTGGAGAAGGGCATACCATTATTATTAAAGATGATCAAACGATATGGGGAGTAGGTTATAACTATTATGGTCAATTAGGTTATGATGATATGGAAGATAGAAAAATCTGGACACAGCTTTTTTTATTTTCAAAAAAAGGAAGATAAGCTTTTAATTAATTAATTCTTTCTCTACTTTTTCGTAATAATTTATAACCTTTCTTACATATTCCCTTTTTTTAGTGTATGGCTTGTAGTAAAAAGAACGCTTGAATCCATATATAATTATATCTTTTAGCTGACGTTGGTTTATTTGAAAGTTATCGAGAGCAAGCTTCAGCTCATTTGAAACTGTGGTTGAAGAAACAAGACGATTGTCAGTGCAAAAAGTTACAGAAAGCTTATTTTGAAGCATTTTTGAAAGTGAATGTTGACTTATTTCCTTAATCTCTGGGACAGTTTGAAGATTACTCGAAAGGCAAACTTCTATGGTTATTCTTCTATCTGCAATATAATTGACTAAATCTTCTATATATCTTTTTTTATCTATAATATCTTCACCTGTAATCATTGACTCATTAAATAAAAATAAGCCATGTCCAATTCTATCTGCATGAAGTGCAGTTATTGCTAAAAAAATAGATTCTGGACCAAAAGCCTCACCTGCATGAACTGTTTTATGTAAAAAGTTTTCATGAATATATCTATAACTTTCCGTATGATGATCTGCGGGATATCCATATTCACTTCCGGCAATATCAAAGCCAACTACCTGAATATCGGTGTTTTTCCTTAAATAAACAGATGCTTTTGCAGCTTCTAGTGAAGCAAGTTTGATTGTTTCTCTTTGAGTAGAGTATTTATGGAGGTTAAAAAAACTCTTATAAAAAGGAGAAAAATGTTCATTGCAAAATCTCATGGCACAAATAATAATACCATAATCAAATTCTGGTTCATTTTCTGGAATATTTTTATTTATTTCTTCTCTTGCCTTTTTTAATCCATTGTCTGCTGCCCTAACTATTGCTTCAAAGTCAAGTTTGTCATTCATCAAAAGTTGCGGAGCAAATCTTACCTCTATATATCTTACTCCCTCATTAAAACTATCGTAAGCAAGTTCATAACCAATCTGCTCTATTGAATCAATATCTCGCATGACTGCACATGTATAAGCAAATCCTTTTAAGTATTCATCAAGACTATTATATGATTTTTTAAATACAGTTTCTCTTAAACCTTCTTCGGTGTACGAAGGAAGTTCTATTTTATGCCTTTTTGCAAGCTCTATTAAGGTAGATAATCTTAATGAACCATCGAGATGAACATGTAAATCTGTCTTTGGAATTTTTTTTATAAAATCATCATTGTACCATTTCATTTTTACCCCTTTTCTCTATTTATTTCAGAAAATTTTTTTATTTTATTTTTAAATATTAATATTAAATATTATTTTTATTTTTAAATAATCTTTTTAGCCTTTAATTTGTTTAAGATTTATTAAAAAAGTATTTATATGTAACTAATACGCAGATGATAAGCAATCTATAAAAGACTTTACTCTCAAAAAAAATAAAAATGCTATACTTTTATCCCAATCATTTTGCGCCATCTGTGGAAATGTTAGGTATAGAAGAGTATAAATTGCAGGTTGAGAGGATTTAAGTAAGAAATTTTCTATCTTTGGCTTATCAATAATATCTTTTTCGGCTATAGCTGTAAATTCTTCTTTGTTTTTAATAAGTTGAATATCATACTGCTGCCTATTAACCGATTTCAATAATGGAAATTCCTTAGCTAGCATATAAAAAGCAAGAATAGCATTTTCAGCAGAAGTAAGAAGTTTTTCAAAAACATCGCTTGAAGGTTCATGAAATGAAAGTGATTTTAAGGATTCGAAAAAATATGAATAGGCAGAATGAGTTTTATTTATATTATTCCTTAAAATCTCCTTATCTCTTTCAATCATGAAGGCTACTTCAGAAATTTTTTCAAGGAATTCATTCTGATTAATTTTTCTCATAAATTTCCTAAAATTTATTTATAACTTTATAATTTAATTATTTTTTTATTATTTTATTTTTAATACCAAATTTTAATACCAAAGCGGATTTTTTGTTTACTATTTTTTCTTAATTTGACTTTTTAAAAATTAAATCAAATATTGACTAAATTAAATAATTAATTCTTTAATTGTCAATTATTTATAGGTATCAATTTATGTATCAATTATTTATAAGTGGCAAATTATATATGTAAGATTATAAAGGTGATAAGTGATGAAAATTGAAAAAAATCTTGAATCTAATATCATAGATATTAAAAATATTTCTTTTTCTTATTCGAAAGAAGAAAAAATTTTACTCAATAATTTTAGCATGTCAGTTTATGAAAATGATTTTTTATCTATTATTGGACCAAATGGAAGTGGCAAGACGACGATTTTTAAGTTGATTATTAAAGAACTTCTGTGTGAAAATGGAACTATTCTCTTAAAAAATAAAGATTTAAAAATATGGAAAAGGAAAGATATCGCTAAATTTGTCTCTTATCTTCCCCAAAAAATACCTTCTGATATTAATTTTAAGGTTCTTGATTATGTTGTTATGGGAAGATATCCTTATAAAGAATTATTTGAAGATTATAATTCAAAAGACTACGATATTGCAATTTCATACCTTGAAAAGCTGGATATTACAAATATACAGAATAAAAATTTTATGAATCTATCGGGAGGAGAGCAGAAAAGAATCATGCTTGCACAGGCTTTGACAAGTGAAAGCCAGGTTTTACTTCTAGATGAACCAGATTCTTTTTTAGATATAGCTCACAAAAAAGAATTTTATGAAATACTATATATGTTAAACAAAGAAGGAAAAACAATAGTGGTGATATCTCATGACTTACAACTTGCTTTTTCTTATTCAAAAAGAATCTGTGGAATAAGAGAAGGTAAAATTTCTTTTATCGAAAAAATAGAAGAAGTTAAAGATAATATAATATCAGAGCTTTTTAATACCAAAATATCTATAAATAAGATAGATGGCAACACAGCTATAATCTATTAATTAATTATTGCATCAAAATATATTATGAAATAATGCTTATCAATATATTAAATTAATAAATTATATTTCAAGTTGAAATATCAAAATAGTATCATATAATCATTAATATTAAATCTATCCTTAAGATTCCTCAAATAGTTTAGTGCTAAAATAATAATTATAAAAATGTTTTATAGAGGATGAAAATATATAGAGGATGAAAAAATGGAAGAAAAAAGATTGCCCAATAAAGAAATTTTGATTATTTTACTAATTTTTATAATGACTTTTTCTACAATATCATTTTGCAATATTAATGATAATGATAAAGATACTAATTTTAAAAAAGTTTTTCTGGATAAACAGACTTTAGAATTTAAGCTACTTTCATCAAATTTAAACTTCGATATTAGTTTTTTGAAATTATTGTTAAATAATGAGCAAAATAAAAATATATTTTATTCACCATTTGGGCTACAAATTTTATTAAGTCTATTATTAAATGGAACTCGGGGAGAAAGTTTTGATGATATAAGAAGTTTATTAAACTATAAAGATTTTGATATAAATTCAATAAATAAATACTATCAAAATTTCTTGCAAAAAATAGTCGATGATAAACAAGGGGAATTAAATATAGCCAATTCTATCTGGATAAATAAGGCAAATGAATTATATAAAAAAGCTGCAATTAAAAACCTACCTATAGTATCAAGTAACTTTATTGATATTTGCAAAGATTATTATTTTTCACAGATTTTTGAAAAAGACTTAATGAAAGACTCAGAATTCAAAATTCTGGATAACTGGATATTAAAAGCCACTAAAAACAAAATAAAGAATATTATAAAAAAAAGTGATATTAATTCTGATTTAACTCTTCTTTTAATTAATGCAATTTATTTCAAAAATGAATGGCAAATACCTTTCGATAAAAAAAATACTAAAACAGAAGAATTCACAAAGATGGATGGGAGTAAGAAATCTGTTGAGTTTATGAATTTTGACTCTGCAAAATCTCTTTATTATTTTGAAGATGAAAAGTTGCAGATTGTTAGATTACCATATAAAGGTTATACAAAATCTCTTATAATTGTTTTGCCAAAAAATATAAATGAAACAATGGAAATATTTAATTCTTTCAATTCAAAAAATTTTATTGAATTAATTGATTCTATGAAATTGAATAAAGGATATGTAAAGTTTCCTAAGATTAAATGTGAAAATGAATATGATTTTACTAAATTACTAAAAAATATTGGAATTACCTCAATATTTAACGCAAGTAAAGATTTTCATACTATTTTTAATAGTGATTTGGCAGATTTACAATATTTTTTATTTGGCATAGGCAAAATCTGGCAAAAGACTTACCTTGAAATAGATGAGAAAGGTACAACAGCAGCTGCCGCTACTGGTGTATCAATTTTTAAGTCTGCAACTGCTATTCAACAAAAATTCTTTTATTTCAATGCAGACCATCCATTTATTTACTTTTTATTTGATGATTTAAGTGGAAATATAATATTTAGCGGAATCTTAGGATTTTAAGTGTAAAACCTTTTATTCTTTATAAATTCTAAATTTTAATAATTTTAATTTTTATATAAAGTACCAAAAGAATAATTAAATAATTCAATTTAATCAGGTAATAAATAAAAAGTTATAATAACATTTTGAATAAAATATAAATAAAGCCAAGTAGACAAATGTTTCTTATTATCTTATACTTTGATAGAATAAAAATATAATATAAAAATCATTTAATAGATAAATTTTTAATTATACCCTGTTTATAATAATATTAATTTTATCCAATACTTATTTTGATAGAATTAATAAAATTAAAATAATGATTATAACACTTTATAATCTGGGAGAGAAAAATGTCTATATTCAATGCTATTGGCAATACTCCATTGGTAGAAGTTAATAATCAAATTCTGCCTCATCATAAGGGAAAAATATTTGCAAAATTAGAAGGATGTAATCCTGGTGGTTCTGTTAAAGATAGAGCCGCTCTTTTCATGATTGAAGATGCTATAAAAAGAAAATTACTAACTTCTGAAAAAACTATAATAGAAGCGACCTCTGGCAATACAGGTATATCTCTTACAATGCTCGCAGCAGCAATAGGTTATAAAATTAAACTTTTTATGCCCGAATGTGTCAGTTTTGAAAGGAAGATGATTTTGCAAGCAATGGGAGCGGAGGTTGTTTTGACTCCAGGATGTGAAAAAACAGATGGTGCTATCAACGCAGCAAGAAAACTTATTTCTTCAAATCCATCTTTATATTTTATGCCCGACCAGTTTACAAATGAGCAAAATCCAAATGCCCATTATATGACAACTGCCCCAGAGATTCTTAGATCAACAGGAGGGGAGTTTGACTTCTTTATAGCTGGAATTGGTTCGGGTGGTACTATAATGGGGTGCGCAAGATATTTAAAGGAAAAAAATTCAAAAATAAAAGTAATTGGTGTTGAACCAGAAAAAAATCATAATATACAGGGATTAAAAAACTTAGAAGAATCAATTATTCCACCTATTTTTGATATTTCTTTAATAGATAGAAAAATTGTTGTTACAGATGAAGAAGCATTTTTATGGACCCGAAAACTTTGTTTAAATGGATTTTTCGTTGGAATTTCAAGTGGAGCAGCTTTTGCGGGTGCTGTAAAAATAGTAGAAGAATATCCCGAATCTAAAATAGTAACTATATTTCCCGACAGAGGTGAAAGATACCTTTCAACCAATCTTTTTAGATCTTTTTGTGCAAAATGCCCGCCATAGAAGAATGATAGGCTGGTTTAGGAATTATATGATTTTTCTGACTAAAAGATTTAAATTGTTAAAGGAAAGAATTAAAAAATAAATTTCTTAAATTAAAAATCACAAAATATATAATTGACATTATTCCTATTTATTTAATCTTTAATTGACTTCATAATTGGAGGATTAATGAATAATATTAAAGTCGATATTGCAATCTTGGGAGCAGGCCCTGGCGGATATGTTGCAGCAATAGTCGCAGCAAAAGAAGGGAAAACTGTTGCATTAATCGAGAAAGATAAACTTGGTGGGACATGTACAAATTATGGTTGTATCCCAACAAAGGCTATGCTTGCTTCTGTTTCCATAATGGAAGAGCTTGAAAACGCAAAAAGACTTGGCTTAAATATCGAAAATTCTTCTCTTAATTTTAGTGAAGTGATAAAACATAGAAATAGAGCAGTTACTACATCTAGAAAAGGAATCGAGCTTCTTTTACAAAAAGCAGGGGTAAATTTGATTGCTGGGATTGGTGTTATTTCTGATAATAAAAATATTATAGTTAGAGATGAAAGTGGTAAAGAAATTGCAAATATTTCTTATGATAAACTTATAATTGCAACTGGTTCTGCACCCGTTAAATTTGCTCCATTTGATAAAAAAGAGGTCTGGACTTCTGATGATATATGGAATATAGAAAATTTACCAAATTCCCTTGGAATAATTGGTGGTGGTGTTATTGGCTGCGAGTTTGCTACCTTTTTTGCAAAAGCAGGTGTAAATGTAACAATACTTGAAATCATGCCTCAACTTATTCCAACAGAAGATGAAGATATCGCAAAAGAGCTTTTAGATGGATTAAAAAGAAATAAAAATATAAATACCTATCTTTCAACAAAGGTAACAGAATGCAATTTAACTGAAAATGAAGGTAAAAAAAGTTTTGTCTTAAAGGCTCAAATGACTGATGGTAGCATAAAAGAGTTAGCTTTTGACAATATATTACTAAGCGTTGGAAGAAAACCAATTCTGCCTCAGGGATTTGATAAAATCGGGGTTAAGGTTAATGAAAGAGGTTTTATAGAAATTAATGAGTATATGCAAACGATAAATCCCGATGTTTATGCGATAGGTGATGTTACAGGAAAACTTATGCTTGCCCATACTGCATCAAAACAAGGAGAAGTTGCCATACAAAATATTTTAGAAGAAGCAAAAAGTGGCAAAAAGCATACTATTAGTTATTCAGATATTCCATCTGTTATTTTTACAATACCAGAAATTGCATCTGTTGGTTTTAAGGAAAAAGATTGTAAAAAGATGGGCATAGAATATAAGGTTGGAATTTGTCCATTTATCTCAAATGGCAAGGCAAGGGCAATGGGGGCGACTAAAGGTTTTGCAAAGGTTATATCAGAGGTTAAAACACATAAAATACTTGGGGTTTCGATAATTGGTCCTCATGCCACCGATATGATTATGGAAGGGGTTTTGGCTGTAAATAAAGGGCTTAGTGTTGAAGAACTATTTGATGCAGTTCATCCTCATCCAACTCTTACTGAAACTTTAATCGAAGCAGCACTTGCCTCAATTGATAAAGCTATACATCTTTAATTAAAATTGTTTTATTATTACATTATTACTATAATTTTTTGTATTTTTATTATTTTATTTCTTTTCATTTATTTTAGCGGGTTAAATTAAATTATTTTTTTGCAAATAAACATATAAATAAAAACAAAAAAAATAAAAAAAATAAACAATTAAAGAAGGGTAAAATGGATTATCAAATTCTTCTTAATGGGGAAAAAATTGATTCAAAGGTTAAATTTAACAGAATAGATAATTCAATTTATCAACTTGCTTTTGAGTTTGAGGCTTCAAAAAATGAAAAGGTAGAATCTTTATCCTTAAATATTGCTTCAATGCAAAATCTGTTAGAATCAATATATAATTTTTTAGATAAAAGTAATAATAAAAATTTTATAGGGAATAATTTTAAAATAGATACAGTGCTTACAAACGGTTTTCAATCCTGGTCAAAGGCTTATGAATATAATATAAAAGAAAAACAGACAAATATAAGGCTTAAACCAAGTCTTTTAAGATTTATTAAGTCAGATTATGAAGATTGGTTTATTAAAAAAAATAAATTTATCTCAAACTTTTATATAACCTTTTATGAGAAAATACCTTCAAATAAAAGTTTAACACTTATTTCTAAAGATACCATTTTCCCTACAACATTTATCTTTGATAAGAAAAATAAAAGCCTAAAAATTGATTTTGGACTTAAGGGTGAAAAGTTAAACGGCAAAATAATTCTCGATAAGATTTATATAATACTGACAGAAGATTTAAATGAGCAAAAAGCCTGTCTTGAAAAGTTGTTCAAGGATGAATTTGAAAAGTCATATCAAAAACTAAAAAAATACCAAATTTTCGATGAAAAAACTTCTCATGTATATGGCTGGGAATCCTGGTATAACTACTATACTTCTATAACAGAAAATGATACAATTAAAAACCTGAACCTTTTTGGTGATTTTATCAAAAATTTTAATATTAATTCAAAGTCAATCTTTCAGATAGATGATGGCTGGGAAGAAAAAGTAGGTAGCTGGCAGCAAAACCAAAAGTTTCCAACTCCATTAGATAAAATTGCAAAAATGATTGAAGAAAAAGGTTTTGTTTCTGGGATATGGATGGCTCCACTTGCCCTGCTTAAAGATTCATACGTTTATAATAACCATTATGATTGGGTTTTAAAAGATAATGAAAATAAGCCAATACCATGTGGAAATATCCCTTTGTGGGGCGGGGACTTTTACGCTTATGATTTATCTATCGATGATGCAAGGAATTATATAGTAAATGAAGTAAAAAAATTGGCACAAACCTATAAATTTAAATTTTTAAAACTCGATTTTCTTTATGCGGGAATTGTAAATGGGAATCACAAGAATAAAGAACATGGCTCTGCCTATTATTATAACCTTTTTCAAAAACAACTTATAGACGCTTTACCAGATGATGTCGTAATGTTGGGCTGTGGCGCGCCACTTCAGCTTTCATATCCTTTTTACCCAATAATGAGAATAGGAGCAGATACAAGAGAGGAGTGGGAACTTGCGATAGGCAAAATCGCAGGATATGAAGGAAGACCATCTTCCTATATGAGCCTTACGGATACAATAAATAGAAGTATATTGGATAAAACAATTTATTTTTCAGACCCTGATGTCTGTTTTTTGAGAAAATCTAAAATTAAGCTTAATTATCAGGAAAAATTGCTTATAAGTATTGTGAATTTTATCTTAGCTTCCCAATATATGATTTCAGATGATTGCGATGATATAGATGAAAGTTTATTAACGGAAGTTTTGTGCTGGTTCTCTTACTTTGGAAAAGATAAATGGTTTGCAAGAAGGTTTATAAATAAAGATTTGTATTTTGGTTATAATAGTGACCAAAGCAGGTTTATCTTTATAAATATTTCGAATAATGATATAAATATTTCGAAAAGATATTTAGAAAAAATTTTCGGTGGTAATTTTGCGAATACACTTAAAAATGCAAAAGAGATTATCTTTGAGCAGGATAAAATTATAAAAAAGGACTTAAACATTTCACTAAAGATTAAAAAACATGGATTTAAAATTTTTGAAATTTTGAAATAAAACACAAAAATAATAATTACTAGATGCAAAATACAGATAAAAAGATTATTTTTTCTATAAATGGTTCGATGGGTCATTGTGGTGTCGATGAATATACTTTAATCTTAGAAAAAGCATTGAAGGATAGCTTTGATTTTATACATATTGTCAGACAAAATTCAGATATTTCTAAGTTAATTATAAAAAGAAATGGAAATAAATTTTCAGAAAAAATTATAAGTAATAATTTAAGTAATAATATTAATTCAAAATTGATCTTATTTGCAAAAAATTACTTTAAGGCAATTAAGACAATAAAAAATACATGCAAAAAATATAAACCCAATATTGTCATTATTCATACAGCAGCAGAATATTTTTTATCTATTTTTATAAGGCTATTTTGTAATGCAAAGATAGTATTAGTAAGACATAATAGTTTTAAACTAAATCTTTTCCCAAATTATTTATTTATAAAGCTTGCAGATTCTATTGTTGCCCCTTCCAATTTTTGTGCAGATGTCATAAAAAATCAATTTCCAAAGTTTTCTCATAAAGTTAAGGTAATATATAATGCCATTGATAACAAAGATAAAGTTAATGAAAATTCTGAAAGTAAAAATGAAGAAGATACTTTTAATAAGGGCAAAATTTTAGATGATATCAAAAATGAAGTTAAAAGTAAAAACAGGATAATATTAGGTTTCATAGGAAGAATAACAAGACAAAAAGGTATAGAGCTTCTTATAGATGCTTTTTGTGAGCTAATTGTTTTAGATAAAAATACTGATTATAGACTTTTTATTGGTGGAAAATTTGATACAGAGGAATATCAAAATTATATTGAAGAAAAGATAAGATCAAAAAATCTTTCTAATAAGATAAAGTTTTTGGGTTTTATTGAAGATAAGCAGAAATTCTTTAATTCAATTGATATTTGTATAATACCTTCGCTAACATCGGTAAGAGAAACTTTTGGTCTTGTTGCAATAGAGTCTTTTAAATATGATAAGCCAGTTGTTGGTATGGCAAGTGGTGCTTTAGCTGAAATATTAAGTTATGGACCAGCAGCGCCTATATGTTATGTTGAAGCGCCAAAAAATCTTGCCGAAACAATTCTTGTTTTGAAAGACGAAAAATTAAGAGAAAAATATATTTTTAACGGAAAAATTTTGATAAATACTCTTTTTTCATTTGAGAGATTTCAATCGGAGTATTTAAAACTTCTTGAGAATATTAAGTAGTTTCAATTTTATTTACATCAACAAATTATTTTAATTTATCTATAGAACTCTGTATATTGCAATATTTTTCATGTAACTGCGGGAAAATCTCTATTGCTCTTGGAAGAAGACCGTTTATCCAGGCAAGAAAAAGCCCGTAATTCAGCATAGGAATATTTAAATCTCTAATCATTTTCTGAGTATTTAAATATTGATTTCTGCTTACCATGCAACCGCCGCACATAATGACAGCATCAATTCCATTTAGCTCAGTTTTATCTATGATTTGTTTTTTCCACTCAAAAGATAATGCCAGACCAAATTTTTGTCTTAAAAGTCGCGGAATTTTTACAGTTCCAATATCATCTTCTTGTTTGTGGTGATTACAGACTTCAAGTATTAAAATTTTTCTATCTTGTTTTAAATTTTCAAAACTTGAAATTGATTCAATAAATGGAATTAAATCACCCTTTTTTCTTGCCATTAAAATGGAAAAAGAGGTTAGTGGCTGACTTTCAGGTAAAATTTCTTTAACTTTATGAAAAACCTGGCTATCTGTTATTACAAGTTTTGGTTTTATAGCAATGTTGTTATAGTAATATTCTAATTCATTTTCTTTTAGAACAAGAGCAACGCAGTCGTTGTCCAAAAGTTCTCTTATAGTTTCAACCTGAGGAAGGATTAGTCTTCCTTTTGGTGCTGCACTATCAATTGGCGTAACTAAAATGGCTAAATCATTTTTATTAAAGATTCCATCAAGAAGCCTGGGTTCAAAATTTATTAAATTTTTTAATTCTATAATCTTTTCTCTTAATTCATTACCACCAAAACCTTTTATATTATCAACATAGACCCATTTTTCTTTTGTTAAAAAAATCTTACTTGGATGTATGAGGCCTTCATAAAATGTGAAGGCAATAATTAAAGGCTTTTTATTTTTAATCTCATTATAATATTTTATTTCTTCATCTGTCATTTGTTTATTTGCGGGTGTTACAAAGATGCAAATATCTGCAATATTTAATCTTTCTATAGTCTTTTTTATCCTTAAAGCTCCAAGATTTCCTTTATCATCTATTCCTGCTGTATCGATGAAGATGCAGGGACCAAGTTCACCAAGCTCCATAGTATAACTTACGGGATCTGTTGTTGTGCCAGCTACATCAGAAGTTATAGCTACAGATTTTTGAGCTATCTGATTTATCAAAGACGATTTTCCTGCATTTCTTTTGCCAAATAAAACTATTTTTATTCTTTCAGAAGTAGGAGTTTTTATCATATAAAATCCTTATAACCTATTTATTTTATTTGTGTTTTTATAAATGATTTGATTAAGAATAAGTATATTTGATATTGCTTTTTTTAATTTTATGATTCTGTCTTATTTCCCAGGCTTTACTATTCCCTTTTTCTAAACTTATCTGTTTGCCTATAGATTTTACACGATTATCAAGGCAACCTAAACATTGAAATCCATCTTCATCTATACAAATTTTATTATCATATAAAAGATATTCTTTTTTATTTTCTTTTGGTGTGATATTAGGCATCAAAACATTTGCTCCTGCGGCAAGCATTTTTTCTCTTCCAAGCGGATCAAGTGTACCAGCAGCTGTGGTTGCCGGTATATTTGAGTAGGGTAGTAATATCCTGAGCAAAGCAGCCATCCTTATAGTTTCTTCTATATCCAATGTTTTTTCATCTTTAAGTGGTGTATTTGAATTTGGTATAAATGGTCCAATTCCAATCATATCTAATTCCAATTCCTTGCAAACAAGTAGATTATTTAATCTAGTTTCCAATCTTTCGTCAGGAAGTCCAACCATAAAACCTGAACCAACTTCATAACCAAGATTTTTCAAATCTTCAAGAGCTTTAAGCCTATTTTTAAGTGATTTTGTCGGACATAACTTTGAATAAAGATCTTCATCTGAAGTTTCAAATCGAAGTAAATACCTATTTGCTCCCAATTTTTTCCATTCTTTGTAAACCTGCTTTGGATAAACTCCACAGGATAAAGTTATGGCAAAATCAGTTTTTATCTTTTTCCTTAAATTTATAAGAAGTTGAGAAATTTTATCGGGAATATAGCTTTCATTTTCACCGCTTTGAAGTACAAAAGTCTTAAAACCTTTACTTAGACCTTTAATTATTATTTTTTCTATTTCATCATTGGATAATATATATCTTTTGACATTTTTATTGCTTTTTCTAAGGCCACAATAAAGGCAATCGCAGCTACATGTATTTGAAAATTCAATTAATCCCCTTATAAAAACATTATTTCCATAGATTTTCTGGCATATGAAATTTCCAAGCTCCACTAAATCTTCTGTACTTTGATTTAAATACCAATCTTTAAATGTAGACATCCTTTTGTCCTTTTAATTCTTTTTCAAGACCTTCTTTAATAGTATTTTTGATTGTTGTTTCTTTAATTTCATTCAACATCTTCTCTATAAGTTTGAATCCTTTTTCTTTTGTTGATTCATTTGCAAATGAGATTAAATATTCTGCAAAAGTCAAAATTCCATTTGGCATACAAAATTTTTGTATAAGACCAGGTTTTGCAAGATCCATAAAATCTTTACCCACTCTTCCTTTTCTATAGCATGCTGTACAGAATGAAGGAATAAATTCATCATCTATTAAGGCAGAAATAACTTTTTCTAAACTTCTATGATCACCAAGTTGAAATTGGGCAGTACTTTCATCATTTGTGTGTGAATAGGCACCGGGATTTGTTCTTGAACCTGCTGATATCTGGCTAACTCCATAATGAAATAATTCTTTTCGCAATTCTTCGCTTTCTCTTGTCGATAGTATTATTCCGGCATAAGGTAAAGCGAGTCTTATTATTGCTACAATTTTTTTAAAATCTTTATCAGATACGGGATATGGTATTTTATGTGAAAGAGGAGCACCTTCTGCAGGTTCTATCCTAGGTACACTTACTGTATGAGGACCTGTTCCAAATTTTTCTTCTAAATGTTTTGCATGGGAAAGAAGCGCAAGAACTTCAAATCTATAATCAGCAAGACCAAATAAAACACCAATACCAACATCATCAATACCTGCTTGCATTGCTCTATCCATAACATAAAGGCGATGAAGAAAATCTGATTTAGGACCGGTCGGATGATATTTTTTATAAAGAACTTCATCATATGTTTCTTGAAAACAGACGTAGGTCCCAATTTCTGATTCATGTAATTTTTTAAATCCATCTACATCAAGAGGTGCGATTTCTACATTTATTCTTCTTATGTTGTTACCATTATAACTTTGAGCATACACTCGATTAACGGCTTCGCAAAAATAATCAAGGTTATTTTCACTTGATTCACCACAAAGCATCAAAATTCTTTTATGTCCTTGTTTCAAAAGAGATAATGTCTCTTGTTCGATTTGCTCAAAAGTTAAAATTGCTCTTTTTAAATTTTTATTATCTTTTCTAAATGCACAATATAGACAATTATTTGAGCAGACATTACCAATATATAAGGGAGCAAAAATTACAAGTCTTTTACCATAAATGAGTTGCTTTACTTTCGAAGCGGTCTGCTGGATTTTGAAAATTGTTTCTTCATCTTCGACATTTAAAAGAATCGAAACTTCATCAAGATCTAATCCTTTCAATAAAAGTGATTTTTCTAAGATTTTATCGATTTTATCTTTTTGAGGCTTTTTTTCTACTTCGAAAATGAGATTGTAAATTTTATCTCTTTCAATAAAGCTTTTAAGACCTATCGATTGGCTCACTATAGCATTTGTCATCTCTATCCTCCTTTTTTTGAGAGAGGATAGATTTTACACGAACACCTCTTATCTTTCCAAGTTTACCAGTAAAAGAGCCAAAATCATCGGTTGTTGCTTCCATTATAAGACTTATGATTCTAATATTGTGATCTTTCAAATTCATTCCCTGTCGGCCAAGGATACTATCTTGAAATTGATGGATTATTGTTTGAACTTCATTTACCTTTGAAAAATCTTCGACAATAATACCAATTATACCGATTCTCTTTTCCATCTGGTTCAGCTCCTTCTGGAATTGAATTTTATAAAGAATCCTTAAGGTCCGGTGTAAAATCCTGTTCCTCTCAGATATTTAACAAGTTATTGAATAAATGAAAAAAGTCAATAATGTTTCAGTTTTTGCAAATATTAATATAAAAAACATAAATTACTAAAAATAAGGTAAAATAATAAAAAATATTCAATAAATTCAAATAAAAAACAAATTACTTAACAAAAATTGTTAAAATACATAATAAATTTGAAAAAAGTTTATTCTTTTTTCAAAATATATTTAGGGAGTATTATGAACTCTATAGTTCTTGCTCTCATAGCTTTTGTAGGCTATATTATTGCCTACAATACTTATGGTAAATGGCTGGGTAAAAAGCTTTTTGGGCTAAATGATAACAATCCTGTTCCTTCCAAAAGCTTTAATGATGGTGTTGACTATGTTCCAACAAAGAAGCATATCTTGCTTGGTCACTATTTTACAACAATAGCTGGTACTGGTCCTATAGTTGGTCCAGCTATTGGTGTAATATGGGGTTGGCTACCCGCATTTTTATAGGTATTTTTAGGACCAATTATCGCGGGTGGTGTTCAAGATTTCACTTCATTAATCATTTCATCAAGGCATGGCGGAAAAACCATTGGTGAAATGACAAGAAGTCTTATTTCAAATAGGGTTGGTATAATCTTCCTTATTCTTATTAACTTTTTGTTATGGTTGGTAATAGCAGTTTTTGAGATGATTATGGGTCTTTTGTTTTCCATGTACCCTCAAAGTGTTATTTCTATATGGATGGAAATACCTATTGCTATCTGGATTGGATATATGGTCTATAAGAAAAATAAATCCGATACAATATATTCAATAATTGGACTTATTTTAATTTATGCTTTTGCAGTTTTAGGTGTATATGTTCCTGTTTCCATTCCACAAATTGGTAATATTACACCAATAATTTCATGGATTGTTATATTACTTGTATATTGTTATTTTGCTTCAACTCTTCCTGTTCAAACACTTTTACAGCCAAGAGATTATATAAATGCACACGAGCTTTTAGTTTTAATGGGAGTACTTTTAATTGGTACTATTGTTGGACATCCAAAAGTAGTTGCACCAACTGTGTTCCACGCAGAAGGAGCTCCAAACCTATGGCCAATCCTTTTCATAACTATCGCATGTGGTGCCATCAGTGGATTCCATAGTCTTGCATCTTCTGGAACTTCTGTAAAACAGATGGAAAAGGAAACAGACGCACATTATGTAGGTTATGGTGGAATGCTTTTGGAAGGTGCTTTAGCAGTTTTAATCATAATAGCTGTAACAGCAGGTCTTGGTATGTATGGAGCAGGTAAAGATGGGTGGTTAAAATATTATGCTACTTATTCAACAACCGCGGGAGCTGGAATTGGCGCTCAACTTAAAGCAGTAGTCGAAGGTGCGGCAAATCTTATGAAATCAATTGGTATTCCTGTAAAATTTGGGCAAACATTAATGGCTATCTTCATTGTTTCTTTTGCTGGTACAACTTTAGACTCCGCAACAAGAATGCAAAGATTTGCAATCGAAGAGCTTACTAGAACAAAAAAAGATGGAAAACCTTATGGTATTTTCAAAAATAGATATTTTACAACAGCAATAGTTGTTATATTAGCTTTTGCTCTTTGTATGGTAGCACCAGATGGAAAAGGTGCTATGAAACTATGGCCAGTTTTTGGAGCTATAAACCAGCTTTTAGCAGGACTTGCGCTTTTAGTTGCAACTGTTTATCTTGCTAGAAAGAAAAAACCAGTATGGCCAACACTTGTTCCTATGCTTTTCCTTTTGACAATAACAATCTGGGGTACTATCCTTAACTTTATTAAATTTGTCGGACAAAAAAACTGGTTACTTTCTGGTATTACAATTATAACTTTGATAATTGCTGTTTGGATGATTGTTGAGGCAATAATTATAATCATGGCTTCTATAAAGAAAAAAGAAGTTTATGAAGAAGTCTATACAAAGTCGGGTGGAAAAGAATATATTCATATCGATTAATATTGTTTAATAATAATTTTTTTTCTAATATCTTAATTAAAAAGGGGCTGTCTCCAAAATAGAGGCAGCTCTTTTTTTATTTCTTAATATATATATATAAATTTAATAATACTTTGAATTATTCTTATATCTTAAATGCTCCTGGAAAGTCTTTGAAAAATAGTGTGAGCCATCACCTTTTGCAACATAAAAAAGATATTCAGTTTTAGCAGGAAAAAAGGCAGCCTTTAAGGATTCAAAGGAAGGGTTGCAAATTGGAGTTGGGGGAAGTCCACTATTTATATAAGTGTTATATGGAGATTTAATATTTAAGTCGTCAAGTGTAAGTTTTTTCTTATGTGAGGGCAAAATATATTCAACAGTTGGGCAAAGTTCGAGTCTCATATTTTTGGAAAGTCTATTATATATGACAGATGCAATTATTGGTTTTTCTTCATCAAGCATCGCTTCTTCTTCTATTAATGATGCTATAATTATTTTTTTATAAATTTCAAGAAATGAAAGATTTGCTATTGGAAATTTATCAAGAATTTTGAAGAAATGCTGGATTGGTTCTTTTAATATTGTGGTAACAGCTACACCTTTAGCGAAGCTGTAAGTTTCAGGATAAAAGAAGCCTTCAAGTTTTTTTTCGTTTATATTAAACTTAAATTTTGCCCAATAATCATTTATCGTTGGATTGGTAAGATAATTATAATTATTGGCAAAAGCATCCTCTAGAAAATTCATGTCTTTTACATAACTTAAAAACTCTGACTTTGTGAGAATTTTGCTATTTTCAAAAATATATGCAATTTCATCTATATTTAAACCAGGTGGTATGGTAATTTTAAGCGGAATTCCTATACCTTTATTGATATCCTGTAAAATTGTCCAGTATGTTGTGTATTGAGTTACTTCATAACTGCCAATTTTTATTATAAGATTTTTGAAAAAAAGTCGGGTATAAAGTTTTATGATAAGAGGGTTTCCTTTTAATCCTTTTTCTCTTAATTCTTTAATTATAGTTGTTAAGGTATCTCCAGAGTTCACATTTATGACAAAATTATTATTTATAGGGATTATATGAGTAATGATAAATCCATAACTATATAATAGAAATATGCAAATAGAAATAAAAAAGAACAAGACAAGATAAAATTTTTTCATAAAATTACTTCTTTATAAATGATCTTCAAATTTTATATGCCTTCTTAAAATATTTTAAGTTTTTTGCAACCTCATTTTTGTCAAAACAATCTCCATGAGATGGAATAATAATATCTACCTTTTCCTGTAAAATCTTTTCCCAGCTTTCATATAAATAGTATAGATCAATAAAAATAATAGGAAGATAATGCATACCAAAAAAATTAAAACTTGAAGCCATAGTATCACCTACTAATATATGGTTTCCAGCTTTGATGCAGATGGAATCATTTGTATGACCTGAAGTTGGAAATATCTTTATCGATGGTCCAGTTTCCTGTGACTGAGAATCTTCTATAAAACTTGAAGAATCTTTTGCAAGATTTATATAAAGAGGCTTGTAATCTATTTCAATATCATTACCCTGTTTAATATATTTTTCAAATTTCCCGGAGTTTTTAAATAAAAAATGAGAAAATCTAACTAATAATTGAATTATTTTATTTGTAGTAAAGTATACTTCTTCGCTATTATTTTTCCCTTTTTCCATATTTTGAAAACAGTTTTTATGTGCAATTACTTTTATATTAGGATTGATTTTTTTAAGATAAGATACAGCTCCACTATGGTCTGAATGATGGTGAGTAATTATAATTGCCTTTAAGTTAGTCAACTCTGAATCTAAGGTTATTAAGGAAATCTTGTTATGAAGTTTTATTAAATCTTTAGGATATCCTGTATCAACAAGTATATAATTTGACCTATAATTGATAAGATAGCAATTAACAAATCTGAACGGAATAGTAATTATATCAATATTGTTAGATGTAGTGTACATAAGTTAATACACCCCCATTAAATTGTCAGTTTTCCCTATAATTTAATAATTTTAACTAAACAATTTTCCAGTCCCAATTTTATTCTTCAATCTAACCATCCTTAATCTTGGCGAATACATTTTGGAATTTTATATTTAATATTTAATATTATTTAATTAACCACAATGTTAAATTGTTGTTAATTTATTGGAGTATATCTTAATTCTGAACCAACAACTATTGCCCCTTCTATAATGCTTAAAACAGGAATAAAATCTATCTGAATTTTTTTTATTTTTCCATCAGGCATTTTGACATCAACTGCTTTTTCAAAAGGTTTAGGTCCAGGAAAATCAAAGGCAATCTGGTAGTATTTTGCTAAATCAATTTCTGCAACCTTTACCATATTATTCATAATTTTTGTCTTTATTTCTACTATTGCCTTTGTAACTCTTATTTTTATTTTATTTGTTTCTATATCGTATTTTACCTCTACTTCACCATCAGCTTTAGATTTTGTGACAATATTTCCGGGATTTATCGTTATTGTTACATCACCTGTAAATTTAGCTTTACCTCCTGTAAGTTTTATAGTGGGATTCTGAACCAGCCAGGTATAAGTACCAGAAAGACCTAAAACCGAAAATTTTTCAGTATTAGTAAGATCTCCAATTGCTATTAAAAATTTGTTTAATGTTCCTTCACTTATTTGAATGCTGGCATCTGCTGGATTTGAGATTTGAAAACTTATAAAAAGGAATAAAACAATGAAAAATAGAGAAAAACTCAATAGATAAATAAATAAAGTTTTTTTCATTTTTCCTCCAAAATATTTATAAAAAATATTCAAAAAAAATATCAAAAAATTATCTATAATTTATTAAAAATTACTTATTTGGGAGAAATTTTTATTATATTTACCTAGTTTTTCCTGAAAAGAACCAATATCTCCACTCCAGAGTTTAATATTTATACAAATTGTTTTTAGTCCTTTTAAAAGCAGTTGGTTATTTATCTTTTCAATTATTGACAAAATATCTTTGATATCTCCTTCAATAGCAGTTTCAAAAGGAGTCACAATATATTTTAGTCTCGAATCTTTAATTATAGATATTGCTTCGTCTATAAATTCATACATAGTCTTTTTATTTTCAATGCCTATTGGAACTACCTGTATAGCAGCAGAGGATTTTATATCCATGTCTTATCCTTTTATATAATATCCTTTTAAAAATAACATTCAAAATATACAACTTATATTAAAAACTTCAAATTGATTAATTTTTGAAAAAATTTATTCTTTAATCGATTTTTGATTTAAATTTGCAGGAGTATAAAATGCAAAATAGAAAAAGTTTTGTGAAACTTGAAGCTATTTTTATAATTTTAATAATTTTTGTATTATTTATATCTTTTAATCAAACTCCTAGAACTACCATAGTAGATATGGCTAAAAATACTGTTAAATTACCGGAAAAAATTGAGAGAGTCATAACTTTAGATCCATTTTCCACGCAAATAATGATTGGATTAAACTTGAAAGATTTACTTATTGATGCTCAATATGGAACCAATCTTATAGGAGATGGCTTTCCCAAGGTTATACCCGATTTTTCAAAATGGGGAACATCTTTTTCAGGAAGTTCAGTTATACTTGAAAATCTTGTAGAAAAAAAACCAGATCTAATAATAGCTCAAATTGGAAGACCAGATATAAATAAAATAATAGAATTAAAAATTCCCGTAGTTCAAATAGATGTAGAAAATGACCAGGCATTTATGGGAGCTTTAAATTTGATTGCAGAAATATTTAATAAAAAAGCAAGAGCTGCAGAGATTTCTAAGTTTATTTCGATTAAGCTAAATGAATTTTATAGCGCAAATGAAAAGAATAAAAATAAAGCAAAACCAAGAATCTATATCGCTGGGAGCAATCTTCTAAGGACATTTGGTAATACTTCATTTCAAAAATGGTTAGTTGAGCTTTCGGGGGCATCTTTTGTAACAGATAGTTATAAACAATTAAAAGTAGATATAAACCCAGAAACATTAATAAAATTAAATCCCGACTATATTATATTATCAAGATATACAGCTGAGTCTATTGAACAGATTTTAAGCGATTCCAGATATGCAAATATAAATGCAATAAAAAATAAAAAAATATTTAAAATTCCATCTTTTATGTTATCATGGGATCTTCCATCATTTGAAATGATTTCAGGAATTATTTATTTAAGATATATTTTAGGTTTTAATACAATAGAAGAATTAAATGATATATTAATTAACTTTTATAAAACTATTTATAACCTTGATTTGAATGTAGAAGATATTTCTAAAATAATTTCAGTAAAATAATGAAGCAGATACTAAAAGTCCTGGACCTTAACTTTTCATATAAAAAACAAGATTTAAAAGGTAATCATAAAGATTTTGAATTACAAAATATAAATTTTGAGCTGTTCGAAGGAGAAGTTTTAAGTATTTTAGGACCAAATGGTAGTGGTAAAACAACATTACTTAAATTACTTGCAAAAATAATCGAATTGGAATCAGGATCAATATATTTTGAAAATAAAGATATAAAAAAAATAAGTTTAAAAAATTATTGTAAAATTGTTCACTATATTCCCCAAAATCCTATGACTTCTATGGAATTCAATGTTTTAGATACTATTGTGACAGGGGTTAATCCTGAGCTTGGGTTTTTTGAATTTCCTTCTAAATCTCACTATGAAAAAGCAGAATCTCTTTTAAAAGAATTTGGATGTAGTTATTTAAAAGATAAAAACTTAAAACAGATTAGTGGCGGTGAAATGCAACTTGTATTTTTTTTACGAAGTCTGATAAGTGATGCAAAAATACTGATATTTGATGAACCAACTGCATTTTTAGATTTTAAAAATCAAGCCAAGATACTGCAGATGATAAACAAAATTTCTAATCAAAAAAAGACAATAATTGTTTCTCTTCATGACCCAAACCATGTGCTAAAAATTTCCGATGTTGTCATGCTATTAAAGGAAGGTAAAATATATTCCATAGGTAAACCAATAGAAGTTCTTGATGAAAATAGATTAACAGGTTTATATGAATATCCAGTTAAAAAAATAAAAGGTGAAAAAGTTGATGAATATTTTTACAAACTATAAGATAAAAAATTGAAGGTTGAGAATTTTTATTTAAAATGGAAAATCAAATATGGAAGATGGAAAAATTTATCGAATTATATTGTTAATTTCTATTATAATAACTATATTTATTTCTTTTATTTCAATTTTTATGGGACAACAAAAGATAAATGTTTCATCTATCATTAATGTTTTATCAGGTAAAGAAAAAGAAGGGGTCAATTTTTTAATAATAAGAAAAATAAGAATTCCAAGGATTTTAGCCTCTTTAATTGTTGGGGTAGCATTATCTTTAAGTGGAGCAGTGTTACAGGGAATTTTTGATAATCCACTTGCATCACCATATTTACTCGGAATCTCAAATGGAGCAGGGTTCACAGCATCAATTGGCTTTCTTTTTGGGTTCAATGGTTTTTTACTTCAGATCTTTGCGTTTTCTGGTGGTTTAACTGCTGCTCTATTAGCTCTTTTTTTCTCTTATTTATTCAAATCTAAAGGTTCAATTTCAGTTATTATTGGAGGTATTTTAATAGGTAACTTATTTGCTGCCTTTACTATGTATATTAAGCTAATTGCAGACCCTCTTGCAAAGCTACCTTCCATCGTTTACTGGCTTATGGGTTCTTTTGCAAATGTAACTGAAAATTCTATCTTGATACCTTTTTTACTTATTGGTTGCTCGACTATTATTCTTTTTCTGTTTTCCTGGAAACTAACAATTCTATCTTTTGGGGATATTCATGCAAGATCTCTTGGCGAAAATCCTATCCTTTTAAGAACTATTGCTCTAATTATAACTACCATTGCAACATCTGCTGCTATTAGCATTTCCGGTATAATAGGTTGGATAGGTATAATAATACCCCAACTTGCAAGGATAAAAACAGGCAATGATTTTAGAAAACTTATCCCAATCTCTATAATATGGGGTGCGGGATATACCTGTTTTGTTGATAGTATTTCAAGAATATTTTTAAGATATGAACTTCCAGCCGGATTGTTGTCATCTATTATAGGAATCCCTTTTGTTGTCTTTATTATCGTAAATAAAAAAAATCATTTTTAATATTTTTCTCTTGTCAAAATAGTGATTTGAAATTATATTTTTATTGTAAACCAGTACTAGTTGGAGGAAATATGGCTAAAAATGATAAATATGTTTGCCAGGTTTGTGGCTATGTATATGATCCTGCTGAAAATGATAATGTTGCATTTGAAGATTTACCAGATGATTGGGTGTGCCCTGTGTGTGGTGCAGGTAAGGACCAATTTGAAAAAGAAGAATAAGATTTTTTCTATTAATTTGGAAAAAAGTTTTTTTAAATCAACTTTTAGAATCACCTTTATTTATTTATTTATTTCAATTATTTGTAGTTACGATTAGCTTTGGGAGTAAAAATGAAAGCAATCAAAATTAAAGAAAACATATACTGGGTCGGGGGTATTGACTGGGATTTAAGGGATTTTCATGGTTATACTACTGAAAGAGGTTCAACTTATAATGCCTATCTTATAATTGATGAAAAGGTTGTTTTAATAGATACAGTTAAGCATTACCTTTATGACGAGATAATAAGTAGAATTTCCAGTGTAATTGACCCTTCGAAGATAGATTATATCATAGCCCAGCATGTAGAAATGGATCACTCTGGAAGCATTGAAAAGTTACTATCGCTTGCTCCCAAAGCTAAGATAGTAACATCAAGTTTTGGAGAAAAAGGATTAAAAAAACATTTTCCAGGTATTTCACCTTATAATGTTGTAAAGACCGGTGATAATTTATCACTAGGAAAATATAATCTTACTTTTATAATGGAAACAATGGTTCATTGGCCCGATAATATGGGAACTTACTTAAATGAAGAAAAAATCTTTTTCTCTCAAGATGCTTTTGGTCAGCATCTTGCAAGCTTTGAAAGATTTGCTGGTGAATTTCCAAAAGAAATACTTTTCGAAGAAGCTAAAAAATATTATGCAAATATTGTATTGCCTTATGGAGGGCAGGTTCAGAAGGTTTTACAGGAGACTTCAAAATTTGAGATTAAACTTATCTGTCCAAGCCATGGATTGATATGGAATAAATATATAGATGAAATAATAACTAAATATAACAAATGGTCAAAATATGAAGTAGATGAAAAAGCGGTTATAATATATGATACTATGTGGGATTCTACTAAAAAACTTGCTTATGCTATTGCCGAAGTTTTTGAGCAGCTTAATATTCCTTTTGAGCTTTTAAATTTAAAAGTAAATAATAATTCAAATATAATAACAAAAATAATAGAAGCTAAATATATTGCCATAGGCAGTCCAACTTTGAATTCGGGTATTTTACCAACTGTTGGCAGTTTTCTCACTTATTTAAAAGGACTTGCTCCTAAAAATAGAGTGGGTTTTACATTTGGTTCTTATGGTTGGGGAGGGCAGTCAGTTCCTGAACTTGAAAAAATACTTAGCTCAATGGGTTTTACTATGATTCCATCTTTTTCATGCAATTATATCCCTGATGAAGAAGCCATAAATAAGATTAAACAACAATTAAAAGATAATTTATTATCAATAAAATAGCCTATACGCATAATTGTTATTATTTTATATATATTATCATATTTTGATTGATATACTTCTAAGTACCCTGTCTTATTAATATTTCTTATTTATTCAATTTTATTTAACACTTATTTTAACAAAAAAATAAATAATAAAAAAAAAATTCTGTAAGATTTAATTAAATTTTTCATCTTATAGATTGAAAAAGATAAAATAGGAGAAAAATTATGAGACTTGCAGAAGCATTAATGTTAAGAGCAGAGCTTAAAAATGAAGCAGATGAATTATTTAAAAGAATAGAAGAAAATGCGTTTTACAAGCAAGATGAGACACCTATGGAAGATGCAAAGGAACTATTCAGAAAGATGGAAGATGTTCTTTTAGAAATTAAAGTGCTTGAAGAAAAAATCTGGCGAACAAATATGAATACCTTATGCCAGGGTAAAAAGACTATTTATGATCTATTAAGGGAAAGAGATTATCTCATTAAAATAGTATATAGAAAAAATAGAGTTATTACCATGCATAAAAGCGATTATCAAAACAAAATGTATTATCTAAAAGATGAAAGTTCAGTTATTAAAAAAGTATTTGCTTTTGATATTAAAACTTTGATAAAAGAAAGAGACGAAGCAGCTAAAAAATGTAAGGAGATTAATTTGACGATACAAAGAAAGAATTGGGAAGTGGATCTTATGGAATAATTAAGATTTTAGGAGTAGCCTGAAATAAATTAGCGGTAAGTCAAAAAAAAGCAAAAAAATAAAAAAATTATCAAAACCTCAAGCAATAACAAATTGAGGGTGACTTTTAGAACTTAAGTTTACCACAAATTATAATATATCACTTTATCACAAATCACTACCACTAGACTTAGCTAATTATTCGGCGAGGGTTGGGTTAGAGGGAACCCCATCAATTTTCATGACCTTTAATAGGAATTGGAAGTTGGTGGGGATTTTTTTAATTTAACTCGACTCCACAAATTGCTTCTATGCTAAAATAATTTGTGTAATAATCTATTGCTTCAAGATAAAGAGAAATAAGATCTGTGTATAAATTTAATTTGAATTTTAAAAAATCTACTTCGTTTAACTCACCTTCATTAAAAACATTTTCTTTTAATTTTATTATTTCATTATCAGCTTGAATTTTAGATAGGTAATACTCTATTTTAGCTTTATTTACTTCACATTTTAGTTGCATCTGGATTAAAATATTGGAAAGATTCTGATAAGCATATTCTATCTGGACTAAGACCTTAGCAAGCTCATTTTTTGCTTGCTTTATCTTGGCTTCAAGACTTCCTGCATCATATATGGGAGCTGAAAGTCCAAGAGAAATAGTTATATTATAATCATCAGCTGTGAACCAACCTGTTTCTATTATTGGAAATCTTGGACCATAATATGATATTTCTATTCTGATTCCAATATCAGGTTTTAAGTAATTTGAAGAGGATATTATTTCATATTGCTTTTCAACTACCAATTTAAAAATTTCAAGCTGTTTAAGCTGAAGGTTGTTTTGTAAAGCTAAATCCCACAGATTCGAAGGTATACTGAAAAACTTAATCTTTGAACTATCCAATTTATTTTCAAATTCTTTATAATTTATCTTTAATTCCTTATCTTTTGGGAAATTCAATATTGATTTTAAATCATTAATTATTTTCTGCCTTTCGCTTGTTATTCTTTTATAGTTAAATTCAAATTCTTTTTGAGCGACAACACTTTGAAGGTAATCTGCGTAAGTAATGAAACCATTATCATAACTTTGTTTTGATATATTTACCATTCTATCGACTATCAATTTCTGTTGATCCATTGCATCAACTATATTATTCATATAAAATAGACAATAATAATATATCTTAATCTTTGTCTTTATTTCATCTATTTTTTCTATTTTCTTGAATTTTGCTGCGTTTACAAGCAATTCATAAAGTTTAATTGCATTATCTATTTTCCCCCAGGTAAAAATTGGCTGATCTATTGTCATTTTAAACTGATACATCGTGTTTTCCATCCCTTCAAATATGATCATATCTTCGGGTGGAATAAGAATATCACCATTTGATGTTGTAATAGAGCCAAACTGCCCTGCTGTTATAGATATAGGTCCAATTGGATTTGTAAGATAACTGAGACTTACAGAAAATGAAATGGATGGGAATTTCTTTGCCTTTGCTATAATAAGATCAAATTCTGCCTTTTTTATATCTAAATCAAGTTGAGTTATTTCGGTATTATTAGTAATGGCATAATCTATAAGGTTTTGCAAGGAAAATTCATCGAATCCTTCAAAAGAAATAAAAATAATAAAAAATAAAAGCAAAGTAAAAATTAAAAATATTTTTTGAATATCTTTAATCATAAATTTATCTCAATATAATTATCTGAATTTTCATATACTCTGAAATTATTAATTGTTGTTTGAAGAGCATCGGCACTATTATAAACTTCTATTGTTATATCTTGATAATTTTGAGTTCCTTCTACTCCATCTGGGATAAGCTCAAGATTTGTAATTTCAAAATATCCAACAATAGATGTTTGATCATTCGGGTAATATGTATAAGTCCTTGAACTTTTTGAAGTACTGGTATTATTTCTGGTTAAATATATTATTTTAACTTTATATCCATTTACACCATTGCCTGATAGTTTTACAACTCCATTTACAGATTCTGTAAAAATTTCTCTTCTCATTTTCAAGTTTGGTATCTGAGCGGTAGTATCTTTATTTATTGTTATACTTTCGTAGTAATCTTCATATTGACCATTTCCATCTGGGTCCCAATCGGTGTTTTCTGTTAAATTAGAGTCAACATCATGAGATGTTGCCTAGTCTGTTAATGATATTGTTATTCTTACTCTTGTTTTTCCATGATCACTACTTAAATCCGGAATTTTAGGAAAAGATATTTTTATATTATATTCTCCATTTTCATCAGTCGTAGTAGTATATGAAGGAGTATTATTAAAATTAGTGTTTACAACGACAGGATCATCGTTGGAGTCAAAAGTCCAGTTATTTGGAACATAGATTCTTACAGTTACATTTGCTATACCAGTATTGCTTGAAACATCTGAAATAATTCCATGAATTGTAGCACTGTTTTTTATTCTATTTACCTTTATAGGAGTAAGTCTTGTTGTCGCATCTGAAACAACTTTTTGTGTTGAATATGAGGCATCATAATCCTCATGGTAAAAAACAAGATAAATATCTCTAACATCTGCATCTTTGCCAAATAAAGGATTTAATGTCGACCATACAATAGCATTAAATGTAAAGACTCCAGATTCATTGTTTTGAGTAGTTGTAGTTGTCGATGAAAAACTATTATTAAAGAAAGTCTTATAATCATGGTTTACCTGATAATCAGCCCAATCTTCATTAAATTTACTTTCTTCACTGTATAAAAAAACATAACCATCATCTATACCATCTTCTGTTTCATCATCTATGAATCTTCCGGTCAAAGAAGCTCTAAATACGCTTGAACAGGAAAAAAATAAAAAAAGAAAGAAGCAAAGAAAAGCAAAAAGAAAAATTTTCAATATATTATTATTTTTTTTCATATATACCTCTTGAATATAGGTTTTAAATTTAATTATTTTTTTATTTTACTTATTGCTTTTCTCTTTTCTTTTTTCAAAAGAATAATAGATTACTGGAACTAAGACTAATGTTATTAAAGTCGATGTCGTTAAGCCTGCTGCTATGACAATTCCCAAAGGTCTATATATATTAGATCCTTCACCAATACCAAGAGCCATAGGCAAAACACCAAGTACAGTTGTCAAAGTGGTCATAAGTATTGGTCTTAATCTACTGCTACCAGCATTTATAATAGCATCTTTTAAGGATATATTATATTGCTTTCTATTGAGTTCTATAAAATCTATTAATACTATTGCATTATTTACAACAGTTCCTGCTAGAGTTATAAGACCTAAAAAAGATACTATCGATAAAGTGGTCTTGCCAATAATTATACCTAATGTAGCACCTATAAGCATAAAAGGAATTGAAAGAAGTATAATTACTGGATGAGAAAATCTTTCAAATTGAATTACCATTACCATATATACAAGAAAAACACCTATTAATAGCACAATCAAAAGTGATTGAAACGATGTTTTTATTTCCTTTGCACTTCCGATTATTTCCCAATTTACCCCAAGTGGCAAAGACATATTTTTTAAAAGTGGTTTTACTCTTTTTTCTATTCCTCTCATATCGGGGTTGGAAAGAATAGCTGTGACAACTATTGATTTAAGTCTATTTCTATGATTGATAAGCGATACAGATGGTTTAAGGTTAAGTCGAGCAAAATTAGAATATGAAACAAAATTACCAGTTCTTGATTTTAAAAATATCTCGTTTAATATATTAGAACTTATTTTATTATCAACAATATCTGTTTTTAAAAATATTGGATATATTTTATCATTGCTTCTGAATGAACCCGCATTCATTCCATAAAAGTATATCCTTGCAGCAAAAGCTGCTTCATAGGGAGTTAACCCAAGATTTCCCATAGTATCTAATTTCATCTCTGAGAGTAATTCTGAGGAATCAAAATTGACAGATAAATCTGTTTTTAAAACTGCTTTATCCTCTATCAATATTTGCTCAATCATTTTTGCTGATTTATAAATAGAATCAAAATTTGTTCCATAGACTTCAATCATAAAGCCCTTACCTCCAAGGGCAATTGATGCAAGAGAGCCAAGTCCACCATTTGATATTGATATATTTATATCTGGTATTGATTGTTCAGCTTTGTTCTGCAAGAATTTTATAATTTCAAATACAGATCTTTTTCTTAAATCGACCTTAACCAATCTAACCTTTCCATATGCTATATTTGGTTTAGAACTAATGCCAAAAAAATCTCCTTTACCAATTAAAAAGTAAGTTGATTCTACCTCTGGAACATGTTTTTTTATAATCTGCTCAAGCATCATTATTTTTTCTCTTGTTTTTTCTAGTGAATATCCATTTGGTGTGGAAACTTTGATTTCTATTTCACTCATATCAGATTCGCTTAGAAATTCAAAGCCAACCATATCCAGTGTTATTATGGAGACAATTAATAAAACTATAGATAAAATTACGACAAATCTTCTTTCTTCGATGGCAAACATTAATATCTCTTTATAAAATGAATTTAATAGATTTAATCCTTTTTCTATAAGATTGGAAAAAAATTTAAAAATATTTTTAGTTTTTTTTGTTGAATTTAAATTGCTTTCAATAGTATTTTTAGAAGGGAAGAAATGTGATACTGCATATGGGACGAAAATAACAGCCACTATCAATGAACCAGATAAAGCAAGTGATATGGTAAGAGCAATATCTTTTAATACAAGTCCCGCTATCCCTTGAATGAAAATCATTGGAACAAATACAGCTAAAGATGTTGTTGTAGATGCAAGAACAGCTCCCGCGACTTCTTTTGTCCCAACTAAAGCTGCTTCTTTATTGCTTAAGCCTTCTTTTAATTTCGTATCTATATTTTCAAGAACAACAATTGAAGCATCGACTACCATACCTATTCCAACTGTTAATCCACTCAAAGTCATTAAATTTAACGATCTATTAAAGACTTTCATTCCTATGAAAGTGAAGAGAATTGAAAGAGGAATAGAAAAAGAGATTACCAAAGTTGCTCTAATATTTCTTAAAAAAATAAAAAGGATAAGTATTGCTAATAAACCTCCCATTAAAGCAGAATCTCTGACAGTATTAATAGATCTTTTTATATCCCAGCCTTGATTTGATATAACCTGAAATTTTATTAAACCTGGATATATTTTTTCTATTTCTTTAAACTGTTTTATTATCTCAACAGATGTTTTTAATGTGTCTTTACCTTGCTGTTTCATGACATCCAGAACTATTACAGGTTTCCCTAGTGAAGATGTATACTCATCAGGTTTTGGAATAGCTAAATCTACTTTTGCCACGTCTTTAAGTCTGATAAATGTGTTATCTGAAAATCCAACAACAAGATTTTCTATATCTGATATTGATTTGAATTCTCCATAGCTTCTAATATTTATATTTTTTCCCTGAAATGTTACTACACCACCAGGAAAA
This sequence comes from uncultured Brachyspira sp., assembly GCA_964454835.1. Taxonomy (GTDB): domain Bacteria; phylum Spirochaetota; class JAAYUW01; order JAAYUW01; family JAAYUW01; genus Exilispira. Next base: position 41,432 of record CAYVTU010000006.1, read on the forward strand.
GAAATGTTATAGTACTTTAATAGCTGGAAAATATCGAGAATAGATATATGCTTAGCATTGAGTAAATCTTTTTTTACCTTAATATTTACCTGCTTTTTTTCTCCTCCATGTAATATCAACTCAGAAACACCTTCAATTCTTGCAAGACGACTTCTTATCTGCTTTTCGAAAAAATCTGTTAATTCTTCAGCATTTAAAGAGCTTTGAAGTATTACCGTAATTATTGGTAATTTACTTGGATCCATCTTCAATATTTCTGGTATTCCGGAGATCCCTTCTGGCAAATCTTCTGCAATACTGTTAAGCTTTTCTCTGACTTCAGGAAATTTTATATCAATATCTACTCCCCAGGTAAAACTAACCTCAATAAAAGAGAGGGAATCAAATGAACTTGATTGCATGGAATCAACTCCAGCTAAAGTAGATAATGCATCTTCAATGGGAGTAGTAACATCTTTTTCAATATCAGCTGGACTCGCACCTGGGTAGGTTGTTATTATTAGCAAAGATGGCAAAAACACATCTGGAAACATTTCTTGACGAAGCGAATTAAATGAAATAATTCCAAAGAAAACTAGAGCAATAACTAAAATAGTTATAATTACAAAATGCTCAATCGGGAATTTTATTAATTTACTCATCTTAATTATTCTTTATATTGTTTTTATTTTATGTTTGTTTTTTGGCTCAATAAATTATTTTAGTATATTATATGTTCTGCTACTATCAATTATTTCTGGTATCTTGAACCTGTTCAGTATATTAATTCAATATATTGTATGTTCTTCAATGATATTTACCTTCTGGTTTTCTTTTAAAAAATGCTGTCCATCAATCACAAATTTAAAATCTTTATATTTAGGATCAACCTCGAAGTATTGGTCATTTGAAAAGGGGATATCAAGTTTAATTTTAATTGATTTTAATGTTTTATCTTCTATGTAGAAAGCAAAATTATTATCAAGAAGAACTTCGATAGGAAGATAATAAATATTGCTTTTCTTTTCAAGAATAAATATAACATTCATGAACATTCCAGGTAAAATTTCTTTCAAGTTAGATATTGAACATGTAACAGTAAAGGTTTTTGTTTCTGCTGAGATATAGGGAGTAATGGATTTAATCTTCCCTTCTATTCGTTTATTTGGGTAATCAGGGAAGGAGAAATATACCTGCATTTGATTTTGTGCTTTTGAAAATAAAAAATAATAACTTTCTGGAATCTTTGCCTCAATGACCAGTCTTGAAAGATCACCAATTGTAGCAATAGGTACTTGTGGAGCTACAAGAGAACCGGCTACAGAATGAACTATTAGGACTACTCCACTTACAGGAGATATAATTTGAGTGTAATCAAGTTGAAGTTTAGCAAGTTCATATTGGGATTTATAGGCATCATATTGAGCTTTAGCCTGCTCATAGTTTTGCTTAGAAGTTGAACCGCTTTTAAAAAGAGAATCTACTCTTTCAAAAGTCGATTTGGCTGCTTCATAGGCAGCCTTAGCCTGATCGTACTGTAAAAGGTAAGGGCTTTGATCTATTGTTCCAATTATTTGTCCAGCTTTAACATTGTCACCAACAGAAACAGTTAGTGTCATCAATGTTCCAGAAATCTTGGGTAAAACTGTTACCACAGATTCTGATTTTACAAAACCTGAAACTGCTAAATTTTTTTCAAGGTTTCCAAACATTGGCTTAATTGTTTCAACAGGAATTACAAGTTCTTCATTTGTTGGAACTTCTTTAGAACGAGAAAAATACCAGAATATGGCTATAACAATAAATAATCCAAATAAAATAATATATCTTATTGTCCTATTTTTCATTAATTTGTTAAACTTCCTTTAATAAGATATATAACCCAAATTATTTTTTAATCAAAAAAATACAGTTAGCAAATGGAGTCAAAAATAAAAGTAAGTGAACACTCACACGCATAAAATAGAAAAATAAATTTTTTTGTCAAATAAAAATAAAAATAAAAAAAATTTTAAATATGATTTATTTTTATGATTTTTAATATTTCAATATTTAAGATAATTTTTCAATTTTAATTTCTCTTGCATCTTTGTTTTCAATAAATAAGATAGCATTATTACCAGAAAAGTTGATACTAACTTTATTTTCAACAAATACATTGGATATGCCAATATTATAAAATGCTGGTAATGTATTTGGAAATTTATATTCCACAGGTTGAATAAAAACATCTTTCAAATTAGATAAAGGGAAAAATGAAAAAAGTTTGTTTTTTTGTCCATAAACTTGATAAGAACCTTCTTTTAAAATAAAGATTGATTCAACATCATTATGAAATTCTATATTAGGAAAATTAATAAAATCATTTTTTTGAAATTTTTGAAAATTTTTATCTGATTTTTTATTTTTTAAGGTTTTCATTAAAGAAATAAAATAAAAAATTAAAGATAAAAAATGATCTTCTCTTGGACCACTTATAGAAAAAAAAACATGCTTTGATTCTTGGACATTTTCAAGTTTTGTTTTCAGATTTCTTATTGTATTTGAAATATAAATTTCTGGTTGATTTTCACTATATTTTTTTTTGACAGTTTTTTCATCACAAGTTAATAAATCATTGATGAAATTGTAGGCTATTATAGTATCTGTTAAGTCTTTTTTTGCTGAAAATCTTAGTATTTTTCTTTCATCAATAATGTTATCGGGGTTTGTACAGGTGTCAAAATCACCAATTGCTATATCGACTTTATCTATAATATTTAAATCTCTTGCAATGCTTAATCCACCATCGATGGCGACTAAAATATCTGATTTGATAATTAAGTTTTTAAATTTTTCTTTATTTTGAAAATTATTGCTTAAAAGATACAGAATAGATTTCATCTACTTTGCCTTTGATGTATATGCATCAAAAACCTGCTGATAACCCGATTTGCTAATAAATTCAATGTCTTTATATGTGTTTGCTAGTGATAGGACATCCGATGGTATTGAAGATGAATGGATAAAAAGAAGTTTTTCAGCTTTAATCAAATCTTTGACTTCTCTTGAAAAATTTACCGTTTCTTTTGATACTGTCTTATTTCTTGAAAATTTTACAAGATAAAAGGTCATTTTACCAGCAATATTTTTTCTGGCCGTAAAATAAACACCTGTTCCCATAAATAAATCTGGATCATTTTCAACATTGTAGTTATTTATTTCGGTGAATCCAAGAAATCTTAAAAGTTCAATATTTATGAAAACCCAATCCTGATATTTTGAATTTATGAATTTGTCATAGTTCATCTTTTCTGAAAAATTAAGTGTAATTCCCAGTTTTTTTTCGATTCCTGAAAGGTCAATATTTTTTGCGTATAGTAGATTTTCATCTATTATTGAATCTGGAAAATTTAGATTTAAAAGGGAACTCCAATCTTCTAATGTTTTTAAAAATACAGGTTTGGAAATTATTCTTTCTCTTTCAAATGCAATATCTGAAACATCTTTATAATTTCTATTTATTGAAAAAAGAATATCTAATATTTGAAATGCTTTTTGATATTCTTTCTGAATGAAATAAGCTAACATGAGTGAATAAAGCACATCCTCTAAAATCTGCTTGGAAATATATTTTCTATTTTCAAGAACTAAAGTATAATTTTGAATAGCCATTTTAACATTGTGTTGATATTGATAAATATAACCAAGTAAGTAATACGAGAATGTTCTAATTTTAGGATTTTTTTCAAGTTTTAAAACTTCTTTAAGTAAATCTATGGCATCTGCAAAATTTTTTAGCTCTGTCTTTAAGTATCCCATATAAAAGAGAAGTGTTGGATTTCTTGGATCAAGTTCTTTTGCTACATTAAAAAAAGCCAGACTCTCAGAATATCTTTTATCTGCAAGTTCTATTAGTCCAAGTAGACTTATTAAATCCTTATTTTTTGGGTTTATAGATTTTGCATCACTTAAAAATATTTTTGCTTTTTTATATTGAGCATTTGCTGCATATATTTTACCAATATTAAATAAAGCTTTAAAATGTTGAGGATTAATAAGAAGAATCTGATAATAGTAATAAAATGCATTTATAAAACTTCCAGTATTAAAAAAACAATCTGATAAAGTTTCGTAATATTCTAGTTTATACTTAAAATCATTGAAATTCTGATTTTTCTCTAAAGGAGCAAGGACTAAAATTGCATTTGCAATATCATCGACTTTATAAAGAGCATCTCCATAGAAAAAAAGGGCTTTAATTGATTCTTTCAATCTTTCTTGATTTTTCTTAAAAAAATCTATAACTCCTATGTAATTTTCTAATTCATAGAGTTTTTCAAGTTGATATTCAAGAGGTATCTTTTTAATAAGTAAAAAGTAAAATGAGATTCCTACGCCAGCAAGGACTAATAATACAAGTACATAAACCATTTTAATTCCCTACTTTAATAGTATAAGCTATCTCCTTTGAAAAGTTTACAGCAGATAGTTTAATAATTACTTTTTGTACGGTCAATTGAACTCGTAAAGCACCCTCTTTTATTTCAAAAGAAGAGATTAACTTGTTTTCATCAAATATTTCACACTTTAAAGTTGTAAAAGGGTCTTCAGAAGATATTATAATATAATTTTCATTTTTTTCAAATTGAATATAAAAAAAATCAACATCATATTCCCATGAAATTGAGCCAGTAACTGTATCATATATGGTGAATTCATTTGCTTGTTTAACATCATCATTTGGTTCTATTTCAAATGCAGCAGAATCATTTTCAATTTTTATAGAATATGAAATTGGTCTTATAGATATTTCGTCTTTTCTATTTATTTTTAGAAAATATTTTCCTTTTGGTAATAAAAGATGTCTAAAAGAACCAGCTCGGTGCATTTCATAATCTTTATAAAACTCACCAAATTCTGTCATCAATGAAATTGAAAAAGGAAAAGAAGAAGCTGAAAAAATAATCTTATAAAAACCATCTTTTTCAATATCAAACCTGAAAAAATCTACATCTTTTTCATTGAGTTCTCCAAAAATAGATTGACTAAGATTTATTCTATTAGCATTATCTGTTTCATTATTTGGTTCGAATTCTGTTAAATTGTTTAATTGAGAAACAGGTTTTATTATTATTGTATATGGAAGTTCATATAAATCAGAGATTCTCGATGTTATTTTTAAAAAATATCTTTTATTTGATTGAAATTGAAAAGGAAGATTTTTGGTAAATTTAGTAATTTGATTATAATTTTCATCAAAAAGAATTGCTGAAAAATTATCATCAGGATTTGAAATAGTTATTATGGAATTTAAATCAAGATAATTGTTATTTATTATTGAATAATAATCTATATCATCTTTGCTTGAAAGTCTTCCAATGATAGAATAGATTTTTATACTGGATAAATTAAAATCACTTGCTGTAAGGTAAGTATCATTTGGTTCAGATTCATATCTTTCACTATACCAGTAATGTTTTTTTGTAAGTTCTATTTTATATTCGATCTTAGGAATACCCTTTAAATCTTTGACCTTACAAACAATGTAATATTTTCCTAAATCAATATCATCAAGTTTAATAGTTTTTATATCTTCAAAATTTTGTGTATATTTAATATCCTTATAGATATATATTAATTGAAAAGACACTCTTGATTCAAATGTAATATTAACATCATATATGGCTTTACCAGAAATTATCTTAAATTCATTATTAGTCATTGAAATAAAACCATTAATGATAATATTTCCTGATTGGGTGCATGAATTAAAAGATGACAAAGCAGTAAATAATATTAATAAGATAAATTTTGAATAATTTTTATATAGTATCATCAAAAACACCTCATATTCAATGGATGTTACAATATGAAAAAGGAATTGTCTCATTGGGTAGATATAAAGTTGTCGTATTACTGCAATTTTGGTTTGCCAATAAAAGGGAATCAAGACAAATTTGAACTAATTTTCCATCTGAATCCATAAAATTATAGTCTTCTGAAAAGAATGGATATATTTTTTGAGTATAGATATAATAAAGATAAGCAGAGAATCCTCCCCCTGTTAAAGGAGTCTTGCCATCATTTAAGTCGTATCCTGTCCATACAACTGTTAATAATCCTTTATTAAAGCCAACAAACCATGAATCTCTTCCATTGTTAGTTGTTCCGGTTTTTGAGTAAACAGGATAACTGAAATTTGTTTCTGTTTTAGCTGAGAAAGAAGTTCCACCTTTTTGAGATGTTAGAGAAAGCAGCCATATCAATTCTTTTGTATATTTAGATTCTATTGAATTATAGGTTTCTTCTTTTATATTGCTATATACAACATCCTGATGAGATATAATTTTTTCTATTAGATATGGTTTTCTAATGTTTCCAAGTGATGCTATAGGAGTATACATAGTTGCAATATCAAGAGCAGAAAATTCGAAAGTTCCAAGACCAATAGATAGATATGGTTTGACTGCTTCTTTCGTTTTTTTATCTATATATAAAGCAATGTTTTCATTAAACCAATCGACAAATTTATTTAAATCAATTTGTTGGCTTACCTGTATCATTATTGAGTTAAGGGATTTTTTTAATGCTTCAAAAATAAAAACATTGCCAAAATATTGATTACCATAATTTTTAGGTTCCCAGATTTGTTTTTCAAGTTCAAGTTTTAATGGTTTATCTTCTAATTTTGATAATGGAGTAATAGTTGAATTTATAAAGGCATAAAGGTATAAAAATGGCTTAAATATTGAACCTACCTGTCTTTTACTGAAAAAAACTCTGTTATATTCATTTAATGGAGATTGTTTTTTACCCCCAATAAAAGCAAGTATTTCCCCTGTTTCTGGTGAAATAGAAACTGATGAGATTTCTAGTTTGCCTTCATCTTTAATATCTGAAATTTTAGAAGGTATTATTTCAGTTATATATTTATTAGCAGATTCCTGTAATGCAAACTGAGCATTGACATCTATAGTTGTATATATTTCTAAATCAAGTTCAAATGCTTTACTTAAACCATAATTTTGCTCAATATATCCAAGAACATAGTTTTTAACCCAGGGAGCTTTGTTTTCAATGTCCAGATAAGATTTAACTCCAAGTTTAGTGAAATCATAATTATCAATAAAAGTTGTTTTTACGTACTGAGCAGCTTTTTCGCTTATATATCCTACTTTTAAACATCTTGACATTAAATAGGATATTTTACTTTTTGTTGTTTCCTTATTTTTCAAAGGAGAAAACCTTTCAGGAGAAGATATGATTGAGATTAGCATAGCTGCTTCTGAAAAATTTATCTGTTCGATTTTCTTATTAAAATAAAATTCTGAGGCTTTTGATACTCCATACTTTCCATATCCAAAATATGCTATGTTTAGATATATTTCTAAAATCTCTTCTTTTGTAAGTATTTTTTCGAGATAAAAAGCAGTAATTATTTCTTTGAATTTTCTTGTTATCGTTTTTTTTTGGTCTGTAAAAAGAAGTTTGCTTACCTGTTGAGTTAAAGTTGAGCCACCAAAAGCATTTCTTTTATATCTAATATTTTTCAAAATAGATACAAGTATCCTTCTAGGGACAATTCCTTTATGAGTAAAGAAAGTAAAGTCTTCTTTAATAAGTAAAAGATCAACAAGATATGCGGGAATTTGTTCTATACTAACATATTCAAAGTCTTTATCATATATTTTCGTCAAAATAACCCTATTCCTGTCAAATATAGTAATAGAATGGGGGCTGGCAAATCCTCGACCTCCTTGATGTATCTGGTTTTCAAAACTTTTTACTCGAAAATAAACATTTTCTTTTTTACCAGAAATAGTCAATATCATTTCTGCGATGTTACTTGAACACCCTGTAAATACTAAAATAAAAGAAAGACTTATTAATATTAAAGATAAAGAAAGTAATATTATTGAAAATATTTTTTTTCTGTTCATTTTTCGTAGAAATAATTAATATTATAAATTATCTTGCGAAAGATAATCTCCAATCTATTCCAATACCAATTGTTGAAAATGGAGCATCCATAAAATCATAAGAAGAAAGATAAATAGATAAAATTTTTGGTATTATATCAAAGACAAACGCAAAGTTAAATACACCTCTATTTACAGACATGTATGAAGCTGCTCCACCAAGAGCATTATTAGAAAAATCAATTACTAAAAAGAAAACATCACCAACAAGTGGGATTAATGTACCGATATAAAAATTAATCGAACTATCAATTCCCTGGTTAAAGTATATGGTCTTTCCTATAACAATATCCATCATTCCTTTACCAAATAATGAACCACTATGAAATGCAGCATAAAACTCTACTGCATTTTGATTCTCATAAATCTCAAAAACACCACCAATAGAAAGATCAAGTTTCCCTTCTAAAAATCTGTATTTTAAAGAAATCAAAAAGGGTGTAGCTATAGGAGTTGTTGATATAGCAAATTGATGACCAAACCCAATTTCAAGATTTTTAATAAAAGAAAAAGCGATTCCGACTGGCAAATAGCCACTACCAGAAAAGACCCAACCCACATTAATATTAAAAGAGCCAGCAGGTACAGGAAGTGCAGTAGGACAAATTATATAGCCATTTATTCCACCAAGAGTAACAAGGTAGTTTGAATTTGTGCTTCCAGCAAAAACTTCAGTCGAGATAAATAAAATTAAAAAGAAAATAATAAAAAGAAGAACAAACTTTTTCATTCTTCCTCCATTGATAAAAAAATTTTTAAATATTTTATCAAATACTTTAACAAAGTAATTTTATACTCAATTAAATAATAACATATAAAAAATATTTTGAAAGAGGGAATTTATAAAAAAAAGCGACTTCTAATGAAGTCGCCTTATTAGTTTGAGATGCACAGGGATCGAACCTGTGGCCCCCTCCTTAAAAGGGAGGTGCTCTACCGGCTGAGCTAGCATCTCGTTAGTCGATAACAAGAACTAGTCAACCGTATTTAAATTTTTTGTCAATAAAATTTTTAACTAATTTTACCAACTAAAAGAAAGAGTTAGAATAAAATTACTTTCTGGAAGGGTGCCTGGGAACATTCCAAGCTCTTTTGTATAGTAAGCAAAGCTTAATTTTAATATAAGAAGATTCAATGTAAAACCAACAGTAGGATATCCCTGATATAATCCGCCTCTAATTGTTAAAATTCCAAGAGTTCTAAACTCAGCACCAAAATAAAAGTAGTTTCCAATTAAAGACATATTAAAACCATAATTCATAAAATCTTCTATTAAAAGATTTACTCCATGAATATCCATGGCAAGTACAACTTTATCTATGAGAACTGGAATTAGTGTTCCAAGGTTTAATGCAACTCCTGCATTTATTTCAACTGGAATTATAGCTGTGCCAGCTTGAGTGAGGTTACCACTCATCAGTTCTTCAATATTACTTGATTTAACATAATCTATCTTTATTCCAGGAAGATTTAATACAGAAAGACCAATCTGTACAATACCAAGTTTCAATAATGCACCAACATCAAATCCATAACCATAACCAAAATTAACATCAAAAGGTAAAGTTGAAGTACCACTAGAAAATGAATCTATTACGGAAGCTAAACTTTGTTGAGGAATATCTGCCCACATTCTTGCTATTATTTTCGCATTTGCTCCGATATATAGAAAATTTCCAATTTTGAAAGAATAACCAACTACAGCACCTGCTTCTGCAACAGCTGAAATTTTAACATCTGGTATTGCTACAGTGGGGATAAAGGAAGCAGATAAACCCGCACTATCATATAGGGCAATTAAAAGTCCACCACTCATTATTCCTATAAATGGTAATCCACTTAATCCAATACCAAGTTTCATTTTCAATAAAGAAGATATAAAAGTTGGGTCGCCAATCATAGTTTCTATATTTTGGAGACCATTTGTTTGTTCAATTAAATTCAATAAATCAGGGTTGAAATAGATATTTAAATCGATTAAACCAAAATGGTTATTGCCAGGGAGTGAATAACCCGCAGGGTTGAAAAACAAACCTTCAAAACCTGTTGGATTAGCAGTTAAAGCACCACCAAAACCATATATTCTTGCTGAAATATAGGTAAATGGTGTTAAATATGTATCTTGACCAAAGACTGGTAATGAAATTAACAATAACAATGTTATAATAAATATAATTTTTTTCATTATGACCTCCTTGTTTGCTTATCGAGGAATACCAGCAAACATACTTTGCAATGCACTTGCTATGCTATAATAAAAGGAATTTTGATCTTCGCAGTTAGCAAGCATATTATCAACAGAAGCAACTATATTGTTAATGTTTGTCTCAATTGAAGTATATGAATCAGGTGGAGTTGGGCTTGTCCCATTAAGATAATCAGTCAAAGCTTGTAATTCGGCTTCCTCACGAGTTATATCATAAATAGTCATAGCACCAGCAGCAAGATTTGCTAAGACATTCTGGAATTGTAAATCAAGATTTGTTGAGTCAGCTTGTGCAGCAGTATTAAGATAACCAGCAGCTTCAGCAAGTCCTTCCATCATATCTACAAAACCATCGAGGTCTGTACCATCAATTGTTCCATCATTATTGGTATCAACTAGTAGCATGATAAGATTTGGTGGGTTATCTGGGTCAGCAGTAGCCATGGATGAAATCGCATTTGCAACTATATCGTTAAAACCAGATTCAGATACTAAAAGATTTCCAACAATCTGGTTTGCTGCAGCTAATAAAGCTGGGTCACTACCAAAAACCCCAGCAGTAATGTCTGCTTTAAGCAAAGCAGTAATAGTGGAGATTTTCTCAGTATCACCACCTGCAAGAATCTGTCTTGCATATTCAATCTTTTCTGCTGGAATTTTTATAGCCTTATAATTAGATTCAACAGAACCTTCAAAAAGATTAAATGTGCAGCTAAAAGAAAAGATAAAAAGAAAAATCAAAATAAAAATAAAACTCTTCTTCATAAATATATCCTCCATAGGTTATATTTTTAATATTTTTATATATTTCCATTACTTAGTATAATAATAGTGCAATATTGATATAAAATCAACAAATAAATTAATATTTTAAAAAAGAAAAATTTTTAATTTTTTTTCATTTGCAAAAGAAAAAATCTATTTAAATTGCTTTTTAATAAGGAGGAAAAGAAAAAAAGGTGCTCCTAAAAAACCGCTGACTGCACCTATAGGAAGTTGAATACTTGAATGAAAAATTAAAGGAATAATATATGTAAGAATATCTATGATTACAAGAAAATTTCCCCCAAAAAATATACTATATATAAGATTTTCTTTGAAGTGATTTTCTGGATTCAGTTTTAATATATAAGGGACAATTATACCAATAAAAGGGATGATTCCACTTTGAGAAACCACCAGACTTACTCCAATTGCACTTATAAGAAAAAAAATCTGTTTAAATCTTGAAGCATTTAAACCAATAATATTTTCAGAAGAGCCCGATATAGATATAAGATCAAACTCCTTATGAAAAGATAGATATACAATTATTATAGCAAGCTCGATTAACCCAAGAAAAATCCAGCTTTTATCTGCTAAAGGGATTATTCCCATCATCCATGAAAGTGCAAGATTGACTTTTTGACCTAACAAAAAAAACAATATAGTTATTAAAGCTGTGAAAAATGAATTTACAATAATTCCAGAAATAATTAAAGAGGATGAAGAGTATGATTTTGTCTTTATGGCAATTATAAATATTAATATTGCAGATAAAATCCCGAAAAAAATTGCAAAAATTGGGATTATTTTAAGTACTAAACCAGAAAAACTGTATGAAAATAATGTAATAGAAGAGAAAGAGAAAAAAGAAGAAAGGAAGATAGCGAGTGAGCAACCAAATGAAGCACCTGCAGAAATTCCAAGGGTATATGGCTCGGCTAAAGGATTTTTTAAGATTATCTGCATCACAAGGCCTGTAATAGAAAGTGTAGCTCCTATTAAAAAAGCCGAAATAAAAGAAGGCATTCTAATACTATTTATTATTGTATTTAAGACTTCACTATTTGGCGTCAAATCAAAGTGAAGTAATGATTTTACTACTATTTTAGGTGAAATAAAAGAATTTCCAAAAGATAATCGCAGGAAAAATAAAATAAAAGTAAAAAAAATAAGAAGAAAAATATTAATCAAAAACTTATAGTTCCTATTTTTATTCATTAAATAAGTATTTTCTCCAACACTTTTATAGGATAAAAATATTTAGAATTAAAATAAATTTTGAATATTGCTTTATATTATTTTAAGCCATAATTTAAGACTTTACATTTTTATTTGAAGCACCTGGTTTTGTAAGAGGGATATTTTGCTTGCATAAAGGGCAATCTGAGCAATCATACAATGATGCATTTACTTTTGTAAGGCTAAATATTTCTTTTCCATCGATATTTACTTTTTCTTTGCTTCTATCCAATAGTACAAAAAGTCCTTCAATTTTAACCTGATGATTTTTAAGGCATTGTGCGACTTCGACTATTGAACCACCAGTAGTAATGATGTCTTCTATTATAATTGCCTTTTTCCCCTCTATTTCGTTAAAACCACTTCTTAAAACCATAATTTCATTTTCTCTTTGGGTGAAAGCAAATTTTTTATTGAGTTTTAATGCTGAAAGAAAACCTATGGCTATTGCACCAAAAGCAGGAGAAACAATAAAATCAAAATCAAGATTTTTTTCTTTTATCAAAACTACAAGTTTATCTACAATCTTATCTAATATTTGTGGATTTTCAATCAACTTTATTTTTTCAAAGTATCTATCTGAATGTTTTCCTGATGTTAAAAGAAAATGCCCACTTAATAAAGCCTCAGATTTTACAAATAGATTTAGGACTTCATTATCAATTTCATTATTATTCATCGTCGACACTCCTGTTTAATTGTTTAATATTTCAAATATAAATTAAAAAATAAATCAAAGATATGAATTTTAGATATGATACAACAAATGGTATTTGTTAGTTGAAAACAATTTTACATGAAAACAAAATCTAATCAATATTTTTATCTGAGTCCAAAAGAGATTGTTTTACCTTGTTTGTATCGAAAATAATTTTAAATGTAGTTCCAATATTTACGTCACTTTCAACTTCTATTTCTGCTAAGATAGATTGGACTATTCTATACACTATCGTCAAACCAAGTCCAGTTCCTGTTGATTTATTTGTAAAAAAAGGATTAAATATTTTTTGAAGAGTCTGTGAATCTATGCCTGGTCCATTATCTTTAACTTCTAAAATAACATTTGATTCTAAATCATATGTAGCTATTATGACTGTCTTTCCTTCTGAAATTGCTTCAAAAGCATTTTTTACAAGATTTACAATGGCCTGTATAAGTAAATCCCTGTCCGCTAAAATTGGAGGTATATTTTCTTTTAATTTTAATATAAGATTTTTATTAGCAAGTTGAAATTGAGATTTCATTAAGTTAAATAGTTCTTTTACTACTTCATTTAAGTTTAATACCGTGAGTCTTGGTTGCAGTGGCTTTGAACTAGAAAGAAAAGTGTCTAAAATTCTATTTAGCCTTTTAATTTCTGAAGAAGTCGAATTTAAAGATTGTAAAAGTTGTTCTTTACAATTTGGACAACCACAGATATTTGTATCTTCCAGCTGTTTTTGAGCTATTTTTATATTTAAATCAAGAGAGGTTAAGGGATTTCTAATTTCATGAGCGAGGGTATACATCATTTCCATAAGATTTGTAAATGATTTTTCTATCTGTCTTTCTCTTTCTTCTTTTATCTGTGCATTTATATCATAAAAAACAAGAAGAATGGCTGATTCCTCACCAAATAATTCAATTTTATTGAAAACAAATTTTAGGTAATATAAACTTTTAAATATTTTTATATATGAAATTAATTCTGTAGCTTTATCTTCATTTTTTGTTATCTCAAAATTTTTAACAGCTTCTTCGGGTAGAAATTGCAAAATCGAGTTTCGCTTGATTTGTTCAAATAAAACTGATGCTTTTTTATTGTAAAAAATTGGGTAACCATCAAAGTCAGTTAAAATAATGCCTTCATCTAGCGAATCGAAAATTGAGAGATATGTGGAATTTGACTTGGAGAGATTTAATAAACTTTTTTTTATCTCATCCTTATTAAGTATTTCTCTTTCAAATGAATTTATGAATTTTTCATAAAATGATCTTCTCTCCATTAAAATCCCCATTTTGTATCTGCTTTCTATTAAGATACGCAAAAATAAGAGCATTATCAATAGGGTAATTATAATTTTTTGCAAAATCTTCTATTTTATTTAAGTAAGAAGCAATTCTAACTATTTTTTCATAAGAAATATCTGAAGCAATGATAATATTTTGAACTTCATACGAATTCAATATCGACTCGCAAAACAATATAAGTTGTCTTAAGAAAAAAGGTAAATCTTTTTGAGACGTCAAATTTTCTATAAATATATTAAATCTATTAACTGGTAAAAAGAATAGCTCGAATGTTTCTCTTACTGATTTAGTAAATCTGCTTATATCTGATTTTAGAAGGGTAAAAAGGTCATAAAATGAATTTATTGATTGATTCGAAAGAAGATTATAGTTTATTTTCCATTCATTTTCTAAAATTTTTTTAAGCTCATCTTCTTTTATTCTATCTATTTCAAATATAGCACATCTTGAAACAACCGTTGGTAAAAGATATGACTTTGAGGTTGAAGTTAAAATAAACAAAAGATTATTATCTGGTTCTTCAAGAGTTTTTAAAAATGAATTTACCGATTCTTCCTGCATAAGTTCTATATTATCTATTAAAACTATTCTTTTTTCCATTTGATAGGTGTTTTCTATCCATTTCTGGACATTTTTTATCTCTGAAAGATAGATTCTATCTGATTTAAATGCTTTTTTATCTTTTATTATTCTCTGACATAGATTTATAAGTATTTCAAAATCTTCTTGATTTTCAATAACCATATTTTTTAATCTATAAAAGACAAATGAAGCATCCTCATAGAAGGAAGAATCAATTAATTTTTCATCTATTTCAGAAATTCTATAAATAAAAGTAGATAAAAATCTTACAAGAACAAATTTAATCTTTTCAAATGCAATCTGTTTATCAACAAGAGAATTTTCAGAGATAGTTAGTTGATTTAAAAGAAAGGAAAGTTCATCAAAAGGGAAGTTTTTTGCAAGGTAGCAAAAATTTTGCTGGTAAAAAATATTTAAGCATGCGGGTTGTTGTAAGATATTCTTTATTATATGAAATGCTGTAATTCTTTTACCGACACTGGATGGACCAACAATGAGAATAGCGGGATATCTTATCTTTGTATTATTTAGGATATTTTCTATTATAGAAGTTTTAGTTTCTGAGTATAACTGATATATCATAATATTTTACCAAATAATCCCTTTAAATTAATTCATACAATTCCATTAAAGAATTCAAGAGCCATCTTTGCAAGAATTTGCTCGGCATCTCTTTTTGAATTAGTTCTTACAGGCCCAAAATCAAGCTCCTGAACTTTCAAGTACATAACATAATATTGTTCACCATTAATTTTTTCTTCTTTAATAACCTGGTAAACTGGTAGAACTCCATATAGTTTTTGAGAAATTTCCTGAATTCTTGTCTTTGGGTTTTTTAACTCTTCTGAATCAATTAAATCTTTTACTGAATTTTCTATGTATGATTTACAAAATTCCTTTGTCTTATCTAATCCATCACAAATATAAATAGCTCCTATCAGCGATTCCATTGTGTCCGAAAGTATCGATGTTTTTCTTCTACCACCATTTGTTTCTTCACCTTTGCCAAGAAGTAAAATTTTATCAATACCAAGGTTTTGGGCAAAAGAAGAAAGAAATTTGGCACTAACTATAAGGCTTCTAATTTGAGATAATTTACCTTCATTAAAAAGAGGAAAAGATTTGTAAAGATAATCAGTTACAATTAATTCTAAAACAGCATCTCCAAGAAATTCAAGTCTTTCATTATTTATTTCTGTCTTAGGATTAAAAGACCTATGAGTAAAAGCCTGAGTATAGATTTCTATATAATCAATATTTAAATTAAATTTTTTAAGGAATTTAAGTATGTTTTTTTCTTTGTCCATATCAAGGTTAGATAATCATATATAAAGAAAAATGTAAAGAATGTTAGCTAAATTTTTTAACAATAATAGATGCATTTTGCCCACCAAACCCGAAAGAGTTTGATAAAGCATAGTTAACCTTTCTCTCGACTGCCTTATTAGGAACATAGAATAAATCGCATTCAGGGTCTGGATTATTTAGGTTAATGGTTGGGGGAATTACATCATTATAGATTGTTAAAATTGTATTAATCAGTTCAACTGCACCGGCTGCACCTAAAAGGTGACCAATCATCGATTTATTTGAAGATATAGCTAAATTTTTAGCATGATTTCCAAAACAATTTTTTATTGCCTTAGTTTCTGCTATGTCTCCTACTGGAGTAGCTGTCCCATGTGCGTTTATGTAGTCTAATTTTTCAGGACTAATTTCAGCATCTTTCATGCATAAGTTCATACATTGTATTGCTCCAAGACCTTCAGGGTGGGGTGCTGTAAGATGATAACCGTCTGAAGATGCACCATAACCTATTATCTCAGCATAGATTTTTGCACCTCTTGCCTTTGCCTTTTCGTACTCTTCAAGTATGATTGTCCCACTTCCTTCACCCATTACAAAGCCATCTCTATTTGAATCAAAAGGTTTACTAGCACCTTTTGGGTCTTCATTATTTTTTGAAACAGCTTTCATATTAGAAAACGCGGCTAATGCAAATGGAATCAAAGAAGCTTCTGCGCCGCCTGCTATTGCATAGTCCAGCTCACCCCACTGGATTTTTCTAAAAGCTTCACCTATTGCATGAGCAGAAGAAGCACATGCTGAAACTACTGAGTAAGATACGCCGTGTAAGTCGTATTTCATAGCAATAATTCCAGCAGCAATATTTGAAATCATCTTTGGAATGGTATAAAGGCTAATATATTTTTGTCCTTCTTTAATATATCCTTCATGAGCTTCTAAGAGAGATAATAATCCACCAATTCCAGAAGAAAAGATTATTCCAAACCTGTTTCTATCAATATCTCCTTCAAGTATCTTCGAATCTTTAATCGCTTGCTCTGTTGTGTACAAAGCATACTGAGTGTAGAGATCATATTGTCTTATGTCTCTTGGAGAAAGAAAAGAAGCAGGATTGAAATTCTTAACTTTACCACCAATCTTGACATCAGTTTTATCTATATCAGGAATATCAAGCAATTCAACACCAGAGATTCCCTTAACAAGATTATCCCATTGTTCTTCAACAGTATTTCCTAGACAATTTATTAAACCTAAACCTGTTACAACTACTCTTTTTTTCATTATACCTCCACAGCTATATTATGTTATTTTAATTATTATAATAAGTTTTATTATAATTTTTTCAATTGTCTGATAATGATTTGCTTGATAATGATAAAAAGAAAAAGAGCAGAGGGAAAACCTCTGCCTGTAAACTACTTATTAGCAAGTTTTTCGTTGAGATATGTTAAAAGACCTTTAACATCGCTTAATTTTTCAAGGTCTTCGTCTGGTATTGAAATCTGGTATCTTTTTTCAAGTTCCATCATTAAATCAACTTGTTCAAGTGAATCAATGCCAAGATCATTTACAAAATGAGCTGTTTCTGTAATTGAATCTTTTTCAACACCAAGTTTTTCTACCAATAAATCTCTAAGTTCTTCAAAAGTAACTTTCATGTTTCCTCCTTAGTTTTGAAAAACAAGAAAAAATTAATCTATGAAGCATTGAGCAATTGCTTCCTGGTTTATCTCTTTGACAAAAGGAATAAGTATCGATTTAGGACCAATTTCAAAGAAATTGTTGCAACCTTTTGTTTTTAAATATGAAATCGAATCTATCCATTTAACCTGAGATACAATTGAACTTGAAATAGTGTTTCTAATTTTATCTGAATTATTTTCATAAGGTAAAGCATATTTATTTGATATAACCTTAATAGCATTTTCTGCACTAAAATTATATTTTTTCAGTTCAATTTCCACTTTTTCAGATGCCGAAGCCATAAAAGGACTATGAAAAGGAGCCGATACTTTTAATGGAATAGATTTTAAGAATAAAGTCTTTTGATATTTATTATTGAAATTTTCGAAATCTTCTTTTAAGCCACTTATAACAACTTGAGAAGGAGAGTTTAAGTTTGCAATAAAAAGTTTTCCTTTATATTCAGTTTCGAAAACCTCATTTATCCTGTTGATATCGGGTTTTAAAAGTGCAGCCATTATAGGGTTATCAAGTTTTATCTGTCCCATAGCTTCACCACGAAACCTGACAAATTTTATAGAATCTTCAAAATTAAGTGTTTTGCTAGCTGTCAAAGCTGTAATCTCACCAAGTGAATGTCCTAGGAAAAAATCATCTTTTTCAATAGCTATTTTACCACTATTAACAAGAGAAATAAAGAGAATATAACTATATAAAAAAATTGAGATTTGTGCATTTTGAGTAAGTTTTAAAGTTTCTTCATCTGCTTCAAATCCAAGTTCTACAATCTGTGAACCAATAATAGACTTTGCTTTATTGTAATATTCTTTTGCTTCATCGTAATTGTCGTAAATCTTTTTGGCCATTGCAGAATATTGGCTTCCCTGTCCTGGGAAAATAAAAGCCTTCATAAGGTACTCCTAGCAGATGATTAACATCTTGCAACTTCATATAACAAATTTTATTAACCACCTGGTCAAACAGAAAATACAAAAATTCCAAAAATAATCAACAAAAATTTATTAGCCTATTTTTCCTTTTTGAAAAGCGGTTTCTAAATGATTATGAAGTTGGAATTGGTCCATAAATCTAAGAGTTTTAAGAGCATTATATGTAGCTTTGGCGTTTGAAGAGCCATGACCTATAATAACATTTCCATCTATCCCTAGAAGAGGAGCACCACCATATTCATTTGCATCAATTCTTTTCTTGATTTTCTTAAATGAGTTTTTTAATAAAAGGGCACCTATTTTAGATACAAAATTACCCTGTATTTCTTCTTTTAATATCTTAAAAATAATCTTTGAAGTTCCTTCTGCCGTTTTTAAAGCAACATTTCCAGTAAAACCATCTGTCACAACAATATCGCAACTACCATTGAAAAGATCATAACCTTCAACATTTCCAATAAAATTTAAATCCAGTTCTTTTAATAGTTGAAATACCTTTAATGTTAATTCATTTCCCTTTTCATCTTCTTCACCATTACTTAAAAGGCCTACTCTTGGATTTTCGATTTTCAGAACATTTTTACAAAAAACAGAAGCCATTATCGCAAATTCAGCGATAAAATGAGGTTTACAATCTACATTTGCACCCGCATCAATTAAAATAGTTGACCCTGATATACTCGGTAAAACGGCTGCAATAGCAGGTCGTGATATATTTTTAATTTTACCAATTTCAAATAATGAAGCAACTAATGTTGCACCGGTATTACCTGGTGAGAAAAATCCAGTTGCCTTTTTTTCTTTGACAAGTTTAGCAGCAAGTATTACAGATGCGTTTCTCTTTTTTTTATAACTTTCAGTAGGACTATCATTCATGGTAATTATTTCATCTGTATGGATAATTTCTATATATTTCCTTTCGAATGGATGAAGTAATAACTTTTTTTTGATTCTGCTTTCATCACCAACAAGGATTAAATCGTCTTTGAATTTGGAGATATATCGACATACACCACTTATAAGTTCTTCAGCTGGATTGTCTCCACTCATTACATCAACTGCAATTTTCATAAAAACCTTTAATTAAAATAAAAATGCAGCAAAGTATAATGTTTTTTGCCATTATACAAATGCTGCATTTAATTAACTTAAAAATTTTTAAAAACTATTTTTTAGCCTTTTTTTCTTTTTTATCTTTGTCTTTACCAAGAACAGTTTTTACTTCTTTCCCTTTATAATGACCGCATGAAGGGCAAGCATGATGTGGTAAGACAGGAGATTCACAGGTAGGACATACCCCAACTGTTACAAGTTCTCTTTTTTCATTTGCTCTTTTTCTTCTAAATGTTCTAGCATGTGAAGGACGCTTTTTTGGTACTGCCATATTTATATCCTCATAACAATATTAGATAATTTAAATCCACTTAAAAATAAAGAGAGTTATTAATTTGTCAAGAAAAAATCATAAACATAAGAAAAAAGCTCGTCTGCTTCATAATCGAGAGTAATGACATGAGATGATTTTTTTAAGTATTTCATCTGCTTGATTTTTGATGATTTGGAGCGATTAAATATTTTTTGAGGAGATTTAAAAGAAGAAACAGAATCCAGTTCAGATTGAATTATTAGCATTGGTGATTTTGTTTTTCTTATATAATAATGAAACATTTTAAAACTTTTATATAATTCTGAAATAGGTTTGATATAATGATAAGGGACACTATCATAGTTCACCATCAATTTTCTCGCTTTTTCATCGAATACAGCGGGTTTTGATTCTTTTTTCTTTATTTTTTTTATAAATATTGAAATAAATTTTGCATTTTTCATCTTTGAATCAGGAATATCATAGGGAGTCGAAAACAAAGCCAATTTCTCACATCCAACTATATAGGATAGGTAAGTGGCAATCTGACCTCCTAAAGATAAGCCTATAATATATATTTTTTTAACTTTTTTCTTGAATTCAAGATATTGGTCAAAAGCACTTTGGTACCACTGTTCGACGGTAGATTTTATAAAATCCTCTATATTTGTACCATGTCCTGCGAGTCTTGGGCAATAAACAGATAATCCTTTTTCCTCAAATTTTTTAGCAAAGGGAATCATTTCCGCTGGGCTTCCAGTAAAACCATGTATTAAGAAAACTCCGATATCTTTAGAAATATAATTATAGTAAGTAGCTGCACCATCCATTATATTAATGTTTTCTACTTTTTTTTTCAGCACGAATTTTCCCTCCCATCTTAAATTATATCTCAAATTGTTTTATCTTCTCTTTGCGATTGTAAGAAATTTTTGATAAAATACAATAAAATTATTGTAAAAATTATTATAAAAATTATTGTATTAATTTCAAAAATTATGATATTTAAGTCGATTGTTTGAAACTATTTTAAAAATCAAAACTTAATAGAATAATATTAAAAATTATTGAATTCAGAATTTTATGTAAAATGTTATAAAAGAATTTTATTTTGGAGGAAAGATGAATTACAAGGTAAAAGATATTTCTTTAGCTAACTGGGGAAGACTCGAAATAGAAATTGCTGAAAAAGAGATGCCAGGTCTTATGGCTTTAAGAGAGAAATATAGAAATAATAAACCTCTTAAAGGAGCAAAGATTTCTGGTTCACTACATATGACTTTACAGACAGCTGTTCTTATTGAGACTCTTGTTGAACTTGGAGCAGAGGTTAGATGGGCTTCATGCAATATTTTTTCCACTCAGGATCATGCAGCTGCTGCGATTGCTGCAAAAGGCATACCTGTTTTTGCATGGAAAGGTGAAACACTTGAAGAATACTGGTGGTGTACAAAACAGGCACTCTTGTTCCCTAAAAATGATGGACCAGATCTTATTGTTGATGATGGCGGTGATGCCACATTATTCATTCATGAAGGTGTAAGGTTGGAAATTGAATATGAAAAAACAGGGAAATTACCTTTAATTTCAAAAGATAGCAAAGAACTTGCGATACTTCAAAGTCAGATATTGGAGGATTTAACAAAATACCCAACAAGATGGCAGTCTATTGCAAAAAAAATTAAGGGAGTTTCTGAGGAAACAACTACTGGAGTACATAGATTATACCAAAGGAAAAAAGAAGGATCATTACTATTCCCCGCAATAAATGTTAATGATTCTGTTACAAAATCGAAGTTTGATAATCTTTATGGTTGTCGTGAATCTTTGGCAGATGGTATTAAAAGAGCAACAGGAGTAATGGTCGCAGGAAAAACAGTGGTTGTCTGTGGCTATGGTGATGTTGGTAAGGGATGTGCCCAATCTATGCGTGGTTTTGGGGCAAAGGTAGTAGTCACAGAAATAGACCCTATCTGTGCTTTACAGGCTTCTATGGAAGGTTATAGCGTACTAAAAGTCGAAGATACACTTTCTTATGGAGATATTTATGTTACAGCTACTGGAAATTGTGAAGTAATAACTCTTGAACATATGCTGAAAATGAAAGATGGTGCTATTGTATGTAATATCGGACATTTTGATGATGAAATAGAAGTCGAAAAATTGATGAACTATAATGGTATTAAAAGATTAAATATAAAACCTCAAGTAGATAAATTTATCTTTCCTGATGGGCATTCTATAATTTTACTTGCAGAAGGAAGACTTGTAAATCTTGGTTGTGCTCAGGGACATCCTTCTTTCGTTATGAGTTGTTCATTTACAAATCAAGTCCTTGCTCAAATTGATCTTTTCAATAATAAACATGAAATAGATGTTTATACTCTTCCAAAGTATCTTGATGAGGAAGTAGCAAGGCTGCATTTAGGAAAATTGGGAGTTAATCTTACTAAATTAACCGAAAAACAGGCAAAATATATTGGAGTAAATATTGAAGGACCTTATAAAGGAGATATGTACAGGTATTAATTGTTGATAGTCTATAGATACTGTTTTGTCAGTATTAATAGTCTATAAATGCTTTTTTAATGAGTATTAAAAGTATATTAATATATAAAATTGCCAATAAATTCAATAATTCAAAACTGATTATTAATAAAGATAGATTATAAACAATAGAAGATTGTAGAAAAATTATATGAAGGAAAAAAAAATATTATTTGATAAGTATTGTGCATTAGGAAATGATTATATCATTATTGACCCAAATAAAAATGATTTTGAAGTTGAATCAGAGATAATAAAAAATATCTGTAATAGAAACTTTGGTATTGGAGCAGATGGAATTCTTGTAGGTCCAATTTTCCAAAATGCAAACAAAGAAAATATTACAAATAAAGAGAATAGTACAAATAAAGCGAATATTGTAAATGAAAAGACAGAAAAAAAAATAGCGATAGAAAGAATAAAAAGCAATATTCCATTTGTTCGCATCTTTAACTCTGATGGAAGTGAGGCAGAAAAAAGTGGTAATGGACTTAGAATTTTCAGTCAATATTTACTTGATTCTGGGTATTTAAGAAAGATTGGGAAGATAAAAGATAAAAAGAAATTTGTTGAAATTAGAACAAATGGTGGAATTGTACAGTCTTTTTATAACTCAGATGGAACTATTAGTATTGATATGGGTAAAGTCGAATTTTTTACAGAAGAAGATAAGCAAATAGTGGCTTTTTCACAAGAGAATAGTGAGGAAAAAGTTAAATTTAATGGAATATATCTTTCAATTGGTAATCCTCATTTCGTAATTATTATGGATAGAATTGATGAGCAAATAGCAAAAAAGTATGGAAAAAGCATAGAAACAAACTCATATTTTAAGAATAAGACAAATGTACAATTTGTTCAGGTTATAGATAGAAAAAAAATTAAAATAGAAATTTTCGAAAGAGGAAGTGGTTACACTCTTGCATCTGGTTCCAGTTCATGTGCTGCGGCTGCTGTTGCATATAAAAAAGGTTTTATAGATAGCGAAGTCGAAGTATTAATGCAAGGTGGAAGTCTGAAAGTTTATATTGGGGAAGATTTTAATATTACTCAAACTGGAAAAGCAAAATTTATTTTTTCTGGAAAGTTTTTTATTTCAACTTTTCTTGACAAATTTCAAAATTAGTTATTTGTTAATGAAAAGAAGTGGGAGAAATTGACAATGCCTATTACTCATGAAAGCAAGTTGGAAGTTATTAAGAAATTTGGCAAAAAAGAAAATGATACAGGTTCAGTTGAGGTTCAGGTAGCTCTTTTAACTTCAAGAATCAATAATTTAACTGATCACCTGCAAAATAATAAACATGACCATTCTTCAAGAAGAGGTCTTTTAAAACTTGTTGGACAGAGAAGAAAACTTCTTGAATATCTTAAAAATAAAGATTTAGGAAGATATAGAAACCTTATTAAAGAATTAAATCTTAGAAAATAATTTTATACCCCTCTTATTTCTTAATAAAAGGAGGGGTTTGTTTTTTATTTAGGGTTTTTAATTAACAGATTATTTTATATAAAAATAAAAAAACTAAGATTGGCATTATAAATCGGTGAAAAGATTCAAATTTACTCTTGATTTTAATATTAATCATTTTATTTTTTATATTATGAAAAACATATCTATTTATATTTATTATTTGCTTTTTAGTAGAATAATTAATATTAGAATATATAATTTACAGATTCTATAACACCATGAAATAAAAAATTGTGTGTAAAAAAATAAATAAAGGTATTGATTATCAATAATAATTAATAAATTATTAAAAAATAGTCTCATTAAGAAAAGTTATTATATAAGAAATAGTTTTAAGTATTACAAAATAAGGAATAGATTTATGAAAACAGAATTTGAAGTTTTGCTTGATAGTGGAAAATTTATTTTCGAAATAGGGGTAATGGCAAGACAGGCTAATGGTTCTACACTGGCTCGTTTTGGAGATACTGCTGTTCTTGCTGCTGCTGTTATGGGACCAGATGTTAAACAGGATTTTTTCCCTTTAACTGTTCATTACTTTGAAAAGGCTTATGCAGCAGGAAAAATACCTGGTGGTTTTATAAAGAGAGAAGGTAAACCATCAGATAGAGAAATACTTGTTTCAAGGCTTATAGATAGGCCAATTCGTCCTCTTTTTTCTAAGAGTTTTACCAGAGAAGTTCAGGTGGTATCATATACTCTTGCTTCCGACCAGATTCATACACCCGATATACTTGCTATCAATGCATCTAGCGTTGCACTTGCTATTTCAGATATACCTTTTATAAAACCTATTGGAGCAGTTAGAGTAGCATATATAAACAACGAATTTGTAATTAATCCTCGACTGGAAGACATTGCAAAATCTCAGCTCGATATTGTTGTAGCCGGAACATATGATGCTATAACAATGGTCGAAGGAGGAGCTAAGGAAGTTGAAGAATCTATCTTACTTGAAGCCTGCAAAATAGCTCATAACCAGATAAAAAAAATTGTTACTGGAATAAATGAGATTGTTAAAGAAATTGGAAAAGAGAAGATAAAAATTGAGGAAGAAGAAGATAATATACTTTTAAGTGATGTAATAAAAAATAATGTTGAAAAGGAACTGCGAGAAGCACTTTTTATCTATGACAAACTTGCCCGTCAAGATGCTATTGAAAAGGTCAAACAAAAGTATTTGCCATTGATAAAAGAGCAGTATAAGGCAAAATCAGAAGAAAATATAAACAAAAAAATCAGTGCCTTTGAAGATATAGATAAAGAAGATCTTAATGATGAAGAAGAAGAGGAAAATTCCTCTGATTTTGAACAGATGTACTATGATTATTTTGACCATATCACAAAAAATCTCATGAGAGAAAGTATATTGAATGAAGGCATAAGACCAGATGGAAGAAAAACAGATGAGATTAGACCAATATCGATAAAATTAAATCTTTTTAATGATACTCACGGTTCAGCTCTTTTTACAAGAGGCGAAACTCAGGCTCTCGTCGTTACAACTCTTGGTTCTATTAGTGATGCACAGATTCTAGATAACATAGAGGGAGAGCTTTCAAAAAGATTCATGCTTCATTACAATTTTCCACCTTTTTCAGTTGGCGAAACAGGGAAATATGGAGCTCCCGGAAGAAGAGAAATTGGGCACGGACATCTTGCAGAAAGATCCATTGAATCTATGCTTCCAGAATACGATTCATTCCCTTATGTTATGCGCAGTGTCTCTGAAATACTTGAATCAAATGGTTCAAGCTCCATGGCTACTGTTTGCGGTACTTCTCTTTCTTTATATTCAGCAGGAGTGCCTCTTCCAAGGTTGGTCGCAGGCATAGCAATGGGTTTGGTTAAAGAAGGTGATAGATATTCAATACTTTCAGATATAATGGGAATGGAAGATCATCTTGGAGACATGGATTTTAAAGTAGCTGGAACCGAGAAGGGAATTACCGGGTTTCAGATGGATATAAAGATAGAAGGAATCACATTTGAAATTTTTGAAAAGGCATTAGAACAGGCAAAAAAGGGAAGAATGTTTATCCTAGGTATAATGCAGGAAGCTGTTAAAAATATCACATGCAGGGTATCAGAGAAAGCACCTAAGATTCATATAATGCAGATTGATGAAGAAAAGGTCGGTGCGCTTATTGGTCCTGGTGGAAAAGTCATTAAAAATATAATATCTGAGACTGGAAGTGATATAAGTGTTGAATCTGATGCTAAGGTTGTCATCTCTAATAAAGATAGGGAAATGCTTGAGCAGACAATTCAGATGATTCAGAACACAATAGACCCAAATCCTAGATTAAATGAAGTATATAGTGGTGTGGTCAAAAAATTACTTCCTTATGGAGTACTTGTTGAATTTGTGCCAAAAATTGTTGGTATGCTTCATATAAGTGAAGTATCAAAGCAGAGAATTGAATCAATAGAAAGCACTTTTAAGGTTGGAGATAGAGTAAAAGTTAGACTTATTAAGATAGATGAGCAGGGTAAATTTCATCTGAGTTCCAAAGAATTTACCTGAAATGTGCATTTATTGTTAAGTATTGATAGAATAGTGAATTCTAATATTTTAATAAAATTTGGAAAAATTATTATACCATAATAATATTGATAATATTGGTTTGAATTTAATTGATATATTTAATATTATTATTGAGGCAAAAAATTAAATAATTTTAATTTATAAACATAATCAAATATTTTTATTATTAATTTTTGTTTAAATTGTAAAATTAAAAGATTTAATTTTATTAAATTAGATAAGATTGATTAATGATAAAAAATTAGTATAATAGATAAAAATTAATAAAATAAAATAAAGATGGAGAAAAGTTATATAATATGTCATTGAGAATAATACCAGTTGGCGGACTTGGGGAAATTGGAAGAAATATGACTCTTTTCGAAAGTGATCAGAGCATAATCGCTATTGATGCAGGATTACAATTTCCTACAGCAGATATGTATGGTATAGATTTTGTTATACCAGATTTCAATTATTTAAGAAGTAATAGAGCAAAGTTTAAAGGGCTTATTGTTACCCATGGTCATGAAGACCATATAGGAGCCATTTCATATCTTGTTAAGGAATTTGGTTATATTACAATATATGGTACAAAACTTACTCTTGAATTAATAAAAGCAAGGATACTTGAAAAAAAAAGCTTTATAAATCAGGTAAATCTGCCAGAAATGGTCGAAATTCAACCCGATCGGTTTTTTAAGTGCGATGATTTTGAGTTTATGCCATTTAGAGTCAATCA
Organism: uncultured Brachyspira sp.; assembly: GCA_964454835.1. Classification (GTDB taxonomy): domain Bacteria; phylum Spirochaetota; class JAAYUW01; order JAAYUW01; family JAAYUW01; genus Exilispira. Next base: position 68,771 of record CAYVTU010000006.1, read on the forward strand.
TTCCATAGCAGATGCCGTTGGGATAGCAATAAAAACTCAGTATGGTTACATAGTTCATACAGGTGATTTTAAGATAGATAATACCCCTGTAGATAATAAAATATTTGATTATCATGCTCTTTCAGATTTAGGAAGAAAGGGTGTTTTACTCTTAATGTCTGATTCGACCAACTCGGAAAGAAAAGGATTTTCAAACTCTGAGAAAGAAGTCGTAGAAAATCTTGATTTTTACTTTACAAAGGCTAAAGGTAAGATAATCGCTGCAACATTCGCATCAAATATACACAGGATTCAGCAGATTTTCGATGTTTCTAAAAAATATGATAGGAAGGTTTTTGTTTCAGGTCTTTCACTTGAAAAAAATATAGAAATCGCAAGACAGCTTGGGTATATAAATTTCGAGAGAAGTTTTTTGAATCCACTTGAAGATCTCAAAAAATACCCTCCATCCAAAGTAGTATGTATTGTAACAGGAACTCAGGGCGAACCAATGTCTGTTCTTACTAGAATGGCTGATAATAAACATAAGCAGATAAAGATTGAAAAAGATGATTTAGTTCTTTTAGCTTCCTCGGTTATTCCTGGCAATGAGCATCTTGTTTTTAAAAATATTAATAAACTTTATGAACTTGGTGCTACTGTTGTTCAGTCTGAATCTGATGATATCCATGTTTCTGGGCATGCTTATATGGAAGAACAAAAAATAATGATACATTTAACTAGACCAAAATACTTTATGCCGGTTCATGGTGAATATAGACATCTTTCTATCCATGCAAATACCGCTCAAACAGTAGGCATCCCTCCTGAAAGAATTTATTTACTTAAAAATGGAGATATTTTAGAGGTTGAAGACGCAAATGTTCGCTTAAATGGTAATATTGAACCGGAAAATGTTTTTGTAGATGGAAAAGGCATAGGAGATATTTCGGATATTGTCATAGAAGAAAGACAAAAACTTGCGGAAGATGGAACTGTTGCAGTTGTTATAACCTTAACAAAAGATTCAGGGGTTTTAGCCAGCCCTATCGAAGTTATATCAAGAGGTTTTGTTCTTATAGATAATTCTGAATATTTACTCGAAAAAGCAAAAGATTTGTCAAATCAGGTTGTAAATAAATGGGTAGTAGATGGTTCTAATAGCTGGGATGACCTGAAAAAAAGAATAAAAAGAGAATTGATAAAGTATTTTAAGGAAGAAATCGCAAGGGACCCATTTATTATAGTTATTATTGTAGAAGTGTAAAAAATATTACTTTTTTTCTTTTAACATATTTTCTATTATTTTTACTATGACTTTATCTGCCTCGACCATACCAATATTGTTAAGCATCGCAAGGTTTTCGAGTGTTTGTTCAAGGCTATGGCCAACTATTCCATCACCTTTTGGTACATATGCACCATTCATTGAAAAGTAAGCATATTCAACCGCCGAGCTTGCTGCTGCTGAAAGTTTATATGCGCATGAGACTTTTGCTCCATCGCATATCATTCCAGCAAATGTTCCTATAACAGAGTGCATGGCATTGACCATATCATCGATGCTTCCGCCAAGAAGATATACGACACCTGCTGAAACACCGACAGATGCAGCAATAGCACAGCCACATATAGCTCCCAATCTTCCAAGATGACTTTTTACTAAGATTGTAGAGATTGTGGATATTGCAAGGGCATATAAAATTGATTTTTCATCGCTATTCATCTTAATAGCAGCGCTATATACTCCTGCCAAGGCAGTAATACCATGATTTCCACTTCCAGTTAAAGCCATAACAGGAACTTTTAAACCTATCATTCGAGCTTCTCCCGCAGCAGCAGTAAAAGTTTCGACAGATTTTGCGGTACAGCAGGCAACAGGTCTTGATTCATTTGATATTGCGCAATGATTTATACCAGAAATAGATTTGCCAAAGATTGTATTTTTATCGGAAAGTCCTTTTTGAGCTGCTTCAAAATTTATCTTTGCAGCTTCAAGTAAAAAATCAAAGTTTTCAGCTTCTATTTTTAAGATTGATTCTACTAAATCTTTAAATTTCTGACCTTTTAGGTTCAATTTAGACTTAAAGTTGATGTCTTCATCATTTTTTAATATTGTCTTACCATTTTTTTCAATCAACGCGACATTGGTATAATCTGAATGTATTATGACTTTAATAGCATCATTTCCCTTTATTGCATTTATTTCGATATATAGGATGTCTTTTGGGGTTAATTCAGATTTATTGTTCTCATTTAATTTTGATTTTACACTTATTATCTTTTTATTAACTATTTCTTTTGCCTTTTTTATCATATCAGAATCTATAGTTTCAAGTATGCTTAATTTTGCATCAGAATTTTCTGAAATAGCACCAAGCGCTGCTGCAAGTTCTATGCCAGCTTCGCCTGTACCAGGTATTCCGACATTTACTGCATTTTTAAAAATATTAAGGCTTAAAGTTAATTCTATTTTGTCTGGAATACCTTGCAAATGTTTTCTTGCAAGAGCTACTGCATAGCAAATTACACCTGGATCTGTACAACCTACGGTTTTTGTAAGTTCATTTTTACATAATTCAATAATTTCTTCTTTTTTCATACTTAATCCTTCAATAAATATTATATTTTAAATAATTTCATCTTTTTTTGATTCTTGATTTGCATTTTTATATTTCTCGAAAAATCGAAATAAAACTATGAAAAGAAAGAATGCTAAAAGTACAATAATAAAAAAATTGATAGGAAAAGAGAATGATTTAAAGGAAAAAATAAATGCAAAAGTTATTGCATTTAATAATAATAAGATAGTTGAAATATTTTTGATTAATTTTACGAAGTATTTCGCAAAATTATTATCTTGTTTAATATTGCTTTCTCTATTAATATTATCTGTTTTTAAGTCAATTATGATGTATAAAGAGTTGCTTAGGACAATTATATCAAGGTTTAAAAGAATTATTAAAATAGCGAAATATTTCGCATAACTTAATTCAGACATAAAATACAAGACTATGTTTGAAAGAATTATAATTAAAAGAAAGATAGAAAAAGTTATACGAACAATTTCACTTTTTTTTGCAAGTTTTTGAGATTTTAATAGATAGTTATCTTCCTTTTGAGTAGATGACATAAATTTGTAAATAGTTCTTAATGAATAAAAAATCATGAAGCAAATAAGTAAAATAAGACCAATTTCAGAAAATATAATTAAATACAAATTGTGAAATACGAAATATTTCATATTTTCCCAGCTCTTTTAGTCAATTCTTTTAAGTAAAACATATTTTCCTTTATAAATTGATAAAAAGGTTGAATACAATCGTAGTTTAGGACTACTGCACCTGTTTTTCTCGCTAATTCTATGGTTGCTTTTCTTAAAGATGAAGCAAGTAAATATGCTTTTTTATATCTTTCTTTTCTTTCATCATCATAATTTTTGTATGTATATTCGACTATATCAAGGGCAATTATTACAAACCTGTATTTTTTCTGATGAAATCTAATAATATGTGGAATATCCTCATCTTCAAGAGGAGTTATTAAAAAAACAAGGCTTTCAGAAGGAATTATGCTTATAGGTATATTATCCAATTCCCAGAAATCCTGTGTATCACTAAGTTTTAACCTGCTTAAAACCTGAACTATTCTTTCGAGTTGCACTTTACCATATTCGGGTCGAACATAGTTAAAGAATGACCCGAATTGAAGCAAACTTACTCTGTTTTGAGATTTGAGCATAGATTTAGCAATACTATAGGCTGCATCTATTCCTTTTTCAAAAATCTCTTCATAACCCGAATATGTATTATAATTATTTCTACAATCTATAATAATTGAAACATCTGTATTTGATTCTCGTTCAAATTCGTTCACATAGAGCTGATTTGTTCTTGCTGAATGTTTCCAGTTTATTGAGTTTAACCTATCTCCCTCATAGTATTTTCTTACATCAAAAAAGTTTAATCCAACCCCCGCTTTTTTTGCCGGAATCATTCCCGCATATATCGATAATTTTTTGCTTTTAATGGGTAAATCTATATCTATTGGTTCATCAGGTACAGAATAAAACTCTAATTTAGCTGGTATTTCAATGGTTTTTGAGTTTAAAAAAAGAGGAGAGAAGATTTTTAATTCAATATTATCAAGTTCGTAATAACCCCTTTTCATCTTGATTTCATATGAAACCATAAAATTTTTTTTGTTTATTATTGCATTTGGGGAATTATTAGAATCATTAAATTTATTTTTTTTACCAATACTTTTTTTATTTTTACTGATATTATAAAAAAAACTATTTATTATAATATTATCATAAGATTTCATGCTGCTGGTTGTCTTAAGCTCCGAAGGAATATCCTGTTGGACTTTAAAGAAAAATGGAAAATCAGATTCTATTTCAATATAGGTTTCAATTATTGCAATTTGATTATTATTAAACCTATTATTCTTTATTTTTATTTTTTCATTATTTTCTTTTAATAGTATTTGCCTTCTTGCCTCAATTTTTATATTACTAAGAAAGGAAAAACGAAAATAATCAATAATAAATAAAATAAAGCAAAAGATTGAAATAGCGATAAAGTCAGAATTTAATGTAACTAATGGAATTGCAAGGAATAAGACGAAAAATATTAAAGTTATGAAAGATGAAAATCTACTCAATTTCCTTCCTGCATATTATTTTTAATAATATTATTTTTAATCTTTATTTTTCAACTGGAGCGGGCGTTGTCCTGACAATTCTTGTAAGAACATCATTTGCAGCATCTTTACGAAGCCATAAAGATGGGTCAAGCATTATTCTATGGCTAAGAACCGGGGTAACAAATTTTTTGACATCATCGGGTATAACAAATTCCCTTCCATTTATCGCAGCATATGCTCTACAGACTTTGTATAACATTAAAGAACCTCTTGGACTTGAACCTATTGAAATATTTGTGTCTTTTCTTGTCTGAAATATTATTGATACAATATATTTTTCTATGCTTTCATCTACAAAAATATTTTCAATAGAGTTTTGCATGCTCAAGAATTCATTTTCGCTTATTATATTTTTTAAAATAGGATTATCCTGCTTCCTTTCTTTCCTTTTTTTTAATATTGTAATCTCTTCTTCTTGTGAAGGGTAATTGACGGAAATTTTTAAGGCAAATCTGTCCAGCTCGGCTTCTGGTAAAGGGAAAGTTCCTTCATATTCTATTGGGTTTTGGGTTGCAACTACAAGAAAAGGTTTTGGTAAAGGCATAGATTGTCCTTCTGTCGTTACCTGGTTTTCCTGCATGGCTTCTAAAAGAGCAGATTGAGTTCGAGGAGAAGCTCTATTTATCTCGTCAGCTAGAAGTATTTGAGTGAAGATAGGACCTTTTCTGAAATTAAAATCTTTTTTATCTTTATCGTATATAAAAGTTCCGGTAATATCCTGAGGAAGAAGGTCGGGAGTAAACTGAATTCTTTTGAATTCAAGACCTAAAACTGTTGCCATACTTTTAGATATCAAAGTCTTTCCTAATCCTGGAAAATCTTCCAAAAGAACATGACCATTTGCCAGAAATGTTGCAAGAAGAATTTCAAGAACATCTTTTTTCCCGACAATAGCATTGGATAGTTCATTTAATATTTCATTTTTTGCCTGTTGAATTTGTTTGACATCCATTTTTTCTTCCTTTCTTTATTAATTGAACATTTTTATTTTATTCATTTGTTATTGTTTTGTTATTCATTGAATCTATCATATAAATATTTAATAGTCTTATCAATTTTGTCTTGCGGGTTAGTTTGCTTTTTAAGAAAATACTTTAAAAAACTGCTTATAGACAAATTATCCTTATGTATGCTTTGAAAAGATGAATAAAATTCAAGAGATTCTATTAAAAATTCCTTTATTTCATCGGGCATATTTATTTTATTTTCTTTGATAAGACTTATTGTATCTGAAACAGAAACCATAATATAACCATCTTTAAATGCAAGCCCCTTGCCAATAAGTCTTGCAAGTGAAGCTCTAAAATACTTACTTTTTACTGCAAATTCAATTTGATTCGCAACATTTTGAATATAATCATTTCTATTATTTAATTTTTTTATTTTTTCATCATCTTTTTTTAAGTAAAAAGGTATATATATCAATAGCGTTGCAAGAGAACCTATCGATATTGCCATATATATCAAATATAAACTAGCTGCAATTATTCTAGGATCGATGTAAGAAATTATCTTTGTCATTTTTTATCTTTTTGTTTTTATCTTTTTAGTTTTTTTATGCAATTTTGAAGGGATTTTACAACATCCTTTCGGGCAGATTCATCTATTTTTAAGCTGGAATATCGGGCTTTTTCAAATTCACCCGTAATAAAATCTATATCATTAATATCTAAGCCAATAGATACTAATACTGGTTCAAATTCTCTACAGGTCAAAGATGGGTCTTTTGTTTTTTTAGCATACTTTTTTACAGCATAAATAAGTGCAATATAGCAATTAATTATCGCATTTTTATCATCATCTCCCGTATCTATTAAGGAAATGGCCGTATTAATAGCATGATTTACTTCTTTTATAAGTGTATCTTTTTTCTTATCTTTAAGTATAAAAAATGCGAAATTTCCATCTTTTATCTCTTTGATGATTCTTTTAATTAAATTGAAAAGAAAAATTAAGACAATAAATGTAAAAAATAAACCTAGAATACCAACCAATATAGTATAAAAGATATAGCTTTTATTATTATTGTTTTGAATTTGTTCTTCAACAACTTCTGTTTCGGGATAATTCTCTTCAAGTTCGACTTTCTGTTCTTTCTCTGTTTCACTTTTATTTATTGTTTCACTTTTGGCATTAGAATAATCTAAGATCCTCAGTAATGACGGAACGATAAGAAAAATAAAAATTAAAATAAATAATGCGATAATATAAGATAATATTTTTGATGGATGAAGAATAAAATATAAAATAGTAACAATTAAAAGTACAATTATAAAAATCTTTAATAAAGTATTATTACTATCTGCTTGTTGTTGTGATTGAAGCATCATCTGTTGTTGTTTTGTTATTACCATAATTGTTTTTAAAGGCTTTATTCCATAAATTCCTTCTGGAAAAGAAAGACCTAGAAGTAGTAATATAAGAATAATTATTGAAGTTAGAAAAATAAGGTATACTCTGCTATTAAATAAATTTGTAATCTTTTTCATCTATATAATATTTTATATTGATTTAATTTAAAACTTTAAGAAATTTTTGCAATAAAATCTATAAGTTGTAAAAACAGAATATTGAGTTATTAATAAAATGTAACATGAAAGAGACTTTTAAAAATTAAGTTATTTTTAGTCATTTTCATTGTCCTAGTTATTTCATTGTGCAATTTATTATAGAGGAGAAAACTATGAAATCGATAAAAATAAGTTTATTTATCATTGGTTTAATTTCTTTATTTTTAATCGCTGGATTTTTTTCAATAAATTGTCTTGCTTTTGATCATGGGGCAGGAGGGCTTTGGTTTGGAGTAAATGGACAAAAATCGCTGTTTTCTTTTATCCCTTCAAATACAAGTGATTTTGTTTATTTTGGTGGTTATGGTTATGGGGTATTATATGGTAAAACAATAATTGGTGGATTTGGTTTTGCTATTCTTGATGTCTCTATTTTTGATAGCCCTTATGGAATAGCCGGAGGATTTGGTGGATTAATAACGGGTGTTAAAATTTTCAATTCACATATTGTTGACATTGACCTTATTATTTGGCTTGGTCTTGGTGGTATTGGAGTAGATGAGACAGAGGGTTATTTTTCAGGAATGCTTGAATTTAACATAAATATGGGATTTAAACTTACGAGGTGGATGGAACTTGTTTTATTTGGAGGATATCAAATACTTGGAAATATTATTCCTGGAAGACCTTTTGATTCATTTTATAGATATACTTTGACTTTTGGTATAAGACTTGCCTTTGGCTCATAATATGTAAAAGTAAAAATTGCCATCAAAAGTGCATCAAGTGCCACCAAAAGAGATAAGATATAAGGGGCTGCCTCAAAACTTATGAGTCAGTCCTTTTTTTATTAATTAATTTATTCATTCATTCAATTAATCATTTATTCAATAATTTATTTATTTATACAATTATTTATTCATTCATTCATTCATTTATTCATTATAGTTTTGGGAATACTTATAATTGTTTTTGTATAATTAAAACAAATTATTATACAATTAAAGTATTTAATAAAATCCTGATATTATTAATTATAAAAAAATTATCAAAATACCTTCAAGATTTTGTAAGAAATCATTAAAAAATTTATCTAAATAAAAAAGATAAAAATCTAATAGTGAAATCAGATATTAAAATTTTAAAATAAAAAACTATTAATAATTAATATCATATGCATTTATCTATATTTATAAAAAATTTTGTTGCAAATGTTGAAAAAAGTTATAAAAAATATAATAGTATAATTTGATAGCACAAAAAATATTGCAGATAAAGGGAAATATAAGAAAAAACTAAGACAAAATATTGAAAATGGTTTAATTTAAATAAGGTTTTTGAACTTAGATAATTTAAATCTAAAGTGGAGTAAGACAATGGAAATACTTTATACAAATTATAGATTTCATATCCATTTCAGTGAACCAATCTTTTTCACCACAGAACCGAACTTCATATTTCGAAGTGTTATTGGTAAACAACTTCATGATATTTGTTGTATAAGGAAAAAAATGTTATGTAGCGATTGTTCTCTTTCATCTGCCTGTGCTTATGCAATATTATTTGAGACTCCTTTAAAGTTCGAAAGTATAGAGCTTAAAGGAAGAAGTGCAGGAGCTCATCCATATATCATGAATATTTATAAAACAAATGGTGAAATTTTCTGCATTGATGATGAAAATAACGGGAATATCAAGGATTTTATTATTTCTGTAACTGTTTGTGAAGGGGCTATACCTTCTTTTTCATATTTTTTTACAGCTTTGTATAAGGCGGGTCAGGATGGTTTATTTAAAGAAAGAAAAAAATATGAGATTGTCTCAATAGATACAAAGGTTGAAACAAATTATCCAACCGGTGATTCTATTAGACTTGCACCATATATTGAAAAGTGGGAATCCGATTTAGAAGATAAGGTAGGATATTATGAGATCAATCTAAAATTTCATACACCATTTAGGTATGTCGAAAAAGGGAATCTATCAGAACCTTTAGATGGGTTTCATCTTATAAATAGTTCTTCAAGAAGGATGAAAATATTAACGGAATTATATGGACATAATTATCTTCCTTTTTCTTTTGATAAAAGATTTTTAGTTGAACCATTTGTAAAGGTGAAAAACAGAAAATTAGTATGGAAAGAATCGAGCCGTTATTCTTCCAAACAAAAAACAGTAATGCTTCTAGGAGGAGTTATTGGCGAGATGTCCTTAGAAGGCAAATTTACAAAAAGCATGATAGATATGCTTGAAGGTGCAAGACTTTTTAATATAGGTAAAAACACGGCTTTTGGCTTTGGTTGCATCGATATGCAAATAAAATAATTGAAAACTATAGAGTCAAATAGTAATAGGGAAAGGACAATTGTATATTTAAGGATGAGAATAAAAAATATAAGGTAGAAGATGGAGGAATGAATGGAAAATACAACTAGAGAACCAACCTTACAGGAAATAGTAGTTGCTGCCTTACTTCACGATGTTGGTAAATTTTACCAAAGAGCCAGTAAATCTGATGATTTAGAACAAAATTATAAAGAAAACTATTGTGTCGATAAAAAAAATTATTTTTCTCATTTACATTCAGGTTATACTGCTAAGTTTTTTGAAGATAATAAAAGTATTTTTCATTGTTTTGAATCTTATGATAAAATAAAAGATATTTCCGCCATGCATCATAAACCAAATACAATATTTCAAACAATTGTGTCTATTGCGGATGCTATTTCTGCTGGTATAGATAGAGTCGAAAGTGATGAAAAAGAGGATAATAAAAAATACAGAGAAATACCTCTTACTTCCCCTTTTTCATTAATAAATTTTGATGATGATAACTCTTTAAATAAACAAAAAAACGATGATAATTTAAAATCTAAATCATTTAAAGTCTATCAACTCAACCATTTAAGTTATCAAACAGTGTATCCAAAATTAAATGATGTTAATAATATTTTAGGTTATGAATCATATAATAATCTTTATAAGCAGTTCATAGAAGAAATAGGTAAAATAAATTCTGATTTTTATCTTTTTTTTGAGTCTTCTTTATTAAGAATCATGGAAAAATATATGTGGTGTATTCCTTCTGCAACAAATGATGAATATAAAGATGTAAGTTTATATGATCATAGCTATACAACTGCAAGCATAGCCATGACTTTATATTTATATTTAAAAGAAAAATATCAGGGAAATTGGGTTAATTGTGAAAAAGATTTTAATAAGCCAGTATATGAAATAATTAATGATAAAAACCTTGAATTTGCGCGGCTTTTAAAAGTTGATGTAAGTGGAATACAAAATTATATCTATGATATAAATAAAGCTAAATTTAGCGCAAAACTTTTAAGAGCAAAATCTTTCGAGATTTCTTTTATGCTAAAAGGGATAGCTCAAAAAATAAAGGACTTCCTTGGCCTTGATCAGGTTAGCATTCTATTTGAAGGAGGTGGAAATCTTTTGATGATTATTCCTTCAAATGATTGTTATATAAATAAATTAAATCAAATGCAGAAAGAAATCGAAGAAAATGTCTTTGAAAAATATTTTGGAGAGCTTTCTTTTATTTTTTCTCTTTCTGATTCTTTTAAGTTAGATGATTTTTTGCTTGATAATTTTAATCAGGTTGTAAGAAAAAATCTTGAACAAAAAGCAGAGATTTCAAAATTAAAGAAAAATCAGGAAGTATTAAAAACAAAGGGACCTATATTTAATCAACCATATGAAAATCTTAATGAAAAAGCAAAAGAAGGATTTAAAATATGTTCTGCTTGTGATAAAAGAATTTCAAATCCAGGTAATCATGATGATTTTTGTGATAATTGTTCAAAATTAGTAAATATGGGAAGAGATTTGACCAGATCTGAATCCTATATAATTACAAAAAATGTTTTTAAAGCTAATGAATATTCTTATGATTTATTGTCTGATCTATTTTTAAATTTGGAAAAATCTTTTAATGCAAATAATATATTGAAAAATAAGAATAATGAAAATATATTACAGGTTTTTGGCATTAAAGAAAGCTCTTTAGGTTTAAGATATTCAAATCCTTATCATGTTCCAGAGGATGATAATAAAGAACCACTAACTTTTGAAGATTTGGGAAATAATTCTGTTGGAAATGATAAAATAGCTATGTTAAAAGGAGATGTAAATAATTTAGGTGCAATTTTTTGGTTTGGAGTTCAAAGAAAGATTAAAGAAAATAATGATGTAAGAATAGAAAATATTTTAACTCTCTCTAGATATGCATCTTTGAGTAGAATGTTTGATTTTTTCTTTACAGAAATATTAGTTAAACTTATTGATACAGGAGATAGGTTTTATTCAATACCAGTAATTATAAAAAATAAAGAAAAGAATGATGAAAAAGATAAAGAAAAAGAAAAAAATTCTAAATCAAATGAAAAATTTTATTATAAAGATAGAATATATGTTATTTACTCGGGTGGAGATGATTTTGTACTTATTGGAAGCTGGGATGCTATCTTTGAATTTGCAAAAGATTTAAATGAAGAATTTAAAAAATTTGTTGGAGAAAATGATAATATAAATTTTAGTTGCAGTATTGAAATATTTAACAAAAAAACCCAACCTTTATTTATGGCTGAGACATGTGAAGAAAGCTTAAAAGATGTAAAGAAAAAGAATAAAGAAATTAAGAATGAAGATTATGACAAAAAGGTAAATGTTTCTGTTTTTGGTGAGTTACTAAGCTGGGAAGATTATAAAAATGCTATTAAAAATGGTAAGCAACTTATTGAATATATGAATACCGTTGAAGGCTGTTCAAGATCATTTGTTTATAAGCTTCTTAAGATTGCAAGGATGAAAAAAGATTTCTCTAACAACAAAAATGTTTTGAGGAATTCAAGATATAAAGCATTATTTAAATATTCCTTTGCAAGAAATATTGCTGAACATATTAAAAATAATGAAGAAAAAAGGGATGAGTTAGAGAAATTTTTTATTAATAAGCTTATAGAAAATAGTGAAGACAATAATCAAAGATATACTGAGAAAAATGATGAAAAAAATTGGGGAGGTATAGTTGCAATACAGTATGCCTTGCAAGCAACAAGAAAAGTTAGTAAATAAGATTAATTATTAAATTTTAATTTTTTAGGAGGAAAAATGGCACAAACATCAAATTATCCAAAAAATAATGCGCAAAATGCTGGGAATCAGCCAAAACATAATCAAGGGGATAAACCTAACTTCCCTCTTTACATTAAAGATGGAAAGATTAATACAGAACTTTTTGATTATGCTGAAAAAATTACAGAATATTGGCATATTAAAGGTATTACTTTGAAAAAAAATCAACTAAGAAATATTTATAATGAAGCTAAAAATATTGAAAAAAATTTTAATAAAGACAAAACTAAAATAAATGAAACATTAGTAAGACTAAGATTGTTAAAAGCTAAAATTAAATATAATGAATATAAAGAAACTAGTAAATTCCCTATTCAAATAGGTGATGAAATAATACAATGGATTGATAAAATAAAAAAGGAAAATTTTGAACAAGAATTTAAAGCTTTTTGTAATTTATTTGAAAGCGTTGTTGGCTTTTTTTACCAGTATGCAGTAAAATAATATTTAAGTATATTTTCTAATATTTTTTAAGGAGATAAAAATGAAATTATTAAAATTAAAAAAAATAACAGGCAAAATTGTTGTTCAAACGGGTTTACATATTGGTGGTTCAAGTGATACATTAGAAATAGGTGGAATGGATAACCCAGTTATCAAAAATCATTTAAATGGTCAACCATATATACCTGGTTCATCATTAAAAGGTAAAATTCGATATCTTCTTGAATGGAAATATAATAAAATTAATGTTGTGAAAGAAAAAGATAAAAATAGCAATAAAGAAAGAACTGAAGGTAATCCTTGTAATTGTGGAAATAAAAATTGTTTTATTTGTAGAATTTTTGGTAATTCTAATTTTAATAATAAAGAAAGTGGTCCTACAAGAGTTATATTTAGAGATGCATATTTAGAATTTAAATCTTTAGAAGATGAAAAAAAAGAATATGTGATTGAAGAAAAGTATGAAAATACAATAGATAGAATTACTGCTAAGGCTAACCCTAGATCAATGGAAAGAGTAGTACCAGGTACTATATTTAACTTGGAAATCATTTATAAAATTTATGATATTGATGAAGACAATGGAAAAGCCGACGAAGACAATTTTAAATATTTAAATGAAGGTTTAAAACTTTTGGAACTTGATTATTTAGGTGGTGGCGGTTCAAGAGGAAATGGTAAAATTAAATTTGAAGAAATAAAAATTGAAGACATTGATGTCAAAAATATTTTATGATGGGCTAAATATTTAAAGAGGTAAAATATGGCTCAAAAATATAATATGTATAAAATTAAAATAAAACTAATGTCTGCCCTTGTTACTCCTCTTATGGCAGATACAATATGGGGGCATATCTGTTATGGTATACTTTTTAATGAAGGAGAAGAAAAATTAAATGAATTTTTAGTTGGTTATAAAAATAATGATGCAAACTTTAGTCCCCCTCTTATTTTATCTACTCCATTTCCGCAAGGTATGATTCCGCTTCCTAAAGTTCTACACGAAAAAGAAGTAGAAATGAATCTGGATAAATACAGCAAAATAAAGAGAAAGAAAAACATCAAATATTTACCTATTGAAAAATTAATGACTAAAGAAAAGATTAATGTATCAAAACTCTTAGAAGAAGAACTAGAGAATGAAAATCAAGGGAAGAATGTATTATATAAAAAAGATACAAGAATGAGAAATTCTATCGATAGGCTTTTGGGGACAACCTCAGAAGACTCTATATTTCAAGTTGAAGAAATATGGTATCCAAATTTTTATGAGGTCAATCATAAGAAAATTTATCGAGATATTATATTTGATATCTATATTCTATCTATTTATGATAAAGAAAGAACTAAAAACCTATTTAAGATGGGTTTTTCTTTAAGTTATGGGGCAGATGCTTCTACAGGTAAGGGTCAGATTGAAGTTTTAGATGATGTAGAAGATTTTAACTTTCCAAAGGATGGAAATGTTGCAGTAGCATTAGCTCCATTTGTACCTTCTAAAGAAGAATATGAAAATTTTGGAAAAACAAGAGGATTATTTGCAGAAACCTGGACAAAATATCCAAAAGTACATAATTGTAACCCAAAAATGACAAATCCTTTCAAAAAGCCAATTGTTTTTTACAAAGAAGGGGCAACTTTTGATTTTGAAAATATATCGAATAATGAAAAACCTCTTTTTGCTGGATGCTGTATTGATAAAATACATCATTTGCCAGAGATTATGCAATATGCTATAGCACCAGTTTTCTGGTTAAATTTTGAATAAAGGAGAGCCAGTTATGAGATATAAGATGACTATTGAACCTATTACATTTATACATATAGGCTCAGGAAGCGAAGTTGATATTTTGAATTATGCAATTGTAAAAGATACATTTTATAGAATAAATATTTCAAGTCTTTATGAAGGATTAAAAGACAAACCTAAATCAGAATTTGAAAATATTATAGAAAAATTGTCAAATATAAGTCCTAACAATAATGATTATAAAGAAATTAGAAAAAAGTATATAGAATTTTTAGAAAAAGGAATAAATTATCTTGAAAAAAATCCAGAAAAACAAAAAGGTATAATTCTTTATAAGGTAAAAGTTGAGAAAGAGGTTCAATCAAGTTATGAAAGCAATATAGAAAAAGTAAATAATCAATTTATTATTAATGAAACTATGCATAGTCTTCCTGATTATAAACCATATATACCTGGCTCTTCTATAAAAGGGGCTATAAGAACTGCTTTAATTTCATATTTAGTAAATGAATTGAAATTGGAAAAAAGTGATTTCCCTTATAAAACAAATGTTTTAGATTATACAAAAGATCCTGGTAAGAGTACTGAAGGGGAAATATTAGATTATTATTATAAAAATAATCAAGAAAAATATAAAAAAAATAAGAAAGGGGAAATTGTTAATTATTTCATTTATAAAAATATTCAAAAAGACCCATTTAGGGCTCTTCATATAACAGATACAGAGGGTTTTTCCTTAAGCTCTTTAATAATAAATCAAACATTTAATTATAATACAATAAAAAAAACATTATTATCTATCAATATTTTAAATGAATATATAATGCAAGAAAATTGTAGTACCTTCATTTTAAATATAAATGAAGAACTTTTTGAAGATCAAATTAATAAAAAACAGATAGATGCAATTTCCAAAAATAGCATGATTAAAAATGGTAAATCTAAAAAAATAAAAGAAATATTTAATATTAAGACAATAACAGAGGCGTGTAATAAATTTTATTTTGATAGACTTAATGAAGATTACTCTCATTATTTTAATAATCAAAATTTAAAAATTGTTACAAAAGATGAAATTGTAAATAAGATAAATACAAATGCTAATGAGTTTTTAATAAGAATTGGAAGATTCAGTCAATATGAAAGTATGACTTTAGATAATTTAAGAGAAAAAAATGATCTAAAATTTCATTCAAGAATGCTAGTAAAATATAATAACGAATATTATCCTGTTGGTTGGGCTAAAATAAAATGGGAAGAGTTAAAAGATTAAATAAAAGGAATTATTATTTATGCCCGCAGTCTACATAATATCTAACTATGGGAAACTTTCTAAAAAAGGTGATACTTTGATTTTTGAAAGTAAAGACTATACCTCGACTATCTTTCCATTTAGAACCGATGAACTTGTTTTCATAGGGAAGGCAGATATTACGAGTGCTGCGATGTCGCTTTTGATGAAACATCAAATAGATACTGTTTTTTTAAGCTCAAATGGCAAGTTCAATGGAAAACTTACTTTTTCAGAGAAGAAAAATGTTTTTTTAAGATTAAAGCAATATAAACTTTTAGAAAACATGGAAGCAAGAATATCTGTTTCAAAACAGGTAGCCATAGTAAAGCTGAAAAATCAGATTTCTTTTATGTATAGAATGAAGAGAAAAAATAAACAGGATGAACAACTTGTGTCTTATGCTATAAATAAGACTAAAGAACTATTACCATATATTGAGCAAGCAAAAGATATTCAGCAGATAAGGGGATATGAAGGAATAGGAGCAAAAAACTATTTTAGTGTTTTTGGAAAGGATATAATTCAGGATTGGGCAGTATTTAAAGGAAGAAGTCGAAATCCACCGAAAGATAATGTCAATGCAGTTTTAAGTTTTCTTTATACTTTGTTATATCAAAGAGTCGATGCAGCGATAGAAACAGAGGACCTTGACCCATATATTGGGATGTACCATGAGATAGATTATGGGAAAAGAACATTATCTTTTGATTTAATGGAAGAATTTAGAGTCCCTATTGTAGATACTGTTACTATATCATTATTTAATTTAGGTATTCTGGATAAAACAGATTTCAGAGAGGTTGAATTTTCTTTAGATAGTGAAGATTTTCCATTGGAAGATGAAGAAAAAAACCGAGATGAAGAAATTTTTCAAAAGGAAAATGAAATTGAAAAATCTGAGAATTATTTGGAAGAAAGAGCTATTAAAAGAAGTAAGGGAGTATTGCTTAATGATTCGGGTTTAAAAAAGTGCATAGAAGCTTTTGAAAAAAAGATGGCAAGCACACTTATTTCACCTTCTGGTGGGCAGACTATCTCATATTGGGGGCTTATAAGAGAGCAGGTTAAAGTATATAAAAGATATATTAATGGTGAAGAAAGCACTTATAAACCATTTCTATATCGATAAAATGTAAAAATTTAATAAAAAATGGAAGCAAAGTATTGGGGAATTAGATGAATTATTTTGTAGCTTATGATATTGTAGATAATAAGCGAAGAAGAAAGCTTCATAAATTTTTGAAACAATATGGTTTGAATGTTCAAAAATCAATTTTTCAGTGTGTTGTTCCAAAGGAAGTTCTTGAGAATTTGATAAATAAGATGAGAAAATTCATAGATGAAAAAGTAGATAAATTATATATTTATCCTGTATGTGACAAATGTCTTTCAAATGCCTTTGCAGATGGAAGTGGTGTCTTTGATAAACTTGAATTATTTACTATTTTGTGAATTTAATATTTAATTAAAAAAATAAAAAAATACTGAATAGCCATATTAATTAGTAATTTATTAAATTGTCTGATAAAGTAGTTATATGGAAGATGCTTAATGGATAATGGAAATTATTTAATAAATCCATTTATGAATAAGAATATCAATACAAAAAAATCTAAATGGGTTATTTTGTATGATATTAGAGATCCTAAAAGACTTAGAAAAGTCGCAAAGATAATGGAAAGCTATGGAATAAGGGTACAAAAATCAGTTTTTGAAGTTTTTGCCGATGTTGATGTAGTAAAAAGATTAAGATATAGAATTCAGAAAATAATATTTGTAGATGACTATGTTCTTTATATAAATGTCTGTGAAGAAGACTGGCAAAAGCAGATGAAATATGGCACAAATGCAATTGGTTATGAAGAAAAAGATTTTTATATTCTATAAAACTTATTTAAAAATATTTGAAAATTAAAAAAGTAGAGATATAATATTGATAGAGCCATGAAATAAGATTTAATAAAATTAAAGGGTATTAGTTATTATAGTAATATTACAAAAATTAATATTTCAGCGGGAACCACTGGCAAGTCCGGGAAACTGCATTCTTTCGTCGAGGTTCGCGCAAAAATTTTTATGGCTTAAAATAAGGGGTAATGGGATTTTTATGATATATTTTATAATATTATCAATTCGTAATGTAAAACTTTTACACAGGGGTTCGCGAAAATGGGGTTGCGAAACCTTGTCAATAAATGTTCCCCAGCCCCAGCTGTTGGAATTATTGACCTGCTGAAAGGGATTACGACTATTTCCTATTCCTCCAAATCAATGAAGGAATTTCATTGGTTGGAATTATTGACCTGCTGAAAGGGATTACGACGGATAAAACTCAACGGGTCTGTTTATAATTGGAGTTCCAGATGTTGGAATTATTGACCTGCTGAAAGGGATTACGACCTTGTCTCATTACTTGTCTGACTAACTTCAGCTCACAATATCGTTGGAATTATTGACCTGCTGAAAGGGATTACGACTGGCTTATGATTTTGTTCTTGTCTTTGCTCTTTTTGTTCTTGTCTGTTGGAATTATTGACCTGCTGAAAGGGATTACGACACAGAGCAATATGCAATGCACCTTAAAGGTAGCCCATTTCTGTTTAGTTGGAATTATTGACCTGCTGAAAGGGATTACGACCCCTGCAAGATGACTCCTTCTTGCAGGTAGCTTGGCGTTGGAATTATTGACCTGCTGAAAGGGATTACGACTCTTTATAGTCTAACATTTGATAGTCAAATGAATTTAAGTTGGAATTATTGACCTGCTGAAAGGGATTACGACGCATAAGATTTTTGGTCTTATGCTGCCACAAGCCGCTTGCTTTTGTTGGAATTATTGACCTGCTGAAAGGGATTACGACATAATGTCATCTAGTTTTCT
>CAYVTU010000006.1:87594-130844 GCA_964454835.1 uncultured Brachyspira sp.
GTTGGAATTATTGACCTGCTGAAAGGGATTACGACATAATGTCATCTAGTTTTCTAAATACTTTAATAAATCTGTTGGAATTATTGACCTGCTGAAAGGGATTACGACATTGGTTTCTCTGAGGTATATATATATACCTCAGACAGGTTGGAATTATTGACCTGCTGAAAGGGATTACGACTTGGCATCCCTACGATGCCAATATTCTTTTTAGCAACAAGGTTGGAATTATTGACCTGCTGAAAGGGATTACGACTATTTCATCCAGCTTTCTTTGCAATTTACAAATCTTTTTTATATGTTGGAATTATTGACCTGCTGAAAGGGATTACGACTCAACAACATATCCAATCACACCGTTATTTGTATTAATTACATGTTGGAATTATTGACCTGCTGAAAGGGATTACGTCAGAGCATAACTTCGTTAGGCTCGATTGATACCTAGAAATTAAAGAAATTGAATAAATAAAATAATTAAACAATGATTTTAAGAGATTTAGTTTTGAAAATATGAAATTATTTTTAGGAAATATTATATAATGCTAATATAAGATAATATGACTTAGTTAGTATCACCGAGTCTTTTTGGAGATAAGGGTTCGGGACCTGCTGAAAGGGATTACGACATTTCTTCACGATTGCATTTTGTTTTTGAAAAATGCAGATAGTTGGAATTATTGACCTGCTGAAAGGGATTAAGTAAAGAATTTGAGATTGAAAATTTTTTTGTAAGAAACCCCCCTTAAAATAAATCATTATAATGGTGAAGAAAATTAGGGGGAAAAATGAAATATTCAATTAGTATAGAAGAATTCAAAGTACTGATAAGTTTCTCTTTATTTTTTTATACAATTTATCTTATATTTAATAATTTAAGACAAATAATCAAAAGAAGAATCAAGATAGATATCAGAGATAAAATTCTTATTTTTTGCAGTTCTTGTTTTGATTCATTTGCTATTGCTAAAAATATTTTTTATAATCCAATAAAAAAGAAACAGTATTATAATTTTGTTTTTAAATTTAAGAACGATAAGTTGCTAAAAGATTTTTTAAAAGATATTGGGATAAGAACAAAAAATCCACCTTCTAACATTTTAGTAATGATTTTTACCCATAAAAATGAATCGGGTCTTATTAACAAAAGAGATCTTTTGAAATCATTTAATGATAATTTTGAGCTTTCTTCCTTAATCTTTATTGATGATTCTGGATTTCTTGTTAAATCTCCAAGTTTTAAGAAGGTACAAGTAAACAATAAGAATAGTACGGTATGTTACAATTTAGTTTTGTCTACCTTTATATTAACTTTATTTATACTCACTATTTTTAAAAAAACTCAGTCAAAGGTAAATGATTTTGATTTAGAGCAGTTTTCTAATGTCGATTTTAATAAGAATTTAAAAAATAGTGATTCACTTAATGATAAAGGTTTAGAAGAACTTTTATCAATTGATTTATTTTCTTCTCTTGAAAAGTATGAAAACTAAATTAATATATGATTAATATATAAATAAAATATTGAAAAAAAATTAAATCAAAGGTCAAAATATGGGAAGTCTGGCATTTATAATTTTTGCTGCTGTTGCAACTGTATTTAATATTTATATGTGGTATTATGAATTGAAAAATAAAAAGATATTTCAATTTATTTTTGATTTAGGCGGAACTTTAATAATTATAGTTCTTTTTAG
Source organism: uncultured Brachyspira sp. (assembly GCA_964454835.1). Classification (GTDB taxonomy): domain Bacteria; phylum Spirochaetota; class JAAYUW01; order JAAYUW01; family JAAYUW01; genus Exilispira. The sequence goes on from CAYVTU010000006.1 coordinate 89,292, forward strand.
TGCTGTATCTGCAACCGTCACAGGTTTCGCGATAGCGATGATAGTCTCTGCAACATGGAGTCTTATAGCCATAATAGAAAATGCTAGAAGAAAGATTTTTAAAGAAGAAAAAGAAAAGAAAAGACAAAGGGAAAAAGAAATATATGAATTCAGAAAACAAGCTGGATTGCCAGTTAATGAAAAGCAATCCTTTTTTAGCAAATTAAAAAACAAGAAAAAAGATAAAAAGTTTACTGATGAAAAAACAGGAGATGGGTATAATGAAGAGCTCTTTATATAAAGAAAAGCTATTTAAAAGGTTTTTAAAATCATCTTTTCTTAAAAAAGCAAAAAAGCATCTTAAAGATACAAAATACATAGAAAAAGTTAAAAATAGGGCAAAAAAACTAGAAGTAAAAGCAAAAGAAATCGCTGAATCTGTTGAGAAATTAATATCCTTAATTGGTAGCAAGAAAGTACCAATATTATCTAAAATTTTTGGGATAGCCGCACTAATATATCTTATAAGTCCAATAGACTTTGTACCTGATTTTCTAGCCTTTGGATTTTTAGATGATATCATTATCCTTGTTTCGACTGTAAATGTTATTATTGAAGGAATAAATGAGATTAAGACTAATATTGAAAAAAAGAAGGCTAAGAAAATTTAATATTTAAGAATTAATTAATGCTTTTCATATATTTGTTTGTTTATTTATCAATTTTCTTTTTACTTTTGTTTTTCCCTTTTTAGCAAATATGGTTTTGTAAAATATGATAAAATTAAAAGAAAAATATAAAAGACAATTAATACAAAATGAGTAAATGGTAAAATAAAATAACTTTGAATAAAAATAAAAAAATAGATATATGCAAATAGATACAAAAAGGATAATATTAAAAATAGTTTTGAGACAAAAGAAGGAAAGATAAATAATTTTTTTAGTTTGCTTATTATTATTACAAACAGAATAATACTTATAGGCACAAAGAATAAAAGGATTTTAAATTTATTGATTAGATTCAAATCAAAATTCCCGGTCAATATAATATTGTTAAAGGTAGAAATCAAATTTACATAATTTTTTTTCTTTGCCTCTTCAAAAGTATCAAAATAGTTCTGATCTTTTTTATAGTAAATATAATACTCAGTTAGGACTTGATAATATAGTGAATAAATTAAGTCTTTGTATTTTTGACTGTTAAAATCAATTTTTATATTGTTCTTAGAATATTGATTTATATATTCTTTGCGAAAAGAATTGAAACTCTTGATGCTTTTCAATAAAAATTGATTTTCAGTTTCAAATCTTGCTTTTAAATCAAATTTCTCGTAAATACTTAAAAAAGTTGTACCACCAAAATATTGCCATCGAACAATAGGATTACTATTGATAATTTTATAGGTTAACCAAAAACCACAAATAAATAAAGCAAAACAAAAGACAATTGTAGCAATTATCTTGAAAACTTTTACTCTTTTTTCTTTAATCTTTTCTTTTTGTTGTTTCTTTTCCTCAATTTTACTAGAATCATCTATCTTTTCTTGTCTCTTATTTGAATTTTTTAAAAGTTCTTCTATATCAGGAAAATTTTGCAAAATTAGCTTTTTTTGTTTTTCATAAATAATTTTTTTATTAATTTTTTTTATTATAAAGGCTAATCTTTTGATAAAATCTTGAAATTTATTTGGTAATCCAATTGCATCATGATTGCTTTTTAATGCATATTTAGCCGAAACTGGGTAAATGTAAAAATTATTGATATTTGCCTTAGTTTTCAATTGATCAACTATAATATCTAAAATAGAATCGCAACTTTGTTCAGATTCATCTATAATATCTATTTTATTTAATATGATGAATAAGGTATCGACTTTTTCACTAAGCTTTTTTAAGATAGTCAAATCATTTTCAGTTAAAGGTTGTTGTGCATTTAAAAGATAGATCGGAATATCGCAAATATTTAATATTTCATCTGCGATATCATCATGTCCTGCTTCCATACTATTAGTGCCCGGAGAGTCGATTAAACAGGCATTTTTCCCAAGAAACTTAATAGGATACCATATTTCATATTTAACAATTGCAGATTTTTCATATTTATTATCTAATATCTGATTTGAAACATCTTCAATTTCCTCTTGTTTTTTTTCTTCTAAATTAAAACTCTTCTTTAATTTTACAGTTTCTTCTAAGCCATTTTATGGTATATTTTTAATTTTGGACTACCATTATGAATTTTTATCATATGTGAAGTAGTTGGAATAACTTTTGAAGGCAGTAATTTTTTGCCAATTATAGCATCTATTAAAGAAGATTTACCAGCAGAGAAACCACCCAAAAAACAGATATTTACCTCTTCGTTTTTAATTTTTTCATATAGCTCTTTTGCCTTGTTAGCTTTATCAGCCACAGATGATTTAGATAATTTTTTTAACAAATTAAGATAATTCTTTTTCTTCATAGTCAATCCTTAATAAACTGATATTTTTTATTGATTGATTTAATTTACTTATCTGTTCATTTAAGAAAACAAGCTTTTTTTCTCTATTTAAATCTGCTTCTTTTCTTTTGTCCTTGATCTTATTTATTTCTTCTCTGATATTTGCAATTTTATTTTTAGATTCATTTTCTATAAATTCAATAATCTTTTCTATGTATTCATCAATTAAATCATCAAAAACTTCTTCTAAATTTTTAATTTCAATTTCCACTTTACTTTTTGCTGCTTTTTTCATCCCTAACAAATCTACTATTTTTCGCATTGTGCTTGCTGAACTACTTGCAGCTCCCATGCTCCCTGCAGCACCACCAATCAATGCACCGCCTAAAACAGATCCTCCTATTATTGCTCCAAATATGCCTCCAAACAATGCACCAAGCAAAAATCCGAAGAGTCCTCCGCCATCACTATCATTTGATTCATAACCTTTAACAAAATCTGATGCATTTATTCTAGCCAAGGCTGAAGATGAAAGCTGGCAATCTATTTCTGGGTCAAAACTAATATTGTTAAAAAAAGATGTATCAAAATCGTTGAAAAGGTCTAAAATAGTATGATAATATTTGTTCACTATTTCAATAATTTTAGATTCTAAGTCTTTTTTTATAATATAAATATGTTTATCAAAGGTATCTTCAATATTTTTAATATTAATCCTTTCTGTGTCATATATTTGATTTTCCAGTTGTTCATCAATTTCTATTTTTAATCTATCAAAATTTGGTCTTATTGAATGTAATTCTTTTTCTATCTTTTCTATAATTTCATTTATTGAATTTTCCTTTTGTTCGAGTTCTGGTAAAAGTTTGTTATTAATCATATCATCAAGTTCTTCAACACTTTTATTTAAACTCCATATTTCAAGACTAATGCCTCTTAATAAATCATTGTAAATTATTCTTGCTCTATCGACAGAACTATTGATTAAAAGTTTAGCTTTTTCATTATTAATAAAATCTGAAAGAACTGATTTTAGTTTTTCAAAGTTACTTAATTCAATGGCTTTTTGGGGAGAAATCTTTTCAATATCTTCGGTATAACTAAACAATATTTTTTTATACTCCCTTTCTTCTGTTTGGTTTATCCGGTTGTTTAATTTTTTTTGAGCTAGAAAAGCTAATTTTGATGATATAGGTATAATTTGTGGCTTCAAAATTCCTGCTTTTGTTTCTAATTTTGTCCTAATAAAAGAAACAACTTCATCTACTGTCTGGTCTTCTAAGGCATCTATTGCTGTTACTATAAAGAAAAATTTATCTGATTTTATTGCGTTTCTTACATTTTTAATATCTTTTAGAAATATCCAATCTTCATTTGTAAAAGGGATAGGAGCATATATAAAAAACAAAATGGCATCTGCTGAATCAATTAAATTATAGGTTAATTCTTTATGATATTCTATGACAGAACCTGTTCCAGGAGTATCTATCCATATGACATCTTTTGGTTTTAAGTTTTCCGAATCGTAATTTACAATTATATCTTTTATATAAATTGATTCTGGATTTTCTTTTGAAATATTTAAAAGCTCTTCTATTGAAATTTGTTTATTTGTTCCTAATAAAGGATATGATTTATCTGCATTTTTGTATTCTTCTATACCATCATTGATATTTTTTATTAGCTCTTCTTTCGTTTTGTAATTAATATTGACAGATGGTGTTTCGTTGTAAGATAAAAAATTTATCGATGCTGTTGTAGGTGTGTGTAAAGTTGGGAAAAGTTTTTCACCTATTAATGCATTAAAAAATGTCGATTTACCAGAGCTAAATCCTCCAAAAGCAGCTATATAGAATTTATTATTTTCAAGTTTACTTCTTAAATTAACTATATCTTTCTCTAGTTTTTCATTTTTCCTTTCCCTTGCTATCAAAAGAAAATTTTCAAGATGATTTATAATAAGATTTCGCTGATTGCAATAGTCGTTTAGCATATAATCCTCTTAATTATTTTAACTATAATTCATATTAATTATATATTTTTTAATTTTTAAATCAAATTTTATATCATGTTTTCATATCATGCCTTTATTTTATGTTTTCTTATCTTAGTTTTTGTCATTTTTTTAATTTATAGATTATTAAAATTTACTTTTTCTTACATAAATAATATTTAAAATTTATCACATTTTTTGTAATATTTTGCTTCTTTGAAAATCAATTAATTATAAAACTTTTAAGGAGAGCAGATGAAAAAGCATTTAGCCAAAATTCTTTTTCTTTTGATTATCTTTATTACTTTTAGTCTTTATAGCTGTGAATTGCTTTTTGGTTATCAAATCGAAGGAACAAAATGGAGTGGTAATGTTCTATTTGTAACCATGATTATTGAATTTGAAAGCTCTGGAATTGTTAAAACGGCTTCGATTGAGGGAGCATACGGAACTGTCGAAAAAAATCAGGGCACTTATACCTTCGATAAGCAATCATTAACTGGAACCATTACTATTGATGGTTCAACTTCTAATTTTAGTATCAATGAAGATTCAGACATTTTGACCTTATCAGCAGGAGGGATTTCTCTACCTTTTCAAAATGTAACAAAAACTTTTAGTTGGCCAGTATTTAGCTTAAATGGAAAAACATATTCAGGAATAGATTCTGATGGTTGGACATTAATTATATCCTTTTCCACAACCTCTTCTGGTATATTGACTTATATTGACCCAAGCGATAATTCAAGTTATCAGTATAATTTTGCCTACACATGGGATAATGAAAACTATAAAGGCAATATAACTATTGGAATTACTGTTTATGATTATCAGGTTTCTATGGACCAAAAATACTGTGTTTTTAATACTTCTTCAGATTATCCTACTTACTGTGAAAAGCAGTAATTTACAATTTTAGTATCAATCAAGAAATAAATATTAAAAAAAAGGACTGCCTCATAAGTTTTGAGGCAGCCTTTTTTTCCAAAAGCTTTTAAAATCATGAAATTTCTTTAGCAAAATTACTTCCTTTTTTTCCAAGATATAATTGAGAAATTTCATCTATTTCAGCAGAGGCAAGATTTTTAAGACGAACTTCGATTTGAGTTCCTTCACCTGGTTTACTCGTTATCTGAAAGTAAGAATTCATATCTTTTAAGGTAGATTGGACATAAACCATCCCTGTTCCAGTTCCATCTGGTTTTGTAGATTTACCAATCTGAAATTGCTCACATGTAAGGCATTTATTCTTTTTGCAGTTAAAACAAAATGGAATACCCTGACCATTATCTACGATCTTTATTATAGCTTCATCTGTCTTCGAAATTATTACTTCAATTTTTGGTTCTATGTTGGCTTCAATCGAATTTTTAATAAGATTTTCTATTATCTGAATATAATGTATTTGATTTCCTTTTATAAAAATTGGTTGCTTGGATTTTGTAAGTGAAATTTCAACATTGTTTTTTTCGTAAGCCAGTTGAAATTGCTTAACAATATCTTCTGTTATAACATTTAGTTCATAAGTTTGAAGTTGATTGTTAGTTTTATCTTTAACAAGATTTCGCATATCTTTAATCATTATGGTCATATCGTCGCTTGCCTTTTTTATCATCTCACATGTGCTAAGGAGTTTGCCTAAATCAGTTTTGTCCATTGATTCTTCATATTTTTTTAATATTGTAGTTATAATGTATTCAGAAGAAAGAAAGGTTACAATTTTGTTATTAAAATTATGAATTGCAGAATTTAAAAGCATTGCGATGTTGGCAAATGTTGCAAGAGATTCTTTTTCTTTAACAACAAGCAAATTTAATGACTTAAAAAAACCAATCTGGTCTATATAGATAGATGGGAAGAGTATTAGAAAAAGAGCTACAAACATGACTCTATCTATTGTTCCCCAAATTTTATAGATAAAAATATGATGAGGATCCTGAATTTTAGAATATATATCCGTATTTTCAGCCAGTGAGTTTTGAGAAAAGCTATTAATACTAGCAATAGCTGTAACTATAAGCAAAATAGCAATAATTACATAGTTTATCTTTTTAGATTCAAAGAAATCGTATTGCAAAAGTAAAAGACACCCGAAAATAAGAAGACTTAATCCCATAAATATTTGTGTCGGGCTCATAATAAGAGTCAGAAAACCATCGATAAGAATAATAAGAATCTGAATCATCCTTTTAAAGCCGTGTTTTTTGGGTCTTATTGTCCAGAAAAAAATCATGGCTTGAATTAATTGAAATGAGTAAAGAAAAGTAGCCAAGCTAAAAAAAGGATTTTTGTAAAAAACAAAAGAAACTAAATAATTACCAATAGTTAAATATATTAGATATATTCCAAAAATAATGCCAATTCTTTTTTGGACCCTGTATTTTAAATTTTCGATTGATAGAGAAAATTCCTGTTTTTTCAAATTTTCCCCTTTAATAATTTCATAAACAAATATTAATCAAATTTAAGAATTATCAATAATTTTAACTAAAATTTTTTAAAATTTCTAATTTTTTTTTCTATGTTTCAAACTATCTTATTTTTTAATGTTTATCTTACTTTTTTGGTTATTTTTATCCTGTAATTATGTTTTTTAGTTTGTATTTTCTTTTGTTTCATAGTATCGTCTTTGTTCAATGTAGATGGAAGGGAAAAGAATCAAAAAAAATGCAACAAACATTACATTACTCAATATTGAAGTAATATTTTTAATAATCACTATTGTTGAATTGACTAATTTTTGAGGGTTTTCTCTGTAGGTGTTAATTGGAGAGATTAATTCATCATAACTAAAAATAATAATAATTATAATTAATAGTATAAAAGATAATATCTTCAATTTTTTGAAATCAAATAAGTTATAATGCAATAATAGCATACTTCCAAATATTAGAAGACTCAAAGACATGTAAATCTTTTCAATACTCATCAAAAGAGTTAAAATACCATCAATTAAAATTAAAGTAATCTGTAATGTTCTTTTTAATTTTTCTTTTCCCTTAACTACTGTCCAGAAAAAAATAAGAGCTTGAATAAGTTGAAAGCTATAAAGTAAAGTTTCAGTTGAAACTATTGAAACTTTATAAAAAAAATAAGAAGTAAAATAATTTATGAAAGAAAGATATAAAAGAAAAGAACCGAAAATATAACCTACTTTTTTCTGACTTTTGTAAAGCATCTGATTTAATTTATTTTCCATAATTATTCCTTAAAATTATGCTTTCCAAAATCCACCATCTGCTAATAGAGAAGACTTCAAATTATTAGCATCAGGATTTGTTTTAAGTAAATCGTTTACCAAAGATTTATGAATTTTATCATATTTTATTTTTGTGCTTTCATCTTTAAAAGGGTTATATTTATTAACTTTCCTATCATTTTCGACATCTTTTAAGTGGTCGGAAATAGATACTGCAATTAAAGCATTTTGAAACCATTTATATGCTTTTTTATTTTTAACATAATTTGCCATATTTTCTAAAACAAGTATAGCTCTTTTTTCAACAGATATTTCTGGTTTTGCGTTAAAAATCTCAGGGATTTTGGAAGCAGTTATAAGAATTGAGCAATTTGCATAAGCAAACATTTCAGCGTAATCAGCATCGCAAACAAATGGTGCTATCGCAACAAAATAGAATGCAGGGCTTTTCATCAAGATTTCGACTTCGGAAGAAGGTATATTCCTTTCTTCAGCAAGTTTATGAATCAACTTTGTAAAATATACCTGAAAATCATCTAAAATTTGCTGGTATCTGTTCATACTTTCTCCTTTTTTAACAATAATTCAATTTTAATTCAATATTATTTTACTTTTACTTCTATTTTAAAATATTGCAATAATTTTAATAAAATATTTAATAAAATTTTTTAACTTAAAAATAAAATATATTTGCAAAACTTTTAAAATAAATTTATAAATTAATAAAGAATGTGTTGTAAAATATTAATTTTATTCAATATCTTAAATATATTTAATTAATTTTATTCTCTCTATTTTTTATTAAAAATACTAAAAGGAGTTATTATGAAAAAAGCTTTACTTGTTGGTATTAATAACTATAAAATTGCTGGGGCTAACTTAAATGGTTGCGTGAATGATGTTACAAATCTAAGAGATATCTTGCTTAAATATTTTAATTTTAATATAAATGAAATCAAAGTCATTACCGATGAAAGAGCAACAAAAAAAGCCATTATAGATGGTCTGGATTGGTTATGTGAAGGTGTTAAAGGCAACGATAGTATTTTATTTCAATTTTCGGGACATGGTTCGCAGATTGTCGATAAAAACAATGATGAAAAAAAAGATAATCTTGATGAGATTCTATGCCCTCATGATATGGATTGGGATGGAACTTATATTATAGATGATGAATTAAATGAAATTTTTTCAAAAGTAGATTCCTCTGTGAATGTTGAGATTATTTTAGATAGCTGTCATAGTGGAACTGGAACAAGAGAGGTGATGGGTTTGTCACTTCTTCCAAAAGAAGATACATTAGCAGTAAAATATATTAAACCACCGGTAGATATTGATTGTATGATGGATGAAGATATGCCTGTGAAAAAGCTCTTCTCAAATATTAGGGCTAAAAAACCAAATAATCAGGTTGTTTTTACTGCTTGTAAAGACAACCAGACCTCAGCAGATGCATATATTGCTGGTACTTATAATGGAGCATTTACCTATTATTTTTGCAAATATCTAAGAGAAGCTCAGGGAAATATTGAAAGATATGAATTATTAAAAAGAGTAAGATCTTCATTAAAATTTCATGGTTTTTCTCAGACCCCTCAGCTAGAATGTGCAAAAAATGAAAGAAATAAAAAGATATTGGAATAATTTGTAAGAATTAAATTTTTTTAAGGATATTTTATGAATATTTATATTTATCAAATTGGAAGATTGGATAATGATATTTCAGAGAAAAAATTTCGCTTTAACAATAAAATAATAAAAATAGAGCCATTATCTTCATTGGCATTAAAAAAAAATTTAATAGAAGAAAAACAAAAAAAGGATGTTAAAATAATACTTGCTTATCCTGTTAGCTTACCTTTTAACAAAAATCTTGAAAAGGCATTACAACTAGATGAAGTATTCCTTGAAACAATACATAATATTAATATTAGTGATGAGGTAAAAGAAGAATATTTTAAAAATCCAGAAGAATTTTTTAACCTTCATCCTCATGTTAAAAATATTGATGATTTTTTTGTCATACATAGTATTGGGACATTTTTAGGTATAAAAGATAAAATTGATTTTGATTCTTCTTTTCAAGATATTGTTTTAGAAATGTTTCTTGATATGATAAACAGGATAATTCTACAAAAAAATTTGAAATTGACAGAAGATGATACTGAAATTTTTTTAGATATTTCCAGTGGGTTTAATATATATAATCCAGCTTTAATGGAAGCAGCAAGATTATATGCTCAATTTTATAATTTTTTAAACTTTTTTAGCACACAAAATAATTATCTTAAAATAAAAATTATTTTTAGTGACCCAGTAATACCAAATCATGATGGTATCTATGATATACATGATCCATATCAGATTAAACAAATTAAAGCATTTATAAATCCTTTAAATACAAATAATATTATCTCAAGTGAAATAGGGAATAGAATATATCAAGATATACTTTTAAATGATAATATTATAAAATCTCTGTGGTATTATAATTCTGATGAAAGTGAAAACCAAGAGGCAAAATTAAATAATTTGAGGACTTCATTAATAAATGTAATAGAATCATTTCATATGCTATTTTTCTTATTATCAAACGGAATTCTTCTTCCTTTATATCAATTAATAATGCCTAAGAAAGAAGATGTCCTTTCGCATATAAAAAATGTTATACAAATAGGACAACATTTATTAAGGAAAAATTGGAAAAAGAAATCTGGAATTGATTATAATTATTTTACAAGTGTTCTATTTTCATTAGCTTTATTATTTTCTTATTTAAAAATTGCCGAAGAAAAAAAAATAATAAAAAAAGAAGAAATAAAATTGGAAGAAATAGAAGATTCTTTTATTAATGAAAATAATTCTATATTTAATATAGCAATTAATAAAGGTTTGAAAAATTTTATTAAAAAGGAACTTGGTAAATACAAATCCAGAAATCAAGAAAATAGAGATATTTTATATAATAAAATATCTGAAAATTGGAAATCTATTTCCTACTATTATGATAAAACAAATGATAAATTTGAAGAAAGAAACTTTTTAGCTCATGCAGGTTTTGAATACAATATAACAGAAGTTAAAAAACATAATGGGAAAATATATTTTCGATATAAAGAAGATGAAATTGATAAAATTAAAGAATCTATTTTTAAAAGTATTTAACTTAATTCTTATAAAATTTCTTTCTTAATGCTTTTTAATTTTTAAAATATTTGGTATATTTTCTTTGAAATAAATCATAAAAATATTAATTAAATTATGGAGAAAATATGGAAAATTTTCACCTTACAATGCCAACACATATATATTTTGGGCAGGGGGCAACTAAAAAGCTCACAAAAGAATTGGCTCAATATAAGAAGATTTTGCTCGTAGCAGGTGGTGGAAGTATAAAGAAAAATGATGCATATGAGCAGGTAACAACTGCCCTTAAAAGTATGCAGGTAAAATGGATAGAATTATGGGGAGTAATCCCAAATCCCGACATAGATAAGGTAAGAGAAGGAATAAAACTTATAAAAGAAAATGATTTACAATTTATTCTTGCAGTCGGTGGTGGTTCGGTCATAGACACAGCCAAGGCTATTGCAACAGGATTTTACTTTGACGATGATAGCTGGCAACTTTTTTACGATGAAAGGAAAGTCCAAAAAGCACTTCCTATCGGGGTTGTACTGACTCTTCCTGCAACTGGCTCTGAAACAAATGGAAACTCGGTAATATCAAATAGGGTTACAAAAGAAAAACTTGCCATTCATAATGATATTTTAAGACCAAAATTCGCAATATTAGACCCAACTTTCACTTTTACTTTACCTTCTTTTCAAACAGCAGCAGGAAGTGCCGATATTATGGCTCATGTTTTTGAGCAATATTTTTCGAACTCAAAAGCCTATATGATAGATAGAATGGCTGAAAGTATAATGAAAACAGTAATTCATTATACACCAATAGCATTAAAAGAGCCAGAAAATTACGAAGCAAGAAGTGAACTAATGTATGCATCAACTCTTGCATTAAATGGGCTTTTATCTTCTGGTAAAGTTACTGATTGGGCAACACATGCAATGGAACATGAACCATCAGCTACTCATGACATAACACATGGTGAGGGACTTGCAATACTTTTTCCAAGATGGATGAAGTACTGCTATTCTGAAGAAAAAGCAGTAAAATTTTTGGAATATGCACAGAATGTTTGGGGCATAACTGAAAAAGATTCTTACAGTGCTTCTATGATGGCAATAGATGCAACCGCTAAATTTTTTAAGGATATTGGACTTGCTACAACTTTTTCTCAACTTAAAATTACTCAAGATTATGTCGGTATATGGACAGATTCTATTGTTAAGAGAAGAAAATCAATAGGTTCATTTAAAGTTTTGTTTGAAAAAGATATTAAAGAAATCTATAAGTCCTGTTTTTGATTAATTTAATTTCTAAATTGATTTTATTTTTAATTTATCATTTAAAAATGATCCTATATAAATTGTTCCAAGAAAAAGTATTATAATAGGTGATGATGGCAGATCAAATTTATAACTAAAAAATAATCCAAAAAATCCAACAACAAAAGTTAAAAGACAGCTAAAAACAATTGTTTTTTTGAAAGGTAGATTGAATTTTAAGACTGTAGCAGAGGGTAAAGTTAAAAGAGCTATAAGTAAGACTATACCAACTATCTGGGTCAATAAGACGACAGAAAAACCTATAATAAAGATTACTATAAAATTAAATTTTTTGACATCGTGTCCCATCAAAGATGAAAATTCATTGTCGAAACTTATCAAGAGTATGTTTTTATAAAAGAAAGAAAAAATTAATATTATTATAGAAGAAAAAAGAAAAAGAAATAAAAGATCTTGCTTTGATACAAGTAATATATTGCCAAAAAGATATCGAGTTATTTCTTGGCTATATCCTGGTGTCAGGAATATGAATAATATTCCAGCTGACATACCGATAGACCATATTGCACTCAATATTGTATCCATTCTTTCCTTTTTACTATTGTATAGAACACCAATTATAAACGAAAAAATTATAGAGCTTAAAAATGCACCATTTATTGGAGTTAAGTAAATAGCCAGATGGGGATATTTTAATCTTAAAATAGCCTTAAGAAAGTTGAATAAACCCATACCAAATAAAATCGAATGAGATAATGCCCCTGCTATATAAGAAAATCTATTTATGGTTATATAGGTGCCAATAGTGCCAGCTATTAAACTGGTACCTGCCAATGCTGCTATGGCATATAGTAAAAATGAGTATGAAAAAATATTTACTATAAATTCTACCATATAAAATCTACCATAAAAACCTTTATTTATTGTTATTTATAATTCTATCTACCTTACAATTATAAAAATTAATATTATCCATTTCTTTTTCAGATTCTTTAGTATATAGAGTAGAAAACCTATTTAAGCATAAGACCTTTGTGGAGATTGAAGGTACAAATCCTATATCATGAGATACTAAAATTATTGTTTTTTCTTCATTTAAGTTTTTTAAAAGTTCATAAAGAAAAATCTGTGCTTCTTTATCAAGATTTGCGGTTGGTTCATCAAGTATAAGTATAGGGGAATCTATGGCTAAAGCTCGGGCTATAAGAATTCTTTGCCTTTGTCCTCCTGAAAGATTGGAGATAAGTTTTTTTTCAAATCCTTCCATTCCTACTTTTTTGATGCAATTTTTTGCAATCGCATAATCTTCTTTATTAAATTTATAAAAAAAATTAGCTTTTAGCCTTCCCATCAATACTACATCAAGAGCACTTATAGGATAAAGATTATCAAAATTCAGATATTGAGGAACATATCCTAGGTCAGGTTTTAAATTCTTATCATTTAAATTTTCATTTTTATGATTAAAAAATTTTATCTGTCCTTCTGTTGGTTTTAATAAACCCAATATAAGTTTTATAAGTGTAGATTTTCCACCACCATTTGGTCCAATTATGCTTATGAATTCTTTTTCGTAAACATTAAAATTAATATTTTCAATTATATAATTTTCTTCATCCTCAAACTTAAAGTAAAGATTTTCAACTGATATAATCATTTTATCCAATTTTTTATCTTTCATTTTTACCCTTTAAATTTTTACCTATTAAATTTTATCCATTAAAATAGATAAAAGGTTACCTAATAAAGCAAAAAAACTAAATATCATTTATCTAATTAATTGGAATAATTTAAGAATGTTTCTGATACTTTCAGTAAGGTTTCAAATATATTATATCCAAGAATATCTATATTGATTGCTTCAATTTTATTGTCTTTTATAAATTGTAATATTTGTTCTTCTGGAAATTCAGGCTGCAAGAATATGAATTTTATATTATCTTTTTTTATTCTTTTGCCTAACTCGATTAAATCAGATAAAGAAGGCTCCTTCCCTTCCTTTTCTATACTTATCTGATTAAGCCCATAATCTTCTGCAAAATATGTTAATGCGGGGTGAAGTATTAAAAAGGTTTTTATCTTTGAGTTTTCAATATTATATTTAATAGCTTCATTCAGATTATTTAGCTTATCGATAAAAATATTGTAATTTGTATCAAAGAGATTTTTGTTATCAGGATATAATTCAGTAAGTGCTTTTACAAATTCTTTTGAAATTTCCTTAATCTTAGAAATAGAAGTCCATCTATGTATATCTTTTCCTTCATTAAGTTCAATACTAAAGACTTTGAAAGATGATATATTTTGTTTTGTCATTTTATCAACTATTGTTTTTTCGTATGGTAAATCAATTGAAAAATATGCTTTTGCATTTGCCAATAGCTGCAACTCTTTTGCAGAGATTTCAAATGTATGAGGATCACTTCCTGGTTTTATCAAAGTTGCTGTATTTAAGATTTCACCAGTAATATTATCTATGATAAATTTAATTGGGGCAATTGAAGTATAAATATCTACTTTTTCTTTGTTTTTATTTAAATTCTGGCATGAAAAAATGGAAAAAATTATTATTGTTAAAAAAATTAAGGTTGTACTTTTGATTCTCATAGTAATAAGCTCCTTTCAAAACCTTATATATTTAATTAAAAAACTTCAAATTAAAATAATTTAAATATAGTTATAATTTTACTTCGTAGTTATGGACCTAATTATCTATTTTATTGCATTTTATATAAATGCTTCCGCAATCGGGGCATCTTTCTAATGTATGATTTTTACTGAAATCTTCCCAGTGTTTTTTTTGTTGCTTACTCATTATACCTGTACCATTACAAAGGGGACAGATATCTTCAAGTGAAGATTCTATTGCACTTCTAATGAATTTAGAGCGGTCAGGGATATCCTTCAATTTTTCATATAAAGTATGGTCAAGTTTAAATGATATTATAACATCTTTCATCAAAATTCCTTAATTATATCATTAATTATATTATTAATTATATTATTCAATATAGTGAAAACATAATACTAAAAATGAACTATTATCACCATTAATAATAAATGGAAACAAATTAAATAAAAATTCTTTCTTTAAAATAAGGGTAATACAAAGTAATACCAAAGTCAAATATTTTAATTTTAAATTCACTTTCGTGAAACTGCAAAAATTTATAAATTATTAAAATATGTCAGGGTTGATATTAAAAAAAACAATATTAGAATATTTGATAGAGATAAAAACTTACAATAAGCAAAAAAAGAGGAAAAAGAACATATTATGAATATATATAAAACTATGAGTACAAAAATAAATGCAAAGAAAACAAAAAATAGATATATTAAATTAGGTATAAGCATCTTTCCAGTACTATTCTTTCTATTCTTGTTTTTAAGTTGTGTTTTTCAACTTCCCAAAATAGAATATAATAAGGATACTCTTGAATATAAACTTGAAGAAATAAGATATAAATATAATTTACCTTCACTATGTGCATCTATAACTGAGAATGATAATCAACCAGTATTTGCAGCTACCGGTTATAGAAGCTCATGTAATATATCTAATAAAGTAACAATAAATGATAAATGGCATATAGGTTCAAATACCAAATCTATGACAGCAACTTTGATTGCAAAACTTATAGAAGAAAATGCTATATTAGATTGGAATACAAGTATTATCGATGTTTTCCCCGAGTTTGATTCTTTAATCCAACCTGAATATAAAGATATAACATTTATAGAGCTTTTATCGCATACATCGGGTGTTATCGGAGATATCACAAAAGTTTCGGGCTGGAGTGATTACTTTACAGATACATCACCAATTATTGAACAACGATATAAATTGGTAAAAGAAATATTAAAAATAAAACCCGAAGTACCGAAAGGGACATTTTTATATAGTAATGCGGGTTATATTGTTGCAGCAGCTATGCTGGAAAAAAAATTAGGCAAATCATGGGAAGAGTTAATTCAAACTTATATTTTTCAACCTATAGGAATGAATAATACAGGCTTTGGTGCTCCAAAACCGCAAAATCTACAACCATCGGGTCATACTCAAAATGGGAGTTTACTAAGTTTTAAGCCAGTTGACCCAGATAGTGTTTATTCTGACAATCCTAAAGTTTTAGGACCCGCGGGCACTATTCATATTACAATGCAGGATATTGTTAAATTTGCAAAAATACATCTTGATGGTTTAAAGGGATCAAGCACATTTTTATCGCAGGATTCTTTTACCAAATTGCATCAAGTAGTTGCAAACTCATATGCTCTTGGATGGTGCGTAAGCACAAACACTTTGTTTCATTATGGTAGTAATACAATGTGGTTTGCTTTTATATATATTTATTATGATTCCTATTCAAACAGTAGTAAAATTATTTTTATTTGTTTTAATGCCTGTTTTTCAGACTTTAACTTTAACTGTACTTTAATGGATGAAGTATTCAATAGCATTGCAAATTACTGAAAATTATCTTAATAATCTTGTATTTAAAAAATCTGTAATATTTTTCAATTTTTCAAGTCTTATAATTGTAAATAATATTTATTTAATAATCTGGAGGAAAAATGAGACTTGAAAGATTAATAAGAATATTTTTATTTCTTATTTTGGTGATCTTTTTAATCAGTTCTAGTTTATTAGCTGGGAATTCTAGTATTTTTATAAATATTGGGGGTTTATTAAATGGAGGTTTTGTTGTTGGATACGGATATTATTTTTCAAATAATATAGTTCTAAGGGGATTGCTTGAAATAATTTCAGTAAGTCAGTCGGGGTATAGCGGCTCTGCAATAATGTTTTGTATCGGAATCCAATATTTCTTTCAGGATTTCAGTGGTTTTTTTCTTGGAGCAGACTTAGGTTTGGGAAATGTTAAAATAGAAGAGTATTCGTACTCTGCTAATTTATTTAGAGGATTTGCAGGTTATCGCTTTTTGCTTGGATCTTTTTATATAGATCCCGGTTTCGTTCTTGGAGTGGTTGCTTTATCTGGTATAAGTATTTCTAGAATCGGTATTTTGCTTGAAATTGGATTCTTGTTTTGAATAATTTTAAATTGAAAAAGCATATTATTTGTATATTGTATATCATTTATTGTAATACTGCGGTATGATTACCAATTATATAATAATTACGACTTAAAAAATTATTGTTGACTTTTTTTAATGCATTATTTAAAGCCATACCTACTGGCTTTCCGCTTATAAAGTTTTCATAAAAACTTTTTGAAATAATTGATGATTCAAATTGAGGGATAGCCCAGTGAGTTCCGACAATAGTTTTACAACCATTTTTTGCTATTTCAAAGTATATTGTCTTATCCCAATCAACATTAAGTGTAAGTGATGAACAGGCTGAAATAAAAACAAATTGGGGGGATTTCATATCTATAAAATCATTAATAGTCAAATATTCATGATTTAATTTTGGTTTTTTTCCATCTTTATCTAATCTAATTATATCTTTATTTTTATTATAAGCCTTCTCCAGGATAAAAACCTGGCTATCATCTATAATTTGTCCATGGCAGATAATATGTGCAATATCTGCTTTTGAATATTCCTCGAAAAATTCATTTTTTTCAGGTAATTGTAAAGTAATAAGCTCAATACTTACAAGATTACTCAGATATTCTTTTAATTCATTATATTGGAAGTTCATGTATTCATCTTCGGAAAAGTTAACAAGTAAAAATTTTATCTTAGAATTAATTTTATTATTATTATCAACCTCATTCATGACTTTTATCTGGTTTCTTTCTTCGATTACCGGTATTGATCTTAGTATTATTAGATCGTCAAAATTATTGAAAATAAATTCAAAAGGAAAATTCCAGAATCTTTTATTCAAAGAAATTGCAAATATCTTACTTTGTCGAACATGGTTTTCAAGTTGATTTAAAAAATTTATAGGAAAAATATTTCTAATATTTTGAACAATATCATGAAAATCTAGTTCAAGCATCATTTCAAGTTTATGGGTCAAAAAATGAGTGAAGTTATCTGAAAAAGAGGAAAAAAGGTTTATTATATTTTGTCTCGTTTCTTCTTCGAAATAAAAATCTGAGAAAATAGAAGTACCATCGTAGAAACAGGAAATTTCACTATTTGAAATTGAAAGAAGAGGAAAAGAATGTATAGAAAGATAACTAAGTTTTTTAGAATCGGGGTATTGAATATATAGTCGTTCTGTTCCCCCTTGAGCAGAAATACCATCTTTATTATGGTTCTCTTCTACATTTAAATATGAATAAGCCAGATGATATAAACTTGAAAGTTCAGCACAGATTATAGAATGTAATTTTTTCCCACCAGTAACATCGATGATAATTTCAGAATTATTAAATTTTTTAACCAAATCTGATATTAGTGAATTTACTCTTGCCTTGAATAAAAGGAAATCTGAAAATTCTTCATTTTTAAGTATTAAAAGATTAATTTTATTTATATTAGAAATAACATCACTAAAATATATTTTCATTTCATCTGTCATATTGTTTATTATTTTTGCTTCAAATAAATCTATAAAAGAATTCTTAAAATCATCAAATGGCTTTTCCAGTTCTTTAGAAATAATAAAATAGCAATTTTTTGGTTGAAAGATAAGATAGTTAAGAAAAGTTGGTTCCAATCTTTTCGCTGGGATATGCACAAGGCAGGTAAATCTTGAAAACTCATCTTTGTTCACAATAAATGAAGATATAATTTGCCAGATTGATTTTTCGAAATTTTGTTCCATATAATAATTTTATATTGAAAAATAGAAAAAACAATATAAAATAAGGCCAATATGTTGAAAGAAAATATAAGATTGATTAAAGAAAACAAACCATTTTCAGTTAATAATTTTTGTTCTGAGCTGGAAACTTTTTTCAAAAGAGCAATATCTAAAATAAAAGCATCGACTAAAATTAATATTTCAGAATCAGAAATAGAAGATATTGTTCAGGATTGTATCTGCAAAATGATTCAGAATGATTATGAAAATATTAGAAGAATAAAAGAGATAGATTACTTTGCTTCTTATCTTATGAAAGTCGCCACCCACCAGATGTATTATATATTAAAAAAGGAAAAAAAGGTCGAAAGATTACCGAACACATTTGAAGATGATGAAATGAAATCTGAAAAAGAAGTTAATAGGTATATTTTTAAAGGAGATCACACAGATTATCTGGTTGCTGAAGAAGTTATTTTTATCTTAAACAAATTCTTTCAAACTATTAAGGATAGAAAACATCTAATAATATTTTATAAAAAACTCAATAATGTAAAAGCAGATAAGATAGCTATTGAGTTAGATTTGACAGAGAGTAATGTAAATACTATTTATTCAAGAATTATGCAAAACTTGGTAAGATATTTTGAAAAAAATAATCTTATTAATATGAACGATGAAATCATGAAAAATGTATATAATTGGCTTATAAAATACCTTGAAAATATTATAGAAAAAAATGATGAAAAGCCAGTAAAAGATAAAAATAAAAAAAAGGAAATAAAAAAAAGTAACTCATAAAAATAAATATAAAAAAAAAATTAAAAAATAATCTAGTGAGTAAGGTTAAATATGGGAATAGAAAAAGATATCTTTATTATGATTGGCAACTTTAATGAAAGTCCAGAATCTGAAGAATATAACGAAGATGATATTAAATTAATTATTTCAAAATACCCAAACTTAAATGAGCTTTTTGAGAAATATGTATTGGGAACAATAGATGAGATAGAGGCAAATCAGTTATATTTTTTAATTACTAAAAGCAAAATAATTCTAGCTGCTTTAAATCAATATTACAATCAAAGGATGGCAGAAATTGTTAATGAAGAAGTCATAAGAGATGGTGTTAAATCCGAATATGTTGTTTATATAGATCATTATAAAAATAAGATAATATCTCCTTATCAGTATATAGGATATGCTCCCGCAGCATCAAAAAGCGAAAGTAAGAAAATACTTTTTTTCAAATTATTTTTTAACGATATCCAATTTATTCTATCAGTTTTCTATAAGGATGAGAACTATCAATCAGTTGATTCTGTAAGGATAGTGCCAGTACCTCGCTATGGTAGTAAATATAATGAGGATGAAGAATTTGAATGTGAAGTTTTGACTGATAGTGGTATCACTACTCTGAAACTTAGATTTGATAAACCAATAAGTATTGGAGATGTTGGGTTTCTTCATTCATTTAAGTATAAAGATACATTATATAAATTTGCTGAGCATAGGAATATTTCGGAAGAAAACATAGCTTTAACAATTAAATACTATGATGAAACAAGGAATAAAAAGAAATTTAAAAGATTTTTAGAAGATGAATTTAGAAAATTAGATAAAAACAATGATTTATTAGTTGATTTAATAATAAATAATAGGTACATTAGAATTTGTTTCAACGATGATGATATTTTAATAACTCTTGGTGGTGAAAATTTTAGCAAAATGGAAGGACTTATAGATTATATATGTCATGAATTTGGCTTAAAATAAATATTTTATAGAAAGATTGTCCAGCCTTCTGGTGAAAGTACTGTGCTATCTTTTAATTTAATGAGTCCACCCATAGGGATTGAAAACTGTATGGTGCTTATTTTATCTATTGGAATGCCAAGTATATTGTATAAGAGCATCTGAGTAGTACCCATATGTGCAACGACAATTATTTTTTCTCCCGAATATTTTTGTTTTAATTCATCAATAAAGAAAGAAACTCTTTCATAATGAGAGGAGATGCTTTCTATTTTACCTTTAATCGAGTAATTAACATTCAAGTAAACATCTTTATCATTTAAAAACTCTTCTGCAATATATCTTTCATCAAGCCGTTTATCTATGATAAGACCGGTTTTTGTGCTTCGTTCAATGAGTTTAGCAGAATCAATTGCCTGTCTATAAGATGAAGAATATATTACATCGAAAGGACCTTCCTGTTTTAATATATTGGCAAGATTCTTGATTTCTTCAATACCAAGAAGAGAAAGTAAATTGG
This sequence comes from uncultured Brachyspira sp., assembly GCA_964454835.1. Classification (GTDB taxonomy): domain Bacteria; phylum Spirochaetota; class JAAYUW01; order JAAYUW01; family JAAYUW01; genus Exilispira. The sequence continues at coordinate 110,325 of CAYVTU010000006.1, forward strand.
TATTTTCAGCACATTCACCATGTCGGATAATGTATAATTCCATAAGTTATCCTCACATTAATAATTTTACTTTTTTATATAATTGCTAATTCAAATAAAATATAGTCTATAAATTGAGAAAATCAAAAAATTTTAAAAAAAAAATTTTTAAGCTAAACTTTTTTACCAATATCCGAAAGTTAGAATAACAAGGATGTTGTTTATATTGTAAATAATCAAGGAGGAATAATATGATTATTAATCACAACATCTCATCTCTTTTTGCATCGAGACAGATTCACTCAAATTCACTGGATTTAAGAAGAAGCATTGAAAAACTTTCTTCTGGAATGAGAATTAATAATGCATCTGATGACCCAGCTGGTCTTGCAGTTTCCGAGAAAATGAGAGGGCAGATTAGAGGATTATTAAGAGCTCAAAAAAATGCAGAAGATGGCATTTCTTTAATTCAAACAGCAGAAGGTTACTTAAACGAGACAACAGATGTTCTTCAAAGATTAAGAGAACTTGCAGTTCAAGCTGCTAACGGTGTTTATTCTGATGATGACAGATTGAACATACAGGTTGAAGTGTCTCAACTTGTTGCAGAAATTGACAGAATAGCATCTCATGCTCAATTTAATGGTATGAACCTTCTTACTGGAAAATTTGCAAAACCCACAATTTCAACAGAAGTAACTGCTTCAATGTGGTTTCATATTGGAGCAAATCTTGACCAGAGAATCAGAGTATACATCGGGACAATGTCTTCACAGGGTCTTGGTTTAAAAAATTCTATTGGAAGAGCAGAAACAGCGACTTTTATTTCTGTATCAACCCCAGATAAGGCAAATATTGCTCTTGGTTTAATTGACACAGCTCTTGTAAAAGTAGCAAAACAAAGAGCAGACCTTGGTGCTTATCAGGAAAGACTTGAATTCCTTGGTAAAGGTTTATTAAATGGAGCAGAAAACTTGCAAGCTGCTGAAAGTAGAATCCGAGATACAGATATGGCTTATGAAATGTCACAATTTGTAAAGAACAACATCCTTACTCAAGCCGCAACCGCAATGTTAGCTCAGGCAAATACTCAACCACAGCAGATTTTGCAGTTACTCAGATAATTATACCGCCACCTCTTTTTGGGGCTGCCATTATGGCAGCTCTTTTTTTTTATTATTTACTTGTTAATTATGGTTTATAATAGCATAAAACAATTGAAAAATAAAAAAAATTATTATATAAATGTTAAAAACAAAGGATAATTTATGAATCAAAATTCAAATGCTATTCAGACTTTACCTTTATGGAAAAAATGGATGTATGCATTAGGGCAGCTTGGCTGGTCTTTGACTTCATATTCAGTCGGAAATCTTTTGACTTATTTTTATCTTCCGCCTGAATCATCTTCAAAATCTATATTTCCTCCTTTTGTTTTTCAAGGTTATATTTTTGGTATTCTTACAATAATTGGTCTTGTCCTTGCAAGTGGTAGACTTTTTGACGCAATAACAGATCCACTTGTAGCCGGACTTTCAGACAGAAATAAATCTAATTTTGGCAAAAGAAGATTATTTTTAGCAATTTCTGTCCTTCCATTTGCTCTTTTATCTGTTCTTGTTTTTATACCTATAACTGGTTATGTAAGTGTTATAAATGCTATATGGTTATTCTTTACTGTTTTACTATTTTACTGGTTTATGACAATGTATGTAACCCCATTTTTTGCACTTATGTCTGAAATTGGTCATAACCCCGATGAGAGACTTAATCTTTCTACATATATATCTATTACCTGGGCAATAGGTTTTGCAATAGGTTCACAGGTTTACTCAATCTCAGCAGTTCTTGAAAAAACTGGGATTACTCCAACTCTTGCTTTTCAATACACGGTATGTGGATTTGCAGTGATTGGTTTTATATTCATGCTACTTCCTATTATTTTTATTGATGAAAAGAAGTATGCCGAGCATCATGTCTCAGATGAAGGTATTTTTAAATCTGTTGTTACTGCATTTAAAAATAAAAATTTTCTTTTATTTACTCTTTCAGATTTAGGTTATTGGGTAGCTTTAACAATAGCTTCTACAGGTCTTGTTTATTATATCACAACACTTCTTGGGTTAGACAAGTCTCTAGTTTCATTCATGCAAATAGTCATGTTTGGACTATCTTTTGTTTTTTATATTCCTATAAATCTAATAGCAAAAAAGATAGGGAAAAAAAGGCTTATTATCATAGGTTTTATTATATTTATGGTTGTCTATGTTTATGCATTTTTACTTGGTATGCTTCCTTTTAGCAAACCTATTCAAGGTTGGCTTATAGTCATAATATTATCTTTACCTCTTGCCATTTTTGGAATATTACCAAATGCAATAATTGCCGATATTGCAGATGCTCATGGTTTTGAAACTGGAGTTTATAAGGCAGGTATATTCTTTGGAGCAAGGACATTTATGTCGAAGCTCGGGCAATCACTGGCAGGAATAATATTTCCTTCTGTTCTGCTTTTAGGGAAAACAGCTTCAAATCCAATAGGAATAAGATTAACTGCTGTTATAGCATTTGTATTTGCCATTGCTTCACTCGTATTGTTCACATATTACGATGAAAAAAAAGTCCTTGAAACATTAAAACAAAAAGGTGAAAAGGTATAAAAAGCTAAATGTTCAATAATTACTTTTTTAGTAAAACTATTTTAGTAAAACTTTTGAAAAATAATAGAATAAATTGTGATTAAATCATTTTAACATTAAAAAAGCTTCAAGTAGTTTATCAAAAGTTACACCAAATACTTGAGTTATGTTTCTGTTAGAAAAAATTAGATAAGACTGATTAGATTGTATTAATTTTATATCATTATTATTAATATTGATTTTAAAGGTTTTTATAAATTCAATTATTTTATTATTTCCATATATTGAAACTATATACTTTATTAATCTATATGAATAAGCTGTAAGATATTTAAAAGAGGGCATAGAACTAGTTTCAGAATTTGTTAATATCAAAAATGATTGGTCAAAAGAAAAATTTGCTTTTCTTAGCTTAATAAAAAGAGAATCATAAGATTCTTTTAAATTTTCATTATATAGTGAAGCTAAATAAATTGCAAAGCCTGTTTCAAGGAAAAAAGGTAATCTTCCAAAGAAGCCTGTTTGTTTAATCATCTGTTTTTTTATCATCTGGAAAAGTAAAATATTATAAAACTCTTTTTCAAAGAAATATGACATATCTTTATCTTCAATATATCTTGGAAGGTTTAATGGCCAGCTTATTATAATATCATCTCTAGTAAAACCATCGGGTAGGGAACTAAATTTTCTTTGAATACTACCCGATAAAAGTTCTTGATATTGATATATGTTTGATGGTAGTATAACATTAAATTGTTCATCTAGAATATTTTTCTCATTATTTCCAATGTTCTCTTTTAAAATTTCATATATTTCATATAGTTTTTCTTCTCTTATTTTATTTATGATATCTTCTATGTCTTGATAATAATAAAAGTTGAAGTTACCAATAGTCTTTTTCTTAAAATTATATGCAAAGTTGATAATACTCGAAGGTTTATCAGAGTAAAAATCTGCTAATTTTATGCCTTCGGGTAGATATATTGCCATGATTTTATCTATTATAAAATTAAATTTATTTTTACTATTTGAATCAAAATTTTTTAAGGCATATATCGTTTTAATATAATTTGGTTTGATTGTTATCATATTATTTTCAACAACAAAGGATATGGTATTATTAAGGTCATTTTTGATAAAAGTAAAATTATCTGATGATAAGTATAAAAGTTTTTCAATTTCCTGGAAATTTAATATTGGGACTTTGACATCTTCAAGGTAAAAATTATTATTAGAACTATTCTGGTTGTTATTTTTTAATAAAATATTGAACTCAAATTTATTTGAATATGAATATTTTAAAAATGGCTGATTTTGTATATTAAAATTAATAGAGCAATTACCAAATTGAATTGATGCAATCTTTTCTGATTTTGAAAAAAGAACAGAACCAAACCATCTTCTAAAATAATGAGTTTTCGGATTAACAAAATAGATTTCGCTTCCATCTTCAAAAGTTTCAAAATATGTTCCATCTGAAAGAAGGTAAAATATTCTTCCGTCCTCAAACTTGATTTGATAACTTTTATCGACAAATTCAATTATTGTTGCTCCTTTTTCTAAAGGGTACCTGTACTCTATCCCATTTTGATACATGCTTACAAAATCACCAAGTTCGATAGGGTAAGGTTCTGGTGGTTTTTCGTTGATATATTTTTCAAGATAATTTAAGATATTGGTAAAGTCCTTTTCTTTTAATAGATAATCAAAATATTGAACTGCCTCATTATAAAGAAGAACATCTAAAAAAGGGTCGCATTTTTCGAAATATGATTTTACTTTATTTGTTAAAAAAGAGGGTTTTACATTATCAAAATCAAATTTAATTTGCTTTAAGTATTCATTAAAATAATTGTTGTCAAAAGGTTTGATCAAGTAATCTGAAATAGGATAATTTATTGGAGTTAACTGGCTATTTTGAAGCAAAAAGACAAAATCACCATTATATTTAACATTATTATCAGGTTGTTGTTGAGTTGTGTTAGTATTTTGATAAGGGCAGGAAAAAAAAGAATAAAAAATAGTTAGTATTAAAATTAAAAAAGTTATTTTTATAAAAATATTGGAAAAAGTATATGCTGGTTTTTTCATTGCGAGTTAATGTTATAATTTTTTTCTAACTTTTCAATAAAAACCTTGACTTTAAAAAATAATATTAAAATAATATGTAAACTAATGTTACTTATAATAAATTATTTTATTTAATAATATTACAGGGTTAATATGAAAAGATATGATTATATTTTTGAAAATTTTGAGCCATTTTATATAAAAGCACTATCTGATATTTCAAGAGAAAGAAATATTGATGTTGAAAAATTCGAAAAACTTAAAAAAAGTGATACATTAAGATTAGTAGCATTGACACCTTTTTTAGCAGATGCAGATTATGCTGAAATGTTTGCCTATGCAAATTTATCAGTACTATTAACTGCTGCAAATTTTCCAGAGATTTTTAAAGCTACTGAATCTCTTTGCCTTGAAACTCGTGCAACTCTTATTCTAGAGAATATTAGGCCTTTTGTTAAAAATAGAAAGATTTTTAAATTGTGTCAAAAAGCACTCATCGCCATATCATATAAAGATCATTTACATGATATTGAAAATGATAAGAAGATAGGTAAATATAATCCATTGAATAGTGACAAAAAAATGAAAAAATATGAAAAATTATTTAAAAAAATATTTAAACAGTTAGATAAAGAAACAAAAATAAATACCATAATTGATTTAAAAAATTTATTTATTAATAATCCGGGATTCTGGTTAAATTGAATGATAATTTTAAAATAATGTTCTGTTTTATCTATTACATTTTGAATATTTTCATCACAATATTTTATTAAAACTATATTTTATCTATAAAATAATATTCAAAAAAACAAGTTAATTTTTAAAAAAATAGTTATGATTTATTATACAATTTGCTTGAATTTTATATTTAATATAACATAATTGAATTAGAGAAAAACGATATGATAAATGGCAATAAATTATCGCAAAACAAATTATCTCAAAATGATCAATATTCTAATCAGAACATAAAATTTAAAATTCAAAAAAGAATTGGTTTTATTTTTTCAATTTTTATAATTTTGTTAATTTTCATTAATTTATTTTATGAAATCTATGCTTTTGGAAAGATTAAGCACACATTAGTACTTTTTTATAATCTTATACTATTGATTCAAGCTTTAATATTTTTCTGGACAACAAGAAAAGGTCATTTCAAAATTAAAAGAATTTTACAGATATTATTTATTTATTTAGATGGTTTATTAACTATTTTTTCAGATGTTAATCAAGTTTATTTTGGTATATCATTTTTGATTTTTGGTTCTCTTTTAATAATGCAATATGATCTTTTTGAGCATAGATATATCAATTATATAATATTCGCTCTCCTTATTCTAGTTAGCACAATGTTTATATATAATTATTATTTTCTTGAACAACCAAGTGCAGGAAGTATAGGAAGCGAAATCGAAGATTTGCATAAATTGAAAGCATATAAAATTACAAATGTGATAGTAAGAGTTTTATTCATTGCTTTATTTTTATTATTATTCTCTTCAATATATATTGATCAGATAAATTTTTTTAAAACATTAAATGAACTTATAATAAAAGAAAAAGAATCTTTAGAATCCTTCGCAAATATAGGAATGATGCTTAATTCAATGGTTCATAATTTCAATAATAAAATAGTTACATTCTTGTCTTCTGAGTACATTTTAACTACAATTTTGAAAAAATATGAGCAGGCTATCGAACCCTCAGATATGACCAAAATTATTAGTACCTGCAATATAGTTCGAAGCTCAAGCGATGAGATGACTTTGATGATAAAAGATATTAGAAATTTAATCAAAGATAAAACAAATTATAATCTGCAAACTTATGAAATAAATAAAACAATAGAAAACATTGCGAAGCAGTTTAAAATAGCTTATGAAAAAAGAAATATCATCTTTAATCTTGAAAAAAAGGATGATTTAATATTTATACAGGGTAATTTGATTCAGTTTATCCAGGTAATTGAAAATTTAGTTAAAAATTCTATAGAAGCATCAGAAAACCCGCAAATTACAATAATAACTGGAAAAGAACCTCAACCATACATAATAATAAAAGATAATGGAGTAGGAATTCCCTTTTGTTTTAATTGTAAAACCAACAATTGCCTTAATTGTAAAGAATTTCAAATCGGTAAAACTACTAAAAAAGAAGGTTCAGGTACTGGAATGATTTTTGTTCAGACAACACTTAAAGAGATGAAAGCAAATCTTAAAATTGAAAGTAAAAAAAATATAGGAACAGAAGTTACTATTTTTTTAAGCAATATTGCAACAAAAAAACTTGATCAGATGGAAAATATATATTTAGACAAAAAACAGAGTGCAGCAAAATGGATTTAAAAAATTTTTAATATAACCTTTTAATGAAACTTTTTAGTTTCACCTATTATTATCTATCTTTTATTGGTATTAATCCCGAATAATATAGTGTTTCGTTTATTAAATAATTTCTTGTATCAATTATTCATTTCTTTTGTCAATAGTTCCATCGAATCCTAAAGTTCCACCTGGGTTCATTATATTATTTGGATCAAAATGTTTTTTCAAAACCTTAAATATTTCATAATTTTCTTTACCTATGCTTGGTTCAAGCCATGGTGCAGTCATTTTACCTATGCCATGGTGATGGCTCATCGATGCACCACTTTTGAAAATAGCTTCAAGTATCCCTTTTTGGTACTCAATATATTCTTTCAAGTCCATTTTACCTATAAATATAAAATATAGGTTAGCCCCCTGAGGGTAAAAATGGGAGCAATGAGTCATACATATTGTCTGAGGACGACTTTTACAGAATTTTCTGACTTCACTATGGACTTTTGGCATTGTTTCCCAGTTAACTGAACATTCGAGTGTATCTATAACTATGCCATAATCGAGTAAATCTTCTCTCATATATGGGTCGGTAAATCTTCCATGTTCCCATGCTTTTGTAACAAAACCAGTCGTATAGAAAGCATGATATTTCTTACATATTTTACCTATTTTTCTTTTAACAAGAGAAGTATAGCTTTTATCCCCATCGACAGTTCCGAGCAATAGGCATTGCTCTCCTCTTTTGAAGCCCTTTAATGAAAGCAACTTCTCGAAAATAGAACCTTCTATTCCATAAAGTTTCATGACAACTTCTGTTTCTTCTGGGTCAGAAAGTCTGAAAACACTTGGAAAACCAAATTGTCCCTGCATTATTTCACGGGTGGCATTCTGAGCATCATCCCAATTTTTAAAAATAAAGGAAAATCTTTTAGTATTTTCTGGTTCATAATGAAAAATTTTCAAGGTAACTTCTGTTAATATGCCAAAAGTACCTTCACTTCCCATCATTATTTCATCTATATCTGGTCCAACTGCCATTGCAGGAAATTCGGGTGTTTTAATTATACCAACAGGAGTCACATAGGTTTGACTTATCACAAGGTCTTCTATTTTACCATAGTAAGTAGAATTTTGCCCCGCACCTCTGGTTACAACCCAGCCACCTGCAACTGAATATTCAAATGATTGAGGGAAATGTCCACATGTGTATCTTCTTTTAGCATCAAAAAGTTTTGGGGCATTATTTAAAGAACTTTCCAGTTGAGGTCCAGAAATACCAGCTTGAACAGTAACAGTGTGATTTTTTTCGTTAAGTCTGATAATTTTATTCATATGAACTCTCATATCGAGAGTTACGCCACCTTTTGTTGCCTCAGTTCCTCTTGTAACACTCGAACCGCCACCATATACATATAGAGGAATTTTATTATCATTACAGTATTTAACAATTTCTATTATATCCTGTTCTGTCCGAGGATAAAGAACTATGTCGGGTATATTTTCAACTATTTTTTCTCTTAATCTGAGCTGGTCAATCATAGTTTTACCATAAGACACTGAAAGACGGGTAAAGGTATCTATCTTTACATTTTCTTCACCAACAAGATTTTTAAAATAATCTATGATTTTTTGATTAAGTTTTATCGGAACTTCTATATCTACCCTGTCATATCCAGTTGATATAGGCTTTTTAAAATAATCATCGGTTAGATTGAATGTTTTTTTCATAAGAGCAAAAAGTCTTTTGTTTGGGTGTTTAAATCTGTCTGGTGCTCCCCATTTGAAAACTGCTCTATATGATTTTTCAGGAGGAGGTGTCTCAATCCAGTCAGGATAAAATTTTTCTTTTTTCATTATAACTCCTATATAAAAATAGTTTTCAGGATTACTTTTTTATTTTATATTCTTTTTTATGGAAATTATTATTCTCAAAACAATTCTTCTTTATAGAAATTTTAAATTAAATAAAGTTAAATATTAAAATAATTAAATTCTTGTATAGTTTTCAGGATAACCCGTAATTTCTCTAATCTGTTCATATAAAGGGGAGAGTTTTTTATACATCTTAGAATACACTTTTTCGTAAAGATTTTTATAGAGTAAGGCATTTTTTGTATCGGGGTTAAATACTTTACCATAGGAAATCATCTTATCAAGGGCAACCTGAAAAGAAGGGTGAATGCCAGTTGCTACTGAACAGATTATCGCAGCGCCAAGACTCGATGTCTCATAAGTTTTCCCTCTATATATGGGGAGTTCAAAAACATCTGCTGCAATCTGACAGATTTCGTCAGCCTGGCTTGCTCCGCCAGAGACAAAAAGTTTATCGACCTTTAGTTTTCCAGATTTTTCAATCTTTTTAAGTCCATCCTTTAATGCAAAAGCAAGCCCTTCGATTACTGCTCTATACATATATTTCTTGGTATGAACATCGCCAAAACCAATAATTGAACCTTTTGCAAAAGGAGTTTTAAGTCCTGGACTCCAGAAAGGTTGAACAACAAGCCCCATACTTCCAGGAGGAGTTTCAAGCAAAGCCTTGTTTAAAACTACTTCTGGCGCTACCCCTTCTTTTTCAGCTTGCATAACTTCTAAATGGCAAAATTCCCTTTTAAACCAAGAAATAAGCCAGTATCCTCTGAAAATTTCTACTTCGGGGTTAAAATAACCCGGGTAGGCAGCAGGATAGGCAGGCATAAAGGCAAGTGGTTCAAAATACTTTTTTGTCGTAACCTGAACCGTTGCAGTGGTCCCAAAACTAAGACTTGCACCATTTGGAAAGATGCAACCAACCCCAAGAGTTTCACAACCCTTGTCAGAGCCACATGCTACGACAGGTATATTCTCTGGTATTCCTGTCAAAGTCGATGCATCATGAGAAATAGAGCCTATTATGCTGCCAGGCAATGTTAGTTCTGGTAATTTATCTTTTTCTATAGCAAATAATTTTGTAGGCAATTCACCTTTTTTTGCCCATCTTTGTTTTTTATAATTAAAAGGTATATGCCCAATCTGAGATGCTATGCTGTCTATGAATTTTCCTGTAAGTTTATAATTAATAAACCCACTGACCTGCAAAAATTTATTGCCTTTATTCCAGTTCTCAGTTTCATTTTGCTTAAGCCAATTGCAGCTTCCTTCAGCTTGAGTCTTCAATATTGATTCATACATGCCAACTAGCTTATATACCAGCGCCTCTATGCTTTTAGGCACATAGGCAGGTAATGCTTTTCTCTGATCGAGCCAGGTAATAACAGGGCGAACAGGTTTACCTTCTTTATCAACTAAAACCATAGAATCTCTTTGAGTAGTAACGCCAACTGCACAGATCTTTTTCTTAAACTCGGGATTCTGAGAAAAAATATTATTACAACCTTTTATGACAGAATCCCAGAAGATGTTGGCATCCTGCTCAGCATAGCCAGGTTTAGTTTGAAAATATGGTTCATACTCTATTTTAGATTTTGCCAAGATTTCCCCAATTTCATCAAAAACTATGACCCTTGTACTTTGAGTACCACAATCTATTGTTAAAATGAGTTTTTCCTGCATATTTTACCTCTAATATCTATTATTCCTGTGTTTCTCTTTCCCCATTTACATAATTTTGAGCATCAACATTTTTCCATATTTCCTTCCCTATCCCTTTAATATTGTAGATATTTAATTTTTTTTCTTTTTTTAATTTTAATTTTGTTTCAAGAAGAAGTTTTTTTAAAATTAATAATTTTTCATCATTATTTAATTCAGCAATTTCTTTATAGATTTGCTCAATTTTATTTTTACCTATCACAAAATTACTCCAATAAAATTATTTTTTCTTCATCAAATTAATAGTAAGAAAAAATCAAAAGATTACAAGAGAAAGAAAAAATTTTCATAAAAGTTTTTATAAAATTTTTTGTAAATATAAGTAAATAATAAATAATATTTATGAAAATAATTCTAAAGAATAGGTATTATTTTAATTTTTTTAGTTTAATTTTTTTAGCATTTTTAGTAAATTGTGATAATAAATATTTGAAGGGAGTCGAGGAAGATGGAAAACTTCATTAAAGAATTTAACTCATACTTTGAAAATTTTAGCAGTAAAGAAAGAGAAAATAAGATAAAAGATATAGAAAAAAAGGAGTTTGATTTAATAATTATCGGTGGAGGTATTACAGGGGCAGGCATTGCGCGAGAAGCTGCAATTCGTGGTTACTCTTTCTGCCTTATAGATAAAGAAGATTTCGCCTATGGAACATCTAGTAAATCTTCAAAACTTGCACATGGTGGATTCAGATATCTTTCACAGGGAGAGATAAAACTTGTTAGAGAATCAACTACTGAAAGAAATTGGCTTATGAAGGCTTTACCTAACCTTGTTCAACCACTTGGTTTTGTTGTAAATGCATATGAAGGAGGTAAGGATTCATTTACCAAGATTAAAGTAGCAGTATTTTTATATGATTTAATTTCAAATTTTTTTAGTAAATACAAAAATCCATATAAACATAAATATTTTAATCCTGAACAGATTTTAAAAATGGAGCCAGAAGTCAAAAAAGAAGGACTTTTAGGTGGTGCTATTTATTATGATACAAATATCGATGATTCAAGGCTGACACTTGAAACAGTAAAAGAAGCAGTTGCAATATCCCGAATGAAAAAAATAGACTCTTATGCTTTTTCATACTGCAAATTCATAGGTTTTGCTTCAGATGAAAAGGATTATAAGGTTGCATATATTCAAGATAGATTTGGCGGTCTTACTCATGCAGTCAAGGGTAAAGTGGTTATAAATGCTACTGGAATATGGATTGATGAGATTTTAGAAAAAAGCGGATTAAAAAAGAGATTTATAAGACCGACAAAAGGAGTTCATTTAATAATAAAAAGAGAAAGACTTGGAAATAACAATGCATTTGGACTTCGCTCGATTGATGATGGAAGGTTTTTCTTTGTCATAAGAAGAGGGGAATATTCATATATAGGAACAACTGATACAGACTACAAGGAAAATCTTGATGCTCCATTTTGCGAAAAAAAAGATTGCGACTATTTACTTAAAACTATAAATGTCGTTTTTCCAGGGGCTAAAATAGGTTATAAAGACATAATTTCTACCTATGCAGGGGTCAGACCTTTAATTTTAGAAGAGGGAAAAAGCGAATCATCAATTTCTCGAAAACATATAATTTATGATCATGGAAAAAGGTTTGTCACAATTGGTGGTGGAAAATTAACTATTTTTCGAAAAATGGCGGAAGATTTGATATTATTTTTACAAAAGAAAGAATATTTAAATAAAAAGAATTTTAACAAAAATATATCTAAAAAAGAGTATTTGATAAGTATTAAAGATAAAAACTTATACAATAAAAATCTCATGAAGTTTGGAATTTCTAAAGAGTACTTTGATTACTGTATAAGACAATATGGTAAAGGTGCTTTTATTATATTTGATTATATTACCAAAAATCCCGAATATGGGAAAAGATTTATAGAAGATTATCAACTTACAAAAGCTGAGGTTATTTACCATTTCAACTATGAGATGGCTTTGACGATAAGCGATATCCTTGAAAGAAGAACTGAAAGCAATTGTCTTGTTCATTATAACAAACAAAAAGAGTTAGCAAAAAGGTTAGCCGAATTTTTAAACCAATATTTTAATATAAGTAAAGCCGAGCTTGATATTCAGGTTACTGATTACCTGGAAAAAATAGATAAAGCCACCTCTTTTTTGAAAGAATAGCTAAATAAAGAATCAAAAAAAAGGATTAATAAATTCTACTTACATAATAAATTTACATAATAAATTTTTAAGGATGATTTTAAGGATGAATATATAAAAATTAGATTTATAATAAACTAAAAGGATTAAGATGAAAAATTCAATAATAGGAATCTTATTAGGTACATTAGCATACTTTTTACTGGCTCTTGGTTTTGTTTTTCAGAAAAAAGGGATAGCCATTTTTTCAAAAGAAAGAAAAGCAAGCGATTATATTTTCTGGATTTCGGGACTTATCCTTATAAATATAAATCCTTTAATCAATTTTTTTGCTTTAAATCTTGTCCCATCTTATGTAATAAATGCAATTTCCGCCCTTACCATAGTCTTTACTATTCTACTTTCAGCTGCTCTTCTTAAAGAAAAACTTTATGCCTCTGACTTTGTATATATATTTGCCATAACATTTATGATTGCTGCAATAACAATGAAGACAAAAGATGTTTCACAGAACATGCCCCCTTTATCTCACAGTCTATTTTTTGCTCTTCTACCAATAGTACTTTTCATTCTTCTTCTTCCTTTTAAGCATCTGGTAAGCAAAAGCGAGTCTTTAAATAACGGGTCGATGCCTGCTTTAATAAATGTCATTATTCCTTCCATAACATCGGGCGCAATGGCGGGTTTTATGGTAATTGCGATGAAACTTCTTCAACTGGATAAAGGGCAGAATTTAAGTATTTCATACCTTTCTTCTTTATATCTATATCTTTTCTTATTAAATGGCTTAATATCTTTTATAGCTATACAAATAGCCTACAAAAATGGTTCAATGATAATGATAGCACCACTTCAATATGGTTTTACAGTTCTTTATCCTATAATAGCCTCACTTTTTTTATTCCCTGTAAATAGTAGTTTCGTCGAATCGCTCGATATAATAGCTTTAACAATTTCTATCTTTATATCTATATGGGGAATACTTTCCAAACATAAATAATTATTTATTTATCTAGTATTGATTTGAATTATGAAGTATTGTTTAGAGTTTATTAAACTTAAAAAATTAAATTAATTTTTTTATCTTCATTTGATAAAATAAGAAATTGTATTAATATCATATTTAGAGGACAAAAAAGAAGAAAAAATTAATAGGAGGATGAAATGAAAAATTTTATTCTGATCTTATTACTTATATTTCTTCTTTCAGTAACAATCTTTGCTCAATCTCAGTACAGGTTTTTTAGTATTGGTTTTGTCGGTATTTCAAACATTACATTTAATCAACTTGCAGGAAATGAATCTGCTTTTTTCGATTCAAGTGTTTGGGGAATAAATGGAAGACTAAAATTTTCAAGGCTTTTTGGCTTTGCCTTTGACTTGTTTTATGTAGGCAAGCAATATTATTGGGTCTATACTGATGGTGCCCTGAACAATTATTATTATGGTCCAGTATCCTGGGACATAGCGTCTCAGCATGTTTTAGATTATTATACCGAAGATACATGGGAGTATTACCATGAAGAATTTTATGCAAACGTAAATCTTGGTCTTTATTTGCCAATTGCATTTTTACAACTTTATTTTGAATGTGGTCCATCTTTCTTTTTTACAAGACCAGGACCTGCTGCTGATTATGATGCTGAATGGTTAGCTTATTATCGATCAATTTATGGGGAAGGTGGATTCACTGTTGGATTAAATTTTAAAATTGGAATCGATTTTTTTATCAATAGATCAATTTCAATTGGTGCTTTTATGTACTTTCTTGAACCAAGTTTCGAATCATTTTTTGAAGGGATGAGAACAGATACCTGGGATTATATTGGAAATCATGGTTATCTGGGCATTGAACTAATGATCTGGCTATAATCAAGTATTCAAATGAATTAATCTTCTATTATTAAAAAAGGGGTTATCCGATGATCTTATGGATAACCCCCTTTTTTTTAATTTTTATTTGTATTTTAGTTGATATTTTAATAATTTGCTTTAATATAATATTTAGAAGATGAAAAGAAGAAAATTCAAAAATGGAGGATAATATGAAAAGAATTCTTATAGTTATAGCTCTTATCGTTCTTCTTTCTATACCAGCTTTTGCTCAATCACAATATAACTTTTTAGGGCTTGGTATTATTGGCCTTTCAAATACCACTCTTGGGCAACTTGCAGGAAACGAAGCACAGTTTTTTGATTCAGCAGTTTGGGGAATCAATGGAAGACTAAAATTCTCTAAATTCTTCGGTGTTGCTTTCGATTTATTCTATGTTGGAACTCAGTATTATTGGTATGATTATGAATTTTCTCAATGGAATGGTCCAACTTCATGGAGTGTTTTAGTATATAATACTAACACTGGTCTTAGTCAGGATGCTTGGGAATACTATCATGATGAATTCTACTTAAATATGAATGTTGGTATCTATTTACCAATAGCTTTCTTACAGCTATATTTTGAATGTGGTCCATCATTCTTCTTCACTCAACCAAGTGATGCTTATGATTTGGATTATTATAGCTTTGGTGTTTACTATGATTCAATTTATGGAGATGGCGGATTTACAGTTGGATTAAACTTCAAACTTGGTCTTGATATCTTCCTTACAAGAAGCATTTCTATCGGTGCTTTCTTATATTTCCTTGAACCAAGCTTTGCTTCTTTTGCAGAAGGAATGAGTAGTAATGCAAGTGAATACATAATGAATCATGGCTATGTCGGATTAGAACTAATGTTCTGGTTATAAGACTAAATAATAACGAAAAAAGGGCTGCTCTTAAAAGAGTGGCTCTTATTTTTATTTAAACTTCTTAAAAATAATATAAAAAATATATTTTAAATTTATAATTAACAAAATGAAGAGCAATAGAACAAAATTAAAAAAGGGCTATCTCTAAATTTTGAGACAGCCCTATAATAATTATTAAAGATAGAATTCCAATCTAATAGGTCTAATAGGTTGATGGTGTATAGGTATTATTTGAATCATACCATGCTTCGAAAAGCTCTCGCCAATATTCAACAACACCATTTGCATTGGAATTTGCAAAATCTATTTTTCCATAACCATGTCCAATGATTTCAAGAATAGATACATCTTCGTTAGTGTACCACCATTGCGTTGAATAGTGAGAATATGTAGCAGATGATGTTGTAACTGTCAAATTCCCTCTAGAAAAGAAGATAGAAAGACCTCTTTTAACATCGCTTCCAGGACCATAATAATTTCCATAATCTGAACCTGCATAAGCAGCTATTACAACTTCTGAAAGAGAATCTATTACATTTAATGCTTGATTCCTTAAATCTTCTGAAAATACTTCAATATTAGCGTTAATCTGAACTGCAAGGTCATTTAAGTCAAAAAAAGGAAAAACGATAGATTCATCATTAGTTGAATAGAAATGAATAGCATTATCTCTTGCAGTTTGTATCTGACTCTTTAAATTTTCCTTGTAAATTTTTACCGCAAAAGAATCAATCTCTGTTTTTAATGCACTAACTTTTGTTAAATCAAAGGCAGCTTGAGTTTGGTCAGGTTGATTTACAGTTGAATCATGGTATGTTTTTACAACAAGTTTACCCAGCTCTTTCGGGTCATTATTTGTTCCTAAGGTCATACCTTTAAATAATGCATTATAATCCCACCCATAATTCCATTCATTTGCCATAGAACCAGCCATAACGAGAGCAAGATTTCTAAATTCATATGCCACTTCAACCATTCCCATAAGGCAGGCATCGAAACCTAAGAAATCCAATTTATTAGTCGAATTGAAATAAAAGTTAATAGCCTGTTGAATCTCATCTAAATAAAGTGCATCACCGGTGCTTGTATCATCGACACAAACTTCTTTTTGGCTGACAGTTCTGGTAATATCATCTGTAAAATTAATAGATTTATTTCTAGCTCCTCCACCATGATTCCAAAGTATTAATGCATAATGTTGTGCAACATAGTTTGTCTTACAATAATTAATAAAACTTATTAATGTAAGTTTATCTCCCATATTTATTTCATCACCATCAGTAAACCATCCATCTGTCTTTTTTGTATATGTTCCATCTTGATTTATCTGATAAATTCTTGCGCCTGTCCAATCTGATGCTTCAGTTAAATAGTTTGTAGAATCATATCCATCTATTCTATCAATTAAGATAACAACATTTATATTTGGGTTACCTAAGCTATTTAAGCCAGATACCATTTCATTAAAATCAACAATAGCATCCTGTTCAAGATTATTATCTGCATCAAGATAAATCATAAATGTCCAGGTCTCATTTGGAGCAAAACTTGCACTTACCCCTGTTTGAATATTGTTATATGGGTTACTAACAGGATTAACAACGATAGTGGGGCATCCTGTAAAAATAGTTAAAACTAAAGTAAATAAAAAAATTACAAATAAGAATTTCCTGATTTTCATGACTTTTCTAAACTCCTTAATATTTTTATATAAATAAATTAAATATATTAATATAAAAACATTGGATATGAAAAAATCAAGAAATTTTCAATTATTTTTATAGAAAAACAATAAAAATCTTGACAAAAATAAATAATTAATTAAAAGCACTAACTAACAAGAATACAGCAATAATTTTAGTATACAATATTATGCTATTATTATAGTATTATTAGATTATAGTATTAGTTATAATATTAGCAAAAAGCTACAACAATATTTTAGCGAAATACTTAGTTAAAATATATGAATAATTTTAGAAAAACAATATTTAGCAAGTCATTGTTTATCTTAAAATATATTAATTTAAACAAATCAAATTTTAATAAATTAAATCTTGATAAATCTTCTAATATTTTTTCAAAAATTCTTTCTATGATGAAACTTTGCCCGGTATAAGGTCGTGAGTTTAACCTGAATACACCTATATACCGGGGATAAATTTAATCAAACATTTATTTCAAACTTAACTAGACTACCTTAAATTATATGGTTAATAAATCAGATTATCTGATTTTATTAATAAAAATTATATTAATAAAAGTATAAAATTAATAAAAATAACCTATGAAAAAGGAGTATATATGAGAGTAATGAAATTTGGTGGAGGATGCTTAAAAAACTCGAATGATTTTAAACAGGTGGCACAAATTATAAAAAATAAAAAAGATAATTTAGTAGTAGTTGTATCAGCTGTTTATGGGGTTACAAACCTTCTTGAGCATGCTATGAAAAAGGCATTTGTCTCAGAAATTGAAATAGATAAAACAATAGAAAAGATAAGGCAAATTCATCTTACGATAGCTGATGAAATCTTGAATAAGGAATTAAAAGATTGGGTTAAATCAGAAATAGATATAAGGATAGAAAAACTTAGAAAAAATCTCTATGGAATATGCTGGACTTCAGAAGTTACAGATTCTATAAGAGCGATGATTTTAAGTTATGGAGAAAGATTTTCAACCTATCTTTTAGCAGCCGTGTTAAATAATAATGGAATAGATTCACAACCACTTGAATCAGATAAGATAGGTATTATTACAGACGAATCATACGATAATGCGAGCCCTGATCTTTTGACCATAGAAAAAAACTTAAAATCTGTAATATTACCTCTTTTTAATGAAAAGCTTGTTCCTGTTATAAGTGGATTTTTTGGCATTACCCCGGATGGCAAAGTCAGTCTATTTGGAAGAAATGGTTCGGATTATTCTGCTTCAATTATAGCTTATGCATTAGATGATGCTATTCTTGAAATATATAAGGATGTCGATGGCTTTTTAAGTGCAGACCCAAAAATTGTAAAAGAAGCAAAACAACTTGAAAAATTATCTTACGACGAAGCTGCTGAGCTTTCATATTTTGGTGCAAAAATCCTGCATCCAAGGACAGTTGAACCTGTTTCTTTAAAAAAGATACCAATAATAATAAAAAACATGAATGAACCTGGAAAATCTGGTACAATAATATCTTCAAAAAAGGAGATAATTGAAAAAATAATCAAAAGCGTGACATATAATAGAAATATTTCGGTAATTAGAGTGCATGGGGCAGGAGTTGGTTATAAGCCAGGAGTATTGTCTGAAATTGGTAAAAAATTTATGGAGAAAAATATTAATATCTATTCTATAATAACATCTCAGACATCAATAAATCTTATAATAGACAGAGAAGATTCAGACACTGGATTAAAAGTTTTAAAATTTTTAGAAAAGGGAATAGCTGAAAAAGTAGATAAAATGGAGGACATGGCACTTGTTGCGGTTGTTGGAGAAGGAATCATAAAAAAAGAAGGAATTGCAGCAAGTGTTTTTTCTGCCGTCGCAAATGCAGGGATTAATATAGAGATGATGTCAGGCGGAGCTTCTGATGTCGCTTATTATTTTATTGTTGAAGAAAAACAGGTTGAAAAAGTCATCAATTTGGTTCATTCCAAATTTTTTTGAAATTTTATTAAAGTAGCTTGAATCAAGGAGAAATTATGCATTATTTCAATTATAAATATAGAAAATTATATGTCGAAGATATCCCTGTTGAAACAATAGCAAATAATATTGAAACACCTTTTTATCTTTATAGCTACAAGACAATAATTCATCATATCAATAGGCTAAAAGATGCATTATCAGATTTAGATAATCTTATCTGCTTTTCTGTAAAGTCAAATGACCATCTTTCAATTTTGAAAATCATCCAGCAGCAGGGTATTGGATTTGATGTAGTTTCAGTAGGTGAGATTTACAAGGTACTAAAAGTAAGTCAAAATCTTAAAAATAGCGTTTTTGCAGGTGCAGGAAAGCAAGAATATGAAATTAAGCTTGCCATTGAAAACAATATTTTTCTTATTAATGTTGAATCATTTGAAGAAGCATTACTTATAGATAAAATAGCAAAAGAAAAAGGGGTAATTCAAGAGATTGTATTAAGAGTAAATCCTTTCGTAGAAGTCGAGACTCATAAATATGATATTACTGGAAGTGAAGGTACTAAATTTGGGGTATCATTTGAGGATGTTTTTAAAATATCTTATAAGATAAAAAAACTGAAAAACTTAAAATTAGCGGGGCTTCATTTTCATATTGGTTCACAAATTTTGAAAATAGAACCGTACAAAGAAGCTTTACAAAAAATAACCAATATATTTTTAGAATTACGAAAGGATAGATACGATATGAAATACCTTGATATTGGCGGAGGGATGGGGGTTATATATAATAATGAAAAACCTCTAACAGCTTATCAATTTTTCAGCAAAATTAAAAAGTACTTAAAAAAGATTCAACCCGCTAAAATAATTTGTGAACCAGGAAGATTCATAATGGGTAACTCAGCAATTCTTGTTTCAAAGGTATTATACCTTAAAAAAAGTGGCGAAAAAAATTTTTTAATAATAGATGCAGCGATGAATGACTTAATTAGACCCGCTTTATATAATGCCTATCATAAAATTGTGCCAGTTTCTATTAAAAATAGAAAAAAAATGAAATGCGATATCGTAGGACCTGTTTGCGAATCGGGGGATTTTTTAGGTTTAAATAGGAAAATTCAGAAAATGAAGGAGGAAGAATGCCTTGCAATAATGACAGCAGGAGCGTATGCATCAACGATGAGTTCAAATTACAATTCAAGGTTAAAACCATCTGCAATATTGGTTAAAGGTAATAAATATTATTTGATAAGAAAAAAGGAAACTTACGAAGATTTAATTAAAAATGAAATTTTATTTGATTTAAGTGAAAAATAAAAAAAGGGCTAACTAAATACACTCCAATCTTGAATTTTTTTAATTGAAGCAAAATTAAGTGTAAAAAAGGCGAAA
>CAYVTU010000007.1:0-122975 GCA_964454835.1 uncultured Brachyspira sp.
ATTTTATTTGTAACTTATTCACTTCTTTTTGTCCAGTTTTTGGGGAGCAGTACATAAATGCTGCTCAAACAACAAAGGAGCTTACACGTCAACTTTTAGCATTTGGAAGAAAACAACCTCTTAATCCTAGAGTAATTAATATAAACCAGATGATAAAATCAATGGAAATAATGCTTAAAAGAACATTAAGAGAAGATATAGAATTACAATTTATACTTGAAAAAGATATAAATAATATTTTAGTTGACCCAATTCAGATGCAGCAAATTATTTTAAATCTTGTAGTGAATGCTCGCGATGCAATGCCCTATGGAGGCAAATTAGTTATCGAGACTAAAAATGTTTTTTTAGATGATGAATATATTGAATCTCATATTGGAGCTAAGGATGGTAATAATGTAGTTCTGGCTATTTCTGATACTGGCAGTGGTATGGATAAAGATACTCTTAGTAAGATTTTCGAACCATTTTTTTCTACTAAAGAAAAAGGAAAAGGGACTGGGCTTGGTTTATCTACCGTATATGGTATAGTCAAACAATCGGGTGGAAATATCTGGGCATATTCTGAATTGGGAAAGGGTACAACATTTAAAGTATATTTTCCAGCAACAGAAGAGAAGGAACAGAGAATAAATATTGAAAATATAAAGGCAGAAATTAGAACTGATGGCAAAAAAATTTTACTTGTTGAAGATGAGGAAAATCTTAGAAAAATCATGCATAGAATGCTTATAAAATTAGGTTATGAAGTTGAAATAGCTGAAAATGGAGTTCATGCTATATCTTTAATTAATGAAAAAGGGATAATTCCAGATTGTATCTTGACCGATGTAATAATGCCACAAATGAATGGTAAGCAGCTTATCGATATAATAAGGGAAAAGTTACCAAATATTAAAGTTCTTTTTATGTCGGGTTATACTGATAATGCGATAGTTCATCATGGAGTACTTGATGAAGGGGTTGAATTTATCCAGAAGCCATTTTTGATGAATGAACTTGGTAAAAAACTAAACAAAATTTTTCGGAAAGAATAAATATAAAAAATTAATATATAAATAAATTTTCTTAAATTAAATTGAAAAGCTAAGAAAAAGACAAAAATCTAGAATAAATCCAATTATATGCAAAAGAATAATATACAATAGAATTAAATACTTAGAAAGTGTTTATAATTGTAGTTACTTCCTGATTCATGCCCTTTTCCATTTCGGCTGTATATTCAGTAAGATATTGATTGAAAGCCACTATATTTTTCGCTTGAATTTCTATTGAATTTTTAAAAGGAAGGATTGGGAAAAGTATTACTTCGGTTGTATCTGTTTTTTTATAATATCCATAATCTTTATTCTGATTTTCGCCATATTTTGCATTTAATTTTTCAACAAGTTGCTGATATAACTTTTCAAGAGGTTTTCTTGTATATGCATCTTCACATAAAAATGAAACCTGAAAATAAATAAGATTTTTTTTGTAATCGAAATAAAGGTAAAGTTTTTCCATCATAAAATTCAGTTTTTTTTCTGCTATAATTAAATATTTACCATTTGGAGAATTTACCTCTTTTTCTTCAATATTGTAAGAAGCACTTTTAAGTTTTCCTAAAAGTGTTGCATAGTTTGATTGGAAATTTACAAATGAATATGCAAAATTAGCTAAATCGACTACCTGAACTTTTTGAGCTGTCGTTTGAGTCGTGGTTTGACTAGTTGCTTGTTGGGCTTTTATCGAATAAGAAAAGTTATTTATAAATAAAAATGTTGATAATAAAAATAATAAGAGAAAATAAAAAAATAAATTCTTTCTAATATTTTTCACAAAAACCCCTTTGATATTTATTTTCTATCTGTTATTTATGTAGTGTATATCTTTTTATTTAGCTTCTAATCTTTTATTTATTTTCGACCAGCTTATTAATTAAATTTAATAATAAGAAAAGCAAAAGTAAACTATGTTTTAAAATAAAATTTTTGGAGCATATTCTATGAGTTTCAGTCAAATGAGTTTTAGCCAACTTGTTCCATATATTGGATTATTTTTAGTAATAATCTTTACAATTGTAAGAAAAATAGGGCATATAAATATCCCAATATGGGCAGTCATGGTTTTATCGGCAATTTTTTGTATTTTATCGGGTAGTATAACCTTAAATGATGCATTAAAGGCTATAGATATAGATGTGATAATCTTTCTTTTTTGTATGTTTTTGATAGCAGAAAGTTTTCAATCAAGTGGATATCTATATCATAGTGCCCATAAGATATTTTCAAATACTTCATCTGCAAGGCATTTGATTTTAGTTTTAATCTTTTTTTCAGCTGCAGTAAGTGCACTTTTAATGAACGATACTATGGTAATAATAGGAACTCCACTTGTAATTTATTTTGCAAGAAAACATAAGATAAGCAGCCAACTTCTAATCTTAACTTTAATGTATTCTGTAACAATTGGTTCGGTTTTTTCTCCAATTGGAAATCCTCAAAACCTTTTGATAGCCATAAATTCAAAACTTAAATCTCCTTTTATTGTTTTTTTTGTTTATTTACTTGTCCCGACCATCATCAACCTTTTCATCTTATACTTCACTATGCTTTTTGTCTATAAAAATGAAATACACACAATTCCGCTTATACATGAAAAAGAAGAACTTGAAGATCCCAATCTTGCAAAGCTTTGCAGAATTTCTTTGATAATACTTTTAATCTCAATATTTTTAAAAATCGTAATAATATTTATTAATCCAAAGATAAACCTATCTTTGACATATATTGCTATTTTTGGACTAATTCCAATATTATTTGCACTTCCAAAAAGACTATACTTACTTAAAAAACTTGATTGGGGAACGCTTTTATTTTTTGTTGGAATGTTTATCCTTATGAAAGCCATATGGAACACAAATTTAATTCAAAATTTTTTGAATACACATAATATTGATTTGAATAACCTACCTATTCTTATGTCAACTTCTGTAATTCTATCTCAGATACTTTCAAATGTTCCACTTGTGGCACTATTTATGCCAGTATTAAAATTAGCAAATGCAACAACTTTTCAATATATGGCAATAGCTGCAGCATCGACTTTAGCTGGCAATTTTTTAATACTTGGTGCAGCAAGCAATATCATAGCAATTTCAAATGCAGAAAAGTTAGGCGAAAAGGTGCCTTCCGTAAAGTTTTCACTAATAGGAATACCACTTGGGATCATAAATCTTTTAGTAATTTATCTATGGTTTTTATTTTTAAATTTATTTAATCTTACAGGTCTAATCTGATTTTGATTTTAATTATTTCTATCCTCGAATAATTCTATAAATACAAAAAATAAAATAAAACAAAAAAAGCAATTAATTAAAAATTTTTCAATCAACTTTGTAAGCAAGTTTAAGTTTTATAAAAAAGATAACAGAAAGTCCAACAGTAAAAAGTCCAACTAAAAAGTATCTAACAACTCTAAAATAAACAAGTCCAACAAGTTTATCGGGGAAAACAAGATTAAAAATAAAAGAAAGACCAAGTCTTAAAATCATATAAATTGCAAAACCTATTATTACTCTTAAGCCAATTGAAATCAGATTAATTTTATATTCAATGTAAGATTGTTTAAAATTTTTTCCAAGTAAAAAATAACCAAGATTTGCCCCAATCAAAAAACCTATCTGGCTTTTATCAAACTCTACTGGAATAAAAATTAGCAAAAATGGTAAAAATATAAAGAATATAAAATATGCAAGCTGTCCATTTTTGGTTTGAGTAAGATTGAATGGGAAATTTCTATTGCCTTCAATATGTTTTTTAAGTGGAATATAATATATAAGTGTTATAATGATTGCAAGCGCAAAACCACCTAAAACATCCTGCAAATAGTGAACTCCAAGATATAGGCGAGAGATTAACACTAAAAGTACAATAATTGAAGATAGAATATAAACAATTCTTTTTTTTAAAATAAGAGAAATAGATAAAGCTATAGAAGTTATTTGACTTGCATGATTTGAAGGAAAAGAATATGAAACTAATCCTTCATTAAATTCTTTAATCATAGTATAATCTAAATTTTTAATTCTATTATCAATGACAAATGGTCTATTACTAAAAAAAATATTTTTCATGAAACTTGAAATAAAAACTGTAGAAAAGTATGATTGCATTAAAAAAAACCCTTTATGAAATGAAAAACCAAAAAGGAATATACATAAGATAATTGTAACTCCAAGTTCATATCCTAAAAGTGTAATCCAGTTCATTAAAGTTGTAAGGAGTGGGTTTTGTAATTTTTGAAGTAAGATAATAATCGATGTACTATGCATTTTTTCCTCCTGGCAATTAATTTATAGTATTTATTTTAAGTTTTGCCAAAAATTTATTTTTTCTGTTTTTGCCTTTAGAGTTCAACAGCTACTAGCCAAAAAAAGATAAACTTGAAAAAAATTGTTGAAAATTATTAAATTTTAATAATTTATAAATTATTAATTATCAACATTGTTATTAAAATAATAGTTTATAAAGAAAAAACTTATTATTAAACAAAAGGGATAAAGATGAGAAATCTGAAAATTCAAGGTAATTATAAAAACAATGATAAATATAAAAAAAAATATTATTAAAATTCATCAAATTTTATTAGTTTTGCTTTTATTGATACTGTTTTTTTTATCTATTTCCTGTCAGACCAGCGATTCTTCTCAAAAAAAAGTCAGATATCAAATATTTCAGGGTTCATTAATTACTTCTAAATCTTCAAATTTTTATATTTATGAAAACTATGAAAATCAGTTTATATTTGAAAAATCCATCGATTTAAATTTTATGCTTCAGTTTCTTGATAAATACTATCAGGATATAGATACATTTTTAAGAATAAATAATATAACTAAAGAAAAGATTAGAAATATAAAACTTATAATAGTCTTGTTTAAAAGTATAGAAAATGCCTTTAATGAAAAAGATCCAATAATCAAATATATATTAAAAGATTTCATATTTAAAAAAGAAGCACCAGTGATAGAATTGGTCAATAATTCAATGAATATTGCTTTGAAGGGAAATGTTAAAATAGTTTTTGATCAAATAAAAGAGATGTTTAAGAAATATAACTTTACTGGTGTATATAATATGCCAAGTTATATTCATATCTATATGAAAAAAGAAAAATTTAAAGGAAATAAAGATAATGATATTTTTTTACTTGAATCAATATTACTTCATGAATATATTCATCATCTTTTTTCAAATGCAATGAATAAATTTTTCAAAAAATTTATACCAAAATCAGATAATATTTTTGAAATAAATTTAGAAGAATATAAAGATATGCTGGCAAAATACCTTTTTATAAATGAATCAATTGCACATTTTCTTTCAGATTATTTTGAAATTAATTGTTTTAAGATTGATGATCTTAGTGATTTTAAAATTAATGAATTAAAACTTATTAATATGTTAAAAAATAAATATAAAGATAATGAAGTAATAAAAGAAAAAAAAGATCCTTCTATTATTTCAGAAGAATATCAAAAACATTTAGAAACAAGACAATATTTCTTTGATTTTATTTTATATTTAATAAATTTAAGAGATTTTGAGATATTTAATCTATTTTTAAATGCCCTTTTCAATGATAAAGAAAGAGATATACAGCAGTTATTCGAAGATTATTATGAAATGAATATGGAAAGAGTGTTTGATGGGTGGAGGGCAAAATAGAGCAATTTATTGAAATTTTCATTTTTTGCTATTTAAATAAATATTTTTAAAATGTATTTATGAAGAAAAATATTATTATTCTTATATCTTTGATTGTTTTATTTACTATGCCGGTCTTAGCTTCAACACCAGAACAAGAGAATGCACCATTAGCAAGTGAAGATGAGCTAGTTGAATGAAGAAGAGTTGATAAATATTGAAGGGCAAATATATACAGAAGATTTTTTTGATCCTCAAAATACTGTTAATCCTATTAATGGAGAAGGAACTTATATTGATGAAAACGGAAATATAAAAGAATTTAAAATCAAAATAAAAGAAAGATTAAATAATGAAAAGGTTAGAAATATTTTATGGTCAATCACTAATTTAGGTGGTTCTACTAATGGTTTTGTTGCACTTAGTTCCTGTCTTGCTACGCTTGCTGGGGCTGATTCTCAAACAATTCAAAATATAAATAATTTTAAATATACGAGGTTTATATGGAAAACAATAAAAATAAAAGTTTTAATGAATTAAAATATTTCTGGATAAATAATCTTTTTTATTATATACCTTTCTCACTATTTATATTTGCTATTTTCCAAAATAAAGAAATTGGTAAATTCTTTTTTAGCTTAATAAATTATAGAAATATTCAAGATAAAATTCTTCTTATTTCGTTTTTTCAATTTTTTATGCTAATTACTTGCTTAATAATGCCTGGTGGATTATATTCATTGATAGATAAAAACTTAAGAGATTTAGTATATAAAAAATGCAGTTTCAAAGATAGATTATTATTGAGTTTGGATGATTTTTTTGAATGGATGGTTTTTTTCCCTGCTATTGTAATTTTAAAAAATCCATATACAAGTAAGTTAATTATAGGGTTTACATTTAGTTTTGGTTTTTCATTGATATTGTGGACAATTAATTTATTAGATAATTTGTTTAGAAAAGAAAAATATTGGTATTTTATCGCTACGAAAATGACACTTCTTGTAAAAAGAGAAAATATATATCAATAATTAACAGAATAAATAATTTTATCTAAAATTTTCAAAAACAAATTTATTTAATATCTTCACCAAAAAATCTTCGGGACTTTCTTTTTCAAAGATAAGGTGAGAAAATTGCTTATCTATAAATAAAGATATAAATCCATGGACAAGGCTCCATAAAGCAATTGTGGTCTTTTGCAGGGAATCATCTTTAAGAATCTTTTTTTTCTGACATTTTTCGACTATTGATTCAACAAATGAATAACATCTTTTGGATGCTTCTATATACTCAGGATAATTTTCTTTTTCCTGCTCAACAATTCCAGAAAAAGTGATTCTAAAATGATCGCTGTCTGTTAAGGCAAAATCAAGATAAGCAAGAGCAGCTTCTTTTAGCATTAAGTCGGGTTTATCTTCGGATATTTTTTGAGTTCTTTGCATAATTTTTTCATAGATTCTATTGAATCCTTCTGCTGAAATCGAGGCTATCAAATCCTGTTTGTCTTTAAAATGAGCATAAGGAGCTGCATGACTGACTCCTGCTTTTGCAGCAACTTTTCGTAGAGAAAGAGCGGAAATTCCTTCTTTCGATAAAATCTCTATACCAGCGTTTATTAGTGCATTTTTTAAATCGCCATGATGATACTTTTTTTTCATACAAAAAAATTATAAAAAAAATCTTGACAATGTCAAGATATATATTATTATCTTTACAGTGTAAAGATATAGAGCAACTTAAGAATAATATTAAAAGGCTAAACTTATCGTTGATATTGAAATGAAATTGGATTAAAGGAGTAAAATATGAGTATTTATGATAATGAAAAACAAATTCTTATCTTGGCAGCACAAAATCTTGCAAGACAGGGTTATCTTGTCGCAACAGGTGGAAATCTATCTTTGAGGACATCAGATAAAAAGGCATTTGTAATCACTCCATCGAATTTTGATTATTTTCAGATGAAGTTAGATGATGTTTGTGTTCTTGATTTTGAATTAAATATAATAGAAGGGGAAAGAAAGCCATCAATAGAATCTTCTATGCATTGCGAAATTTATAAGAAAAGACCAGATGTAAATGTCATAATACACACTCATCAGGTCTATGCAAGCACACTTGCTATCATAAATAGCCCAATCCCTGCTCTTTATGATGAACAGGTAAGATTTTTAGGTAAATCTGTTCAGGTTATTCCTTATGCGCCATCTGGTACTGTCTTTTTAAAAAATAATATTGCAAGATTCGTTAAAAATAATCATAATGCATATATTTTGAAAAATCATGGCGCTATATGTTTTGGAGTAGATGTAGATAGAGCAATTCATAATATCCAGCTTCTTGAAAAATGCGCTATTACTTATCTTCTAGCATTATGTACTGAGAAAAAGATAACCAAAATTCCAGCATTGGTAAAGGAAGTCGCGTTTGCAAAACTTAGAGAAGATCAGAAAAAGTTTGATATAAAGTAAAATATTAGAGAAAGCAATGCAAGATATATAAAAAAAGTAAGCAATGTTTTAATAGAAAAATAGATAAAGAAAAAAACAAAAAAATATTAGAAAAATAAAATGTAAAAATTGGTGAACAAGGAGCAAATATGGAATATGGAATTTCAAAATATCCTGATGTAGATGAGGTCTACAAAAAACTTTACAATCTTTTGAATCAGCCACTTAGAAAAATCAAAAATGAAAAGATGGATGAGTATTTGAATTATTTTGAGATAAAATGCACAAAATCTAAAAATCTTCACCAGCAAGCAAAAAAATTGATACCAGGAGGAGTTCAGCATAATCTTGCTTTTAACTATCCTTTTCCAATTGCGATAGAAAAGGCGGAAGGGGCGTACCTTTGGGATGTCGATGGAAATAGATATATAGATTTTTTACAGGCTGGAGGTCCTACAGTTCTGGGAAGCAATTACCCTTATATCAGAGAAAAAGTTATAGAAATACTTTTTTCAAGTGGTCCAGTTACAGGACTTTTTCATGAATATGAACTAAAACTAGCACAACTTGTAAATAGACTTGTACCATCCTGCGAAATGCTTCGAATGTTTGCTTCGGGCACAGAAGCAGTTATGGCTGCCATAAGAGCAGCAAGAGCTTTTACAAAAAAGAAGAAGGTCATAAAAATTGGTGGGGCATATCATGGATGGAGCGATTCGATGGTATATTCGCTTCATATTCCTGGAACAAGAAGACTTGAATCTAAAGGTATACCAAAAGGTGCAACACTAAATACACAGGAAATATTTCCAAATGCAATTGAGCAATTAAGAAGGAAATTAATTTTAAATAAATTAAGTGGTGGTACCGCAGCAGTAATAGTCGAACCTCTTGGACCTGAAAGTGGGACAAGACCTGTATCCTTTGATTTTAATAAAAAGGTAAGACAGCTGTGCGATGAATTTGGAGCACTTTTAATTTTTGACGAAGTTGTGACAGGTTTCAGGATTGGTATGGGCTGTGCTCAAGGATATTTTGGAGTTAAACCAGATTTGACAGTTTTTGGTAAATGTATAACTGGCGGATATCCAATGGCCGGTGCAGTTGGAGGCAGAGCCGATGTTATGGCTTGTTTTTCTGCAGGTATTGGCGGAACTGGAGAAAGAGCCTATGTCGGTGGAACCCTGTCGGCAAATCCTTTATCTTGTGTTGCAGGATATCATGCTCTTTTAGAGATGGAAAGAACAAACGCACCAGTTATAGCGGGAAAAGCAGCAGATAAACTTACAGAAGGGCTACAAAAAATTATCGATAAATATAACCTTCCTTTCGTTGTCTTTAACACTGGATCAATAGTTCATCTTGAAACTTCTGCTGTAATGCTGCTTGATACTAAAAAGATATTTAAACTATTAAAAGAATTAAAACCAAGAAAACATATGATTGAGCAGATGGGGGCAGCATATATGGCAGAAGGTATAATCACATTGGCAGGAAGTAGAATTTATACAAGTATGGCAGATACTGATGAAGTCATTAACGATGCATTAAATAGGTTTGAAAGGGTATTTAGCAATATAGAAATGTAATAAACTAATAATACGAAATAAAGGAATTTTATGGGTATAATTTTATCCGTAGATTTAGGTACTTCGGGGATAAAAGTTGCACTTGTTAAGGAAAATGGAGAGGTTTTAGGCTGGGATAAAGAACCATTGGATTTGATTTTATATGAAAATGGTGGGGCAGAGCAATCACCTTTTGAATGGTGGAATACTTTTAAAAATGTCACAAAAAGACTTTTGAATAAAAACAGCAAGTTTAAAGATGAGATTAAGGCAATTTGCTGCTCCACTCAAGGGGAAGGAACCATAGCTGTGGATAAAGAGGGAAATCCTCTTACCAACTGTATATTATGGATGGATATGAGAGGAGAAAAATCATTAAAAAAACAGTTCAAAGGTTTGCTTAATTACAATGGAGTAAGCATATCGCAGGTCATCAGATGGATAAAATTAACAGGCGGAATGCCATCTTTAACCGGTAAAGACCCCGCTGCTCACATGCTTTTTATAAAAGATGAAATGCCCGAAATTTACGAAAAGACATATAAATTTTTGAATGTTCTTGATTATTTTAACTTAAAGCTAACAGGTAATTTTGTAGCAACATATGATTCAATATTGACAAGCTGGATAACAGACAATAGAAACCCTGATAATATTCATTATTCTCGTAGTCTTGTAAATAGATGCGGAATAGATAAAGAAAAGTTGCCTGAAATTGTAGCATCAACAGAAATTATCGGAACAATTAGCTCAGAAATTTCTTACGAATTTGGTTTGAATAAAGATGTAAAAGTTGTTGCAGGTGCAATAGACACGACAGCAGCAGCAGTTGGTTCAGGTGCAACTTTAGATTATCAGACTCATCTGTATCTTGGCACATCTTCCTGGCTTGCTGCTCATCTTCCATTTAAAAAGACAGACATAATTCATTCAATAGCCTCTGTTCCAAGTGCTATTCCATCAAAATATCTTCTTATAGGTCTTCAAGCTACTGCGGGGGGTAATCTTGTCTTCTTAAAAGACAATATTTTATACCATAAAGATGAACTTTTAATTGAAGAAAATGTCCCAGATATTTACAAAATTCTTGATAAAATTATTCAAAAAGTTCCTGCTGGAGCAAATGGGCTTATCTATACTCCTTGGATATGGGGTGAAAGAGCACCAGTCGAAGATAGATCTTTAAGAGCCGGGATTTATAATCTATCTCTGAAAAATACACGAGAAGATATTATCAGAGCTTTTTATGAAGGGATTGCATTGAATACTCGCTGGTTAAAAAAGCCTATGGAAGATTTTATGAAAAAAAGAATAGATAAAATAAATATTATAGGAGGAGGAGCTCAATCAGATGGCTGGTGTCAGATTTTTGCAGATGTTCTTGGAGTTCCGGTAGTTCAACCAGAAGACCCAATACTTGCTAATATTCGTGGAGCAGCATGGATTGCGGCTTTTACAATGAAATGGATAAAATTTACCGATATTCCTGATTTAATTAAGATTAAGAAAATATTTGAACCAGATTCAATTAAACAAAAAAAATATGATAAAGTATATGAAAATTTTATTGAAATTTACCAGAGAATGAATTGTTTTTATAGAAAGATAAATAAAAAT
Organism: uncultured Brachyspira sp.; assembly: GCA_964454835.1. Taxonomy (GTDB): domain Bacteria; phylum Spirochaetota; class JAAYUW01; order JAAYUW01; family JAAYUW01; genus Exilispira. The sequence goes on from CAYVTU010000007.1 coordinate 11,326, forward strand.
TAAGAAAATAATCAGTTAATTTGCCAAAAAAGATAAAAGGAGAAAAGATGAAACAAGAAGGTTACAGGGTATATGGTTACAGATGGGTTGTGCTTGCTGTATTTATGCTTATAAATATAGCAATCCAATTTTTGTGGATAAGTTATGCACCAATTTCTGGTCCAGCAGCAAAGTATTATGGTGTTACAGATTTGAAAATCGGACTTCTTGCCATGCTTTTTATGATAGCTTTTATACCTCTTTCTCTTCCTGTTTCCTGGGCTATAGATACTCTTGGATTCAAAAAATCAGTTAGCATTGGTGTAATATTGATGGGAATTTTTGGCTTATTAAGAGGTTTGGCGGGTATTAATTTTAAGCTAGTTTTTTTAAGCACGATATTTATTGCAATTTCTCAACCATTTTTGTTAAACAGTTGGACAAAAATTGCTGCACTCTGGTTTTCTTCAAACGAATCTGCCACTGCTGTCGGGCTTGTGACCCTTTCAAATCTTTTAGGTACAGCAGGGGGTATGGCTTTAACCCCGATTTTAATCGAAAAATTTTCCATTCCTTTTGTTCAAATCATTTACGGAGGTTTCGCTCTTTTCTCAGCAATTTTATTTTTAATTTTTGCTAAAGATAAACCTTTGACTCCTCCAAGTAAAGAAGCATCAGAGACTCGTGCATTAATGCTTGATGGACTTAAAAATGCCTTTAAGATAAAGTCATTTATATTATATCTTATAATTTCATTTGTTGGTATGGGAATCTTCAATGGAGTTCTCACCTGGATAGAAAATATAATAAGACCAAGAGGCTTTACTCCAATTGCCGCTGGGACATTAGGAGCGTTAATACTTGTGGGAGGTATACTTGGGGCTCTTATTATTCCTCCAATTTCAGATAAAAAAAGGAAAAGAGTCTTATTTATCTTAGTTGGTTTCTTATTTGCTATACCCGGGCTTATTGGTTTGACTTTTATTAAATCAGAAATTTTTCTTTATATAAGTGGTTTTTTCATGGGTTTTTTCCTTGTAAGTGCAAGTCCAATAGGCATGCAATATGTAGCTGAAATAACAAGGCCAACACCAGAAGGGACATCTAACGGTATAATTCAGCTTTTTGGGCAGGCATCAGTTGTCTTTGTTTATCTAATGGAGGCATTAAAATCAAAAGATGGAAGTTTTACTCCTGCTTTAATCTTAGCAGTAGTCTTGATGGTGGCTTCAATTGGGTTGATATTAATGCTTAGAGAAAAAAAAGAATAATTATAATTTTTCAGTATAATTTTTTATCTAAATTTCTTATTAAATTTCTTTTTTATTAATTTCAATAATCTTTATTACAATAATTTTGATTGATTTAATAATAAAAAATAATTATTGACTTATTTACAAAATATCATATAAATTAACAAATGAATATAAATAAAATCACTACTCACTACTCACTACTCACTGTCACAGGTGTCGAAACTGCCTATTAATAAAAACAAGATGTGTTGTAAAACAATTAAATATCAATTATAAATATGAAAAATACCTGTATTATAAATATCAATATAATTTCATAGCAGGATTTGGATAGCTCCCGAGATGTCAGGGAGCAAAAAGTAGATAAGTAATAAGATAAAAAATTTATAAATATATTGTAAGATTTAAATGTATTAAGTGGAATATGATAAATGTCTGAAAAAAGTTAAAATTGTGAAATTAAGAGTAAATTACAGATAAGTAAAAACTAAAATAAAAATTATATAAAAAGAGGTAAAAAATATGAAAAAAATAATAATAGTAATATCTATATTTTTATTTTTTGCATCATTATTTATATCTTGTGAGTCTATAATAAAACAGGAAAAAGTATATAATCCAATAGAAGCGACAGAAGCGTTAGCTACTCTTGCGCCTGCTTTTTCCGAAGTTATAAGAGATAATCCAGAATTTGTATCTATAATAAAAGAAGAAGCAAATAAAAAATTTGATGGAGATACAAATGTTCTTTTTGAAAAAGTTGCAAATCTAAGTGTTACAAAAGATGGTAAAACATTAAAAGATTTGCTTACTTCAAAACTTGTAAATAAAGGTAAAAGTGAAAGTGTAGATGAATTAATCTCAAAAATACCATATTTTAATATCTATGTCTTTACCCCCGAAGAAAAATCTCCAAATAAAAACATAGATGAAAATATAATTGTTTGTGCAAATAGATATGATGTAGATGATCAAGACCCAAATTATATTATAACAGGTCATGATACAACTGGAAATCTTTATGCATTTGAAAAAGGAGAGGAACCAGATAGAACAACTTTTGTTTTAGGAGTGAATGAAGCACTTGCATATCAGGAATTTTTAGAAAAATATGGTAATTTGGATACAAGTGAAACACCAAATATTTTAACAACTACCAAAGGTGGGTGGGATGGTTTAACTACACACGAATATTATTTAGATCAAATATATTTATATGCTGATTGCGAACTATTTCCAAACGGACCCGCAGAAGTATATTGTCTTTATGTATCATCAAAAAATGGAAATGAATATGGAAAGAGGATTAATCTTGATAATATTGATTATGATAAGACAATTTATGAAAATCAAAATATATATATTGATTCATTGGTAAATGAAATAAATCAGGGAGTGTTTGCTATATATTTTAGAGAGTGGGATGTTTTCTTTTTCTGGGATAGTGGAACTCTTCCAGATCAAGTAGTAGCAAAGGTGACAATAGATACAGTAAATCCTCCATATACAGTAGATAAAGTATTAGGATGTAATAGGTGGGATGATGATCTTTGTTTTCCTTGGGCTATGAGTGTAGATAATGGTCATGTTTATTATATGCCAGAATGCGTTGAAGTAGGTGCTCAAACATATACAAGAAATGGATTTAAAATAAGATTTTGGGACCCTTCGTATATTAAATATTATTTTAATGGAACTTCAGATCCAATTCTTTCAAACTGGGTTAAAATAAAATACATTACCAAATAAATTATGATATTATTTGGAGATAAGGAAAAAATTCCTTATCTCCATTTACTTAATTATTTTAGGGAAAAACTTATGAAATTTAAAAAATTTTTATTATTAATTTTTCTTCTTTTAATTTTTATCAATGTTTTTAATTTGATTCTTTTTGCACAAGAATATATTAATATTTCATTTGATTGGCTTTCATCTTTTTGCCAGAATAATGAAATTCAAATATCCTGGTTTACTATATTTTTAAGAAATGGTATTGATTCAATAGGTATAATGCCTTTATTTGAAGCCAGTTTTCATAGTCTTCAAAATTTGATTGGAGGAGGTTATACATTTTTTTTAAGTCCAGTATATAATTTTAATCATGATATTACTATAGGTTATATCTATACTATTGAATTTGGAGATTTCAGTATTTCTAAAAAAATTAAAATAAATGATTATTTTACATATTATCCAGGAATAACATTTTATCTAAGGTTTTCTTCTGTAATTATAACAGATAAAGAATATGAGGATGAATATTATTATTATAATCCTGAAAAACCTGTTGAATTGCTTCTTAAAGCGGGGATATCTCAATCTATAGAATATAACTTTAACAAATTTATTCTTAAAATTTCGATGAATATATTTTATTCGTTTTATTTTTTTAATATAATAACTATGGATACGATTCCTCATATAATTTTAGAACTAGATAAAATTAAAGGACATTATTTTGTATTTCAATTTTTTGTTTTACCTGGTTTTATTGTAAATAAAAATATTAAGTTGTTTTTTGGACTAACAACTTATTTATCTACTAAATATCTTATAAAAGATGTTACATGGATTCCAGATGATTCAGAAGGTATGGAATTTGCTCCCAGAGATTATCCTATAGAATATAGAGATGGTGGTTTAATCTGCCTTGTCATATATTTTTCTATTGGTTAATAGATTTTAAGGAATTAAATATGAACAATAAATTATGTATATATTTTTTGTTAGTAACAATATTACTATTTTTTTCTTCTTTTTCTTGTCTTGCAGATTCTTTTTATTTTCAGTTTATAAATATTCAAATACATATGGAAGATTATTTTACAAATTTATATCCTGAATACTCTTTTTTTTATAACTCATTGTTAAAAGATCCTGTTTCTGTTTTTATGCCAACTCCCTGGTTTATTGGTTATGAAAAAAGATTTTCCAGTAAATCTTTATTTAACCATCTTTTTGAAATTGAAATAAATTGGTCTAGTCCCTTCTCATATAACGCAGCAGATTATGGTAAACCAGATACTGTTTGGTTATTTTACTTAAAATATGGTGTTGGTCTAATAAAAATAAGTGTCGAGAATATATTTTATTTGAAATTTTCATTATTTTCTGGTGTTGGATATGGTTATCACTACATTACCTATTTACCTCAGGTACCTGAGGATGAACAATACTATAAAAAGACATTTCATTATTTTAGTTTTTTTCTTGAACCAAGATTTGCCTTTGGAATACTTCTTTTTCAGAACACATATCTTTTTATGGGCTATACAAGAAAAATAACACTACTATATTCAGAAGCCTTCAATCCAGAAGATAGATTCTGTTTTTTCATATATTTTGAATATGTTATTTAAAAATATTTTTACTATAAAGGTTAAAGAAATCAAAATACTTAATAATTATCTTAAAGATAAAGAATTAAAAATAAAGGTTCAAAAATGATTAAAAAATTTAATATAATTTTCTTTGTAATAATTTTTGCTTTATTATTACAGGTATCAAATCTTGTTTTTGCACAGGAAAACAATATATGGTTTGGAATTACATTTACTTCATTTAGTTCAAATAAGGTAGGTATGGAACAATATGGAATATATGTTCCACTTGGAGATGTTGTATATTATCTTCAAGAAAACCTATCTTATCTAATCATTGATACTGATTTTATTAATCTTCATCTGCTTTTCCAAAATAAAAGTTTTGTATATGGATTTGAATTTTTTTATGAAAGCGGGGTTTTAAGAGGATATAACCTGCTTTCAGTCATATATCCATCTTTTGGTGGGATATTTGGAATAAGACCACAGACAAAGAAAGGATGTATATTATTTCAATCAACGGTATCTATTGCTTTTGGACTTCTTTTTATAGATGTTGAAAATATAAAATACCTTGATTTTAATATAATAGTAAGATTTTCTCACAGTTTATATATAAAGATATTTAATCAAACCTATTTTTTTGCTTCTTTAACGCATAGATACTTTTATTCCATAGATAAAGATAGCCCTTTCATAATAGGACAGGGTGCTTTCTGGTTTGGATTGGAGTGGAAGATTTAAGTATTCTTAATCTATAAAACTTTATTCGAAATTTAAATTATATTATTTTCTTTTAATCTCTTCAATCAATTTTTCAGCAGTAATACCAAATCTTTTCTTCAAGTAATCTAGTGTTCCAACTTCCCCAAATTCATCCTGTACACCAAGTCTTATAACTTTGGTAGGATAATTTTCGGATAATACTTCGCAAACAGCTGAGCCAAGGCCATTTATAACCTGATGATTTTCAAATGTTATTACTTTTTTGTATTTTTTAGCTAAACTAATAATTAAATCTTTATCTATTGGTTTAACGCAAATCATGTCTACAACAGTTATATTTATTCCTTCTTTTTTAAGCATCTCCGCGGCTTTTAATGCTTCATTTACGCAAACTACACCAAGAGCAAAGACTACAGCATCGTCTCCTTCTGTTAAAACCTTGCCCTTGCCAAATTCAAATTCTTCATTTTCATTATAAATAGTATTTGTAGCCTTTCTATGGAGTCTCATATATGTGCAACCCTTATGGTATGCGCTTTTAATCAAGAGCTTTTTAAGGGAAACGGGGTCAGACGGTTCAAAAACGATTAAATCAGGGATAACTCTTGTTAATGCAATATCCTCAAATGGCATATGAGTTCCACCATTGAAGGCAGCGGTTACTCCAGGGTCTGCACCAACAAGTTTTACATTTAGTTTTGCATAATTTGAAGAGATAAAAAATTGATCGTGGGCTCTACGGGTTGCAAAACATGCAAAAGTCGCTGCGAATGGGATTTTACCAACTGCTGAAAGTCCCGAAGCAATGCCAACCATATTCGCCTCAGCAACTCCTACATCGAAAAATCTATCAGGAAATTTTTTAGCAAAACTTGCGGTTCCAGTCGATTTCATTAAATCTGCTTCTAAAACAACAATATTTGGATCTTTTTCAGCAAGCTCTATTAAAGTTTCTGTATAAACTGCGCGCATTTCTTTATCTGCCATGATTAGCCCCTTATTCACATTCTTCGAGTTTTTCTATTGCCTGCTGTGCAACTGTTTTATCAAAAGTCATATTATGGCTTTCGACTTTACCTTCACCAGGGAAAAATCCTTTTCCTTTGATTGTATCACATATTATCATGGAAGGACGGCATTTTTCATCTTGTGCTCGACTTATAGCAAAATCAAGTTGCTCAAGATCATGTCCATTGATTCTTTGAACAAACCAACCAAATGAAAGCCATTTCGAAGTTATGTCCTCTATATTCATTATTTCATATAAATGTCCATCTATTTGCATTTTATTATAATCCGTAAATGCGATTAAGTTAGAGAGTTTATATTGCGAAGCAGCCATAGCAGCTTCCCAGATTTGCCCTTCATTACTCTCTCCATCGCCTATTATACAATAGATTTTATTATTTAATTTATCTATTCTGCAACCCAAAGCCATACCGACAGCAGCGGAAAAACCCTGCCCCAGAGAACCTGCTGTCATATCGACACCAGGAGTCTTAGTTCTATCGCAATGACTTGGAAGTTTAGTTCCACCTTGATTCAAAGTATCTAGCCACTCGATTGGAAAAAATCCTTTTGAAGCCAAAGTTGCATAAAGCGCTGGTCCTGCATGCCCTTTTGATAAAACAAGTCTATCTCTATCAGGTTTATCTGGATTTTTTGGATCAATATTCATATATTTGTAATAAAGAATGGTTAAAATTTCCACAATTGAAAGAGAACCTCCAATATGGCCAACACCAAGGTTACCAATCATAGATATAATATTTTTTCTTATTTCTTTTGCTGTCTTTTTGAGTTCAGTTAATATTTCTTTTTCCATTTTGACCTCTTTTATATTGATTATTGGAATTGTAAATTAAAACTCAACTATTTTTGTAATTTAAAAAATGATATTTACTATTTAATTTAATGTTAATAGAATGAAATTTTATATAGGATATTTCTAGTGTTCTTAATTGAATTTATACATAAAAGATTAAAAATGCAAATTAAACTGATTTGATTACTTATAAAAATCTGTTATCTTTTTTATGAGTAAATTAAAGAAATCTTTATAATATTTTAGTAATTCTAATATAAATGTGAGGTTGATTCATGATAAAAACTACTACAAATATCGAAAAAGAAATCTTTAAGATTAAAGAAAATATAGAACTATGGCTTTTATTTGAATCTTCAAAAAATAGTGAATCCTTAAACAAAAAAGATATTAAAAAGCCCTTTTCAGAAAAGATATTGTTAAAAAATTTAAAACTTGTTTTAGAACTTTTAGAACTTGGCTTAATTAGGGTTGTAGAAAAAAAGGAAAAAAATTATTTTGTAAATGAATGGGTAAAAAAAGCGATTTTGCTTTATTTTAAGTATGAAAAGCTGAAAAAATGGAAGCAAGCGAGTATAACTTATCTTGATAAGTTTGACTATAGAGGAAGTGATGGTACTTTTAGGTTTTTACCAGGTGCTGTTTTGAGAAAAGGCGCCTTTGTTGGAAAAGGTACCGTTGTAATGCCACCTTGCTTTATAAATGTTGGGGCATATATAGATGAAAAGTGTATGGTTGATTCTCTAGCTTTAATAGGTAGTTGCGCTCAAATTGGGAAAAACTGTCATATCTCAGCAGGAACCATAATTGGAGGGGTTCTTGAGCCAGCTGTAGCAAGACCTGTAATAATTGAAGATAATGTTTTTGTTGGTGGAAATTGCGGTATATATGAAGGAGTGCTTGTAAGAAAAGGAGCTGTTATTGGTACAGGAACTATTATCAACTGTTCTACCCCAATAATAGATATAAATAGTGGTAAGATTTATAGCCAAGAAGTACCCGAAAATGCGATAGTAATTCCTGGGGCAAGAAAAAAGAATGATGAAAAAGGAGAATATTTTATTCAAGTTCCACTTATAATAAAATACAGGCAGGATTTGAAAGACCCGAATAAAGTCGATTTAAATGAAATTTTGCATGATTTTTAATTGTAAATTTTAAATATTTAATTTTTTATTCTAAAAATGCTTTTTAAATTTATAAAATTTTCCTTATAACATATAAGAAAGAAATTAAATAAGGTAAAAATAATGATTTCGAAAAAAGAAATTAACAAAGACAAAGATATATTAAAATCCTATGAATTAGATAATAATGCTTTGATTTTTAAAGATATTATAAATAAATATTCTAACAGCAATAAGATTATTGTAAAAAAACAAAAATCACTTCTATTGAATGATGATGCATTGAATAGTGATTTATTTGATGAAGGAATTTTTGATTTAATTGTTACTTCTCCGCCATATAATATAGATATAAAATATAACTCACATAAAGACGATTTAACATATGAAGAATATTTAACTTTTTCTGAAAAATGGTTATCAAATTGTTATAGATGGACAAAAGATGATGGAAGACTTTGTTTAAATATTCCACTTGATAAAAACAAAGGCGGACAAAAAAGTGTCGGAGCTGATATAACAGTTCTAGGCCAAAAAATAGGCTGGAAATACCACAGCACTATTATATGGAATGAGGGAAATATTTCAAGAAGAACAGCCTGGGGTTCATGGCTTTCTGCAAGTGCTCCTTATGTTATAGCTCCAGTTGAATTGATTGTAGTTTTTTATAAAAATAAATGGAAGAAAGAAAGTGGATCTAAACTGTCTGATATTACCAGAGACGAATTTATGAACTGGACAAATGGTTTGTGGTGTTTTAATGGTGAAAGTAAAAAAAGGATAGGACATCCAGCTCCTTTTCCTTTAGAGCTTCCATATAGATGCATAAAATTATTTAGTTTTGTAGGTGATATTGTTTTTGATCCATTTTCAGGAAGTGGTACAACATTGGTTGCTGCAAATAATATAGATAGATATTCAGTCGGACTTGAAATTGATTCAAAATATTGTGAATTGACAAAAAAAAGAATTGATAAAGAAAATAAATCTCTATTTTTGGAAGAATAATGTATGAAAAAGTTAAATAAAAGTATAAATGAACTTGTATTGGAATATTTTAAAAATCATCAAAATGAAGAAATACCTCATGGACCAGTAGTCGATTGGGTGGAAAAAGAGTATTTAAAATTATATAATAAAAAACCAAGAGATACCTGGAGAGCCATAAGAAGATTACATCAACAAGGAATTCTTATAAAAGTAAGAAAAGGTATATATAAGTATGATTCAAATTTTGTTTCGAACAAAGAATTAGAAGATTTTAGTCCTGAATTAAAGCAAAAAATATTAGAAAGAGATGGATATAAGTGTGTATTATGTGGAAGATCTGCAAAAGAAGGCTATGAACTTCATGTTGATCATATTATTCCTAAAGATATAGGAGGTAAAGCTACTTTTGAAAATGGTCAAACATTATGTTCAATATGTAATTTTAGGAAAAAAAATTATAGTCAAACTGAAAGTGGTAAAAAAATGTTTATAAGATTATGGGAAACAGCTAAAAAAATAAAAGATAAAAAAATGGAAAAATTTTGTGAAGAGATTTTAAAAACCTATGAAAAGTATGATATCAACGGGCATATAGAATGGGAAAAAGATGAGTAAAAATTTTTTTCGAAAAGATTTAACTAAAAAGGCTGAAAACAAAATCTTAGTAGAAAGAAAGAAAAACACACTGGCATTAAATGAATCTTATATATCAGCTTTATCTTTATTAAGTGATGAGCAAAGAGATGGAATATTAAATTCTAAGATAGAGAAATACCCGACTTCTGAATTTGTTCAACCATTTTTGAGTGCTTTGAAAAATTATTGTAAAATCAAGACAGAAGACCAAATTCTTATAGGAAATGGTATTGATGAACTTTTATACTTTCTTTTTATTTCAATAAATGAAAAAGGTAGTAAATGCATAGTAAATGTTCCAACATACCCCGATTATAAAAATTATGGTGAATCAGTAGGCCTTTCTTTTATTGAAATACCATTAATAGAAAATTCAATTTCTAAAAATCAATATGGAAAAATCAATTCTGATGAAGTTACTTTTGAATATAGTCTTGATGTAAAAAAATTGGTAAAGGTTGGTAAAAAAAAGGAAGTTAAGGCAATAATTTTTACAAATCCAAATAATCCAACAGGTACACTATTTCCTTTATCAGATATGATATATGTTATTCAAAGATTGAAAGATAAATTAATAATAATAGATGAAGCATACATGGAATTTTGTCCCGATAAGACAATGATTCCTCTTATAAATGAGTTCGAAAATATCATTATTTTAAGAACATTTTCTAAAGGTTTTTTATCTCCAGGACTTAGACTTGGATATCTTATTTCTAATACTTCAATTATAAAAAAACTTAAAAAGGTTTTTCCAGTTTTTTTAGTTTCGCAGCTTAGTATAGAAATAGGTAAAATCTTATTAGAAAAGGAAAAAGAAATATCAAAAATAAGGGAAGAAATAATTGAAAATAGGGAAAAAATTTATAATAAGTTAAAAGATTATACAGAAAAAGGTTATATTTCAAAAGTGTATAAATCTAACACAAATTTTGTTCTTTTTAAATTTGAAAATGAAGAAAAGATGAATAATTGTTATAACTATTTGTTAGAAAATGAGGTTTCTATTAGAAATGTATCTTCAAAATATTTGAAATATTCTTTAAGAGTTACAGCTAGCAATAATGAGGAGACAGACTTGTTTTTAAATACACTGGAAAAGTTTTTTGTTGTAAGTTAGTTTGTTTTAATAAAATTTAGTGAAGAATTAAGGCTAAGTTAGAAACTAAAATTACAATATTTATAAAGGATAAAAAATGCCCAATATTTCTTTAATTGGCTTTGATGTTCATAAGATAGTCAGAAACAAGGGTAGAGAAATTAAGGGCCTTTTGATTGGTGGAGTCGTTGCAGAAGAAAAATACAGATTTTTAGCCCATTCAGATGGTGATATCTTAATTCATGCCATGATAGATTCAATATCATCATATATTACAGGTAAAGATATAGGACAACTTTTCCCTGATAATAATAATATGTATAAAAATTATTCTTCAGAAAAATTATTGGAAAAATTGATTAATCTAATAGATAAAGAATATAAAGTAGTGGTTATAGATGCCATAATAGTAATAGATATTGTTAAAATATCTTTATTAAAGGAAAAAATTGTACAAAATCTACAAAAATATTTCCCTGAAGCAAAAATAATTATAAAGGGTAAAAGAACAGAAACTGGACTAAAAAAAAATTATGGTTATTGTTGGGCTATTTGTAATATTGAGTGTAAATAATATACATTATAACTTACAAACAAATTAAAAATTAATCAAGAAAAGATTTAAAATAAAAATATTTTATAAAAAATCTTCGAAATAATCAAAATAAATAAATATAAAAATCTAACTTTTTTCTATACTCTTAATAATGTATTAATAATCTATTCATAAAAAATAGGTTTTCGAATTTGATTTTTGAATTTAATATTAAAATATTTTTGGCATAAAAATTGCAATATTAAAATTGATGTTAAAATCTTCCCTATAACCATAGGAGGTAAAAATGCTAAAAGAAGAACTTTCATTAAAATTAAATCAAAGTGATTTAGATATTGATAGTGTATATTCAGATTTTTCTATAGATTTTGATTTTGATAAATATTTAAAAAATTATAGAGAATATATTGAAGATAATGATTATAATTCCTATTTATCGGTAGATAACGAAACTGATAATGATTCAATATATATAGATACAGTAAATTCTGCTAATGATGACAAAGATTATCTACTTAGAACGTATCTTCAAGATGTAAAAAAAATACCTTTATTATCAAGAGAAGAGGAAATAGATTTAGCAAAAAAGGCTAAAAATGGGGATGAAAAGGCAAGAGAAAAGATTGTATCAGCAAATTTAAGGTTCGTTGTTTCTGTTGCTAAACAATATCAGAATCAAGGATTACCATTAATGGATTTGATTGCAGAGGGAAATATCGGATTATTAAAGGCTATTGAAAGATTTGACCCTGATACTGGAAATCACTTTATTTCCTATGCAGTATGGTGGATAAGACAATCAATAATGAAAGCATTATCGGAAAAATCAAGGACAATAAGATTACCATTGAATCAAGTTAGTACCTTATTTGCAGTTGAAAAAGAAGAAGATAAGATGACAAATGAAGGAGAAAATATATCCATCCAAAAAATTGCTCAAAGACTTAATATAAGCGATGATAAAGTAAATACAGTATTAAATGCAGCCTCTGAAATACAAAGTCTAGATATGCCTTTATCAGACAATGCAGTCTTTGGAGATGTTATTCCAGATAATTCAGAAACTCCTTTAGACATGGCATTAAAGATGGATATTAAAGATATGGTTAATTCAGTTCTTTCAACTTTATCTGAGAAGGAACAGAAGATAATCAAAATGAGATTTGGTATGTTAGATGGTAAAGAAATGTCACTTCTTGAAGTAGGAAAAAGATTTAATCTAACAAAAGAAAGGATAAGACAGATAGAAAAAAGAGCTATGCAGAAAATCATGAATTGTCAGAAAATTTCAAAATTTCGTCAAGAATTTGTTGCTTAAATTTTATTTGTTTTAAATATATTTTTTCATGAGGGGAGCCTGAAAAATCTAGGCTTCCTTTTTTATTATTAAAACTTATTGAATTTATCCAGCTTTCTTTGATTTTTTCATATAATTCTAGTGGTTCACTACTTGAAGTAGTTCCTATACCTAAATTTTTGGCTTCAGAAAAAATATTAAGCATATTATATAGATAAGGTCCAACAATTATATTACATCCTTTTAATATTGGCTCATAAATATTATGTCCTCCACCAAGTTCATCAAAAGTTGCTCCTATAATTGCGACTTTTGAATATAAATATAGATAATCAAGTATTCCAAATTCATCGACAATTATCAATTTTTTTCTGAAATTTTCTGAATAAGAGTTAATTGCCTTTAAATAGTCATTGTCGCTTTTTTCAAATATATCATCAAGGTTATTAAAAAAAATTTGCAGATTATCTTTTATTTCAGAATATAAAATAGCATCAATTTTTTTTGATTTTGCCTTGTCAAGTATAGACTGGCTTCTTTGAGGATGTCTAGGTGCTAAAAATAATATACAGTCAATAGAAGATAAAATATATCGGGTAGATTCGAAAAAAATATCTTCTTCTTCCTGATGAGTTGAAGAAAATATTATTGAAACTTTTTTAACAGAAAAAGAATCATTGATTTTTTTAGTAGTTTTAATATCTAAATCTTCTATTCTAACTTTATTAAAAGGGAAAAAGTATGGATATTTTTCTTTTTTTTCCGTTAAAAAAATAGAATCGGATAATCTCAGTAAATTGCTATAAAAAATAGAAGATAATCTTTTTTTAAAAAGATTTGGCCTTATTTGAAGAGAAGCTATTTTGATGCTCAATAAAGAGGAAGTTATGAAATATGATGGCCAGAATTCATGTTCTAAGAATAGAACTGCTTTTGGTCTTATTTTGACCAGGATTAAAAGACAATACAAAAAATTAGGAATAGGTAAATATAATGTAATTGAGTTTTTCAAGATAATAGCTTTATTTCTACCAGTAATCGAGGTTGTAAAAATTATTAAATTAATTTTATTAGATTCAAACAAAATCTCTAATGTCGATATTTCACCAGCAGAGGTGGCAACTATAACAAAAAGAGGATGAGAATTATCAAAAAGATTCATAAAATAGTTTTTTAAACTTTTATATAAAAGAATTAGATTAAATCTTTCATTTAAATATCTTTTTAAGTCTATTCTTTTAAAATTTAAAATTATTTCGAAAATAAATAAAATAGGAATAAAAATAATTGATATAGTGACAAGAAAAAAGAATAATAATATTTTTAAAATTTTAAATTTTTGTCTTTTCATTTCTTTTTACAAAGATATATTTTAATAGCTTTATTTCAAGGATATTATTTTCTAATGATTAAAAAGATGATGTCGAAAAATAGGAGAATAGCAATTAAAACATTTAATTATGGCAAAAGATATAAATAAAATATTAAAAACAATTGAACATTTTGGTGAAGGTACTTTTGACGATATTGATCAGATAGTTCAAAGCGAACAATCGATAGTTTCTTCTATTGATAAAGAAATATTAACAGATATAACCGGGGAAGAATCTTCATTAGATATTGATATAGATTCTCTTTTAGGAGATGAGCTTAAATCTATCAGTCCAGCAGTACCAGAAGAAGTAGAAGAACAAGAGCCAATTCCTGAAGAAAAGATTGAACTGGAAACAGCAGAAGAATTACCAGTTGAGGCTGAAATTAAGCCCGAAGAATTCTCATTTGAAAGATTAGGTGAAGAACTAATAGAAGAAAAGCCAGAAAAACCAGAAGAAAAGAAGAAAAAATCAAAAGAAGAACAAAAAAAACCTCAAATTATTGAAAGCGAAGAATTAGAACAATTACCTCCTTCTGAAATTGCTAAACCTGAAAGTTTTGATCTATCCTCTTTAGAGGAGCTTCCTTCGGAATCAGAGGAAAAAGGATTAGAAACTAACCTTGAAAGTCTTGGAATAGAAGAAGAAAAACAAGTTTCAGAATTAGAAAAATTCGAGCCTTCATCTTTAGAGGAATTACCAACAGAAGAAAAGATAGCAGCAGAAGAATTTGATATTTCTGCATTAGAAGAGACTACCCCTGAAAAAGAGATTGAACATGAAATGCCACAGATGGCCTTTGAAGAAGAAATTGCTCCTAGTGCACCTGCTGGTATTGAAAGTGAGGAAATACCCGAAGAATTTATAGATCTTTCTTTAGCTGCTAGCGGAATTCCTATTGAACATGAAATCGAACATGAAAAACCTCATGCAGATTATTCAAATATTGAGATATCTGATGAAGATATCCATATAATTATAAATACTTTAAAAAATTATCCCGCATGGCTTTCAAATGAAGTAAAAAACCTTATACTAAATGACGCATTATCACCAAGCGAACTTGAAGGGTTAATTGATCTTCTTTCCAATAATGTTCACTGGAAAGCCGTGATGGAATATTTGAAAAACACATTAAACATTGACCTTTCTTATCATTTGACACCAGAAGAAAAAATATATATTCCTAGTTTAACAGAAAAATTACTTCCTTACATAAAGTGGATACTTGGAATTACGTTTTTATCAATTGTACTATTTGTAATAATATTTCAATTTTTTATAATACCAAACCAGGCTCAGCATTATTATAAAGTTGCAATAGATGTGCTTGAAAAAGAGAATAATATTGAAAAGGCAATGACTAATTTCAATATTGCAACAGATAAAAGGAAATACGAAAAATATTATATTATTTTTGGTAGACTACTTTTAGAGCGGAATTATTTTAACCAGGCTGAAATTATTGCTGATGCTGGTATTAGAAATTGGCCCGATAATCTTGCTTTTTATGAACTGAAATCTGATATTTATTTTATTAAAGGTGGAACAAAAAATATTTCTGAATCATTTAGAATTCTTGAAGATTTGCTTTCTGATAAAAACTTTGCATCAAGATCAGAGACTTATGAAGCTATTGCCAAAAGATATGAGAAAATAGGTGAATATCAGCAGGCAATAAATACATACTCAGAAGGTCTAAGACATTTTCAACCAACATTTAGTTATTTAGTAAAAATGCTTAAAAATTTTATTATATTAAAAAATTATAATGCAGCTGCTGATTTGTATTCAAAAATAGATAAAAAATTTAAGAAATTGATTGATCCTGATGTTTTCACAAAATACAGTCAGTTTTTACTGGATGTTAATAAACCATTTGAAGCAAAAGAAGTCATAGATAAAGTATTAAAATATAAACCATCATTTGCACCAGTCTATCTTCCTTATGCTCATTACTTTGAACAGATGAATCAACCAGAAGTTGCTCTTAATGGACTTTTAAAAGCAGAAAAATTCATAAATTTAGGCTTGTAT
Organism: uncultured Brachyspira sp.; assembly: GCA_964454835.1. GTDB lineage: Bacteria > Spirochaetota > JAAYUW01 > JAAYUW01 > JAAYUW01 > Exilispira. The sequence continues at coordinate 27,553 of CAYVTU010000007.1, forward strand.
AAAGAATCTGAAGAAAGAGTATTTGACCAGATATTAAATGAAATTGGTGAACTTTACTATGATAAAAACGATGATACTTTAGCTTATACTTACTTTGAAAAATCCATATCTGCAAATCCAAGTTATGCAAAGGCTTATTATAATATTGGAAGACTTAATTATTTCTTTTATAACAGATATGAACAGGCTCTTGCTAATTTGATTAAATCTTTAGAACTTGGTTTTTCAAATGATATTCAAAAATATATGATTGGCTGGATTCAATATCATTTAAAAAATTTTGAAAGCGCTTTATTCTCCTTTTTGCAGCTAGAATTGGAACATCTATCTAATATAGATTTAAAACTCGCAATAGGAAATTCCCTTATCAAGTTTGGAAAATCTGAATTAGCAATAGGATATCTTTCAAACTATGTTTCATACTGGGAAAACATGGAAAGACAGCTTAAAGGTCGAGATATTAAAAACCCTAAAAGACAAGAAGCGATGATTAAACTGGCTGTAGGATATAATAATCTTGGTGTTGCATATGCTCTATTGTCAAAAGAAAAGAAAAATTTAAATTATGAATCAGAAGCTTTAAGGTTATTCATTAGGTCTCAGGAAATATATAACTTCTTATATCCAGGAAGAGTATCTAATGCAGAAAGTTATATTAATACGATGTATATTCTTCATCCGAAAGTTTCAAGAGATCTTTTGATGATGGATAATGAAAATTATTTTCCAAAGATGATTTTTTAAAATCTGATTGAATTTATAAATAAAAATATTATCTTTTGACTACCAATATAATCCTATTTAGTATATTATTTTCAATAATAATAATAGTGCAAATATTTTTAGAATTACCTTATTTTTTTTTGTATATTAAATAAATTTTAGGAAGGTAAAATGGATAGAAAACAAGAAAGATTATTATTCCTTTTTATTATTTCAATTCTTATAATAGTTATTTTAAATTTCACAGCTAATCCTTCAACAAATTACAAATTAAATTCACAAAACACTATTTTAAATCAGGTTGAAAAAGTAATTAATGATAATTATTATATAGAACCTCCTGTTAAAAGTGATTTGCTCGAAGGTGCTGCAAAGGGAATGGTATCAATGTTAAATGATCCATTTTCTTCTTATGTCACAAAAAAAGAACTTGAACAAAGACAGCAAAGTCTTGCACATAAATATGGCGGTATAGGTGCTTATATAAGCATAGAAGAAAACATGCCAATAATCTTAAGACTTATTCCTGATTCTCCCGCCAAAAGAAGTGGTCTACTTCCAGGCGATGTAATACTCGAAGTCGATGACCAATCTACAAAAGGACTTGAACTTGAACAGGTTACAACCAGAATTAAAGGTCAGGAAGGAACAATAGTAACACTAAAAATTCAAAGACAGGGCTATGAACAGCCATTGATTATTAAAATTAAAAGAGAAATTATAAAACTTTCTATGGTCAAAACTTCCGAATTAACGAAAAATATTTTCTATATAAAGATAGAAGATTTCGGAGATAATACAGCAAATACGGTAAAAGATGAACTTTTAAAAGCTGTGAAAAAATATAAAGGTGCTGTCATAGATTTGAGAGGAAATCCTGGTGGATATCTATCTGAAGTCATTCAACTTCTTGATTATTTTTTCAAAGATAAACTTTTAGTATATACAAAGGGAAGAAACACAAAATATGATGAAAAATATATGGCTTCTGCCCAACAGATAATTCCAGATGATTTCAAAATCGTTATTCTTGTTGATGGCAACACAGCATCCGCAGCAGAGATTTTTACAGGAGTGATGAAAGATTATAATAGAGCCATTATTATAGGCGAAAAAACCTTTGGAAAAGGTGTTGTTCAACAAGTATTCCCACTAACTGATGGTTCTGCTATCTTTCTTACTATTTCTCAATACTTTACTCCAAAAGGTTACATAATACACAAAAATGGAATTGAACCAAATATCTTATCAACCTATTACCAATATGCAGATAACGAACTTGTCGCAATTTCAATGTTAGAAAAAAAAGGTATTCTTTATCAATATATTCAGAAATATGGAACTCAAAATAAAGAAATTCTATATAAAGAAATAAAAAAATTATTGACTCAAGAAAAACTTTTTCTTTCAGATTTATCTATAAAATTTTTAGTTTCTCAGTTGATGCAATATTATGGTGAAGAAAAAATATTTGATCTTGAATTTGATTATCCACTTCAAAAAGCAATAGATCAATTTTGATTTTACTTAAAATTATATCTTTCAGTTTAATTTGATTATTTTTCCTTATATTTTGACAGTTTAAATATTATTGGGTATTATTTGATTGAAGGTGAAAATGGAAAAAATTATTTTACATAGTTCAAAAAAAATTGAGCTTATTGATATTACTTCCCTAATATCTGAAAAAGTAAAGCAAAAGCTTAATAATGGAATAGTGTACTTATATATTCCTCATACAACTGCGGGTCTTATAATAAATGAACATGCAGATTCAGATGTGGCATTTGATATTGAAAATTATCTTTCAAAAATTGTTCCCCAAAATTTCAATTTTAAGCATATTGAAGGGAATTCCGATGCTCATATAAAGTCTGTATTATCAGGAAATCAATTATTCTTTATTGTAGAAAAAGGAGTAATTCAGATAGGAAGATGGCAGGGAATATTTTTTGCTGAATATGATGGACCTAGAACAAGAGAAATCTGGTTAAAATTTGTAGAATCAGAATTATAATCCCAATTATACCGGGGAAAAAATTGTATGAATTTGATTAAATTAATTAAAAATATCTTTCAAAAAAAACATCAAATATCTGTTATAATACCTGCCTTAAATGAAGAATTGACAATAGGATCAGTGATAGAACTTGTTAAAAAAAGTATTTATACTGATGAAATAATAGTTATAGATGATAAATCTGATGATAATACAGTTGAAGAAGCAAAAAAGCATGGTGCTAAAGTAATTACAAGTGCTATTCGAGGTAAAGGTTACTCGATGTTAGAAGGTTTGCAATATGCAAGAAATGAAGTTGTAGTGTATCTCGATGGTGATATAGGTAATTATCAGGAAGATATAGTAGAAAAATTAGTCTATCCCATTATTTTTGAAGATTATGATTTTGTTAAATCTACTTTTGATAGAGAAGCGGGAAGAGTAACAGAACTTGTGGCTAAACCATTACTTGGAATACTATTTCCAGATTTGACAAAATTTTCTCAACCTCTATCAGGGATGATTGCAGGGAAAAAGAGTATATTGAAGAAAGTAAATTTTGAAAATGATTATGGAGTAGATATTGGTATATTGATTGATGTATATACTATTAAAGCCAAAATTAAAGAAGTTAATATTGGTAAAATAGAAAATAAATCAAAACCATGGCAGCAACTTGGTAAAATGTCATCTGAAGTTGCAAAAGCCATATTAAAAAGGGCTGCTGATAGAAAACTATTGGATTTCGATGGGTTGCAATCACTAAATATAATTCAAAATGAGATGATTTTAGCAATACAGGAATCAATGGTAAATTTAAAAAAAATTATTGTTTTTAATTTGAATGATGTAATAACAGATAAAGATATATTGAAAGAATTTTTTATAAAAATAGATCATTTAAATGATTATCTTGAAGTAATTTCAAAGACAAATGATTATACAATTCAAAAAAAGTCAATTATAAAACTTCTGTCGGGTGTAGATAAAGATGAGTTTGTCAAATTTATTGATTCTATTCCAATAAATTTGGAATTACAAGAGGTTGTCAAAGAACTTAAAATCAGAGGTTATTTGACAGGTATTCTAAGTGAAAGTTTTGATATAATCACAGAAACTATAAGAAAAAAAATAGGAATGGATTTTTCGCTGGCAAATCAAGTTGGTTTCAATGGAAACAAATTTACTGGAGAGGTGCTAATTCCTTCATATTTTATCAATTCATCTAAAAGTCAATGCAATCATCCTGTTTGTAAATCCAATGCTTTAATATACCTTTCTGATATGTTTAATATTAAAATGCAGGATATAATCTATGTTGGAGATGGAAACGATGATATATGTCCTATCAGAATTAGTGGAGTCGGTGTTGCATATAAACCAAAAATAAATCTTCTTTCCAGTATATCGGATATTGTTGTTAAATCCAACATAAAAGAAATTCTTAAATATGCCAAATAGTTTATGACAATGTTGACGAAATTTGTTATTTTTTATATTTTTATACTATAAATAAATCCTTTCTTTATTTTATTTTGAAGTATTATTGTCAATAACTAAATTAAAGAAAACTTTAAAGATACTTTGGAGGAATAGATGTACGATCTAATAATAATAGGTGGTGGCCCAGCTGGTATGAGTGCAGCTATATATGGTGCAAGATATGGACTTTCAGTTTTACTTTTAGAAAAAACTGCTGTCGGTGGACAGATGAATCTTACTGCAACTATAGAAAATTATCCAGGATTTGATGAACCAATTAGTGGTTATGTCCTCGGTTCCAAGATGTTATCTCAAGTTCAACATCTTGAGGTTGAAGTAAAATATACAGAAGTAATAGAATTTTCTCTTGATGAAAAAATAAAGAAAGTTATCACAGAAGATGGTGTTTTTGAAGGGAAATCGTTAATTTTAGCAATGGGAGCAAGTCCAAAAAAATTGGGAATAAGTGGAGAAAATACATTTCTTGGAAGAGGAGTCTCATACTGCGGAACATGTGATGCACCTTTATTTAAAGGTAAAATAGTAGCAGCTATAGGTGGTGGCGATACAGCTTTGGAAGAAGCAATTATTTTAGCTCAGCATACCAAAAAAGTTCATTTGATTCACAGAAGAGATAAATTCAGAGGTCAAAACTTTCTTGTAAATCAGGTCAAAAACAAGGAAAATATAGAAATTCATTATAACAAAATTCCAAAACATATTGATGGTAATTCATTGATTGAATCAATAACTCTGGAATCTACTTTAGATAAAAGTGAAGAGAAACTAGAAGTAAACGGAGTCTTTGTCTTTATTGGGTATAAACCAAACACCGACTTAATTAAAGAAAAAATAAACACTGATGAAAGTGGTTTTATTATGACAAAAAATAATGTCGAGACAAATATTGAAGGTGTTTTTGCAGCAGGAGATATTATATCTAAAAACATGAAGCAAATTGTTTTAGCAGCAGCAGATGGTGCTTTGTCAGCTTTTTATGCATTTCAGTATATTCAAAAAAACTTTAATTAATATAAATTTTACTTTTTTATTTAATTTAGTTGAATGAATAGATTATCTTAAATGCTTTTTTAGCTCCAGAAGGAATTTCTGAAATTTCTTCAAAATCTATATTTGTAAGTTTTGTTATTGTTTCAATGAAATTTGCTGTACAAAGAATTTCATCTTTTTTTGCGATATCTTCTCCCAATTTGCTTGCTGCATTTACCTCTGCACCAAAAACATCCGCATCCCCAATTTTAAGAATCTCTCCATAACCAAGTCCTATGCAAAGAAGCACTTTTTCTTCGGGTATCTTATTTTGGTTATAATTAAAAGCTGCTTTTTGCATATCAATAGCACATCTAAGAGCCTTAAATGGATTTCGGAAGATTATAAGCATGCTATCACCTTCCATTTTAATTAGTATCCCATCGTACTTATCTATTATTGGGAGAAAAAGTCTTTTTGATTCATATATTATTTGTAAAAAATGGATGATTCCAAACTTCTCAACTTCTCGACTAAATCCTGAAAGATCGGTGAACATTATACTCCATGTTTCTCCAAAAAGATCCCAGATTCTGTTGTCTATGTCTTTTTTATCTGCACCATTTTCAAGTCTTTGCTTGATTAAAAGTTCAAGCCTTTCCATCGATGTATGAGAAATATGAGTAAAATTTTCATCCATAAGATTTCCTTATGTTTTTATAATTGTTATATTAAATTTATGGCTTTTTCTATCCTTTTTATTGTTTCTTCTTTTCCAATAATAGCTAAAGTTTCAAATAATCCAGGTGAAAACTTACTTCCACATACTGCAACACGAATTGGCATAAAACAATCTTTAACTTTTAATCCTTCTTTTTCTATAAAAATTCTTAAGCTATCTTCAAGGTTTTTTTCAGTAAAATCTGATTCTTTTAATAAAGGTAAAATTTTTTCTAATATTTCTTTTGATTTTGCAATATCTCTTCCTTTATCTATAAAATCATCTTTGTTATAGCTTTCGGGTGAAATAAAAAAGAATTTACAATATGACATAATATCTGATAGTTTAAAAATTCTATCCTTTATTTGAGGCAAAATCATCTTTATATATTTTTGTTCTTCTTCATCAGGATTGACTTTAACGAATCCTGCTTTTATAAAGTAAGGAAGTGATTTTTCGAAAAAAGAATCCATCGATAAATTTCTAATATAATAACCATTATACCAATCAAGTTTTTCATAAGAAAAAACAGCTGATGCTTTCGAGACTTTAGATATATCAAAAAGCTCAATTAATTTTTGCATATCAAAAATCTGTGTCTGATCATCATATGACCAGCCCAACAAGGCTAAATAATTGACAACAGCTTCCGGTAAATATCCTGCATCTATAAATTCTGCAACAGAGGAAGCTCCATCTCTTTTAGATAGTTTTTTCCCGCTTTCACCAAGAACTACCGGTAAATGAACATAAATGGGTAATTTATATCCAAGCATGTTAAATAAAATAACATGCACTGGCATAGATGAAATCCATTCTTCACCTCTTGTAACATGAGATATTTGCATATCATTATCATCAACTACATGCGCCATATGGTAAGTGGGGAAACCATCTGATTTTATTAAAACTATATCTTCTAAAGTTGAATTCTCAAATATTATTTCCCCTCTCAAAAGATCATTACAGACAGTTTCTCCTTCTAATGGTACCTTTAATCTTATTACATAGGGGTCATTATTTGCAAGATGTTCATCTATTTCTTGCTGCGATAGATTTCGACATTTTCTATCATAACCAGAAGGCATTTTGTTTTGCTCTCTAAGTTTTCTAACTCTATCTAATCTTGATTCAGAGCAAAAACACCTATATGCTTTGCCTTCTTCAAGTAATTTATTAGCTACTTTTTGATAAATTTCTAATCTTTCAGATTGAAAAATAACTTCATCATCCCACTTTATATTTGCCCATAATAAAGATTTTTTAATACCATCGACAGCACCTTCGACAAATCTTGATCTATCTGTATCTTCTATTCTTAAAAAAAATTTACCATTATTATGTTTTGCCCAAAGATAAGAAAATAATGCTGATCTTAATCCGCCTATATGAAGATGCCCTGTAGGAGAAGGGGCAAATCTTGTTCTAACTTCCATTTAAACCTCCAGATAATAGTAAAATATTTGAAAATTATGATTTTTAATTTTTAAAAACCAGATAGCAACAACTAGAATTGTATCAATGGGTTAAGAATATCCATAAGTTCTTTTTCAGATTTACATTCAATAATTTTTTTTCTCTGTGCAGGATTATGAAGAATCTCAGCAAACTTGGCAATAACTTTTAAATACCTTAAATTTTCGCTAGTATGAGCACAGATACAAATAAAGATAGAGACAGGTTTTTTATCTATTGAATGAAAATCTATTTCGTTTTTTAATGTACCAAAAAGAATATAGAAACCTTTAAATTTTTCAGAAAAAGCATGTGGAATAGCAATACCTTCACCAATTCCAGTAGTCAGTTGTTCTTCTCTATTTGTAAGTAATTCATTAATGTATTCTTCGGAAACAAGACTAATATCTGACATTTTTTGACTTAAAAATCTAATAAGTTCAGATTTGGTTTCAACATCAACATTAATAAAGATATTGCTCTCATTAAAAGTAGGGTTCATGTAAAAACTCCTTCTAAAAGAAGTATATAATATATTTTCAAAATGAAAAGTATTAAAAATTTTCTTCTATTAATACCAATCCACCAGTATTCTGTAAATATACTTTATATATCGAGTTAGAAAATATTTTATGATGTAATGCAGATCCTATTATGCTTCTAACACCATTTTTTTTTGAAAAAGATTCATTATTTATACACTTAAAAATAAACTCCGATATAGAATTTAAATTTTTTGAGGATAATCCTATAAATTTGTCAGGATCAGCATTAAGATACTGTTTTATTTCTTCTTGATTCAATAGTCTTATACCATTATCATAGGAAATCATATCTGAGAAAAGGACCGAAGGATATGCTATATTGTTATCTCCTTTTTCGATAAATAAATATTCAAAATTTAAAACTACAAAATCAATATAAAATTCAGTTCCAATAAGTTCATAGTTAGATTTTTTAAATAATTTCCCGCTTAAGGAATATAATTCCAAAGAACAGGTAAATTTATCTTCAGAAAAACTTAATATAGAAATTTTAGCAAGAACTCTTTCACGAGAAAGGTTTTTCACATATTTCTTTAGTTCAAGAATCCTAAGATATTGATTGATTGTGTTATAAAAATTATAAATAAAATAAATTCCAATTATAAGAATAAAAATAAATAATACTGTTTTTGAAAAAGTAAAAAGAATGAAAAAAAATCTAGAAATTTTTTTTTCGGGGTGGAACTTGAATAAAAATTGTATAAATGTATATAAACCGCTAAAAAAAATAGTGATAGAAATAAGTAAGATAATTGTTTTATTATCAATGTTTAACAATTTCTATACCACCTTTCGCTGTGTGACAGACAAATTCATATACAGTATTAGGGTCAATCTCTGAGATATTATTTAATAAATGAAGTGCATTTCCATTATAATTTGTTGAAAAAAAGGTAATATCTCCATTTTTTAATGCTTTCCAGATGGAAGATATGAATTTGAGATAATTTTCATTCATATCTTCTGAAGCATATATCTCAGGAAAAAGGATTCCATCATAGTTTTTTTCATAAATTTCATGAATTTTTTTACCCATTATCGGTGGAATCTCATTAGAATATATTAAATAAGGAAAAAAAATGAAGTTTTCTTTTATTTTTATTACATAAAAATCTACAAATAATTGATTCCCACTCATTTCTCCTGAAAAAGCAGCTATATTAGTTCCAGCTTGATCGTAAAATTTTAGCTGATATGCTATGCCAGTATCTATTTGAGATATCTTCATTTTCAATGGAATAAATTCATTTTTCAAAATACTTAATGCTTTTTCAATATTAACTTTAGAATGAATAACAAAATTATAGGTTATTTTTAGGAAAAAAGCGGCAATAATAAATAAAATAACTATAGCTATTAACCAGAAATATTTTTTCATAAAAAACCTTATTATCAATAATTTATATTAAATTAATATACTTCAAACAATATAAATTATAAAAAAAAAATTTCAAATAACTTGAATATCTAAATATTATGTAATATATTTATTAAAGAAAAAAGATGAGGTAATTATGGATATAGTAGAGATAATTAAAACTGCCATGAGAGGAGAACTAGAAGGAAAAGAATTATATAAAGCTATTTCTGAAAAAACAGACGATGAAAAAGCCAAAAAAATTTTTCTTACAATGTCTGCTGAAGAAGAATCTCATTTTCAAATTCTTCAACAAATATTTAAAACTATTGGTAAAAAGAATGATTTTGATATTTCTAAACTTGAAAAGAAAATTGATTTTGAAGATAGTTCAAGTCCTATATTTTCAAAAGAATTTAAAAATAGAATAAAAGATAAGCATTATGAGATGTCTGCTTTATCAATAGCAATAAAACTTGAATATGACTCTTTTATGTTTTATTCTAAAGCTGAAAATGAAATTGAAGATAAGGGATTAAAACAGTTTTTTCATTACCTTTCGGAATGGGAAAAAACTCACTATGATAACCTTAATAAGCAGATGAAATATTTAGAAGATGATTATTTTGTAGCAAATCAATTTGCGCCTTTTTAGAATATATCTATCATTTATCTTATTAGATAAGTTAATAATATGAATAGTGTTAAGAATTGAACTTGCATTTATTAAAATGATTTAAGTAATAAAGTAATATTAGTAAATAATTTATGGAGAAAAGATGAAAATATTTGTTATAGATACAAATGTACTTCTTCATAATCCTCGTTCAATTTTTTCATTTGCAGATGAAACAGTTATAATTCCCTTAAAAGTAATTGAAGAACTCGATAAATTTAAAAGAGATCCAACAGAAATTGGTAAAAATGCCAGAACAATTGCAAGAATTCTTGATGAATTACGGGCAAAAGGTCCTTTGACAGAAGGGGTGAAACTTAAAGAAGGTGGAAAATTAATAATATCAGCTGGCAAAACTGTAGTTATTCCCGCTGAATTTTCCAAAGAAATAGCTGATGACCTCATTATAGGAACAGCTTTATATTATAAATCTATTTCAGATGAAGTTTTTTTCGTTTCCAAAGATATCAATGCAAGAATTAAGGCTCAAGCATTAGGAATAAAAGCAATTGATTATGAAAAACAAAAAGTTTCATATCAAACTATTTATCAAGGTTTTAGAAAAATTAATACAGATACTTCTTTTATAGATCTACTATATAAAGAACACTCGGTTGAAACAAATGAAAAATTAATTGCAAATGAGTATATCCTTTATGTTGATTCTAAAAATGAAAAGCATACAGCTTTGGCAAGGTTTATAAAAGAAGATAATATTGTTAGGTTGGTCAATTCTAAAGATTTACATGCATTTGGTATAAAACCTAAAAATATGGAGCAAATTTTTGCATTCGATCTTTTGTTTGATGATAGTGTAAAATTGGTAAATCTTATAGGTAAAGCTGGTACAGGCAAAACATTAATAGCAATTGCTGTTGGACTTACAAAAGTACTAAAGGAAAAAAAATATAAAAAATTATTGGTTGCTAGACCAGTAATCCCTATGGGGAAGGATATAGGGTACCTTCCTGGAAGCAAGGAAGAGAAACTTGAAAGTTGGATGCAACCAATTTTTGATAATCTTGAATTTATAGGGACATTAGCCTATGATACTAATGGAGGGCAAGATTTCAAAAAACAACTTACAGATCAATCTATATTACAGGTTGAAGCATTAACCTATATTAGAGGAAGATCAATTCCAGATCAATTCATTATAATAGATGAAGCTCAAAATCTTACTCCATTAGAGGTTAAAACAATTGTATCAAGAGCAGGAGAGGGGACCAAAATAGTTCTTACAGGTGATCCTCAACAAATCGATTCTCCATATCTCGATGAGAATTCAAATGGACTTTCTTATGTTGTTGAGAAATTAAAAGATCATTCAATGGTTGGTTCTATTTTGCTGAGTAAAACTGAGAGATCTGCTCTTGCTGATCTGGCAGCTGAGCTTTTATAAAGTTTATATTCAGGAGCAAAAAATGATTTCACGCCTCTACAATTTTAGAGGATATGTACAAAATGTTGGATTTCGATCTTTTGTAAGAAATATAGCAAATCAATATGGTATTACTGGTTGGGTTCAAAATATGGCTGATGGCTCCGTATCTGCCCTGTTAGAAGGTGAAAAGAATAATATTGAGAATGCTATAAAAAAAATTACCACTGGAAATGGAGTCATTGAAGTCAATGAATCCATAATAGAAGATGAAAAATATCTTCAACAAAGAAATTATAAGTCGTTTTTCATTAAATTTTGATTTGGTTTTATCCGAATCAATTTGTATGAAGAATAATTTGTTTTTTTCTAGAAAAATAGTTTTAATTTTAATCATTGCCTTTCTTTTTGTATTCTTCTCTTTTTCTACTATTAATTTGATTGTGAAACCGAATCAAATTCAAAATAATATTTCTATTAGTAATCTTTATTTAACTCAACCTATAATACAAAGACAAGAAACTCCAAAAATTATTTTAAGATTTTCTGAAAACTATACTTATAAAGTTCAAAAAAATGATACCTTATATTCAATAGCCAAAAAATATAATATAACAGTAGAAGAATTGAAAAAAGCTAATAATTTGAAAGATTCTGATATAATTAAAATAGGAATGAACTTAATAATTCCAGTGCAATCTTTTAATGTTTATTCTCCAGTTGATCTGTTTGATTATAAACTAAAAACCGAAAAAATTTTATTAATTTATTCTAAAAGTAGTATAATTTTTTCTCCATTAAATTCAGCTGAAATTGTATTTCTTGGAAACATTTCTGGATTTGGGAAATCGGTAATATTAAAATCTCAAGATTATAATATTGTTATATCAAACTTAGAAGAAATATTTGTTCAGGTCGGTCAGAAAGTAAATCTTCAAACATGTCTTGGTTTTTGTCCAAGTGATAATGTTTTAAATCTTTCGGTATTTCTAAAAGATAAAATGCTTTCATTAGGGAAATTTCTAGCAAAATAAAATTTAAAAAAGTATTTTTACAATTTTGTTGTATTATTATATAGTATAATTTTTAAGGATAAAACTCGTCAATCTAGGAGGGTATAATGAAGAATTCTGAATCCTTCTTTTTTAATAATAAAGAGGATAATTTCATAGATTATGAAATAGAGGAGGAAGAAAAAAGAATTGTCCAGGATGATTCAATACTTAATGATGTTTTTTCTTTATATTTTAAGGAAGTTAATCATTATAATCTCTTGTCTTCAGATGAAGAGGTAATATTTTTTAAGAAATTAAGGGATAAAGAAAAAGAATTAGCATTGCTGTTTGAAAAATATAAAAAAGTAGTTGATTTAAAAGAAAAAAGAAAAATAAAAACAAGTATCTTTGAAATTGAAAATGAAATAGATTGCATAAAAAATAAAATTGTTGTTTCAAATCTTAGATTGGTTGTATCAGTAGCTAAAAGATTTCAAAACAAGTACATTTCTTTAATCGATCTTATAAATGAAGGAAATATCGGTCTTCTAGAAGCCATAGATAAATTCGATTATAGGAAAGGAAATAAATTTTCAACATATGCTTTATACTGGATAAAACAAGCTATTACAAAAACATTATCAGATAAAGCAAGAATTATAAGAATTCCAAATTATTTAAATAATCTTTTAAATAAAATTAATGAATATATTGATTATTATACCAAAACTTATGGTGCAAATCCATCCATATCATTACTTTCTCGAGAATTTTGCATTCCAGAAAGGAAATTGAAACAAATACTTGAGTTAAATAAAGAAATCAATTTTCTTGAAGAACCCATCCAAATGGATTCAAGCTCAGTAATTGGTGATTATATAGCCTCAGATAGTTTAGAAGAGGAAGTATTGGACGAATATCAACGCCAATGGATGAAGCATGCTTTGTCTCTTGCATTATCTAAATTAACCCCTAGAGAAAAATTAGTACTAGAATTAAGATATGGGTTAAAAGGAAATAAGTCATATACATTAGAAGAAACAGGTAGAATGTTGTCTTTAACAAGAGAAAGAATTAGACAAATTCAAAATAACGGTCTTAATAAAATAAAACAATGCATAGAAACAGAAATTAAAATTTAAATTTTATGAATTCAAAAGTAATTTTACATAAGATTTTAAAATTCCAAAAAATTTTTATATCAAAAAATAATTATAGAAAATTTGTAATTATAACATGTTTGTTTTTTATTTTTATATCATTTTTTAGTTGTTTAACAAATTCAAATCAGCAGAAAGAAATGGTATCAGGTAATGACATGAAATTAAATGAAGATGATATTAAAAAGGATTTCTATAACACTATAAATATTATAGATATTGATTTAAGTTCAAATACAACTTTATCTATCGATAAAGTCGAAGTAGATTCAGAATTACAGATTGTTTCTTCTATGCCAATAAATACACCAATATGGTTAAAAGATACATGGCTTTGGATAGATCAAGATAAAGATAAAAATATTAATATAGTGTTTGAAAGAGAAGACGAGTCTTTAGCTGCTGCGAAAAGACTTGCTGAGAATGATATAAAATCTAAAATAGATAGTAATTTAAAAAAGCTTATGGAAACAGAGATAAAGGAGGTATTTCAAGCGCTGAATATTAATGATGAAAGTTTCTTTCAATATATAAAATTTGAGATTAAGAATATTAAGTTCGCGATTATTCAATACTATAAGGAATATTATTGGCAATATTTGAATTATATAAATAAAGGGCAGATTAGGGCAGTTTATAGATATTATATATATATAAAATTTTCATATAAATACTATTATGAAATTAGGAACCAATTTTTTCAAAAAATTTATAATCAAAAACCAAATTATAAAATTTATATTGAAGCCATTATTAATAATTTAAACTCAAAAAATTAGTTAAAATTTTAAAGTATTTCTTGACAAAAAATAAAATATAATTACTGATAAGGCAGTTCGATATGTATTATCGATTAATCAGTTCTTAAAATCAGGATATTTAAAATATTTATAAATCTGTCATTTATATAATAAAAATAATATGAATTATGAGTTAACATTTGTTTTGAAATATTTTTCTATAAATCTAATTATAATAAAATAAATTTAACAGGAGTGTTTTGATGGAAGATCGTTTAGATCAGCCCGAATTACAAAATGATGAATCTTTGGAAAATGGTAACCTAAAAAACGGGAAAAGGATTCTTATTAAAGCAAAGAAAAAAAACATAAAAAAAAGCGAAGATAATAATATCGAAATCAATGATAATAAAGATGATACGGGTTTTATAGATACTTTTAATTTTACTGAAAAAATCGGAAGTTTTGAAAAAGATGAACCAATTATAGAAACAAAAGAAGAACAAATTCCAAACGAAAACGAAGAGCTTGAGCAGTTTAAATTACTTGAACAAACAATTTCTCTTAATAAATTACTCGAAAAGCCAGTACCAGATCTAATTGAATATTTAAAACAGATGGGTCAAAAACAGATAAGGTATTCTAAAAAAGAAGAAATTGTACTCCATATATTAAAGTTGCAAGCAAAGGCAAAGGGTTCAATTAAAGTTGAAGGCGTGTTTGAGCAGGTTAAGGAATATGGATTTTTAAGATTTTCTTATTATTCTTATATAGAGTCAGATGGGGATGTATATATTTCACCTTCAATAATCAGAAATTTTGGTTTAAGAACAGGGGATACAATCCAGGGTTTTATACGACCACCAAATCCAAATAGTTCAAATACTGAAAAATATTTCGCTTTAGAAAGAATAGAACAAATTAATTTTTGCCCTCCTGAAATGACTAAGTCAAGAATAGCCTTTGAAAATCTTATCCCGATATACCCCGACAGAAGAATAAAACTTGAATATGCAAGCGAAAAGATTTCTACTCGAATATTAGATCTCTTTGCTCCTATTGGTATTGGACAAAGAGCGTTGATTGTTGCTCCACCAAAAGCTGGTAAAACAATGATGTTACAGGAAATTGCTAATGGGATTTATAAAAATCATCCTGATTATCATGTAATTATTTTACTTATAGATGAAAGACCAGAAGAAGTTACAGACATGAAAGAAAATGTCCCTTCTGCTGAGGTCATATCTTCTACCTTTGATGAACAACCTTCAAGACATATTAAAGTATCGGAAATTGTTATTGAAAAAGCAAAAAGAATTGTCGAACAGGGTAAACATGTAGTAATATTATTAGATTCAATTACAAGATTAGGTAGAGCATATAATTTAACGGTCCAGGCTTCTGGTAAGGTTCTCTCAGGTGGAGTAGATGCAAGTGCCTTACATGGTCCTAAGAAATTCTTCGGAGCAGCAAGAAATATACGAAATGGAGGTTCTTTAACAATTCTTGCCACTGCCTTAGTTGAGACTGGTTCAAAAATGGATGATGTTATATTCGAAGAATTTAAAGGTACTGGAAATAGCGAAATAATATTACTAAGAAAATTGGCAGATAGAAGAGTATTCCCAGCCATTGATCTGATTCGCTCTTCGACAAGAAAAGAAGACTTGTTATTAAATGAAGAAGAAAGAACAAGAATATGGGCTTTAAGAAATGCAATGGCAGATTGGGATGAAATTCAAGCAACACAGAAAATAATCGAAAAAATGAAGTCAACAAGAGATAATAATGAGTTTTTAGCTGAAATTGTTAAAAGTAGCAGCTAAAAAGAAAATATTGCAAAATATTTAATTTTTATTATTTTTTTTTGGTGAAATTTGTTTTAATAAATTTTTAGTATGTAAAAACAAAGAAATAAATTAGTCTGTTTCAATTAAATTTTGCTAAATTAAATATAAAAAAGGAATGGGAACATATATGAAAAAAGATATTCATCCAAATTATCAAAAATCAATTATTAAATGTGCCTGCGGTAATATTATGGAAACAATGTCAGTAAAACCCGAAATGCATGTTGAAATCTGCTCCGCTTGTCATCCTTATTTTACAGGTAAATCCGAAAGATCTGTTGATACAACTGGTAGAGTAGAGAAATTCAAAAACAAATACGGTAAAATTAATAAAAAATAGTTTGAGACTTAGATGAAAGTTCTTCTTCTATCTCATACTCCAGATCCAGAAAGACAGGTTGCTATAGCTGCTAATCTTTGTTATTCTGCTAATGATATTCAGCAAGTTGAAAATAAATTTTATGATGAAGAAGAACAAAAAAGGTTAATATCTATTCTACTTTCACATAATCATCTTTCTCCTTTTGAACACGCAACTTTTACTTTTGGAATTCAAGGTGTAAGTCGAAGTCTTACCCATCAGCTTGTAAGGCATAGAATTGCCTCATATTCACAACAATCACAAAGATACGTTACAATGAAAGGTAATTTTTCTTATGTTATTCCAGAAACAATAGAAAAAAGCAAATTTAAAGATGAATTTATAAATTATATACAAGCTGGAAAAAATCTATATGACAGAATGATCGAAGAAGGAATACATAAAGAAGATGCTAGATATCTTTTTACAAATGCAACATGTTCAAATATTATAGTAAGTATGAATGCAAGATCTTTGCTGAATTTTTTTGAACTTCGTTGTTGTAAACATGCTCAATGGGAGATTCGCAAACTTTCCTTTATAATGCTTTATAAAGTAAAAAAAGCAGCTCCATTACTTTTTGAATACGCTGGTCCTTCATGTAAAAGAGGCTACTGTCGTGAGAATGATGAAAAATGTGATTGGTTCAAGAAATTTACCTCAATTTCGAATTAAATTGATTAATAATTTCAAGAAGAATATCACCTTTATTAATAGTATTTGAATAAGTAATTCCAGTTATTATATATTTACTTTCTTTAGTTTCATAAATTTATTTCGTAAAAACGATGTTTTTAAGCTTTTTATTGTATGGTCAAATTTTCAATATAAATTAATTTATTATTTTTATTGAGAGTTTCTTTTTGTAAGAATGAAAATTATAATATAATCTAAATATCAATAAAATAAGCCAAATTTTTTTATTCATTAAATCTCCTTCAAATTTTAAATAGAAAATGGAGATTGAAAATAAATATTAAATACCTTGATGATATTTTTAAAAACATAATCCATAGTTTTATAAATGAATAGGTGAAGTAAGGTAACGAAGATAGGTTATTTTATTATGAAAGTTTAATTAAGTAAAAATTAAAATCTAAATAAAATGATGAATATCTAAGAAATTTAAAATATATTAGTTTACGGTCTATATTTTTTACCTTTGAAATCTGGTGGAGAAAAACTATTATCAAGAAAAAATTTGGGACTTGGATTTCTAAATGAAGCAAATATATTTTTTTTTATAAGAGGAAATTCAATTTCAAGCTCATCAAGTAATCTTTGTATTCTTTTTCTTCTTTTGTTGTCTCCAATACTACATCTACTTTTTATTACAGGTAACCTATGAGTTTTGACATAGGACGAAATTCTTTTTTCTTCCATGTATGCCAAAGGTCTTATTAACCAGAATTTATCGTCTAGAATTGAAAGTCTTGGAAGTTCTGATGCTAAAGTTCTATTAAAAAAAATATTCATTAGCGATGTTGTAGCAATATCATCAAGAGTATGCCCTAAAGCTATTTTTTTTATACCAAGTTTTTCAGCTTCATCTAAAAACCATTTTCTCCTGATTTGTGAACAAAGATAACAAGGGTTTTTCCTGTGATTTTCATGTCTTGCAATGAAAGGATGTAAATCTGATAATTTTAAATAAAAAGGAATATTTCTTTCTTCGCAATATTGCTGTAAAATTTTATATGAAGTCGCTTCTTTTGATAGGGTGATATGAAAAGCAATTAATTCATATTTTATATTTAATATTCTAATCTTCAAATTTTCATAGAGCAAATCAAGCATAGTAAGTGAATCTTTTCCACCTGAAAGGCAGACCATAATTTTATCATTATCTTCTAACATCTTATAATCTATAATAGCTCTTCCCATTACTTTAAGAAGTTCTAATTTTTGACTATCTCGATTTTTCATTTTTAATCCTTAAAAAAAAGAAATCAAAAAATCCGATAAAGTAAATATATAACCTTGAAAATAAAAATGAATTTGCTATTAAATTGATATGAATTAAATAAATAATATTTAATCAATAAATATAAAGTAGAAAAGAAATGAAAAAAAAATTTAAAATATTCCTTTTTTCATATTTTTTTATTCTTCTTTTATTCTCAATAATTATCACAATTGGACAACAAAGTAGTTATGAACTTGTAAATTCAAAACTTTTATATATTTCTTATGGTATACTTATACCATCTTCGGTTCAAAATGGGAAATTTAATATTATTATAATTTTTGATTCTAATATTGAAAAAATTTATTTAGATAAATCAGAGCTTGATATCATTGAAAATGGCAAATTTAAGTTTTCTTTTTTTGCTTTACCACTTAATAATAAAAAGGATTTTATAACAATAAAGATAGAAAAAAATCAAACTCAAATTGAATTTAAAATACCGGTAAAGGAAAAACAACCATACCCAAAGTCAGAGTTAATTTTAGATGACACAAAGCAAAGTATAGTTTCTTCTGAAAATTCAGCTAAAAGAGAAGAAGAAACAAAATTTTTTAATAGCTTGCTTGGTTCTAAAACGCAATTAAGATATTTTACTTTACCTTTTGTAAATCCTTTAGAATTTATGAAGATAGTATCAGTCTTTGCAAATAGCAGAGTTTATAAGGATACAAAAGGAAATGTCCTTTATACTTCAACTCATCTAGGAGTCGATTTAAAGGCTTCTGAAAATACAAAAGTATATGCAATTTCAACTGCAAGGGTAGCATTTGCGGGTTATTCAATTACTAGAGGTAATTGTGTTTATCTTGATCATGGTTTTGGTTTGTACAGTTCATATTTTCACTTAAATAAAATAGTAGTTGAGGAAGGAAGGATAATTTACGCAGGTGAATTACTTGGATTTTCTGGTAGTACAGGTATTTCAACAGGTCCTCACCTTCATTTAGGAGCAAGTTTAAATGGATTTAGTATTGATCCAATTTCATTAATAGAAGAAATGAACCAAATTGAATTAGATTATGAAAAAATAAAAGATTCTATGAAAAAAGAATAGTATTTAAAATCATTCTTTTTTAAATTGCAAGAATATAAAAGGATAATTATATGAGCGAAAAAATACTGGAAAAAATCATTGGATATAGAAGAGAACTGCACAAAATTCCAGAGATTTGTTTTAAGGAATTTAAAACTTCTGAATATATAAAAAAAGAGCTAAAAAAGCTTAATATTAAATATCGAGAATCAGTACAAACAGGTATAGTGGCTTTTTTAAGTGGAGAAAATGATAAAACGCTTGCTTTTAGAGCAGATATAGATGGTTTATCTATAAAAGAGGAAAACAATTTTGAGTATAAAAGCCAGCATAATGGTTTTATGCATGCCTGTGGTCATGATTTTCATATGGCTCTTTTACTTGGACTGGCTTCTTATTACAGTCAAAGCAAACCTCCTTGCAACATTTTGCTTATCTTTCAACCCGCTGAAGAAGGTGGTGGTGGAGCCTTAAAAATGCTATCTGAAAATATTTTTGATTTTTATAAAAAACCTGATTTGATTTTTGGCTTGCATGTAAATCCTGAATATCAATATAACGAAATAGCATTTTTAAGCGGTCCTGCATGGGCTGGAAGCTGTGAATTTGAAATTGAAATTAAAGCCAAAGGTGGGCATGGAGCTTTGCCACACACTTCAACGGATTTACTTTTCGTTTTCTCACTGTTTTATTTATCTTTTCAGGCAATGTTATCTAGAAAAAAAGATATTAAAGATTTAGCTTTGATTACAATAGGAAAGATAGCTGGTTTTGATATACCAAATGTTTTAACAAATCAAGCAATAATAGGTGGAACTTTTAGATTTTTCTCTGAAAATACTTATAAATTTATTAATAATTCGATAATCAATCAATTAGAAGGTTTAAGATTGATGTACGACTTTAATTATTTATATAAGGAAAAATCAGTATATCTTCCAATAATTAATGATGAAAAAATTTCAGAAAAATTCAAAAATCTTATTTATCAAAAAAAATGTAATAGTTTTAACCTGAAGCAAACTCCTTTGGTCATGATTTCAGATGATTTTAGTTATTTCTTAAATAAGGTACCTGGTATTTACTTTTTTTTAGGAGTTAAGACTTCTGAAAATCAAAAACTTCATACTCCCTATTTTAATCCTGATGAAAGATCTCTTGAAACAGGTTTCAACCTTTATAAACTTTTAATTGAAAATTATATTCTTTTTTTGAAATAAATAATTTAGCTTTTGATTTCGATAATATGAAAAGAAAAACTATTTTTACTTATTTTTTAATTACCAGATAACTAATAATATTTATATAATGAGAAGAAGAGAAATATTTTTAAAAATCTTTATTTTTTTAATTCTAATCCTTTCATTAAATATCTTTAACCTGTATGCTCAACAAATTAATCCACCAAAAATAATAAGAATAAAGGTGATGGATTGCCTTGGGTTGCCAATTGGTAATGCTGCTATTTCAATAGATTTTAAAATTCTTGGGGTAACTAAAGTTAATGGAGAGTTTTCTTTTGAAAATAATGGGGGTATATTATCCATTTCAAAGCCAGGTTATGTGACTAAAATAGTACAACTGCCTTCATATTGGAATGGAGATTTAAAAATTAATCTTGAAAAAAATGAAATTAGATTTAACAATGAAAAATCAAATTATACTCGAAAAGTATTGTTAAACAATATTCCCCTAATAAATAAAAATATGATTTTAATTGAAAACGACTCAAATTATTTTTATTATATGACAGATCAAAGTGGTTTACTTAATATTAGTTATGAAAAAAATTCTAAGGTTTTTTTATTATATATTGAGGAAAAACAAAATAATATTTTTATTTATTTTTCAGAACTCAAAGAAATAGAAAACAATTCGGTTTTAATTCTTAATTATAATATCAACCAGGAATATTATTTAAACTTTAATAACAGTATCACCCCAAACAGTGTTATAATTACAGATTCAAATATTTTGCTTAGATTTCCCTTTTATCTAAAAACAAATATTAAAACTCCATACAGGATATATTTTGGAAGTAATGATTATGATTTTTTCAATAAATATGAAATATTTTTTGAATTTACTTTAAATATTTTTAATATAAATCAAATATTGAACTTGAATTTTATCTATACTGTTGATAATCAGATACAATCTACTCATATTTCTTTTTGTATCAAACCCAAGAATTTAATAGGTTTAAGCGAAAAAGATTTAGTAGATATTTTAAATCAGAAAGTAAGTCACGATTTTGATAATAATTTTATTAAGAATCTATATAGTTTATTTGAATACCATTTTTCCAGTGAAAAATTTTTTGAGTTTAATATAAATAATAATGAATATATTAAATTAGTAAAATTAAAAGTGTATGATTTTACTCAAAATTTAATTATTGAAGGATTTTTGTACAATAATATTAAAATACCTCAAGTTTTCTTTGAGAAAAAATATTATTTACAAATAGAAATGTATCCAGGAATATTTTATGATACTCTTATTTCTAATTTAAATATTTTAGGTAAAGAATCAATCCTTAAAATGGTATTTGAATTAAAATAATCATATCTCTATTTTATAATTATAATTATTGTTATATTTAACTTTATATTTCAATATCAATCAATATTTTGTTTTAATTGCTGCGTAAGGGTTTTTCTTATTTTATCAAAGACAATAATATTTTGAGGGTCCTTATAATCTGGATAAGTCCATTCTAAAGGTATGAATCTATTGTTTTTATATAACAAAGTCACTTCACCATAAATTTCAGCAGATAGAGCTATTCTATGTGAATAATTTTTAGTTGTTGCCAAAACAAGATTACTCAAACTAATATAACCCGGGTCAATATTTACTTTCCTTTTATTCTCTATTTTCAGTTTGTCTTCAATTGAATTGGTAGTTTTTTTAATATCAGATAGCTTATATGGATATATAAGTTTTTTAAAAGAAAGATATAACCTATATATATTGTTTCCCATTTCATCTTGATAATATGAAGAATAAGAAAATGGAATTGGATGTGAAATAAAATCTATCTCGGAAAATTCATTTTCCAAAATCTCTTTTGCTTTTGAGAAAATTTGGTTATCAGAATATAAAATACCACAAAATAATTTTACTTTTTTTTGTATATGATATTCACCCATATTAAAATAGAGGTTTTAAATCATGTTTGTACAATTCTCCACAAGTTTTATACATACCAAATTCTGTGGATAATAGAATAATGTTATTCTCTTTTGCCAATTGAATCAATTCTTCAGAAGGTTTTTTGCCTCTTACAAGTAAAATAGCTTTTAAATCTAAAACTTCTGCTGTTCTTATGACTTGAGGATTGGCAAGGCCTGTAACTAAAAGAGCAATATCTCCATAATTAGAACCATGAAGTAAAACATCACTCATCAAATCTGAAGCAAATGTATAAAAAACCTCAAATTCATAGTTTGGACAATTATAAACTGCTGCTTGAGTTATTTCGATTATCTCTTTGATTTTCATAATCAAACAATAATAAACTTATCCTAAAAGTCAATATATGTTTCAAAAACTTGAAAAAAATAATTTTTATTATATGCTATATAAAGTAGAAAATTAAACAAATAGGAAAAAGCATGAGTTATGATTTTGTTTTAATAGGATTGACTTCTGGTGGTCCTAAGGCTTTATATGCTATAATAGATAAATTAGATGATTCATTAAAGCTACCCATAATTATTATACAAAATCTTCCTATTGGATTTGATAAAATATTTTGTCAGGTATTTCAAGAAAAGGCAAAGATGCCTATTGAAATAGTAGAGAATGAAAGTAAGCTTGAAAATAAAATATATCTTGCAAAATCTGGAACAATATTAAATATAGATGATAAAAAAATTATAAAATCTGTAAATTATCAGTATACAGGGAAATGCATAACTGATTTTATAAAATTAGTTATAAGAAATAAGTTAAAACCTATAATTGTTTGTCTTGCTGGAGTTATTATTAGAGATGACCCTATCGAAGGTTTTAAAATCGCAATAGAAAATGATATACCAATAGTAGTACAAAAAATCGATGATAATCCCAATATGGTTTTGCAATTTGAAACAAGTTTACCAGAAAGAGTAATAAAGGAAAAATGCTATACCAACATTTCCAAGCTAATTGAAATTCCTTCCACAATAGAAAAGATAATAAATAAATAAATAGGAAAAAGTTATAAGGAGAAAAAAGTGAAATCGAAACAGAACATTTTGATAGTTGATGATAATACTCAACTTAATGAAATGTTAAAAACAATTTTAGAAGCTGAAAATTTTAAAATTAAGCAAGCATTTAATGGAAAAGAAGCATTTAAATTAGCTATTTCTGAAGATATAGATCTTGTAATAATGGATTTAATGATGCCTCAGATGAATGGTGAATCTGCAATTAAGGCTATCTATCATGCAAATCCCAAGATTAAATTTATAGTTATTTCCGGGAATATGGGCGTTATTTCAAAAGAAAAACTTTCTCATTATAACATAATAGGATTTTTTGATAAACCTTTCCATATCCCGGAAGTTGTTGATACTATAAAATTAGCATTAACTTCTTGAAGTTATATTTACTAGAAGGCATTTGAATCGACAAATTTTTTAAGCATTGGTTTAGGTAAAGCGCCTATTTGTCTTTTAACTTCTTTGCCAGCTTTAAAAATAGCAAGAGTAGGTATTGAAGCTATTTGATATTTCATAGCAAGATCTTGAGCTTCATCTGTATTGATTTTACAAACTTTAAGTTTACCTTCATATTCTTTTGCAATTTCTTCTACAATTGGAGCAACCATTCTACATGGACCACACCATGGCGCCCAAAAATCTACTAAAACAGGAAGTTCGCTATTAATAATTTCTTTTTCAAAATTTGATTCGTTTACTTCAATATAAGATCCCATTAATTCCCCCATAATCATTAATTGAGTTTAGCAATATTGTAATATTAATATAAAAAATTTAACAAAAAAGGTCAATTTATTTTTTTGTAAGTTGTTCAAGTATTTTTAAAAGCTCTGTTTTCTTTTTTTCATCTGCAAATCCAAGGTAAATATCAATAAGTTTAATAGCTTCTTCATTTCTTCCAAGTTTTATTAAAGCATTGATAGCAATATCATATGCTTCGCCATATTTTTTATCTTTTTCTATTGCCTTCATAGCATAATTATAGGATTGCTCGAATAGTTCATAATTAAAACATGCTAAAGCTGATTTCATAAAGAATCTTTTAATTGAATCACCTACTGCTGCTTTTGTTTCAACTGAAATCTTAATTCTTGAATTACCTGTCTCAATTATTTTTAAAAGACTTTCCTGATTAACTAATTTTTTTTCATTATCAGCAAGAATACAATCCAAAATACCTTCATAAGTTTCAAGATATATTGAAGAATATTTTACAGCTAAATTATAATATTGAAAAGCCTTAGCTTTATCTTCATTTATTATCATGTTTCCAATTATTGTATATATATTTGCAAAATTATCACTTCTTTTTTCAACATCTGTTGTATTTTTATTTTCATTTAATGCACTATTAAAGTATGTAAGCGATTTATTCAAATCTTTTTTTGTTTTTGCTTTATAATAAGCAAAACCAAGATTATAATAGGTTCCAAAGGATTTATCACCCATTGAAATCGCCTTTTCATAATATGTGATGGAATTGTCATAATCTTTTAAACTAAAATAGGCAAAACCCAATTCAATGTATGCTGGAAGATACTTTGGTTCAAGTTCAGTTACCTTCATAAACATATTAATGGCTTTAACAAAATCACCCTGGTTTTTTAAAAAAAGACCATAGTTAAAATATGTTTTATAAAGATATGAGTTATCAAATGCATTATTTGTTGATATCGCGAGATTATAAAACTTGTCAGCAGATGCCTTATCTCCGAGTTTATCGTAAGCTAAGGCAGCCCACATACCTTCTTCTATATATATTGGTTGAGTTTTTATTGAGTTTGAAATAACTGAGATGACTTGATTGTACATCTTTTTCATATAATAAGATTTAGCAAGCATTATGTTCAACTCTTTATTTGATTTATCTTTTTCATAAGCTTTTGATAGGTATTCAGTAGCTTTATCCCAATTTTCTTTTGTAAAATAATATTTTCCCAAAAATTGATTTGCTATAAGATTATTTGGGTCTTTTTCTAGTAAACTTTCTGCAGTTTTCTTTGCATTTTCATAATCTTCTAAACCAATAAGAGAAAGCAATAATCCTTCTATAGCTTCCTTTTTTTTAGGATTAATTGCCAATGCCTTCTGAAAGGTCTCTTTTGCTTTATCATATAATTTCGCCTTATAATAAAGCTGACCAAGAAGTATATATGAATCTAACGCTTCTTTATTAAGTTCTAATGCCTTTTCAGCGTTTTTTTGGATTTTAGAGTAATTTTCAGAACTTCCATCATCAAGAGCATAATATGTATATGCAAGATTTTGATATACAAGATAATCATCATTTTTTTGTTTTAATGCTTCATTAAAATATTCAAGTGCTTTAAGATAATTCCCATTTTTATATTCTGTTTCACCTTTTTTTATTAGATCATAATAATTTTTTGATTTTTCGTCAGCTGTGTTATTTTGTTTTGTGTCTTGTTCATTTTTAGGAAGCTCTTTTGGTTTTTCGATTTCCTTTTGGACAATGACAACCTGTTTTTCAATGACTGGTTTTGACTCAATATTATTAGAATTCTTTGTATTATTTGAATTTTCTTTTTCAAGTTTTTCTTTTATTGTTAGATCAAGTAATTCTTTCGCCTTTAAGTTATCTGGATTTTTAAGCAATATTCCTTCAAGAACTCTTTGAGCAGCTTCATAATCTTGCTTTGATATATAGTATTGAGCAAGTTTTAAACGATTTTCATCAGTTTTTCCATTTTTACCAGCAAACAGAACTATTGCTATTATAATGATTATAGCTGCTAATGATAAACCAATAAATGTGAAAATCTTTTTTTTATCCATTTTTACTCCTATAAAAATTAATTTTGAAATATAGAATAAATATATTTATTTCTTATAAAATAATATTCCATTACAATTATATTTAATTTTAAAAAAAATTAATATAAAAATTCTTTACAATGCTTCTTCACTATCTGTTGGCTCAGGAGGGACTTCGTCTATTGTAGTTGCACTTTGAAGAATAGAATCGACAAGCGAAGTATCTATAGAAGAGCCTGAAGAAGAAGTACTTGATGACGAGCTAGATGAGGAAGAACTTGACGAAGAAGAACTAGATGAACTTGATGTTGAAGAGCTTGAGTTTGAATTATTTGCTGAACTTTCAGGGAATTTGTAATTTGGATCTGATAGAACAGAAATAAAATATAATATTTTTTCTTTCTTAACTGGATCTGTTGGGTACTGTACATACAATTTCCAGTATTTCAAAGTATTTTCTTTATCTTTCAGATAATAATAGCAAAACCCTAGATTTAAGAATACAGAGCCATTTGAAGGTTGTGTTTCAAGAACTTTTAAAAAGTATGATATTGCTTCTTCATATTTGTTCAAATTATAATAAGTTAATCCAATATTATAGAAAAATATATGTAAGTCTTTTTTAAATTCAATGCCTTTAAGATAATAATTTAAAGCAACAGTATAATTTGCTTCAAGAAAATATATGTTTCCTAAGTAATAATAAATTATGTAATTTTCAGGATCTTCCTGTAATGCCTTTTCTAGAAAAATCTTGGCTATCTGAAATTTACCTTCTATATAATATTGTTCACCTTTTTGAAAATTTGTCTGAGATTCTTGGCCTTTTAACATTATAGATAAAAATAATAATTCACATAAGAAAATTAAGAAAAAAAAAGACAATAAGATAAATTTATTGTTAATATCAAATAAGCTAATTAATTTTTTTCTCATATATTTCCGTTAATATTATAGCATAATTTCCAGATTTTTCTATTTCTTTTTCGATTAATAAGAGAAAATTATTAGATAAAATTTAAATTTAAATATAATATAAAACTTTTTAAAAAAACTATTGAAAATCAATTATTTGCTTTTTATCAAAAATTAATTAAATTTAAAGAGGTAAAATAAATGAATTATTGAATAATTAATTATAAGAATAAACTATTTATTTTTGGTTATTCAATAGATATTGTTATTTTATAAATAGACTAAAGTATTTTTTATAAAAGTTTAAGGAAAATTTTTAAATGGAATTAAGTATACTTGTATCTATAATCGCAGCTGTATTGGCTATACTGGTTTTCCTTGCCATAAGAATAATATTTAATCCATTAAAAATATCTAAGATACATGAATTAATGTCAAAAGCGGAGTATTCAGAAGCGGCAAATATATGTCAGCGAATGCTGGAAAAGGAGTCAGACAATCCAAAACTTCATTATTTATTAGGAGATTGCTATTATCATATAGGAAATTTCACTGGCGCTAAAGCAGAATATAATTTTCTTTTTAGATATAATCTTGATTCATATGGGATTTTAGAAGAAGATGTAAGATATAAATTAGCTGAAATATATTTACAATCCAATCAAACGGAGGAAGCTCTTAAAGAATTACTATTGATTGCTAAAAAAAATCCTTCAGATTTAAAAACAATGATTAAAATTGGAAATATTTTTAAACAATTTGGTAAATGGGAAAATGCTATTTTGTATTATCAAAAAGCTTTATTAATTGATAAATCTAACATAGAAGCAATCTTTTCATTAGGAGAAGCTTTTTATAATAGAAGACAATATAAAACTGCTTTGAAATTTTTAACAACAGCATTGAAAACGGCGCCTAACTCTGTTGATGCGAATTATTTTATTGGTCTATGTTATAAAGAACTTGGGGAGCACAGAACAGCATTAATACATTTAAAAAAAGCAATGAATGATAAAAAGTTGGGATTAAATTCATCTTATTCAACTGGTTTGATATACTTCGAATTAGGACAATATAAAGAATCTATAGAGGCTTTTAAGTTAGCTGGTTCTTACATTGAAGATAAAAAGTCTACAACTTACCTGAATATACTTTATGCCCAGGCAGAAAGCTATGCAAGGATGAATTTGATACCAGAAGCAGTTGAGTTATGGGAAAACATATATTCGATAAGATCAAATTTTAGAGATGTGGTTATAAAATTATCCAAATTTCAGTATTTAAAAAATGATGAACCTGTAAGAGAGTTTTTAACTATGTCAAATGAAGGGTTTCTCGAAACATGTAAAAAACTTATTCATCATTTTGGATGTAAAATAGTTAAAATAGAAATTTTAAATAATGGAAAAGGAGCAGAAGCCCAGACTATTGGTTCAACCTCTCAATGGAAGAATGTAGATAAACTTCCTGTCTTCTTTTATATAATAAGAGATGTTTCTGAACCTATTACTCAAAGAGAGATTGGTCTTATTCTAGATAAGATGAAGATAACAAAATCAGCAAAAGCATATCTAGTTTCACCATCTTATACTGCTGCTGATGTAGAAAATCAGATTACATCAAGACCTATAGAAATTATTAGCAGGGACAAATTATCTAATTTGCTGATTGAGTTACAAAATGAGATTTTAGAAGAAATTTAATTTAATGCTCTTGACAAAATTTTATAATAATGTAATTACTTTTTCTGGTCAGACAGTAAATTGATCATGGGCGATTAGCTCAGCTGGGAGAGCTTCTGCCTTACAAGCAGGAGGTCGTAGGTTCAAGCCCTGCATCGCCCATATTGCAGGAATAGCTCAGTTGGTAGAGCTCCACCTTGCCAAGGTGGATGTCGCGGGTTCAAGTCCCGTTTCCTGCTAATTCATAAAGCTACCTCCAATTTGAGGTAGCTTTTTTTATTAATTATGATAAAAATTAATCAACAAATTTATTTTAAGGATTATAGATGATTGATTTGAAAACATTGGTTTCATTAGCTAAAAGAAGAGGTTTTATTTTTCAAGGTTCCGAAATTTATGGAGGTTTATCAAATACCTGGGATTTTGGACCATTAGGTGTTGCTTTGAAAAATACCATTAAAAATATTTTCTGGCATAAAATGGTTACTACAAGAGAAGATATGTTTGGGTTAGACAGTGCTATCTTGATGAATCCAAGAGTGTGGGAAGCTTCGGGGCATGTTGGTAATTTTTCAGATCCTTTAGTTGATTGTAAAAATTGTAAAGAAAGATTTAGAGCAGACAATCTGCTGGAAAGTAAGATTTCAAGTGATAAAATACCAACAGAACCAGAAAAGTTAAATAAGTTATTGAAAGAACTAAATGTTACCTGTCCTAGTTGTGGTTCTGCAGATTTCACAGAGGTAAGAAAATTTAATCTAATGTTTAAGACTTTTCAAGGTGTAGTTGAGGATAAGACAAATGAAATATATCTAAGACCTGAAACAGCTCAGGGGATTTTTGTTAATTTTAATAATATAATAAATTCGAGCAGGGCAAAACTTCCGTTTGGTATTGCTCAGATTGGTAAATCTTTTAGAAATGAAATAACTCCCGGTAATTTTATTTTTAGAACAAGAGAATTTGAACAGATGGAAATAGAGTATTTTATATTTCCAGGAACTGAAAATCAATATTTTGATAGTTGGGTAAATGAGTTTTTAGATTTTATTACATCTATTGGTATATCTAGAGAAAATCTGAGAGTAAGAGAACATAGTAAAGAAGAACTTTCTCATTATTCCAATAGGACATGTGATATAGAATATAATTTTCCCTGGGGTTGGGGTGAATTGATGGGTATTGCAAGTAGAACAGATTTTGACCTTAAAAGACATTCTGAATATTCTGGTGTAGAATTAAAGTATTTCGACCCATTTACCAATACTCATATTACCCCTTATGTTATAGAACCAAGCTGCGGTGTAGAAAGATTGATTTTAGCTTTACTATTTGATGTATATCATGAAGAAACAGTTAAAGATGAAAAAAGAGTAGTATTGAAGTTCCCAGTTAGTATAGCACCTATCAAAATAGCTATTTTACCCCTCAAAAAAAATGAAGAAAGAATTGTCCAAAAGGCAAGGCAAATTTTTAAAATTCTTTCACCATACTTTTCTGTTCAATATGATGATACTGGTTCTATTGGAAAACTTTATAGAAGACAGGATGAAATAGGTACTCCATATTGTATAACAATAGATTTTCAGACAATAGAGCAGGATGATACTGTTACAGTTAGAGATAGAGACAACATGCAACAGATTAGAATAAAGACAGATGAGCTTTTAAACTTCTTTAAAACCAAAGTTAATTTTTTCTTGTAATATTTTAATATTTTTTTTATATTATAAAAAATGTAATATTGTGTTATAATCTTAATGACCATAAAGGAGAGATAAATGATAAAAAACAAAAAAGCTCTCTTTATAATCATTTTATTTGTTTTTTTTCTAATTTTTAATTCAGCTGATTTTATAAATGGTGTTTTTATCGAAGGCAGTGCGACTCCCCTTTTTATAACGGGCTTTGGGGGATTAAGTATGCCTTTCTCTACTGGAAGTTTTATGATAAATCCTTCACTTGCTGCACCATTATATCAAGATGAAGGAGCTATTTTATTTGGAGGGTTTTCTAATTTTCTTTATATATCAAGTTATTTTAATTTTATTACAGATATTGGTAATTTATCACTTTTCGGTTCATATATAGGGAATTATAGTAATATAAATTATGTAATAATTAAAACATCGTTTTCAAAAATGATAAATGAATCTTTTTATGCGGGATTTGATTTAAATCTTTTTACTAACAATTTTAGTGATTTTGGATTTGGGTTTGATTTTGGTATTACAAGTATAAATAATGGTGAAATTCCACTTGGTTTTTCCTTTTCAAGATTTTCATATGCTTTTGTCATTAAAAATCTGGGTTTACCAATTAAAATAATGTTAAATAATCAGCAGGTTTCCACACCTCCCATAGGAATTGGTGGTGGAGCTAGTTTTGTATTTTTGAATGTAGCAAAAGTTTTATATGGGAAATTTTATTCAGATTTGTATTTATACTTTTATCCTCTTGGTTTTGGATTGAAATCAGGACTTATTTTTAATATCCTTGATTATGTTGATATTGTTACTGCATTTAATATAGGTACAGATAATACCTCTATTATGCAATCAGCTTGGTTTTTTCTCGGTTTATCTTTTAAAATACCTATAAAAGATAATACTATTTTCGCTTCATATTCTTATATACCTTCAACTAGTGGAGGACAACATTCTATAACAACATCTTTTGCCTTTGGTAAAATTGACACAGAAGCACCTAAGGCTGATTTGATAATCCAGAGCAGTTCAAAAAGAAATGCATTTTCCCCAAATTATGACGGTCAAAAAGATGAAATTAATATTGAGACCAAATTTTCAGATAACGGAATAATTGCGGGGTGGAAGGTTCAGATTTTTGACCAGAAAAATGAAATGGTAAAAGAGTATGTAGGTCAGGATGCGAGGAAAATAAGTTATCTTACAATTCAGAAAATATTTTCACGATTATTTGAGAAGAAAAAAGCAGTAGAAGTTCCTAAAATAATAACATGGGATGGAACAAAAACAGATGGAACAATTGTGGCAGATGGAATATATAAGGTTATAGCAATTGTCTGGGACGAAAGGTATAATCAAAAAGAATCAGAGCCTAAATATATTACTGTTGATACAAAAATTGATTCATTTGAAGTAAATCCAAAAACCCTAATTTTTTCTCCAAATAAAGATGGAAATCTGGATATATTAGATGTTCTTATTAATTTTAAAGATTTTGAAGAATATGCTGGGTGTCAGATTAATATATTGGATAGTTCTTCAAATATTATTAATACTTATAATTTTAATAAAGATGCAGTTAAAAACAATATACTAAATTTTAACTGGGATGGTCAGACAAGTACTGGAAAACCAGCTAATGAAGGAAATTATATAATTTCTATAAAATACTATGATGATGCTGCAAACTCGATTGAAAAGAAATCAGATAAAGTCAAACTGGTCATAAATTATGAAATAATTAAGTTAAATTTAAAAGATGAAAACCAATACTTTTCTTCAAATAAAATTTCAAAACAAAATCAATTAGATTTTACAATTGATATTTCTTCTGTTGAAGGAATACAATCAATGACAATCTATATTAAAGACCAGAAAGGAAATATTATTTTCTCTAAAACATTTACAGATAACATTCCAAATTCATTTAGCTGGAATGGATTTGATAATCAAAATAAAATTGTGGAAGATGGAAGTTACTATGTCTATATTCAAGCAAATTATGATAGTGGTAATCAACCAAAGTCAAATGAAGTAAATGTAGTGAAGGATTCTATCATTCCTAAATTAGAAATTGAAGAAGAATATACTGCTTTTTCTCCAAATAATGATGGCGTCCAAGACACTATAACTTTCGAAATTAAAAAAGAAGATAAAGCTAAGACTTTAGAAATTCAGATAGTATCTTCAGACGGTCAAATATTTAGTTTTCCTGTTGATTCGATAAAAGATGGTAAATTTGTCTGGGATGGAAAGGATTCTTCTGGAAACGACCTCAGCCAAGGTTCATATTATCTTGAAGTTAAAGCAATCGATCAGGCTGGAAATGTAACCAAGACTCAATCAAAAGCAGTAAATTTAGCTAGAAAAGCGGAAGAAGTTTCGATTATAGCTGATATATTTTATTATTCTCCAAACAATGACAAAAGAAATGATATTATAAATTTTTCTTGTTCAGCAGAAAATAGCGAAAATGTTGTTGGTATGGATTTAATAATTGAAAATTCAGAAAACAAGGTAATTTACACCAAGCATTATAATAAATTTACTAAAAACATTCAATTTTCAGATCTTTTACCAGAAGGTAAAGCTTTTTATTATATAAAGGTATCTTATAACAATGGAAATGCTCCCACTTCATCAAAAAGAAATTTGGTAATTGATTTGACACCTCCAACTTTAAATATGACTACATTAAATCCATATTTTACAGCGAAAGAACCTTTTTCTAATCCTGTTTCTATTGATTATGAAATATCGGAAAAAGTATCTGAAGCATTATATTCAATAAAAGATTCAGCAAATAAAAAAGTTCTGGAACAACAGATAAATAGTGAAAATGATAAGATTGAATGGAATGGAAAAATAGAGGAAAAAGTATTACCAGAAGGAGAATATAGTTTAATAATAAAAGCATTTGATCTTGCTGGCAATATGTCTGAGAAATCTATTCCTGTTTATTTAATACAAAATACACCAAAACTAAAACTGGAATCCAAATATGATGTTATTTCTCCAAATAATGATAAGCTCTTTGATGAAACAGAAATAAAAATAATTCCTGATAATTCTAAGACTATTGATAAACTTATTTCAAAGACAATTGCCGTCAAAGATAATGATAATCAGTTAATAGCAACAGTAAATATACCATTGAATTCAGATATGTTTTTATTTACTGGAAGTAAATTACAAGATGGTGTATATAGAATTAATGCTATTTATACTTATGCTTCAGGTATTAAAGAGACAGCTGAAATAAGTATTGTGGTCGATAAAACCCCACCAAAAATTGATTTA
This sequence comes from uncultured Brachyspira sp., assembly GCA_964454835.1. Lineage (GTDB taxonomy): Bacteria > Spirochaetota > JAAYUW01 > JAAYUW01 > JAAYUW01 > Exilispira. Next base: position 61,582 of record CAYVTU010000007.1, read on the forward strand.
GTAATAAAACCAGAGCTGTTTTCCCCTGATAATGATGGGGAAAAAGATACTTTATTTATTACATATTCAATTAATGATTTTTCAGATATTGATTCATACACTATAAGGATATATAGACTTTTTGAAGAAGGAAAGAAAAGTGTAAAGCCATTCAAAGTATTCCAGTTCAGCAAACCTTATGGCAAAAACATTGTAAATCAACTACAATGGGATGGAACTGGTGATGAACCAAATACACTTGTCGATTCAGCAGCTGATTATCTTCTTGAAATTGTAGCTTCTGATAAAGCAGGAAATGAAATTAGTGTTTCACAGAATTTTACAGTAGATATTCTAGTTATGAAAACTGATATTGGTTATAAGATAATTATTAATTCTATCGAATTTGATTTTAACTCTGCAGTCTTAAAGAAATCTAATTTTAAGATTCTTGACCTTTTAATAAAGAAATTACTAAAATTTCCAGATTACAAGATAATGATAGTTGGATTTACCGATTCTATAGGTGATCCTACATATAATTTGAAACTTTCAGAAAGAAGAGCCAAAGCAGTATATGATTATCTTATAAAAAATGACATTCCTAAAAACAGATTGGAATATAAAGGTATGGGTTCTGCTAATCCTATAGATACAAATGATACTGAAGAAGGTAGAAGAAGAAATAGAAGAGTGGAATTTTACCTTGTGAAAATTAATCAATAAAACATTTTATTAAAATAAACCAATACTATGCATTAAAACATGTCAAATATATTTAAGCAGGAAATATGAATAAAGATGTTAAAATACTGGTATGTGGTGGAGCAGGATATATTGGAAGCACATTTTGTCACTACCTGAAAAAAAAAGGATTTTACCCAATTATTTTGGATAACCTTTCTAAAGGTCATAAACAGTTTGTTGAAGACTTTGAGTTTTATCAATATGACATATCTGATTATGATTCAGTAATGAATTTGCTTAAAAATAGAAAAATAGATATTGTTTTTCATTTTTCTGCTTTTATTGAAGTTGGAGAATCGGTAAAGTATCCTTTAAAATATTATGAAAATAACACTATTAAGACTTTTAATTTACTTAGAGCATGTATAGATGCCAAGGTAAAATACTTTGTTTTTTCTTCAACTGCTGCTGTTTATGGAATACCAGAAGATGTCCCAATAATTGAAGAATTTGCATGTAAACCCATAAATCCATATGGAAAATCAAAATTTATGGTAGAGCAAATTTTGCAAGATTTATCAAATGAAAATCTACTTAAAAGCATTTGTTTAAGATATTTTAATGCTTGTGGAGCTATCCCTTCACTTGAAACGGGGGAAGCACATAATCCAGAAACTCATATCATACCAAGAATTTTAGATGTTGTACTTGGGAAAGCGCCATCTTTTAAAATATATGGAGATGATTATCCAACTTTTGATGGAACATGTATTAGGGATTATATTCATGTTATAGATTTGTTAGAAGCACATTTTTTATCTATGGAATATCTAATGGATGGTGGCAAAACAGATATTTTTAATCTTGGATCAGAAAAAGGGTATTCAGTAAAGCAGATAATAAACGCAGTCGAAAAAGTGACTAATAAAAAAGTAGCATATGAAATAGATAGTAGAAGACCTGGAGATCCACCAATTCTTATAGCATCTTCTGAAAAAATCAATAAAATCCTTGGATGGAATGCAAAATATGATCTAGAAAAGATTATAGAAACTGCATATTTATGGCATAAAAAAGTAAATAATTATTTGATATAGCAACTAAATTTTAATTTTAATTATACTTCTTTTATTTCTTTAATTTCTTCTTCTTTTTTTCCATCATCTTGAGGAATAATATCAATTAAATTTTTATTTCCTTCTTGATTGTTTCCAGTCGGTTTTTCTAATAAACTCTCATCATTTAATTCTTCTGATTTTTCGGTATTTTCAAGAAGTTCAGCGATTTCATAACCAAAAGAGATACAAAATAGGAATTCTCCATCTTCTGAAAAATAAGGTCTAAAAACCGTGAAAAATGTTTTTTCAAAAGCTCTTTGGAACCCAATGTAATCTTTTGCTTCCTCAATTATAGTTGAATAGAAAATAGATTTTTTATATAAACTAGTTCCTCTTATGCTTTTGCCTTCGTTATCGACAACGGTAGTGTTTACTCTAACAAGTTCTCCTGAACTCGAAAGCTGCAAAATAGAAAAGTCAGAATTAAATCTTTCTTTAAGGTTTTGAACAAAATTAAAATCGTTGGTAATATCTATATTGTTTACTGTAATAGACTGAATTTCATAATTTTCTAAATTAATAAAATCACCTTTTTGAATGTTACTGAGATCTTCAAAGATATCTATTTCTATTTCATCTAATGTAGAAAGCAATTTTTGTTCATAATATTCCTGAGCTTTTGGAGAAACAGGATTAAAATTGAAGAAAGAGAACATCTCAACAATATTAGAAAAATCTTTCATTAAGCCATTTATATATTCTGCGATAGACTGAGTTTCAGTTACAAGTTCAGATAAATTTTCTGAGTTTTGCAATATTTCAGATTTAAATGTAAATGCTGAATTACTTGTTGTATCTATCATGTTTTTAATCTGGTCAATTAAACCATTGAGTCCTGAAAGATTTCCTACAATCTGCTTCAGTAAAGATTCTACACCCGAAGTTGTTTCAGATGTTTCTAAAATAATTGTACCAATTTCTTGAGTCATGCTGGAAATGCTATCTACAAAATCTTTTGTTCTTGTCGCAAGTTTACGGATTTCAGAAGCAACTACTGAAAAACCTTTTCCAAATTCACCTGCTTTAGATGATTCTATTGATGCATTTAAAGATAGAAGGTTTGTCTGATTTGCAAGAGTTCTAATTTCATTTGAAAACTGTAATATTTTATTATAAAGATCCTTAATTTTATTCATGTTTGTTATTAAATCAGAGACAACCTTTACATTTTCACTTGCTTTTAAAAGAGAATCTTTTGAGTAGTTCAAAGAAGTTCTAGCAATATCTTGAATATTCTGGAATTTTTCTAGAATTTCACCAAAATTATCTGTTAATACTCTGAATTTATTTTGATATTCCAGAAGTTTTGAACTTTCCTCTGAAAACATATTGTTTGTAGTCTCAAGTGTTGTTGAAAAAACATCAGAAAGATTTGAAGTTTCCTCAAAAATTGACTTAAATTGTTTTAAAAGAGTCTTAAGTGAATTTCGAAGAGGATCTAATTCATCATTTTTAAGTTGAATATCCATAGAAAGATTACCAGAATTTATACTTGTATAGATTCTATTAAAATATTTGAGTGGATTAAAAATAATCAATTGAATAAATAAATTTACTAAAAATATTAAAACAAATATCATGATAAGAGATACTATCAAAAGCCATCTAGTTATTTGAGATACTCTTTCATCGACTTTGGAATATGGGAAAAGTGATATTATTTTAAAATAATATATTTCAAGGACTGAAGTGAAGGATAAATATCTTTCACCTGTTTCTAAATTGAAAATATTGGCTTTACCCGAAATTGAAAGCGAAGGAGTAAAATCGATCTTGCTTATATCACTTCCAAAGCTATAAAAAGGAGTTTTTTTATCAGTCTTACTGCCAATGGTAAAATCAGAAACATCTACTAATGAAATTGCATGTAAATCTGCTGGAAAATCCCTAAAATCGAATGATTCTGCGATAAATCTTTCGAAAGATTGTTTAGTGTAGATAATTAAAACTTGATAAAATATCTCTTTACTGAAATCATCGACTCTTAAAGATTGAGTTCTATAATTGTAATATGCACCATCAATAAAAATAATTCCTTCATAAGAAAAAGACGCTGCCGCCCATTTTTGTAGCCCTCTTGAACCCTCAATTGTCGGTAATTCTGTTAAGGTACCAATTTTGTTTGCATTTGTGTAAAAAAGCTCTGAGAAGTCTCCATTATAAAGGTAAACTGTTTTATCAGGATTTTTGGCTTCAAAATAATTCTGCAAATGACTTATTATATAAGGTGTAGCATTATTTTTGTATTTAATAGTATAATCTTTAAGTGCAGGGTAAATTTGAGCAATTGAAAAACTAAGATTATCTCTGACCGTTTTAGTATAAGATTTAATATATTTAATTAAAAAAAGGTTAGATGTTATTAGATTTTCCGCAGTCTTATTAAAAAGCTCATTTTTAAGTTGTTTTGAAATCGAAAGATTTAATACAATAAAAAAAACTATGAAAAATATTATAAAAAATATAAAAATTCTTAACTTAATATTCATAGATTGAACCTTCTTTAATTATTATATTAAATAAATTTTGATACCTAACTATATAAAAACATTTAGTTATGTTAATTAAGTAAGCAACTTTATAATACTAACCGCATTTTGAATATCCACAATCATGACATGTTATACATCCTTCTTCTTGAACAAGAACGCCGCCACAATCGGGACATATACCTGCTACCTCTTTTCTTCTTGTTATTTCATCTTTAAGTTTTTGTTCTTTATCATTGTTACTTACATTTAAAATATTTTTTAAATTAGAATCTTTCTTATTTTCGGTAAAATTGTTGTAGTTTGTTATATTTTCTGATTCAAAAAGAGAATTTTTTTCATTCATATAAATTTCTATAGCTTTTGCAATACCATCTGCACAGGATAATGTTTTTCCATTTTCTGATGGAAAAATTGTGGGATTTGGACATCTAATTCCTTTTAGCTGCTTTATAATAGAGTATGGATCAATATGAGAACGAAGGGATAAAGAAATTAATCTGCTAATAGATTCAATTTGAGAAGAAGCACAACCACCTGCTTTTCCGATTGTTGCAAAAAGTTCTACCAAGCCAAATTCATCTTCATTTATAGTTACATAAAGATGACCACATCCTGTTTCAATTCTAATTGTTTTTCCAATTGTTGTTAATGGCCTTTTTCTGGGTTTTTTTGATTTTTCTTCTGGTTTCAGTGTTTTATTTTTCTCATCCTCTTTTAATTCCTTTTCCGAAATACCTAATTGTAAAATTCCTTCACGACTTTTATCTCTATATATTGTTATTCCTTTGCATTTTAATCTATGTGCTAATTTGTAAGATTCAGCAACATCCTCTATTGTTGCAGTACTTGGGAAATTGATTGTTTTTGAGACAGCATTATCAGTATATTTTTGAAATGCAGCTTGAATTTTTATATGCCAGATTGGTTCAATATCATGAGCTGTTATGAAAATGGATTTTATTTCTTCTGGGATTTCGTTGATATTATTAAGACTTCCCGTTTCAACAATTTTATCAAAAATCTTATCATCTATTTCAGGTAATCCTGTAAGTATTTTTTCACAATATGGGTGAAAATATTTTAAGATATCTGAATCCATAGCTTTTCTTGAATATGCGAGAGCAAATACTGGTTCAATACCGCTAGAAACTTCTGCAATAAGAGATATAGTCCCAGTAGGGGCAATCGTGGTAAGTGTTGCATTTCTTACTCTTAATTTTTTTTCAAAATATATTGATTTTTCCCAGTTTGGGAAAACACCTCTTTCCTCAGCTAATTCTTTGGATGCTTCCAATGAATATTCATAAATATTCTTCATTATGTTTTCAGCAATATCAACAGCTTCTTGGCTATTATATGGTATCCCGAGTTTAAAAAGCATATCAGCAAAGCCCATCACTCCAAGACCGATTTTTCTATTTCCTTTAGTCATCTTTTCTATTTGTGTTAGGGGATAAACATTTTTATCTATAACATTATCCAGAAATCTCACAGAAAGTTTTGTTGTGTTTTCAAGTTTTTTCCAATCAATATCATATACTTTATCTCTTTCTTTTAACATGTTATTTAAATTTATAGAGCCAAGGTTACATGATTCATAAGGTAGTAAGGGTTGTTCCCCGCATGGATTAGTTGATTCTATCTCTCCAATTGCAGGAGTTGGATTTTTTCTATTTATTTCATCAATAAAAATAATTCCTGGTTCACCTGTTTTCCAAGCACTTTCAACAATTAAATCGAAAATTTCCTTTGCAGATTGTTTTCCAACAATTTTTTTAGTTCTAGGATTAATAAGTTCGTAATCTTGTTCATTTTCAACTGCTTGAAGAAACTTATCTGTTAGAGCAACTGAAATATTAAAATTTGTGAGTTTTGTTAAATCATTTTTATAGGTGATGAATTCTTTGATGTCTGGATGATGAACGCTCAATATTCCCATATTGGCGCCTCTTCTTTTCCCGCCCTGTTTAATTGCGTTTGTAGCAGAATCAAACACTTCCATAAATGATACTGGACCAGAAGATACACCAGCGGTTGATTTTACAAGGTCATTTCTTGGTCTAAGTCTTGAAAAAGAAAATCCTGTTCCACCACCAGTTTTATGAATTATTGCTGCATATTTTACTGCATCAAATATTTCATCTATAGAGTCTCCAACTGGTAAAACAAAACAAGCTGAAAGTTGGCCAATGTCTGTACCAGCATTCATCAAAGTTGGAGAATTTGGTAGAAAATCAAGAGATGTCATTAAATTAAAATATAATTCTTCATATTTTTCAATATTTACCTTTGGATTATATATTAATTCAGCTGAAGCAATATTTTTAGCAACCCTTTTGAATAAACCTTCAATAGTCTCAATTGGTTTACCATCTTTATCCTTTAAAAGATATCGCTTTTCAAGTATTTTCTTCGCATTGGAACTGAAAGTTAGCATGAAAACCTCCGATGGAATCTATCTGTAAATATGATAATATATAGAAATATAATGGATTTTTTTTTTTATTCAATAACTTATGAAAATTATATAAAAAATATTTAGTGTGAAAATTTTTAATATAAAAAATTTAAATTAAAAATAATAAAATTAAATAAAGATAATTCTTTTTGTGTTTTAACAGACTTTGCAAAATTTTAATTATCTGTTATTTTTTAAATGAGAAAAGTAATAAATAGTATAATTACTGAAATTTTAAGGATTTTAAGTGTCAAAAACTGTACTTGTCGTAGATGATGTTCTTGTTATTCTTGATTTTGTTAAAATGGTTTTAGAGATGAATGATTATAAAGTTATTACATGTTTAAATGGATATGAAGCATTAGAATATATAAAGAAAAATTCGACAATAGGATTGGTACTACTAGATTTAATGATGCCAGATATTTCAGGTTGGGATACATTAAAAGAGATTAGAAAGCTAAAATCAAAAGATGAACTTCCTGTTATAATCTTTACAGGAAATGTAAAAGAACGCGAGCAGTTAGAAAATAATCCTTTGAAAAGTGAAATAATTGATTTTATACTTAAACCAGTATCATATGAAGATTTAGTAAAAAGAATACAACTAGTATCTAATAATTGGTAATTTTATTTTAAATTTTATTGTAATTAAAATGAAAATTTTATAGGTTTTTTATATAAAATAATTTAAAACTATTGACAAAATGATAAATAAAAAGAAAAATTAATTATAAGATTAATTCATATGTGTATAATATATCTGATATAAATATTTCAAAAGGGGTTTTTAATGGAATTTTCTCAAATAATTGAAATACACAAAAAAGAAAATGAATTAAAACTCGAGTTACAAAAAGTTTTAGAGAAAAAGAAAAATGAATTCAATTTAATTGAACAGTATCAAAAAATGAAAACAGATGAAATGAAGAAAAAGCTTGAACATTATACTACCAAGATAGAAAAAGAAATAAAAGAAAAGACAGATAATGAGATTTCTAAAATTGAAAATGAAACAAAAAATATTATTAAAAAACTAGATGTTCTCGATAGTAACTTAATTAATAAGGCTGTAGAATTTATTAAAGAAGAATTTTTCAAAGATTAGATTTTTTTTGTATTAAATCTTAAATCACAAATAGGGTAACATTATGCCGGTTAATAGAGTAAAAAAGGTATCTTTAATAGTACATCAGTCAATATATGATAATCTTTTAAATAAGCTTCAAGAATCTGGTATTATACATATAGACGAACAAATTCTTGAAAAAGCTGAGAAAGAATTAAATATTGAGAAAAACAATGTTTTAATGGATAAAGAAGAGAAATTTAAAAATTACCTATCTATCATTGAAAAATTATTTGAAAGAATCAAAAATATTAGTGTTGAGGTAGATAATAAAGAAAAAATAGAATTATTAAATAATTTTTGTAATAAAATAGAAACTTTTACCAAAACAGAATTTCAAAGATTAATTGAAAATTTTGATTATGATAAAATAATTTTAGAAATAAACGATTTATTGGAAAAAGAAAAAGCATTATCAAATGATATTGAAAAAGATAAAGCAAGGATTAATGCACTATTGCCTATATCCAATTTTTCTATTCCATTAGAGTATCTTAAAGATTCAGATAATTGTGCAATTCATATGTTTTTTATTTCAAGATTAAAGTATCAACAATTTTTAGAAGAACTTGAATCACTAAATATTGAAAATTTATATCAATTTTATTTTATTTCCGAGCAAGATAACAATATCTTTTTTCTACTTGTTTCATATAAGGAGCTATATCAATCAATATATCAACTTATTAAAAAACATGGTGGCGAAGAATATTCTTTTTCAGAATCATCAGGAACTATAACAGAAAATCTTTATCGATATGAAAATAAAATTAGTGATGATATGAATAAAATTAAAAAGATACATGAGACCATAATAGAAATAATTGAAGTATATGGAAGATCTTTAAAAGCATTTTATGATGATATATTTGCGAAATTTGCAAGAGAAAAAGTTGAACAAAAATTTTTACAGACAGATTCGACAAAATATATAGTAGGATGGGTTTTAGAAAAGGATATTAATTATTTTAGCAAAATTGTGAATTCATACGATTATGTCTTGTATACTATTGAAGATCCAACCGATGAAGATGATCCTCCAATAGAATTAAAAAATAAAAAAATTGCACAACCTTTTGAATCACTTACTGAATTATACTCTATCCCTAAATATAATGAAATAGACCCAACACCATTAATCACACCTATTTATCCAATTCTTTTTGGAATATGTCTTGGTGATTTTGGCTATGGTTTAATTCTACTAATTGGTTCTATTATATTAATGAGAAAATACAAAACCGAAAAGTTATTTAAGGTTTTTCTACAGGGTAGTATCTGGACTATTATCTTTGGTATACTTACAGGCACCTATTTTGGAACCAGACTCGATTTGCTAAAACAAACAGCCCCAGCTCTTGTAAACTTTATTGAAAAATTTATATGGTTTGATCCATTGAAAAACCCGATGAAATTATTTGTTTTAGCCTTGCAAATAGGAATATTTCAGATGTCTTTTTCTTTTTTAATTGCTTTATATACTCAAATAAAAGCAAAAGAATATTATAAAGCTTTTACTCAAACATTGGCTTATTTTTTAGTAACTATATGTGGTTCTCTTTTAGTAAGCACAATGTTTGGATTTAGTCTTCCAGCTTTAATTAAAAACATTTTGTTCGCTGTTTGTGGTTTATGTGGTCTATCACTTCTGATATTTAGCGCAAATAGTGAAAAGTCAGCGTTTGAGAAAGGAATTGGAAAATTTTTTGCTCTATACAATATTGCAGGTATAATGGGTGATATATTGTCATTTTCAAGATTACTTGCATTGAGCCTTTCAACTAGTGTTATAGCAAGTGTTGCAAATATTATTGCTCAAATATTAAGAGGATCTAAATTCAATCCAATTTCCTGGCTTTTTTCTCTGGTGCCACTTCTGATTCTTCACAGTATCAACTTTATTCTGGGAATTTTAGGTTCTTTTGTTCATTCTATGCGTTTACAGTTTGTAGAGTTTTTTAAGAATTTCTATGAGGGGGGTGGGAAAAAATGGACACCTTTCAAAAGAATTCATAAATATTCTGTTATCCTTAAATAAACAATTAAAGTAGAAAAATATAAATAACATTAGAAAATAGGAAGAATAAGATTAAAAAATGAAGAAGATAAGATAATTTCAAAGAAAATTATGGTAAATATATTTGATAGGAGGAATAAATGGGTTTTACTTTGGCAATTTTAGGAGCAGCTATTGCGGTAATTTTAAGTGGTATAGGATCTGCTATTGGTATTATGATCGCTGGAAGGGCAGCAGCAGGCTCTCTTTCAGAAGATCCAACAAAATTTGGTAAATTTTTACCATTAGTGGCTCTTCCTGGAACACAGGGAATTTATGGTTTTATTATAGGATTTTTTATTTTTTCAAAGTTAGGGGTATTAACTGGAAATCCTAGTGAAACAATCACTATTGCGAAAGGGCTTCAATTTATTTTTGCTGGATTACCAACTGCTTTTGCAGGACTTTTTTCAGCCATATATCAGGGAAAAGTATGCGCTAGTGGTATAAATCTTGTTTCTAAGCAACCAACAGAAACTGGTAAAGCTTTAACAATGGGTGGTCTTGTTGAGTTTTATGCAATTTTAGGTTTGCTTTTATCAATGTTCTTTGTCCTTTTTGTTAAAATTTAATTTAAGTTGACCCGATTTTTTATATATTTTTCTTACTAAAAAATTGCAAATATAATTGAGACTAAGAATAAAGTAAATTTTATTAAAGAATTTTAGTAATTAATAAAATAAAATTTATAATAATTTCAAAAAGAGGGAATATGGGATTTTCCGAGATAATCTCGAAACTGATTTCTGATTTTGAGTTAGAGAAAAAAAAGATAGAAGATGATTGGGATTCTAAGATCAAAGAAAGAAAGAGTGAGATAGATAAACAAATAGAAAAAATATATGAAATAAAAGCAAAAGAAATAGAAAAACAGATCGAAGAAAATCATCATTCAAGGTTTTTAAATGCAAAACTAAATCAGAAAAACTTTGTTTTAAGGAAAAAAAGACAACTTATTGAAGAAATATTTAAAAAAGCCTATTCAGATTTATCTATGATGGATGATGAAAAATATCTGACAATTTTAATTGAACTTATTGTAAAATATTCAGAAGATAAAGAACAAATAATCTATTTATCATCCAAGGATTTTGAAAAATATAAAGATAATATGCAAAAAAAATTAAATGAAAAGAAGATAAAAATCAAATCTATCGAAAAGTCTGATAAATTTGAAAAAGGTTTGGTTCTATATAATCCCGATAAAAAAATAGAAACAAATCTCAGTTTTGAATCAATTATGAGAAGAAAAAAAGAACAATTAGAAAATCATATAGGGAAGATGTTACATGTTGTCTAATATAATATTAAAAGATAGTTCTGAATTTATCTATCTGAGTTCTGTAATTAAATCTAAAGAAAAACAACTTCTATCAGATGGTGATTTTATTGAGATGCTTGATCAGGATTTTTCAAAGTTTTTTTCTACGTTAGTTGAAAAAGGTTATCATCTTCATGATGAAAAAGAAAATATAACTTTTGAAAAATTATATGATTGGGAAATGTGGCATATATATCATCTCATCGAAGAACTTATCAATATTTCTGGATTAAATAGTTTAAAACCGCTTTTTTATCTTCAAAATGAAAGCATTAACCTAAAATTAATAGGTAAAACTGTTCTTTTTCCAGAGGATAAGGAAAAGGTAATAGGAGTTGAAGAACTTAATAGCCTTCCTTTGACTCAATACTCTTTACATAATAAATCAGAAATTCTCTCTTTTTATAAAGATTTTGTAAATTCATCTAATTTTCTTGAAAAATACCTTGACGATGATTTTTTTAATAGACTTGCGATAAAACTTACCGATTTTGGTATTGAAAAACTAAATGGATCTAAACTTGATATTCTTATCGATCAATTCTATTTTGAATTTATTACCAGAATAGCACAGGAAACATCTTCAGAATTTTTAATTAAATTTTATGATCTACTTTCGGGTTTAATTAACTTAAAAAATATTTTGAGATTATTTTTTGAAAAAAAAGAATTTTATGATTTCGAACCTTTTTACATTGATTCTAAAATTTTAACAAAAGAAATGTGTAAACAACTATTCGAAAGTAAATTCGAAAAAATAGGTTCTCTCCTTGTCGAAAATCCTATGAATTCCGAGATCAATGGTATAATAAATATTGTTATTAAAGATAAAAATCTTTCTCACCTTGAAAAATGGATAGATGATCAGCTTACACTCATGCTTAAAGAAAATTTAAGAACTGCATTTTTTAATTTTGAAAATTTAGTTGCATATAAATGGGCTAAGGAAATAGAGCTTAAAAATATAAAAATTATATATATTGGTAAAAAAAACAATATACCAAGAGAAATGATAGAAAAATTGATAAGAAAAAGCTATGTTTGATTGAATTTTAAAATACTAACAAATTTGATGAAAATTATTTAAAAATGGGGAATTTGATGAGTGAAACAAATAGAAATGAAATTGCTGTAATTGGCGATAAAGACTCAATACTTGGTTTTAAATCGATAGGATTCGATACTTATGAGATTATTAAACAGGATGAATCCGATATAAAGCAATTTGTAATTTCTATATTAAGAAAACAATATAAGATAGTATATATTACAGAGAATTATTTTATAATTTGTGAAAAAGATGTTGAAGAATACTTAAAAAACAAATCATACCCAATACTTACAGTTATACCAAATACTTCATCTGAAAAGAATATTACTTTCGATTCGATAAAAAAATTGGTAGAAAAAGCTTTAGGTGGTTCATTTTTTTGATTCGTGGAGGAATGAATGAAAACAGGTAGAATAATAAAAGTAGCCGGTCCTTTAATAATCGCAGAAGGAATGGAACAGGCAAATCTATTTGATGTCGTAAAGGTCTCAAAGTTAGAGTTAATTGGTGAAATTATCGAGATGCGAGGAGATAGAGCATCTATTCAGGTTTACGAAGAAACCTCTGGAATTGGGGTTGGGGATCCAGTTTATTCTTTAGGTATGCCTCTATCTGTTGAACTTGGTCCTGGTTTAATATCCAAGATATATGATGGTATTCAAAGACCTTTGGATTTAATAGCCGATCAGGCGGGAGACCTTTTAACTAGAGGAATAAGTGTACCTGCACTCGATAAAAAAATAAAGTGGCATTTTATTCCAACTGTAAAAAATGGAGATGAGGTTTCAGGTGGTGATATAATTGGTTATGTCCAGGAGACAGTTTTAATTAAACATTATATAATGATTCCACATGGAGTTGAAGGAATCATAGAGAATATATCAGAAGGTGATTTCACTATTGTTGATGATATTGCTGAAGTTAAAAATAATAATAATAAAAAAATAAAAATTCAAATGCTTCAAAATTGGCCAGTTAGAAAACCAAGACCATATAAAGTAAAGAAAAATCCTGAAGCACCAATGCTTACGGGGCAAAGAGTAATAGATACATTTTTCCCTGTAGCAAAAGGTGGTACAGCTTGTGTTCCAGGACCTTTTGGCTCTGGAAAAACAGTAGTTCAACACCAGCTCGCTAAGTGGGCTGATGCAGAAGTTATTGTTTATGTTGGTTGTGGTGAAAGAGGAAACGAGATGACAGATGTTTTACTGGAGTTTCCAGAATTAAAAGATCCAAAATCTGGCGAGCCTCTTATGAAAAGAACTATCTTGATTGCAAATACTTCAAATATGCCAGTTGCAGCGAGAGAAGCATCTGTTTATACTGGTATTACATTGGCAGAATATTTCCGAGATATGGGTTATTCTGTTGCATTAATGGCTGATTCTACTTCAAGATGGGCTGAGGCAATGAGAGAAATGTCTGGAAGACTCGAAGAAATGCCAGGTGAAGAAGGGTATCCCGCTTATCTTGGAACTAGAATTTCTGAGTTTTACGAAAGAGCAGGAAAAATTATTACGAAAGGAATAAAGGATAGGGAAGGATCATTAACAGTTATCGGTGCGGTTTCTCCTCCAGGAGGAGATTTATCTGACCCAGTTGTACAGGCTACTCTTAGAGTAGTTAAAGTTTTCTGGTCGCTTTCTGCTAATCTTGCTTACAAAAGACATTTTCCTGCGATAGATTGGCTTACATCTTATACTTTATATGATAACAATATTAAACAATGGCTTATGAATAATGTTGGAAATGATTGGCCCGAAATGAAAATAAGAGCAATGACAATACTTCAAAAAGAATCTGAACTAGAAGAAATAGTAAGACTTGTTGGTCTCGATGCTCTTTCTGCAGAAAATAGGTTGTTCATGGATACGGCTAAATCTATAAGAGAAGATTATCTACATCAAAATGCTTTCCATGAAGTAGATACTTACACCAGTTCTAATAAATCTTTACAAATGCTTTCTGTTATTTTATTTTTCCACGATGAAGCAATGAAACTTGTAAAATCTGATATCCCTGTAAAAGATATAATAAATCTTGAGATAAAAGAAAAAATAGCAAGAATGAAATATATTGATGAAAAAGAGATAGACAAGATTACTAAAATTAAAGATGAAATAACTGAGCAAATGCAAAAGCTAAAAGAAAAATATACTATTTAATACACTTGATCTAAGGAGATTTCCAATGATAAAAGAATATAAGACAATATCAGAAATTGTTGGACCATTGATGCTGGTTAAAAATGTTGAAAATGTTAAATATGAAGAGCTTGTAGAGATAGAACTTCAAACAGGGGAAGTAAGAAACGGGAAAGTCCTCGAAGTAAACAGCGATATGGCATTAGTTCAGCTTTTTGAAGGAGCTAGAGGAATAAATATTGGACAATCTAAGGTCAGATTCCTTGGTAAAGGAGTTGAAATAGCATTATCAGAAGATATGCTAGGACGTGTATTTGATGGACAGGGAAGACCTATTGATGGAAAAGAAAAAATATTAGCAGAAGTAACCAAAGATATAAATGGGTCACCAATAAATCCATATTCAAGAGATTACCCTAATGAATTTATACAAACCGGTATTTCAACAATAGATGGATTAAATACTCTTGTAAGAGGGCAAAAACTTCCTATATTCTCGGGAAGTGGCCTTCCTCATAATAGACTTGCGGCTCAGATAGCCCGACAGGCAAAAGTTCTTGAAAAAGAAGGTGAACCAATAACAAAATTTGCAGTAGTTTTTGCTGCAATGGGAATAACATTTGAAGAAGCTCAATTTTTTATAGAAGATTTCCAAAAGACTGGTGCTATAGAGAGAACTGTATTGTTTATCAATCTTGCAAATGACCCAGCAATAGAGAGAATTTCTACTCCAAGACTTGCTTTAACTACTGCTGAATATCTAGCTTTTGATAAAGGGATGCATGTACTGGTTATTTTAACTGATATGACAAACTATTGTGAAGCTTTAAGAGAGATATCTGCTGCAAGACAGGAAGTCCCAGGAAGAAGAGGTTATCCTGGTTACTTATATACCGACCTTTCTACTATCTATGAAAGAGCAGGTAGAATAAAAGGAAAAGAAGGTTCTATTACTCAAATACCTATATTAACAATGCCAGAAGACGATAAAACTCATCCTATTCCAGATTTAACAGGTTATATCACCGAAGGTCAGATAGTTTTTTCTAGAGCATTGCATAGAAAAGGTATTTATCCTCCTGTCGATGTTTTACAGAGTCTTTCAAGACTTAAAGATAAAGGTATAGGAAAAGGGAAAACAAGAGAAGATCATGCAGATGTATTTAACCAGCTTTTTGCATGCTATGCAGCTGGTCTTGAAGCTCGAGAACTCGAAGCTATCCTTGGTCAAGCTGCTCTTTCAGATATAGATAGAATATACTATAAATTTGCTGAGGAATTTGAAAAGATGTATATAAACCAGGGTGAATATGAAAATAGATCTATTTTTGAGACTCTTGATATGTCCTGGAAACTCTTTACCCTTGTTCCAAAATCAGAATTAAAGAGAATAAGGGATGCTTATTTAGAAAAATACCTTAAATAAAAATTAACTTTAAGTTGAAATTTAATGTTTTATTATTTTTAAAAATAGTTATATATAAATTTATTAAAATTGGAAAAATAATTAAAATTAAGGGATAAAGATGGAAATTAAGGTTGCTGCAACCAGAATGGAGCTTATGAACCTTAAAAAAAGAGTTCGTCTTGCTTATAAGGGACATAAGCTTTTGAAAGATAAACAAGATCAACTTGTTAGAGAATTTTTTTCAATAATAGATTCATATAAATCATTACGAAAAGAGGTCGAAGAAAAGCTTAAAAAAGCCTATGCAGCTATGATTCTGGCAAGAAGTGTAATGAATGATAGCGAACTTGAAAATGCCCTTTTTATCCCGGTAAAAAAAGTAAAATTAACAGAAAAGTTAAAAAATGTTATGTCAGTAAGAATACCTGTATTTAAGGTTTCAATAGAAGATAATGAACAATCTTATTCTAAAATAACAACAGCAGCAGATTTAGATATAGCAGTTGAGACATTTGCCAAAATAACAGAAGATTTAATAAAATTAAGTCAGGTAGAAAATGAGGTGAAGCTTCTAGCTTCGGAAATTGAAGTTACAAGAAGAAGAGTAAACGCACTGGAATATGTTTTGATTCCAGAACTTGAAACAGCTATAAGATATGTAACTATGAAGATAAATGAGATGGAAAGAGGAAATCTTGTTAGAATAATGAAAATAAAAGATATAGTAAGGAAAGAAAGAAAGTAGATAATTTAAATTTAATAATCTTTTGGTGTAAAATTAATAATACTTTTATCTATAAGATCTAAAGACATTACTTCATTTGCAGCATCAATATCTATCGAAGCTTTGGGCATTCCCCATACTATTGAACTTGCTTCATCTTGAACAATGGTATATCCACCACTTTTTTTAATCTCTAAAAGTCCTTCTGCCCCATCTTTTCCCATTCCAGTAAGAAGGATTGTCAGAGTGTTTTTCCCCGCTTTTTTAGAAACACTTTTGAAAAGAACATCAACCGATGGTTTTTGAAATTGAACTCTTCGTCCTTCTACTATGGAAATTTTCAATATTTCTCCACTACGATTTAACTCCATATGGTAATCACCAGGAGCAATATAGATAGTTCCTTTTTGTAATAATTCTCCATCTTCGGCTTCTTTCACATTTGGCTCACATAATTCGTTTAATCTCTTTGCAAATTGATAAGTAAAGTCAGGTGGCATATGTTGAACTACTAAAATAGGTGGAATTGATCTTGGTAATTTTTGAAAGATATGTTCAAGAGCAACGGTTCCACCAGTAGATGCACCTATTGCAACAATTCGATCTGTCGTCTCTATCTGATTTAAATAACTTGAAAATGCTTTGGAACTTTGAATTTGAGTAATAGTAGCTTTTGACTGTGATACTTCTTCAATTTTCTTTTTCTATTTTATAATAAATTCTTCTGAAAGTTTTTTCCATTTTTCAAGGAATTGATAAAACCGCATATAAAAAGTTGAAAATTTCCACATAAAACAAAAGTTGAAAGTTAACAGTAATAATATAAAAATATCCTCATCAAGTATAAAAATACCTGATGAGGATAAAACCATGATACTGAAAAAAAATATAATACCTTATTTTGAAAAAGTTAAAAATAAAGAGAAGACAGTTACGCAGCTTGATAATACTTTAGGTTATTCAAGAACCTGGATATCTTTGTTATATAATAGATACATAAAAGATTTATAACTGGAAAAAGAAAAAGGATATAGAAAAAGTATAATAAATATGGATATAAAAGCATAGATGATTTATTTATAAAGACAAATGAGTTATGAAGAAAAAGATATAATTCGTTTACCACCTGCAACATATTTTAAGCAGGTATGTATTGATGAGATAGAAAATTTTCCCAAAAAAATTCATACACAGACAATTAGAAATATATTAAAAAAAGAAAATTTATATATTAACAAAAAGAAAAAAATAAGTTATAGAAAAAGATTTCAGGCAAGTTTTGTAGGTCTGATTATTCAATGTGATGTATTTTTCTATAGATGGATACTACAATTAAATAGAAATTTGTATTTAATACTATTTATGGATGACAGGTCAAGATATGTTTTATATGCCAAACTTGTTGAAAGCGATAACCTTGAAAATCATTTAATAGCATTAAAAACATTATTCAAAAATTATGGTTATCCAGTATCCATTTATTATGACAATGACTCAAAATATAACTATATTAAACATAATTCTAATTATTTTGAAAACATATTAAAAGAAAATGAAAATGCTGTTATACCAAGAGCATTGAAAGAACTCGGTGTAAATCTTATTAATTCAACACCATACCAACCTCAGGGGAAAGGGAAAGTAGAAAGAAAATTTCTTACTTTCCAGAATCAACTTCCTTTCTATCTAAAACTAAAAAACCCTGAGTCACTTGAAGAAGCAAATTATTATCTTCAACAATATGTAGACCAACATAATTCTACTTTTTCAACTGCAATTAATGATGCTCCTGAAAATATATTTAAGACTGAAAAAGATATATTTAGAGATCTATATAAAAAAGATGTTCATCAAATGGAAGATGCATTTACTAAAAGATCTATTAGAGCTGTAAATAAAGTTAATGAAATTAGTTATAATAATAAAATATATATGGTCCCTTCTTTTAATGGTTGTCCTTTAATTAATAGAAAAGTTGAAGTTAGAGAAAATCCAGGAAGCTGGATAAAAATATACTACAATAATAATTTTTTAATAAAATATGCTTTACAAAAGGAGATTGAATATGCTTAAAAATTTTCTTAAAAGTGCAAAGTTTCATTTTTTAAATTATGTGTTAAGCTTTAATGTAACTCAACATAAAATAATGTTAAAATATTTAAACAAATTTATTATTTGCCTAAGTTAACCATATTATTTGTGTTTTATAAATTATCTATTTACAAACTTTTTTTTTATAATTTACTAATTTAAATTTTTATTTATATATTTTGGTAAATTTTAGTTAAAATATTCAAAATTGGGGGAATTATGCTTGATAAACTAAAAAATATATTGTCAAAAGTTGACGCTGATTATGCTGATTTACGATATGAGGTCAGAAGTGATGTAAATATACAATATTTTAATAAAGATTTAAATATAATTAGTTCAAATGATGCTAGTGGTTTTGTTTTAAGAGTTTTGATAGATGGTGGTTTTGCTACATCTACTTTTACTAATATTTCTGATGCTGAGAAAGCTATTAAAAATTGCATAATAAATGCAAAAATATTATCTAAAAATTCACCAAAAAAAGTTAAACTTGCAAAAGTTGAAGCCATAAAAGATAGATTTATACCCAAACTAAATATAGACCCCGACACAATTGATATTATGCAAAAAATAGAACTACTTAAACAATATAATGATATGGCGCTTAAAGAACCAAAAATTGTTTCGACATGGATGAGGCTTTTTGAAACTAAAAGAGATAGATTTTTTGTAAGTACCGAAGGAAGCCAGATAAATGAAAAATTGATTACATGTGGAATATCGGGGATGTTGACATCAAAAAAGGATAATATTTTACAAAATGTCAGAGTAACCTTTGGTGGAAGTGATGGATTCGCAACTTTACTTAACCAGCAAGATTATATGAATCAAAGGATTAAGATAGTATGTGATTTACTCGATGCAGAGCCCGTAAAAGGTGGTATTTATAATGTCATACTCAATCAGAGTCTAGCGGGTGTTTTTACTCATGAGGCTTTTGGTCATTTTTCAGAGGCAGATTTAATAGAAGATTCACCTGTTATGAGACAAAAGATGACTTTAGGTGCGCAGCTTGGAAATCCAATTCTTACAATTATCGATGATCCGACCTTAACAGGAGCGCTTGGATTTTACAAATATGATGATGAAGGTGTTCCAGCAAAAAAAACTGTTTTGATGGAAAATGGAATATTAAAGGCAAGACTTCATTCAAGAGCTACTGCTCATGAATTCACTGAACCTGTAAATGGGCATTGTGCCGCAGAAGATTATAGATATGCTCCAATAATTAGAATGGGGACAATTTTCATTCAAAATGGTACAGATACTTTTGATAATCTTATAAAAAAACTTGGAGATGGTTTATATCTTTGTGATGCAAAGGGAGGACAGACTGCGGGAGAGAATTTTACCTTTGGTGCTCAATATGGATATATAGTCAAGAATGGCAAGATAGACAAAATGGTTAGAGATATTAATATTTCAGGCAATCTATATGAAACTCTTAAAAACATAAATTCTATTGCAGATGATCTAAATTTATCTAAGATAGGTGGATGTGGAAAAGGACAATTAAACATTCGCTCCTGTCATGGTGCTCCTCATGTATTGATAAATAATCTAGTTGTCGGTGGGGTTTAATAAAATTTTGAAATTAATTATTTAATAAATAAAATTTAATAAATAAAATAAGAAAATTTAGTTAATGTTTGGAGGAAAAGATGGAAAACAATATAGAAAAGATTTATAAACAAGCAACAAAAGAGTTCGATGAAGTTCTTATTAGACAGGTAAATATTGAAAATATTGGGGTTTCTTTTGAAGATTCAAAATTTAAAAAAGTAGATAGTAGTATTAATGAAACTACAAGTCTTAATGTCATAAAAGATAAATATTTTGGTTATGCTTATACTACATCTATTGAAGATATTGGTATTTTAATTCAAAATGCAAAAAATTCTTTAGCAGGTAAGGTAGATGGAGCATTTGGTTTTGCTGATAAAGATGATATAGTAAAACTTGATACATATAGGGAATCGACAGAGAAACTGACAGCTCAGAATATACTTGAAAAGTTAAATGACATAATAGATTATCTTAAAAGCAGAACTAAAGCCCAGATAAATCTAGAAGGTTATCTTGAAAAAATTTCTTTAACAATTTTAACAAGTAAAGGTGTTGATTATAATCAAAAAATTTCTACATATATAAACTATATTAGTTTAATTTACCCCGGCTCTTATTCAAATGTTTCAAGGCTTTTTGCTTCTTATGATATTGAAGATTTAGATAAGCAGATTCTCGATTATTTATTATTTTTGTACAATCAATCTGAAAAGCAGACTAACCCCAAAAGTGGTAAGATGAAAGTATTATTCTTACCAGAAGCCTTTTACACATTTATTTATAGACTTAGCTCAGCCCTTTCTGGAAATAACCTTGTATATAAAAGAACTCCTTTAGAGGGTAAAATTGGGCAGAAAATAGCAGATGAAAAGTTTACACTATTTCATGACCCTCATCTTCTTAAATTCCCTTATGCAAGAGCTTTCGATGATGAAGGGACTAAAACTCAAAAGATTAATTTTATTGAAAAAGGAATTCTAAAAAGTTTTTATTTTGACAGGAAATCAGCATATAAGTATAATACAAAGTCGACGGCTCATGGTTATTGTCAGGAACCCAATGAACCTGCAAATGCCTATATACCTAACTTCATGGTGCAAAAAGGTGAAAAGACTATTTATGACCTTATTTCTATGATGGACAGAGGAGTTATAATACCATCTGTATTAGGTGCACATTCTGGAAATGTTCAGAATGGCGATTTTTCAATAGGTCTTTCTCCTGGTATATATGTCGAAAATGGACAGATTGTTGGACATATAAAGGATGCTATGGTTGCTGCAAATATTTACGATTGCTTAAATAAAATTGTTGATATAGAAGATAAAATTCATTATTCAATAATGGGCAATTTCCCCTCTATTTTATTTGATGATATAAATGTAGTGATAAAATAAAAATAAAAAAAAATTGACAATGTAAAGTTTAGAGTTTTAATATAGTCAGTAAAAGAAAAGGAGGTTTATATGAATACTCTTATTTCTGCTACTGATACATGGAGTCTATGGACTTTTTTAATTGTATCTGCTTTTTTAAGTATTTTTCTTGAGCATAAGTATAAGTGGGCTTCTAAAGTAAGTGGTGCAATTATTGCACTTATTTTTGGTTTACTTGCAACAAACTTAAAAATAGTGCCAGTTGATTCACCTGTATGGGATACTGTCTGGGATTATATATTGCCAATAGCTGTTACCCTCCTTCTTTTTCAGGCTGATATGAGAAAAGTAATCAAAGAATCGGGACGTCTTTTTGGTATTTTCAATATATCAGCCATTGGTACATTGATTGGTGCGGTTGTAGCAACTCTATTATTTTCCACTTTTGTTCCAGAGCTTTATAAAGCAGCAGGAGTAATGACAGGTTCATATGTTGGAGGAGGAGTTAATTTTGTGGCTCTCACCAGAATTTTTGAAGTTAACGAAAGCATAATAGGTTCTTTAACTGTTGCAGATAATCTGAATATGGCAATAGCTTTCTTGATACTTCTTTCCATCCCAACATGGGCTTTTTTTAAAAAACATTTCACTCATCCTTATGATGATGAGTTAACAAAATTGGAAAATTCTACAAGTAATGATGAAAAAACAAAAGCAGCTCAATTTTGGAAAAGAAAAGAGATAGCTCTTTTAGACATCGCAGCAAGTCTTGCAGCAGCTATTGCTATTGTTTTTATTGCAGTAAAATTTACTGGATGGGTAAAATCTATTATTCCATCGAGCGCTACTGGTTTTAAGTTAATTGTCAGAATAATATTTGGTCAGATTTATCTTATTATTCCTATTATTACTTTAACAATTGCTACAATATTTCCTAACTCATTACCAAAAATTCCAGGCGCAAATGAGATAGGGATGTTCTTTATATATATGTTCTTCGTTGTTATAGGAATACCTGCAAGCATTGGAACTGTTATAACAAAAGCTCCAATATTATTAGTATTCTGTTTCGTTATAGCATTAATTAATATTATTTTTACCCTTGGAATAGGAAAATTATTTAAATTTAGTGTCGAAGAATGCGTTATCGCTTCTAATGCTAATCTTGGAGGACCATCTACAGCAGCTGGTATGGCTATTGCAAAAGGATGGCAAAAACTTATTGTCCCAGCTATTCTTGTCGGTATTTGGGGTTATATTATTGGAAATTATCTTGGTACTTTTATTGGATATCTTTTAAAAAGCATTCTAGGATTGTAAAATTAAGTGTTAAGATCATAATATCTTTGATGTGGGCAGGGATAACCTGCCCAATTTTTAAAAAATTAATCGAAGTACAATTAAAAATAGTTAAAAACTTCGATAAAATTTCATTAAAATAGTTTAATAAAATAAATATCTAAATAGAGGTTATAACAATGGTAAAATATAGTAATAAAAAAATTCCCACTGGTAAAAATTTAATTTGGGAAGAAATAAGATCCATTAAAATTGTTGAGAATAATGAACCGCTTGTTCCTCTGAATCTTTACCCCGAAAAAATAATATGTCATCCAGAGTATTTTATTCAAGAAATTGATAAAGCAATGCCAGTTTTATATATTAGAGAAGGAGTATATAAAAAACTTATAAATGCTACAAAAAAATTGCCAAAAGGATATAAGTTTGTTGTTTACGATGCATATAGACCGGTTGAAGTTCAAAAATCATTATTTGAAAGTTATAAGGCAAAACTAGCAAAAGAAAATCCTTCATTAAATGATGAACAACTTATAAAAATGACTTTAAATTTTGTTTCCCTTCCTTCTACTGAACCATCAAGACCTTCCGCTCATAATACTGGTGGTGCAATTGATCTTACAATTGTTGATAATGAAGGAAATTTATTAGATATGGGTTCTTTTTTTGATGATATGGGAGATATAGTTGTTACAAATTACTTTGAAAAAAAACTGGAACAAGGTAAAAATTTAACTAAAAAAGAGAAACAAATATTATTCAATAGGAGACTTCTTTATAATATAATGATTGAACAAGGATTTACAAATTTTGTAAATGAATGGTGGCATTATGACTTTGGAAATCAATTATGGGCTTATAACAGTAATAATAAACAAGCTATCTATTCATGTACAAAACCATTCTTCTTCTGGAAAGATTAAAACTATAATAATTAAGTTTAAAACTAAAACAAACTATGAATAAACAGGTATTTTATCTTTAGTTTTATCAATGCCATGTCTTTTAATTTTTTTTGTTGTTGTTTTTTCAAATTCATTTTCATAAAGAGAAAAATAATAAATTCTCTTATATGTTGAGATTTTTTGGTTATTTTGTTTTATTTCTTCCTTAACAATTGGTGCAATCTCATTAATTGAAATCTTTTCTTTTGGCTTATTCAAAATTTTTTCAAGATTTTCAAAATTAGGATAAATATATGCAATAATAGTTTCATTTTGTGTTTTTTCTTCTATCATCTCATCGACAACAATTTCAGCTATTGTTGAGCTATTTTCATAAAGTACTTCAATATCTTCAGGATAAATATTCTTTCCATTTCTTGTAACTATTACATTCTTTTTTCTTCCTCTAATATAGATAAAACCATCTTTATCGATATAGCCATAATCACCCGTTAAAAAGTAGCCATTGTGAAAAACACTTTTAGTAGTATCAGGATCATTATAATAACCTGACATAACAGAATCACCTTTTACTGCAATTTCTCCAATACCATCTTCATCTTTATCTAGTATTTCGAAATCGTGCTCGGGAAGAGGCATGCCAGCAGCATCATTCTTGAAATTATAATCACGATTCGCTGCTAAAAATGGGGAGCATTCTGATATTCCATAACCTTGAAGAACTCTAAATCCAAGGTTTTGTAAGAATTTTGAAATTTCTGGCTTTACTGCTGCTCCACCAGAAATAAATAAATCAAGTTTTCCTCCAAATGCTTTATGAATAGGAG
Source organism: uncultured Brachyspira sp. (assembly GCA_964454835.1). Lineage (GTDB taxonomy): Bacteria > Spirochaetota > JAAYUW01 > JAAYUW01 > JAAYUW01 > Exilispira. The sequence goes on from CAYVTU010000007.1 coordinate 86,216, forward strand.
TAAAAATAAGTCTTCTAATTTTTCTACCTATTTTTTTACCAATAATAAAATCAAAAAAAGTACCAAGAGCATTACCAACAGAATAATAGATTTTTGTTCCTATAGAATGTGAGAGTTTTTCCTTTAATCTTTTTGCAAGGGCTTCCAGTAAAAGCGGAACTACATTTATATTTGTAACTTTTCCCTCTTTTATATTATCACCAATTTTTTTCAAACTCTGTGCATATACAATTTTAGAACCAGCATGAACCTGACATAAAAAGCCACAGGTACATTCATAGGCATGATGAAGAGGGAGAACTGATAAAAAATATTTTGTCTCATCTATCCAGATTAATTTACGCATACCATATATATTTTGGACAATATTAAACTGTGAAAGCATAACTCCCTTCGGTTTACCTGTTGTACCAGATGTAAATAAGATAGATGTGCATTCGCTAGGATTAATATTGACTTTATCATATTTTGATGCCGAAGAATTTTTTATTATTTTCCCTTTCTCAATTGCATTATCTAAGCTATCAAGTATTATCTTATGATTTTTATATTCTTCTTCGATTTCAAAGAAAGATATAATTCCTTTGATAAAACTAAATTTTTTTGAAAAATTCACGAAAATATCCAGAAAGCTATTTTCACATATTATTAAAGAAGGTGTTGATATCGAAATTATTGCTTCTATTTCATTTTCTTTTAATTCTTTATCTATAGGGACAACTATAAAATTTGATGTTGTGATTGAATAGTAAGAAATCGCCCAATTCCTGCAATTTTTACCAATAAGAGCAATTCTATCTCTTTGTGTTACAGGTAATGATAAGAGATATTCACCAAAATTTATTACATTATCTCTGAAAGCATTGAATGTTATTCCTTCATATATATCAAGATTGTTTTTTTCATAAAAAGAAACTTCTTCACCATATTTTTCACAGGTTTTATCTAGCATTTCACGAAAGTCTCTTCGTTGCTCTATATTATAAAGCGGATAACCATAATCTTTTAAAAACATATAAAACCCCCATAAAAATATTTATAACTATTTATTCAGTAAAAAATATTACATGTCAAAAAAATTTTACATTGAAAAATTAAATAATCAATCAAATTTATTTATTGTATAAAATTTTTGAATAATTTAAAAAAATAATATTTATTTTATATTATTAATACTTTTAATTTTTAAAAAACAGTATATCTATTTCTAAATTTATTTTGTTATAACACAAAATGGAGAAATTATGAAATTGTACAATGTCACTCAAGATATAACTAAAGGCATAAAAGATTTTATAGGTATTGCCATTGGTTCAGCCATATGTGGGTTTGCATATTCCTTGTTTTTAATACCTTTCAAGGTTGCACCTGGTGGTGTTGGTGGTTTATCTCAAATATTATTTTATAAACTAAACATTTCAGCAGGTATTTCGATGTTAATTTTTAATATTCCTTTATTTATTGTAGGAGTTCTTTTTTTAGGTAGAATGTTTGGTCTTAAAACAATAGTATCAATTTTATTAGTATCAATTTTTACAGATTTTTTTTCATATAAATATATATTAAATGTAAAATCATTAATCCCATATTTATATCAGATTAGCAGTAATGCTTTTTCATTTACAGATCAAATTTTACTGGGTACTTTAGCAGGAGCAGCTCTTCTTGGTGTTGGGATGGGGATTGTATTTAGGTTTAATGGTTCTACAGGTGGTACAGATATACCTGCATTGCTATTAAAAAAATATCTTGGTATTTCTGTTGGTACTGGATTTTTGATTATTGACTCTATAATTATCTTTTCTATAGGTATTGTATTTAAAAATGCTAATATAATTTTATGGGGTTATATCAGTTTATTCATATCTTCAAAAGTTACTGACTATGTATTGGAAGGTCTTCCTGGAACAAAAGGAGTCTTTATTATTACTGAGCATCCTGATATTATAAGACAATTTATTTTAAAAAATTTAGATAGAGGATGTACAATATTTAAAGGTGAAGGTGGATATTCAGAGAAAAATATAGATATCCTCTATGTAGTTATCAACCTTAGAGAGCTTACTAAACTTAAGCAAACAATCGTAAAATGCGATCCAAAGGCATTTGTAATAGTAAATGATGTAAATGAAGCATTGGGATATGGTTTCAAGGAATTTTAACAAGTTTACAAGTTTAAGATAATATATATTTAAATTACTATTAATCATTTATAAATATAAATAGCTTTAATAAAAAGTAATCAGGAGCCTATATGGAAAATTTTAATTTTGATTTTCGGATAAAAAATTTAGGCAAACCAATTTATTTTTCTCCAATCAAAAATATTAATTTTGTCACAGATGATGAAAAAATTTTTTATAATATAGATTATAATGAAGTTAAAAAAGCAATTTTGAATAATAATGAAAGCTCATTAATTATATTAGAAAAAGCAGGACCAAGAGAAAATATTTTTTTTGATCCAGAAAAAACTACAGCAGGTATAGTTACCTGTGGAGGTCTATGTCCAGGTTTAAATAATGTCATAAGATCTATTGTTCTTCAGCTACTTTATCAATATGGCATAAAGAAAATTATTGGTTTTAGATATGGATATAGAGGTATAGATATCTCAAATAAAATAAATCCAATTTTTTTGGATGTCAATGAGGTAGCTGATATACATAATCTAGGAGGCTCATATCTAGGATCCTCCAGAGGTAATGTTGATAGCTCTAAACTTGTAGATTCTCTTATATATTATGGAATAGACATTCTATTTACTATTGGTGGTGATGGTACGATAAGAGGTGCTATCGAAATTGCAGAAGAAATCGAAAGAAGAAATTTGTCAATTTCAGTTATAAATATTCCAAAGACAATAGATAATGATATCCCTTTTATTAGTAAATCTTTTGGATTTCAGACAGCTGTATCAGCAGCGCAAGAAGCCATTAGATGTGCTCATAATGAAGCAAAAGGTGCACCAAACGGAATTGGTATAGTTAAACTCATGGGAAGAGATTCTGGTTTCATTGCTGCACAAGCAGCATTGGCGCAAAAAGATGCAAACTATGTTCTTATTCCCGAAATAGATTTTGATATAGATGGACCAAATGGTTTACTATCTGAACTTGAAAGAAGATTGTCAAAAACAAATCATGCTCTAATAGTTGTAGCAGAAGGAGCAGGACAGAAATTTTTTGAACAAAAGGAAGCAAGTTATGATAAATCTGGAAATAAACTTCTAGAAGATATTGGTTCATATTTAAAAGGAAGAATTTCAAAGTACTTTAATGAAAAATCTATTGAAGTAAATGTTAAATATATTGATCCTTCTTATATGATTCGTTCTGTTGTTGCCAATGCAGAAGATGCTGTATACTGTGGTTTTCTAGCTGAGCATGCTGTACATGCAGCAATGAGTGGAAAAACAAAAGTAGTAATAGGAAAGTGGAATGATACTTTTATTCATTTACCTATGGACATTGTTAGATTTGGTAGGAAAAAGATAGATCCTAAAAGCTCTTTATGGCAATCTGTTCTTCTTTCTACAGGTCAACCATCATTGAAAAATTAAAAGTAATAAAGAATTTTATTTAATATATAAAAATTTATCATGATAAATTTAAATAAAAAACAAAAAATATTAAAAATTTTGAAAATTTTTTGTTAAAACTCTTGACAAAATATAAATTAAATTCAATAGATTGTAAAAGTATGTAATCTTTTTCGTTTTTCATGGTATCCATGTCGTTTTTTTGGGAGGGGGGATGAAGAAATCTTATTTGTTAATCCTTATTTTTATTTTATTGTTATTATTTTCGAAAAATCAAATAATTTTAGCACAACAGACTAATATTCCAATACCCAATGTCAATATTTCAATCCAAAACGCAAGAAACCCTTCTCAAGTAGCTTCTTCTCTTGAAATTCTTTTATTAATTTCTCTTTTATCCTTGGGGCCATCACTAATCATTTCACTAACAAGTTATGTCAGATTTATTATCGTGTTTGACTTCTTAAAAAGAGGTCTTGGTACTCAACAAATGCCACCAGCACAGGTTATGGCGGGACTGGCGATATTTATGACTATATTTGTAATGATGCCAGTATTTATTCAAATTAATCAAGATGCTATTCAACCATATATGCAGGGAAAACTGGATTTAAATGGACTTTATTATAAAGGGATAGAGCCATTAAGAACCTTTATGTTCAAAACAACAAGACCTACCGACATTGCTCTTTTTTTAAGAGCAGCAAATATTGGCTCTGTAAACACATACAATGATGTTCCTACATATGTTCTGGTACCTTCATTCATGTTATCGGAGCTTAAAACTGCGTTTAATATAGGAATATTGATCATGATACCTTTCTTGCTGATTGATATGCTGGTTTCAGCTGCATTAATGGCTATGGGTATGATAATGCTACCTCCAATAATGATTTCATTGCCATTTAAGATAATTGTTTTTATTCTGGCAGATGGTTGGAATCTATTGGTAGGTAGTTTGTTAAGATCATTTCCTAGGTAGGTAAGAAGTAATTGATTAAAAAATATAAAGTTACAAATAATAATTAAAGGAATGAAAATGACATTAGGACTTGTAATGGATATATTACGCCGTTCAATTTTCGAGCTCATTCTTATTGGCGGTCCAATATTAGTTGTTCCTTTAATAGTAGGTTTGATAGTGTCAATATTTCAAGCCACAACTCAAATTCAGGAACAAACTTTGACATTTGTTCCAAAAGTAATTTCAATATTTGCTGTTCTAATAATCTTAGGTCCATGGATGCTTACCAGGTTAATAAATTACATAAATTACCTTATGAATTTAATTTCAAGCGCAATTAAATGACAGATCAAGAGTTAATGGGATGATACCATTTTATTTGAGAGATATTTTTCCTCTTTTTCTTCTCATATTCATTAGATTAATAGGCATTACAATAACATCTCCCATTTTTTCATCTTCTATAATTCCGCCTCAAGTAATAGTGGGTTTAATGTTCTTAATTGCCATTATTTTATTTCCTTTTGCCTCTCAAAACTTAAAGGTTAATATTCCGATAGAAACTTGGTCATATATATTACTTTTAGCAAATGAATTATTTATTGGTTTTTCTATTGGCCTTTTTATATCCATAATATTTACAACATTTCAGGTCGCAGGAGAATTTTTCTCATATCAAATGGGATTGGGTATTTCAGAAGTACTAGATCCTCTAAGTGAAGTGGAAGTTCCAGTTATTTCTCAGGTTTTTCAGGTTTTTGCTATGCTGATTTTCATATCTGTTAATGGTATGGAATATGAAATACTTGTGTTGAGAAAGTCATTTGAATTGGTGAGGTTTGTCGATTTTTCAAGCAAAATAAATGTGATGATACCTCAAGTAATTACTTTGTTCAGGGATTTATTTTTAATTTCATTACAGATTGCCATACCTATTATAGTGACTTTACTTATTTTGAATCTTACTCTTGGTATAATTTCCAAATTTGCGCCTCAGGTAAACATATTTATGGTAGGTATAAATATTCAGGTTATAGTTGGTTTTATCTTGATACTTCTTTTTATTCCATTTTTCACTACTTTTGCTAATAATCTTTTTCAAAATATATTTGCTAGAATTGTATCATGGCTGAAACTATTGGGATAAGATTTTATTAAATTAATATATTTAAGGATTGATATTTAATAAAGGAAAAAATAAAAGGGGAAAATGAAGTTATATTGAAGGATATGAGATTGAAATGTGAAACTGGTTCAGAAATTTATTTTTCTTATTATGATTTTTCTTTAGTAGATTTTGATAAACTTATTAGAGCGCCAAAACTAGATTTACAGCGATTTGCAGCAGAAGATGAAGGAAGAACAGAGCTTCCTACAGAAACAAAAAAAAGAAGAGCGAGAGAAAAAGGACAGGTTTTAAAATCTCAAGAAATTGTCGCATTATCCTCTTTAGTTGCAACAGTTTTTTCAATATTTATCTTCTTCCCGGTTATCTGGCAAAAAATAATTAATGTTGTAAATTTCTTTTTTCAGGTGGACTTATCTTTTAGTTATGAAAATCTTGATTATTTCATAAAGTATATTTTAAATCAATTTTTACCTGTTTTGGCTATTATATTCATTCCTCCTATTGTGGCAGGAATAATTGCCAGTGTGGCTCAGGTTGGATTTTTAGTAGTCCCATCATTAATAACCCCAAACCTTTCGAGGATTGCACCTAATTTTTCTGCCTATTTTAAAAGAATTTTTAGTGTGGAAGGATTGGTCAATTTATTGAAGAGTCTTGCTCTAGTAATAGGGTTACTTATTATAGTTTTTCTGGCTATAAACTCATCTTTAGGCAATCTGTTTGAATCAGTCTCAGATTCTTATCAAAAAACAATTGAACTTGGTGTAAATCTTTTTAAGTCAATATTTATAAGAATGATTATTATTCTGGTTATAATTGTAGTAATAGATTATGTAATGCAAAGAAAAAGGTATATAGATTCTCTTAAAATGAGTAAACAGGAGATTTTAGATGAATTATATGAACAGGAAGGAAGACCAGAAATTCGTCAAGCTTTAAATAAGAAACGAAGAGAAATTGCTCAAAGAAAAAGTTTACAAAATGTGAAAACAGCAGATGTTGTAATAACAAACCCGACTCACTTTGCAGTTGCATTGAAATATGAAATGGGTATAGATCCAGCCCCAAAAGTAGTTGCAAAAGGAGAGGACTTGCTTGCTCAGCAGATTAAAAGAATAGCATTTGAAAATGATATTATAACAATTGAAAATAAACCTTTGGCAAGAGAATTATATAGTAGAGTTTCTGTTGGAGATTATATCCCTCAAGATTTGTTATATGTTGTTGCTAATATTTATAAATATATTTACAGAGAATATTCGAAAAGAAAAAGAGCGGGTTATAATTGGGGAGGAAAATAAATGGCTGATGCAGCTAGACCTAAATTAAATTTAACAAAAATATTAAATTCACCCGATATACTTATCGCAATTGGAATAATGACAATTATATTGATGTTTATTATTCCACTGCCAACGTTTTTTTTAGATTTATTCATGTCTATATCTCTTGGGTTTTCTCTGTTTGTCTTATTTCTGGTTATTTTTTCAACCAATCCGCTTGAGATATCTATATTTCCAAGTTTATTACTCTTGATGACTCTTATGAGACTCGGATTAAACATTTCATCAACCAGATTGATTCTTTCGCAAGGTCCACAGTTCAAAGGAAAGTTGATTACAGCTTTTGGCTCATTTGTTGTTGGAGGAAATTTTGTCGTTGGTCTTGTAATATTTATAATAATTATAGCAGTTCAGTATATTGTAATAGCAAGAGGAACAACAAGAATGTCTGAAGTAGCTGCAAGATTTGCTCTCGATTCTTTACCGGGTAAACAGATGATGATAGATTCTGATTTGGCAGCAGGAATAATCAATGAACAGGAGGCTTTAAGAAGAAGACAAGGATTACAAAGAGAGGCAGATTTCTATGGTTCGATGGACGGTGCTTCTAAGTTTGTTTCAGGTGATGTTATAGTAGGTATTTTTATAACTGTAGTCAATATTGTAGGTGGAGTTTTAATTGGTAGCTTAAAATTTGGAATGGGTTTTACTGAGGCAATGCAGACTTTTTTGATTTTCACGGTCGGAGATGGACTTGTATCTCAGATTCCATCACTTTTAAATGGTGTATCTGCTGGAATAATAGTATCAAGATCAGAAGCTGCTGATTCACTTGGTTCAGAATTTAAAAGAGAATCTACAAGATCTACTTTACCATTATGGGTTCTTAGTGGTTCACTTTTATTTTTTGGATTTGTTCCTGGTTTTCCTTTTTATATATTCATTCCATTAGGACTTTTATTTGGTTATCTTGCTTTTAATATGCAGACAGCAAAAAAAATATCTGAAACGCAAAAAGAGGAGAAAAAGGAAGAGGAAAAGCCTGTAATAATAGATAAATTGGTTCCAATAGAGCCAATTGCTTTAGAAATTGGTTATTCATTAATTCCTCTTGTTGATAAGAGTCAGGGGGGAGATTTATTTGAAAGAATCGCGAATGTAAGAAGACAAATAGCCTTTGACTATGGAATGATAGTACCTCCTATTGTTGTTCGAGACTCTTTAAAACTTGAGGCTAATGAGTATGCTATAAAAATACATGGAGTAAAAGTTGTTTCCTGGAAACTTCTGCCAGATAAATTTCTTGCAATAAATCCAGGAGGTGTGAGTGAGAAAATAGATGGAATACCTACAAAAGAACCTACATATAATCTTGAAGCAGTATGGATAGATTCTAATAAAAAAGATGTTGCAGAGTCTTTGGGTTATACCGTTATTAACTGTGCAACGGTTATAGCCACTCATCTAACAGAGACTATTATATTAAATGTAGACAATCTTCTTGGTAGAGAAGAAGTTAAAAAAATTATTGATTCAATTAGAGAAGAATATAAAACCCTTGTTAGTGAAGTTGAATCATTGACTAATATTGGATTTCTTCAAAAAGTATTTCAGAATTTATTGTCTGAAAAGATTTCAATTAGAAATATAGAAACAATACTAGAAACCGTAGCAGATAAATTAACTCAAAATAAAAATCTAGATCCTGATATAGTTACAGAATTTGTAAGACAAAGGTTAAAAAACCAGATTTGCAGAGCTTATTCAGATGAAAAGGCAAGGTTAAGGGTTTACACCTTCAACCCTAAACTTGAAAATTATCTTGCCAATGAGTTTGAAAAATCTGAGAGATTGGGTATATATTCTTTTCCACCAAAATTTTTGCCAAATTTAATAAATACTATTTTAAAATATGAACAGGAATCAATTTCAAAAAAACTAGATTATTTCATTATTTTAACTAGCCCAAGAATAAGAAGACAGATAAAATCAATAACTTCAACAGTATGCCCAAAAGCTGTAATAATTTCTACATCAGAAATTTCACCTTCTATCTCTTTGGAATATGTTGGGCAGATTTCTATAACTGAAGAGGAGGAGAAATAATGCATTATATTACATTAGAAGGTGAAAGCGTAAAAGATTTGAAGGAAAAACTTATAAGAGAATATGGCGAAGATGCCTATGTAATAAAAGTAGAGCAGAAAAAGAAAGGATTATTAAAAAAAATAAAATATGTTATGATTGCAGGAATCCGCGATGAAGATTATCTTTTAAAACAAAAAAAAGAACTTTTAAAAGTCGCTAAAAATAGAAAACTTGAAAATTCTGATGAATATAATTCTAGTTTAAAAAATACTATTCAAAGTAAATTTAATAATCCAGAAGATTATGCTTTTTCAAATATTGACGAGGACGATAGTACTGAAATAAATGTAAATAATATTGATAATAAAAATATAAAAAAAGATTCAGTGGTTCAGAAATTAGAGAATATTGAAAAAAAACTCAATGAAATTACAGCATCCAATGTTAAAGTAGAATCTACTCTTGAAAAATACATAAATTCTCTTTCTACTTTAGATTATTCAAAAGATTTTCAACAAGAACTTTTAGAAAATTTATCAAAACATTTATCTTATGAAGAATCTAATTCTATAGAATTAATAAAACAAAAGGTTTCTGAATATATCTCCTCCAAAATAAAGATTGATAATAAAAGAATATCTAAAGATGACATAGCTGTTCTTGTTGGACCTACTGGAGTTGGTAAAACGACTACAATAGTCAAACTTGCGACAAATGCAAAGGTAAATCAGAATTACAAGATAAAATTATTAAGTGCAGATCAAGCTAAAATTGGTGGATATGCTCATCTACAAATAGCAGCTGAGATATTGCAGGTCCCATTTTATCCAATAGTAAAAAGAGATGATTATATCTCAATGATAACTGAAAAAGATGATGTCATATTTGTAGATAGTCCCGGTACTTCTCAAAAAGATAGTAAAATGCTTGGTTCTATTAAAGAAATATTAGATGTTAAGAAAAAAAATGTAAAAACTTTTTTAACTATATCGGCGACAACAAAATATTGTGATTTAATAGATGTTTTTGAAAGATTTAAATTTTTAAACTATAATCATCTAATTATTACCAAAATTGATGAGACATCATCTTTTGGACAGGTAATCAGTGCAATTGCAAAATATGATATTCCAATTTCGTATATTACTAATGGTCAAGAAATGACGAAAAACTTAATAGAACCAGATTCTGATTTTATTTTAAAGTTAGCTTTTAGTTCTGAAGAATATTAGCAATAAAAATAGCAGGAGAAGATAATGATTAATCAGGAGCAGCAATTAAAGCAGATAGTTGAGAATGTCAATAAAAAAAAGAAAACCAAGATTCTGACAGTTTCATCTGGAAAAGGTGGTGTTGGTAAGACAAATTTCGCTGTAAATTTAGCAATTGGATATGCAAAGATGGGCAAGAAGGTAATAGTAATGGATGCAGATCTTGGTCTTGCAAATGTAAATGTCATTCTTGGTGTTATTCCAAAATATAATCTATATCATGTAATCAAAAATAAAAAGCCACTCAAAGAAATCGTGCTTGATACACCTTATGGAATAAAAATTATTGCTGGTGCTTCTGGTTTTTCACAACTTGCAAATCTTACGGATGAGCAAAGAGATATTTTTATAAACTCCTTGTCTGAACTGGAATATGCAGATATTATAATTATAGATACCGGAGCAGGTGTTTCCAATAATGTTTTATCTTTTATTCTAGCAGCAGATGAGACTATAATTATTACAACTCCTGAAACAACAGCAATAACAGACGCATATGGTATAATAAAGTCCATTTATGCTCTTGATAAAGATATCCCTATTAAATTAGTTATTAATAAGTGTGAAAATATTTCTGAGGGTAAAAGAGTTGCAGATAGAATAATAAATATATCCTTTCAATTTTTATCAATTAAAGTTGAAAACCTAGGATTTTTAATGAATGATGAAATTGTTGAAAAAGCTGTAAAAGTGCAAAAACCTTTTTATATATTAAACCCCAAATCTAAAGCTTCAATAGGTATTGATCATGTATTATCTCAATTAGAACATATTAATGTTATAGAAGGAAAAGGTGTACATAATTTCCTAAAAAGATATTTAAAATATTCATAAATTAATTATTTTTAATTGATTAATTATGAAAATAGATATTTTAATTTGAATTTTTTAAGAGTTGTTTTTTAAATTGACTAAGAATAAAAAATGAAATATAATTGAAAGCGAAATAAGTAAAAGTAAAAAGGAATATTATTTGGAAAATAAATTAATAATCCCTTTATCTTTTGGTATTTTTGGATTTATTATTTCTTTTTTAATTTCTCTAATTTCAGGTTCTTCAATTGTTGGTGTTTTAACAAGATCATTGATTTCAACTCTTATTCTCGGAGGACTTGGTTATCTATTGGTTTATTTATTAGAAAAGTTTAATAATGAATATTTAAGTAATAATAGAAGAGAAAAAATTGATAGCACAACTTCTAATTCTATTAATACAAATGCTAATTTCGAAAATATTAAAAGTAAAGCTAATTCAAACCCTGATTTTTCAAATAAATATTCAGAGAATAGTTATACGGATGAATCTTTTTCTTCAAATGTAGAAAACGAGACAGGTGTAAGTGCTAGTAATCTGAATTTACAAGATGAAGAAAATAGTTCTATTTCCTATGAAGATTTATTTTCTAAACTTAGTAATGAAGAAAAAGGTGAAAAAAGCGAAAAAGAAGAAAATATACCCAATAAAATTAATGAAGATATATATAAAAAATCTGTCATAGATGAAATGAAAAAAGAAAAAGAAAAAGAATCAGTTGAGATTGAATTTTCGAGTGATACTGAGATAGTTGAAGGAGATTCCGAATTAAATCCTAACTCGATTTCAGCTGATGATGCTGCAAAAATATCAGCAACATCTAAAATGAATTCAATAGTTGGAGAAGTGAAAGGAATTGACGATAAATTTATCTATTTTTCAAAAGGTTCAAAAATTGAGAATAAGCCAGAAAAAATAGCAAAAGTAATTAAAGAAATGCTTAAAAATGAATAAAGTGAATATTTAAAAAATCTAGAAGGAAATTATGGCAAAATCATCTTTGCAACAATTAATTGACGAGACAGGTGTTGATCCTAAACTTGCAAAATCTCTTTTAATATTTACAGGTGGGGATATTGAAGGAGCTAAAAAAATAATTTCTTCCTTTGAAAAAAATATAGGTTGTCTTATTGTAAAATTTGCATTAAACAGTATAAAAGCATATGGTCTGGTAATATTAATGCTTAATTTAAATCAAAATAAAATAGAAAAAAGCTACTTAACTATATCAGATAATTCGCAATTAATGGCAATAGATCTTCTTAAAGACATAAAAGAAATAAAACAATTAATAAATGTTACTGAAATAACTTCTGATTTTAAGTTTATTTTAGCTGGAATTGAAGAAAAAATAAATAATGTAAAATACTTAGAAAAATTATACACAATATTAAAAATAAGTAATCAGGATCATCTATCTGAATCAATTATCAATTTTTTTTCAACTATATTAAATGAAATAACTACTGAAGTAAATATTGTAGTAAAATATAGGTATCAAATGATTGATCCTTTTGAAATGGGTAAAATTATAACAGATAGTTCAAATGAAAACTATGAAGAAAATGCTGAAGAAGAAAAAAGAGAGCAACAAAAAGATAATGTCTCGAATAATCAAATAAGTTTTATTGAACTGGAATGTGAGCCAATCTATTCTCCTATAAAAGGACTCGACGTATCTATTTTACAAGAAGGAGATTATTTAAAAGTTAGAATATCTGATGATAGAGATATTGCCCAATATCTTGCAAAGCTTTTGCTAAATATTGAACCCCAAAATGCTAATAGTATCAATGCAAAAATAGTTTCGATTGAAAATCTATATGAAAATCTTATAAAAATAATTGTTGAATTTGGACCTGGTATTTTAGGTAAGGTGATATGTGGAACTGATGTAAAAATAGAAGCAGATATTTCAGGAAAAAGACTTGAAAACTTAAAAGAATCGCAAAATCAATTTAAAAAATCTAACAAAAAAGGGAAAAAAGTTATTTCAAATCTGACGTTAATGGTTATAGGAGCAATAATTGTTTTTTTTGTAATTATTCTTCTGGTACTGACTTTATAGTTCAATTAGCATGCGGGAGGGAAAATGGATTCATTCGATAAAATTGATGAAAAAGAGTTATGGATTGAATATAAGCAAACAAAAAATGAAAAAATTAGAGAATTTTTTGTAAAAAAATATGCCCCATTAGTCAAGCATATAGCAGGTAAAATAGGGTATAAGATTAAAGGTTCTGTTGAGTTTGATGATTTGATCGGATATGGTTCTCTTGGTTTACTCGATGCCATAGAAAAATATGATCCAACAAAAAATATCAAATTTAATACTTATGCAATGACTAGAATTCAAGGTGCTATATATGATGAATTAAGAAATATGGATTGGATACCCCGAACAATAAGAACAAAAACAAAAAGAATAGAAGAGGCAATGGCAAAGATAGAACTGGAAAAGGGAGCTCCAGCAACTGATGCTGAAATTGCTGCTGAATTGGGCATTTCACTTGAAGAGTTGCAGGATATGTATGTCGAAGTGAATCCAACAACGGTAGTAAGTCTTTCAGAAATATATTACCAGAATATGAAAGATGGAGAAAACATTGAGGTAATAAGTACAATTGAAGCACCTTCACATAAAAATCCCGATACTGTTATGGAGAAAGAAGAAGTAACAAGAATTCTTGCAAGATCTATTAAAGAACTTCCAGATAAAGAAAAAAAGGTTCTTATACTTTATTATTATGAAGAGTTGACATTAAAAGAAATTGGCGAAGTTCTTGAAATAACAGAATCTAGGGTTTCTCAGCTTCACACAAAAGCCGTTATGAGATTAAGAGCAAAGATTGCAAGGTTTTTAGGGGATATATCAGGATAATTAAACTTTAATTCTTTTCAAAATAAAAGAAGGATAAATATGGATAAATTGAAAAATGCCTTAAAAAAAGTTAGTTTTGGCATTGATTCAAAAAAAATTGAAGTTGAAGCACCTACTCTTGAAAAAGCAATTTCCGAAGCATGTCATAGATTAAAGGCATCAATAGATGAAATTGACTATGAGATTGTCCAATATGGTTCAAGAGGAATTGGTGGCATTGGGAATAAAAATTATAAAATTTTTGCTTATAAAAGACCAGTATCTGAAATAATAGAAACAATACATGAAATGGAAGAGCCAATTGAAAAAGAAGAAGAAATATTCACTCCTCCAGTAGATGGATATTTTGCAATAATAAAAAGTAGAAATGGAATTTTATTTAAAGTTGTTCCTCCACAAAAAAATGGAAAACCAGTTAAATTAAAGGATGTAGAAGGAATAATAAAAAATAAAGGATTAGAAAAATATGATATGAATCTTATAAGACAGGAAGTGTCTAAGCCAACAGGACAATATATAATAATTGGACCCTATGATGGAATTGAAGAAAATTCTGCTACTATTCAGATAAGCATTGGAATTAACGAAATGACAGCCACTGCTACTTTATTTCCTCCTAAACCCGGTGGTTATGAATTGACGCCAGAAGAGATAATTTCAGAAATACAAGCTCAGGGTGTAAGTTATGGTATTCTGGAAGATGTTGTTACAAGAATGGCAGATGAAAAAATAGAATACAAGGAAATAGTAGTTGCAAGAGCTAAACAGGCTGTTCAGGGAAAAGACGCTGAAATCAAAATGTACTTTGAACCTAATGCAGAAAAGACAATATATAAATCAATAGCTGAAGATAAGTTTGATTTTAAAAATATAGTAAAAAATATTCAAAATGTCCTTAAAGGTGATCTTATCTGCGAAAAAATACCCGCAAGTCCCGGGGAAGATGGTTATACTGTTACAGGGAAATTAATTCCTGCAAAAAAAGGAGTTGATAGGCAAATTTTAGCAGGTCCAAATACTGAATTATCACCAGATGGTAAATTTTTAAGGGCTGTAGTCGATGGGCATGTAGTAAAAAAAGCAGGTAAAATAGGGGTTGAACCAGTAAAACATATAAATGGGGATGTTGGAATCAAAACAGGTAATATAACTTTTGTTGGTTCAGTAGTTGTTCATGGCTCAGTGTTGGATGGATTTTCTATTAAAGCAAAAGGGAACATTGAGATAAGAGGTAGTGTAGGAAAATGCGAGATTATTTCCGATAACGATATCTATGTTGCTCAGGGTATTAATGGTTATTATGAAGCTTTAATATCAGCTGAAGGAAGCGTTTTTTCTAAGTTTATTGAAAATGCCAAGGTCTTTGCAGGTATGTCAGTTATTGTAGATGATCATATTTATCATTCAGAAGTAAATGCAGATGATGCAATAGTATGTTTTGGACATAGAGCACAAATAGGTGGTGGTACTATTAGAGCTGCAAACGAGATAAACACCAGAAATCTTGGTACAGTATCTTATGCTGAAACAATAGTAGAAGTAGGCATTCCACCTAGATTAAGAATAGATTTACAAGAAATAATGATGCAAAAGAAAAAGACTGAAAACTCAATAGATGATTTAAAAAGAGACATTGCTACACTCAATTCACAGAGAAAATTAAGAAAAAATTGGACAAATGATAAAGAAGAACTGCTTAAAAATAAAATAGAAGTACTTGCTCAACAGGAGGAAATATTAAAAAATGCTATTGAAAGTATCGATGAAATAAATAAAAAATTAGCAACAATTGAGCTAAACCCAAAAGTTGCAGTCAAAAATAAAATTTATGCTGGAGTTAAAATATATTTTAAATACGGTGTCGAACCATATGAAGTAACATATGAGCAAAATTCCTGTACAATAAGATATGTGAATAATGAAATAAAAGCTGGTCCTTATGAACCACCAAACGTAGATAGAAGGCTTTTTGACAAGAGAGTTTTATCCTTAAGGAACAAGCTATAAGGAGATATTGTGCCTATCAGACCCATCGATATTCAGAATATGCTTGTCCGTTTAGAAAATCTTTCAAAATCATCTACATTAAATCAGATATCTGAATCAATTGCAAAGCAAATTCAGGAAAAAAGGCAAAAAATAGAAGCACTCCAAAAAAAAGAAGGTTTATCAACAATAGAAAAAATTAGAGAAGAAGAAAATCAATTAAGAAAAATACAAAAATTTAAACAGAATTATGAAAGAAATCAAAATCCACATAAAAAGAGACAGTATTATCAAGAGGATGAAGATGAGCATACCTTTGAAAAAAAGGTATAAAATACTATAAATTTAGGTTTAAATTATGACAATAACAGCAATTATTGTATCTATTTTAATTTGTGCTTTATTCTATCTAATTTTAAATGATAAAATAAATAAAATTAAAAAAGAATATATAAAAACAGATCTTGTTTCTGAAATGCAAGAAATAATAACATATTTCAATGAAGAAGCTAATAGGAATATAGGTATTCTTGAAGAAAAGATAAAGGAAATTGATTCAAAAATAAAAAAATTAGAAAAACTGAAAAAAAGTTTAGAAGAAAAGCATTTTATCGAAACTAATAGTAAAGTTAAAAATGAAAGTAGAAAAAATACTACAGAAAATGCTAAAGATAATTCATGGCAAAATCAAGCTTACGGAATGTTTTCAAATGGTATTTCTGCTGATGAAATAGCTGAAAAACTTGGA
Source organism: uncultured Brachyspira sp. (assembly GCA_964454835.1). Taxonomy (GTDB): domain Bacteria; phylum Spirochaetota; class JAAYUW01; order JAAYUW01; family JAAYUW01; genus Exilispira. The sequence continues at coordinate 102,921 of CAYVTU010000007.1, forward strand.
AAAAATGTAGGAGAAGTCCAGTTTGCAATTTCATATTTTGATATGAAAAAAAGAATAAAATCAACAGACAAAAAGAATTAAATAGACTAATGGAGTTATAATGGAGCTTGTTCTTGGTATCGACTTAGGAACCACAAATTCTGCTTGTTGTGTCTATGAATATGATGAAATATCCATGGTATCAAATGAAGAAGGTGAATATATTACCCCTTCTGCTGTTTTTATTAATTCCATTGACAATGTTATAGTAGGAAAAAAAGCTAAAAATCAGAAATTATTGTATCCCGAAGATGTAATAACAGAAGTAAAAAGATTCATGGGTAGCGAAAAAAGATATTTTATAAAAAACAAAGAATACTCTTCAACTGAGATTTCAAGTTTTATTTTAAAAAAACTAAAAGAAGATGCTGAAAATAGATTTAAGAAAAAAATTACCAAAGCAGTGATAACTGTTCCAGCTTATTTTAATGAAATACAAAGAAAAGCAACTTTTGAAGCCGGTAAACTTGCTGGATTAGAAGTAATCAGGATAATTAATGAACCAACAGCATCTTGTCTGGCATATGGTTATGGTAAAGAAAATGTAAATAAACTTGTTCTTGTCTATGATTTTGGGGGTGGGACTTTCGATGTTTCTTTAGTCGATATATCTCTTGGAATGTATAATGTTATTGCCACAAGTGGTGATAATATGCTAGGAGGAATAGAGTTTGATAATTTAATTGTCAATGATATAATAAAACATTTCAAATCTTCAACTGGTTATGACTTAAAAGAAGATAAATTTGCTTTATCAAAAATATATGATTCTGCTGAAAAAGCCAAGATAGCTCTTTCTTCCGAAAAAGAAGCTTCGATATTGATACCATTTATTTACGCAAATGAAAAAGGACCTCTTCATCTTGATTATAAGATAAAAAGAGAAGATTTTGAACAGATGATAGATGAATATGTGAATTATACAATAGAATTAACAAAAAAAGTCATAAAAGATAGCAATTATAATATTTCTGATATTGACTCTGTTATACTTGTAGGAGGTTCCACAAAGATTCCTCTGGTTCAGTTAAGACTTGCCAACTTGTTTAATAATAAAATAGAAAAGACCATTGATCCAGATCAGGTAGTTTCAATGGGTGCTGCAATACAAGGAGCCATTATTGAGGGTTCTATTCAAGATATTATACTGGTAGATATCACCCCATTATCACTTGGAGTCGAAATTACAGGAGGATTATTCGTACCAGTTATAGACAGGAATACTAAAATACCTTGTGAAAATTCTAAGATGTTTACAACGATAGTCGACAATCAGAAAATAGTTGAAATAAATATTTATCAGGGCGAAAGGAAAATATGTAGCGAAAATTTTAAGCTTGGTACATTTGTCTTAAGTAATATAAGGAAAGCTAAAGCAGGAGAACCAAGAATTAAAGTCACCTTTTCATTGGATGTCAATGGAATTTTAACTGTCAGTGCTCAGGATGTAGATTCAAAAGTGATTCAACAAATAACTATTGATGCCTCTACAAAAGAGTTAAAACTTTCAGATATTCAAAATATTATTAAAAGTTCTAGATCATTTGAAAAGGAAGACTATGAATTTGAAGAAAAACAAAAATTAAAAAGCAATTTGAAAACTTTAAGAAATATAGTATTAGAAAAAATTCAACAATCAAAATTCCCTTTAGAAATTACCGATGAAATAAAAGAACTTATTGATGAAATAGATTCCATGATATCTTCTGCAAGTTATGAAAAATTAAAAAACTATTACGAAGCTTTGCAATATTATAAAGATGAGATAGATTATTCTGAGCAAAAATATCTAATGAAAGGTTTATTAAATTAATCCATCTTCATGGAGGAAGTTATGGATGAACTTATGAATGATTATTATTCCATACTTAGGGTAAAACCTGATTCTTCAATGGAAGAAATAAAAACAGCTTACAGGAAACTTGTTTTTCAACTTCATCCCGATAAAAATAAAGATCCAATGGCAGTTGAAAAATTTAAAAAAGTTACCAAGGCTTTTTCTGTTCTGTCAAATTCAAAAACAAGATTGGAATATGATATAAGTCTTGAAAATCAATATAAGATTCAGTTATGCAAACAAAATATGTCTGATATATTATTAAAATTAGATAATCAACTAAAATCCAAAATATCATCTGTAAACAAAAAAATACTTAAAGAATATAAAATAGATAATATAACATTGAGTCTATCTTTTTCTGAATTAATGCAAAGATTATTTTATTCTGATAATTTGGATGTAAAAAAAAGTGCTGCAGAAGCATTAATTGAAAAAGATAGAAGAATAGCTTATTCTATATTATTAAGATTTTTAAAAAAAACTGAAAATGTTGATATTATAATATTTATTCTTAAGATATTGGAGAAAAATTATCAGGATAAAATAATTGAAGAACTGAATATTATAAATTTTCCTGATGATTTTAATATTAAAAATGTAATATTGGATATATTGGAAAATATTTATAATGAGAAAGCAAGGGATATAGCTATAAAATACCTGGAAGATGAGAATCCTCAGATTAGATTAAAAACAATTAAACTTCTTTACAAAAAAGATAAAGGGCTTATTTTGCAGAAAATATATAATTTATTAAGTGATCCAGATAAAAAAGTCCTAGTAGAAGTAAAAAATATTTATAATTCGTTGAAAAAAGAAATGAAAAAACAGTAGGAGTATATCATGGATATATCAAATATTAATGAATTGCAGATAATCCTCTTTACTATTGGAAAGGTAACTTATGCTATACCAATTTCCTATGTCGATTATATTGAAAAATATATGGTTCCTACTCAAATTCCCAATTCACCACCTTTTGTAGAAGGAGTTATAAATCTTAGAGGCGCAGTCATACCTGTTTTAGATTTAAGAAAGAGATTTCGTTCAGAAAATGTTGAAAATACAAATAAAACAAGGATACTAATTGTTGCCATTGGAAATAGAAAATTTGGATTTATAGTTGATACTGTATCAGAAGTTGTAACTCTTGGCAAAAATCAGATAGAACCATCTTTACCTACTGTTTCAGGAATTAAATCAGATTTCATAATGTGTATAGGGAAAATAAGTGAAAAATTAATAATAATATTAAATATCGAAAGATTAATATTCACAGACAAAGATGAAGATATTATCGAAAAAAGATGAGTGACCAGCATTTATCTGATTTACTTTCACAGGACCTTTTTACAAAATTCACAAGATTAATTTTTCAATTGTCTGGTATCTATATGAAAGACTCAAAACTTATCCTTCTGTCAAATAGACTTAGAAAAAGGATTAAATTATTAAATTTAAATACCTATGAAGAGTATTATAATTATCTTTTAGCTCATAAAGAAGAATATGAACATTTTTTAAATGTTATTTCTACTAATGAGACCTATTTTTTCAGGTCAGAAACTCAATTGGATGCATTTTCAAATATGATTCTTCCTTTAATTATAAATAGAAAAGGTTACGCTAAGATTTGGAGTGCAGGTTGTTCAACTGGGGAAGAACCATATTCAATAGGTATAGTAGCCGATAGCCTTGGAGTTTTATCAAAAGTAGATATATTCGCTACAGATATAAATACGGAAGTTATCGAAAGTGCAAAACAAGGGATCTATAATCTTAGAAGATTAAAATATGTTCAGGATTCAATGTTAAAAAAATATTTTCAAAAAATAGATGAAGATAAATATAAAATTACTCAATCTTTAATAAATAAGGTTAATTTTAAAATACATAATCTTATCAAAGATGAATACCCAACGAATATGGATATAATTTTTTGTAGAAATGTAATGATTTATTTTAATAGAGATATTCAGAAAGAAATAGTAGAAAGATTTTATAATTGTCTTGTTAGTGGTGGATTTTTGTTTATTGGTCACGCAGAAACATTGTATGTTATTTCAGATAAATTCAAGTATCTTAAAATAGGAAATAGCTCTGTCTATTATAAAGAATAATTTTATTATTTGAAAAAATTGAAATCTATATTATTAATCAAATTGAAAATTAAGGTAAGAAAAATGAAAATATTTAATTTTTTTAAAAAATCAGAAAAAGAAGAGAAAGAGACAAAGAAAAATTTTTCACAATTTATAGAAAATTTTGTAAAAATAGCTTCCATAGAAATTTCTGAAAAACTTCAGGAGCTTTTCAATAAGCCAATTATTTTGGATAATATTTCGAAGATAATGATTTCTGTTAGTGAACTTCCTCTTTTAATTGGGGATGTTGAAGACACCGCTATTTCGGTTATTTTCAATATAGAAAATGAAATTGAAGGAAAGATTGCTCTTTTATTATCAAAAAATTCCGCATTTAATTTATATAATTTATTAACTCAAAAAAATATTACTTCTATTGAAGATAGTCCTGGTTCATTGAACTCAGATGTCGCTTCTTGTATTGAATCAGTAGCATCTATTTTTTCAATGTCTTTTGTTTCTGCAATTTCAAATTTAATTCAAAAACCTATATTTACCTCTGTTCCAGTCATATCTTATTCTTTTAGAGATGCTGTTATAAATGAAATAATATGGGAACAAGTTTCTTCAGAGAATACTCTAGAAATATTCATTTCTAAATTTGTTATTGAAAAAATTGATGGATTTTTCCTTTTTATACCCAAAGGTAAATAATTATGCAAGCTTCTTTCAATGTTAATAATTTTGAAATATCAAATTCAAAAAATATGATTTATGTCGCTATTGGAGGATTGGAGTTCAATTATTCTCCAAAAATATTAAAAACCATTGTTGGCTCTTGTGTGGCAATTGCGTTGTATTCAAAATCAGATAAATTTGGAAGTCTAGCTCATGTGATGTTACCAAAATCTGATAAACAAAAATCAAATAGCTTTAAGTATGCAGATTACGCTATTAATTATATGTTCCAACTATTCTATTCTAAAGGATATAAAAATAAAGATATAGTAGGTAAACTGGTTGGAGGAGCAAAAATATACTTCTCCTCACAAGATTCTATAATTCCAGATATTGGTAAGGAAAATGTTCTTATTTGCCGAAAACTATTAATAGAAAAAAATATACCTATTATTTCAGAAGATGTATTTGGAAAATTTGGAAGAACAGTGTTTTTTAATCTTTTTGATGGTTCTATAATAGTTAAGAGTTTTGAAGGTAATTTAATTCAAATTTAGTATAAAAGTTTTATATGTGAGGATTATTATGATCGAAGACAAATATAAAAAAGCATTTTTGGAAGAAGCCTTTGAACTTATAGAAAATGCAAATCAACTCATATTAAAGTTAGAAAAAGAACCTAAAAATGAATCAATAATAAATGAATTATTTCGATACATGCATTCATTAAAAAGTGAAGCAGGTTTGTTAGGTTTTAATATAATAATGGAAATATCTCATCTATTAGAAGATATTTTTGATTATTATAGAAAAACTAAACAATCTATTTCAAATCAAACTATTTCCAAAATTTTTAAAGCAGTAGATTTTATTTTAGATTCTTTAAATTTTATTTCAGCAACCTCAAAAGAAATAGATGATGAGAATAGCAAAATTGCTATTGAAAATCTTAAAAAAATAATTTCTGAAATATCTAATGGTAAAGATAAAAAACAACCAAAAGCAGATATAAATATTTTAGCAGAAACAACTACAAAAGAGGAGATTTCTCCTGATGAAACAGTTGTTTCAAGTCTTAAAGATATAGAATTTGATAATGTAAAAAAGATTTTTAAATTTTCTGAATTTGAAATACAACTTATTGAAAGTGAAGAAGGTGATTATTATTTAATAAATGTATTTCCAATTGAAAGCTGCATAATGAAATACCCTAGAATTTATTTAGTTTATAATAACTTAAAACAGATTGGAGAAATAATTAAATCAGAGCCAAAAATAGAAGAGGATCAAGAAGATAGTCACTATAATAATGCTTATTTTTTATTAAAAACTTCTATTTCTCCAGATTCTGAAGAATTTTTATCTTCTTTTCAAATTGATGAAATAGGAAAAGTGACGATCCAGAAGATTAATATTCTAAAAAATCTAGTTGAAAATGAAGAAGAAAGAGAAACAGAAAATCCAAATCAGGTAAGTGAATTAAGGAAATCAAGTTCAAATACTCTTAGAATAGATATTGATAAACTTGATAGTTTAGGAAGATCAGTTGGAGAATTAATAACAAATCGTGCTAAATTTGATAAAATTCTAGAATACACTAGAAGTGGTGAATCAATCACATTTATCAGTCAAAAACTTGAAGAAACAAGTGCAGAACTATTTAGAATATCTGATGAATTGCAATCTATAGTTATGCAACTTAGAATGATACCAGTTAATGTCATTTTTAATAAATTTCCAAGAGTAGTTAGAGATATAGCTACAAGATTAAATAAAGATGTTGAATTTATAGTCACTGGTGGTGATACAGAAATAGATAAAAAGGTAATAGAGGAAATCCAGGATCCAATAACTCATCTTATTAGAAATTCTATTGACCATGGTATTGAATCGAAAGAAGAAAGGGTGGCTAAAGGAAAGCCACCAAAAGGAAGAATTACTCTTTCAGCATATCAAGAAGGTTCTCACATAATAATCGAAGTTTCAGATGATGGTGGTGGAATTAGTTATGATAAAATAGCAAGGAAAATAAAAAAATTATATCCCGAATTAAACACTGACACAATGACTCAAAGCGAATTAATAGATTATCTTTTCAAGCCAGGTTTCACTACTAAAGATGAGATTACCACTCTTTCAGGTAGAGGTGTTGGTCTCGATGTTGTAAAAGAACATGTTTCACAGTTAAGAGGAAGAATTGATGTTACTACGGAAAAGGATATAGGAACATCTATTAAGATAATATTACCATTGACACTTACTATTTTAGAAGTTCTTATGGTAAAAGCTCAAGATTCTTTTTATGCTATACCAATATATAATATTGAACAGACAGATAGAATTCCTATTCAATCTATAGAACAGCTCGATAATTATGATATTTTACAATATAGAAATGAAGTATATTCTGTTATATATCTTTCAGAACTTGTTGGTAAAGAAAAGAAAATAAAGACAGAAGAAGAATTAGTTTATATTGTAATTGTTAGATATAATAGAAGAAAAATCTGCATATTAATTGATGAATTAATTGGGGAACAGGATGTAGTTGTTCAATCTCTTGATGAGGTATTCAAAAGAATAAAAGGTATTTCTGGTGTTGCAATCTTGGGGGACGGTTCCGTCGCATTAATTCTTGATATTCCAGAAATTGTAAGAGATTTTGTAAGTAAGAATTCTGCTTTAATTGATAAAATAGAACAACAGAGAAGTCTTGCAAAAGTTCATGATGAGATAATTTCAAATTATTCCACCAAAACGATTGAAAAAAAAGCTGAATTAGATGCTTCAAAAAAAGATGAGATAGAAAAGACAAAAGAAAATAAAAAAATCAAAATTATAGATGCTGATAATGAGAATAGCAAATTGAAAACTTTGGTATTAGATAAAGATAATAACGAAAAGAAGATTGATGAAATAACAGAATTATCTATTTCAGATTTATCTTGATTTTATTAAAAAATGTTATTAAATATATATGATTTTCGGGGGCAGTCATGAAAACTAAAATACTTCTTGCAGATGACCTCTCTTTTATGAGAATGATGCAAAAAGATATGCTTGAACAAGAAGGATTTGAAATAATCGGAGAAGCTTCAAATGGTATTGAAGCTGTCAATAAATATAAAGAATTAAGACCAGATATTATTATTCTTGATATTACTATGCCGTATATGAATGGTCTTGAAGCCATGAAGAAAATATTTGAATTTGATCCCACGGCCAAGATTATAATATGCTCAGCATTAGGTCAACAGCAACTTATTATTGAAGCTATTAAATCAGGGGTTAAAGATTTTATAGTCAAACCTTTTAAAAGAGAAAGGATAATTTCTGCTATTAAAAAGGCTCTTCAGTAATTGTATTTTACTTTCAGAAGAATTTCAGAATAATTCCTAATTTAAATTTTTTTTTACTACCAAATTCATCTATAAATATTTATATCTTATAATCTGAGTTAAAGAGGTTTTATTTGAAAAAAAGTATAAGAATTGCTATTGCAGAAGATTTAGATTTTTTTCGTTCAGTTTTTATAGATTTATTTAATGAAGAAGAAGAGTTTATTGTTTGTGGCGTATATAAAAATGGAAATCAGCTTCTTGAAAATGTTGATTCTATAAAGCCTGATATTATACTTTCAGATTATCATATGGAAAATGGAACAGGGTTGGATGTTCTAGAGGGTTTAAGAAGAAAAGGACTTTTGATTCCTGTTATTATTATTTCTTCTTATACAAAACAGGAAAGTGAACAAATACTTGCATGTTTAGATAAAGGTGCGGTAGACATTATAGAAAAACCTACGGAGCAAAGTTTTAAAGCTAGTTTTGAGTTATTGAAAAAAACATTATTAAAAAAAATTAGATATATTGTAAATAACACATCGAAAGTAAATTTTTTCTATAACAAAAATGAGAAAAGTATTTCATATATAGTTATTGGGGCTTCAACTGGTGGAACAAAAGCAATTGAGTACATAATCAAATCAATAAAAAAATTAAATAAGACCACTATATTTATTTCTCAGCATATGCCTCCGAAGTATACAAAGACATTTGCAACAAGATTGAATGAAGTAGGATTAAATACAGTAAAAGAAGCTGAGAATGGTGAAAAAATACAACAATCTTTAATATATGTTGCCCCAGGTGGCTTTAATATGAGTATCCATGATACAAAAATAGAACTGACAGATGATTCTAACTTTTTAGTTTCTCCAAATATTGATGTTATGTTTGATTCTTTTTTACCCTATGCAAAAAATACTTGTGGAATTATTTTAACTGGTATGGGGAATGATGGAGCACATGGATTAAAAAGACTTCATGAGAATGGGGCTATAGCTGTTGTTCAGGATGAAAGAACATCGGTAGTTTTTGGAATGCCAAAATCTGCTACAGAATTATTTATTGTCGATTACATACTGCCTCTCGATTTAATCCCAGAATTTATCAACTCGATAGCATACTAATTTTACTTTTTTCTTAAATTTATTTGATTTTTTTGACTTTAGTGTTATTTTAAATATAAAGGATAATACTTCTCCTTTTTTATTTATGGAGGAAAAAATGAAGAGATTTATAATTTTTTCCATTATTCTATTTTTGGCTTCAACATTAGTTATTGCTGATGATAATGGACTGAATTTCGGATTTAATCTTGGTCTTGGAACAATTGTATATAATAATAATACATATCAAACTTTAAGTTTAAAACCAGATCTTGCCTTTGGTAAATTTGGGATTGGTCTTGATATTTTTATTATGTTTGATTCTCAGTTTAATATTGTTCCAGATAATTGGGACAGCTTTGCTGATTGGATGAATAAAATTTTATATATAAGATATGGTCTGAAAGGAGAACCACTGTATGCTCAGATAGGAATGTTTAAGAATGTAATACTTGGACATGGTCTTATAATGTATAATTATACTAATATGTTATATTTTCCTGAGATACGAAAACTTGGTTTTGAATTAGACATCGATGGAACTTTGTTTCAATTTCCATATCTTGGTCTTGAATCTTTCATAGATAATCTTCTTGATCCAGATATTATGGCATTTAGATTATATGCAAGACCATTAATTTTCCTTGATATACCTATACTTTCAGGTATGAAAGTTGGTGTATCCTATGCACTAGATACAGACCCTATGGAAACAAAATCAGATGATATGAATCTTCTTGATAATGCAAATTCAACTACTTCTATTGGGATTTTTGGAATAGATGTAGAATTTCCTTTATTACAGAAAGAAGTTGCTTATATTTATCTTTATGGTGATTGGGCATCTATAAGCGGGAAAGGTAATGGTGCTGAAATTGGTTTAAATAGTTATCTATTAAAACTTTTTTATATTGGTTTAGCAATAGATCTTTTTGGTGATAAATTTACGGGTCAATATTTTGATATTTTATATGAAAATTATGATGTTAGAAATAATAAATACAATTATCTTGACTCAGTAGTCGCTACAACTGGCTGGAAAGCATTTGCTTCATTACTTATTGGGCAAGAACTTTTTTCTTTATATTTTGAAATGAGAGGGGATTTTAGTGGAAATCCAGTTACTTTGATCGGAAGTTTAAAACTTGATAAAAGTGTATTGAAAATAGTTTCAGTATCCGGAATGTTTATTAGAAGCGGAATAACAAGTTTTTCAGATTTGTTGAATTGGCAAGGAAATGCGCTATTAAATTCATATATAATGTTAATGGTTAGTTTAAATGTTGGAGAAAATTCCTCAGTTACTCTTGTTTACCAGGTAACATGGGATGAATTTGGGAATCCAATTGCTTCAACACAATTACAAACCGGTCTTTCATTTTAATAAAGGAGGAAGGTATGAATAAAATAAACCTTCTAAAAGCATCTTTTATACTTTTATTTATTCTAGTATTTGGCTTTTCAATATTTGGTCAAGCAACATCCCAGCCACCATCTCCTCCACCCGGACTTGCTACTGTTAAAATAGCCATAGGTAGCGTCCAGGTTGCAATGGGAGATACAGCTGCTACTGCTGCGCCTGCTTTTTCTAAAGCATCAATAAATATGGAACTTAAAGCTCCTACGAGGATAAAAACAGGAAAAGATTCTACTATAGAAATTCTTTTGCAGGATAAGTCTGTATTAAAAATAGGTGCTGAATCTGATTTTTTAATCGAAACCTGGAATTTTGACCCAAAAAGCGGAAACAAAAAAGGGTTCTTTAAACTTTTCTCTGGTAAAATTATGGCAGTGGTAACAAAACTTTCAGGTAGTTCTTCTTTTCAGATTATAACAAATAATGGAGTAGCTTCTGTTAGAGGAACAAAATTTGGTGTTAATGTAAAAGATTCACCAAATGGTTCTTTAATGGATATCCTTGTTTTTAATGGACAAGTTGCAGTTGGTCCAGCAGGGCAAATACCTTCATCGATACTTAATGCAGGTCAAATGGTAAGTGTAGCAGCAAATGCGGTTTTATCTACCATAAGTGAAATTACATCGGAAGTATTATCTGAATTTAATAACAATGGTGAAGCCCCTGGGATGGACAATATCACTACTGAATTACCAGATGAAAATCAGAATTATGCTGAAGAATCTGGCGGTGGTGAAGGCGGACAACAAACAACTACTCAGCAAACTCAAACAACCCAGACAGAACAATTAAGTGGTCAGGAAGCTCAAAAAGCCGAACAAAAGGTCAAATCTGAGCTTGAGAAATGGATAGAAAAATATTTAAATCTTATTGGAGATTTTGGTTCTATTGTTATTGAAGGCAAAGTATGGTCAACATTTACTGTAAATACAGAGTTCGATTTTGGTACCATTGGATTCGCTTTATATATGCCTATCATATATGGAAATGATCTTTTTAATCCTACAACCTGGTATAACTATGAAAGCTATCATCTAGTATGGGATACTTTCCCAAATATTTTAAATTCTGTTGGTAAAATTCTTTCTGTCTTTCGATATTTCAGAATTGGTTATCCCGATGATCCGTTTTTTATGAAACTTGGACAATTTGATGATTTTATCCTTGGAAATGGAATGAACCTTTATATGTACTCTAATATGTATGATTTTCCTCAATCTCGAAGACTTGGAATAAACATGAATCTTTTACTTGGAGGTTTTGGTATAAATTTGGCAATGGATCAGTTAACAAAACCAGAAGTAGTTGGTATTAGACCATATATCCAATTCATTAAAGGAATACCATTTTATTGGGGAATAGAACTAACAGGCGATTTAAAGCCATTATATGATGAAACAAGTGTTGAACCAGTATATGGTTCAATTGGAACTGGATTTACATTCCCTATCATCAGATTACAGACTTTTATGAATATAATAATGTTTGCTGATGCATCTGTAAACTATGTATTTAATCCAAATAATACTGAAAATCCTTTTTATATAACAAATGGTTTTGGAGTCTTTGCAGGATTAAGAGGTAATGTCCTTTTCATAAATTATAGAGCGGAATACAGGATGATTGCTGGTGAATATTTACCTCAAGTTTTTAGCATTGATTATCAGAAAAAAAGAACTGGATATGTAAATTATTTTAGTTCTACGACTCCATTAAATTTCTCTGCATTATCTGAGCTTATAGGTAGTGCTAAATCAGGACTCTATATAGAAGCAAGTTTCGATTTATTTAATAAGAAAATAACTGGATATGCTTCATGGGCTCATTATTTCTATGATCAAAGTGCAGTATCTCTCGCAAATGACTTTCTCACAGCTGGAGTAACTTTGTCTGATCAATTACTTCCTCCTTTTGAAGCCATTATACAAATTGTAAAACCAGACTTTCTCGTTCCAGATATTCCATTCTTTGAAAATCTTTCTATCCTTGCAACTATTGGTTACACAGTAAGTAAAGGTTTTAAGATTTTTGTTACTTATTCTATCTTTTATATTCCAGATTCATATGGAGTATATCAACAACAACAATCTTACAGTGTAACAACTCAAGTAAGTTTCTTCTAGAAATTTTCTAAAATACCAAAAGGGCTGTCTTTAAAATTAAGATAGCCCTTTTTTATTTTATGAAGTTAATTGTTTATTCAATATTCATTGATATTTTGAGATTCAAAAAATAAATTAATGATAAAATTTTTCTAAAAATATATAAATGATTTGTAATAATAATAAAATATCACTTATTTAAGATTAAAACTTCGATTAATCTTAGTATATAGATTTATAAAATCATCATGTGAAAGTTGTTGCTTAGCATCAGAAAGGGCTAATTGAGGTTGAGGATGAGTTTCTATAATTAATCCTTGAAACCCAGCAGCTAAAGATGCTAAGGTAAGATTTGGGACAAAAATAGAGTTTCCAGATGGATGAGATGGATCAGCGATAACAGGAATTTTTGATTTCTGGCTTATAATACTTGCAGATAAAATATCGAAAGAATATCTATAACTTGTTTCAAAAGACTTTATACCTCTTTCACATAAAATTATCTTTCTTCCACCTGAATGAAGATAATACTCAGCCATATTAAGCCAATCATAAATAGTAGCTCCAAAATGCCTTTTAAGTATTAAAGGCAAATTTTTTTTACCTATAAAAGATAACAATTCAGTATTGTACATAGATCTTGACCCAATTTGAAAGATATCTATATAATCTTTAACTATTTCATATTGCTCAATAGAAGAAATTTCGCATATAAATTTCAATCCTTGAAAACTTGATTTTAGTTTTTTTAAAATATCTATACCATCTTTTCCAATTCCTTGAAAAGAATATGCATTTGTCCTTGATTTGAAAACAAAAGTTCTGAAAAATTCTATACCTAAATTATGACAAAATTGAGCACTTTCGAATATCATTTTCTCATTTTCAATTGCACATGGACCTATTGCAAGAAAAATTGGTAATGTTTTGCCTGAAAAAAAATAAGATTTGCTTTCAGAAAAATCTATATTTTCATAAAGAAAATTTTTCACATATATACTCCAATGCAAGTGTATAAGATTTCACTCCCGCTCCTGCTATTATGATATCAGCATTTTGAGCGGTGATTATATTATGTCTTTGGTTTTCTCTTGAAAAAATGTTAGAAATATGAACTTCACAAATTACTTTGCCATTTAATTGAAGTATTTTTAAGGTATCAGCTATTGCAAGAGAATAATGAGAATAAGCTGCTGGATTTATAATTAAACCATCGTACTTATCAATATTATTAAGTAATATATCTATTATTTCACCTTCACTATTTGATTGAAAAAACTTGACTTCTAATTTATCTTTAAAATTATTTATAATATAAGATTGAACTTGTTCAACAATATCATTCAACGAAATATTTTTATAATATTCTTTTTCTCTAATATGAAGATAAGATAAATTTGGACCATTGACAATATAGATAGTTTTTTTCATTTTATCAATTTTCCTTAAAAATATTTAGTTAATTCTTTATATAAAAAATTATCTCTTTTAATTTTTAGTTTATCATCTGTAATTGGATGAACAGTATATCCTGTGACAATTAAATCTTCCTCTTTTAAAACAGCATATTCAAGAATTAGTTTTATCTGAGTAAGCTCTTTTATCCATACATCAATATCTATTTTATCTTCAAAACTTGCAGGTTTAATGAATTTTGCATAGACTTCATATACTGGTAGCCATATACCAGATTTTTCTATTTTATCATATGGAATATTGCAACTTCTTAAAAAATGTAAACGAGCTTCTTCAAACCATTTTATATAATTTGAATGATGTACAATAGCCATTTTATCTGTTTCCCAGTAATTTACAATTTTTGTATATCTTACTTTATAATTTTCCATATATATTCCGTTTTGAATTAATTTTTCACAAAATATTTTATTGTAAATAATGAAATAATAAAAACAAATTACAAAACTAAATTAATTTATCGATAATATCTTTCAATTTAGCAGCTTCTTCAAGATATAAATCTTGTGGTTTTTTAAAACACCTACATTGGATTACAAATCTTAAAATATTTTGAGGAGTGCCTTTGACCTCAATATCTGAAAGTGTAATACATGGAAAGGTAAAATTATTTAATCTTAAAAAAGTGCATGGATAAGAAGAATGAAGATTTTTAGGAGCTATTATCATGACTAGAATTAAATCGTTCTCTTTAATTTTGTTAATATTAAGAAAACTGTTCATAAATTTAATAGTTGCATTTTCTAAATCCTTTGCAATATCATCTGAAAAGGATATAGCTCCTCTAACCCAATAATTTTTTTTAAATATTCTAAACATAATAGTTTATTAAAATAATTTCCTTTTTAATACTTTTTAGTTTATTAAAAATATATTAAGCATTAGAAAAGTAAATTTTCTTTAAAATGGTTAAAAACTTCTTCTATATTAACGATATTAGACTTTAAAAGATTAAAATCATCTATTTCTTTACCCATTTGCATATGATTCCTTGGACAAATAATATAGGGAAATTTAAAATTGCCATATTTAATTATATCTTCTTTTAATATTTCTGGACTATTATTGATCTCAGAAAGATGACAAAAATAGACATGTTTTATTTTCGTTTCTTGATTTGAAAGAAAATTTAAAAATTTGATTGATTCAATATTAGAAAGATGTCCATTTTCAGATTTTATTCTTTCCTTAAGATATAGTGGATAAGGACCATCTATTAATTTTTGCGGATTGTAATTTGCTTCCAAAAAAAGGACATCAGAATTTTTTGCGTAATAAAACATTTTTTTTGAGATTTTCCCAGTATCAGTAATTATAGTAAAAGTAATATTATTGAAATTTAATGAATAAGAGACTGAGGCTTTAGCATCATGCGAAGTTTCAAATGCTATAAATGAAAATGATTCATGTTTATATAATATATCACTTTCGATTAATCTTATATCAAGTTTTTCTTTTTGTTTATCTATTTTAAAATATTCAAGATAATCAGAATCTTTATGAATATAGATAGGTATCTTGAGCTTTTTTGCGCAAACTCTAACTCCATTTATATGATCATTATGAGTATGAGTAACAAGAATAAATTTGAACTTATTTAAATCAAATTCAAGTGATTTTGCTCTTTCTGTAAATTGATAAAAACTATATCCATTATCAATTATACAAGAAGAATAGTTGTTTGAAAACACATATGAGTTAGCCTTACTTCCACTTCCAAGTACTGCAAATTTAGTTAAATTTTTATCTTTCACTTTAGTACCTTTTAAAAACTAGATATCACAAACTATTGGAAAATTTATATAAATATCAGTTAAATATAAAATCATAATCAATTTTCATCTTCTGCTTCGCCAATAAAAGAATTGATGAGGTAAGTTCATTGGCTTTATAAGTACCTTCTTTTAATACATTGTAAACAAATTGGGGATCTTTTTCTAAATCTAGTCTTTTCTCTCTTATTGGTTTTAAATAATTATTTACAATTTCAGTTAAATCTGACTTGCACTTAACACATCCTCTTTCGCCGTTTACACATTCAGTTTTAACGATATTTGTTTCATTATAACCAAAAATTCCCATATAGTAAAATATCATGCAACCATCTGGATGACCAGGATCATTCTTCCTCAATTTTGCAGGATCAGTAAAGGCTGAAAAAATCTTTTTCTTTATTTCATCTTCTGAATCCTTTAAGTAAATAGCATTGTTAAGACTTTTACTCATCTTGGAGTTCCCATCCAATCCCTTAATTCTTGAATTTTTTTCAGGTATTAAAGCTTCTGGTTCAACGAAAATTGGACCATATATTGTATTAAATTTTCTTGCTATTTCTCTTGTTAATTCAATCATAGGTGCCTGATCATCTCCAACAGGCACAAGATTTGCATTAAAAGAAAGAATATCTGCAGCTTGCGAAACAGGATAACCAAAAAAACCATAAGTTACAGAATCATTAAATATTTCGCTTTTTTGTTTAATTTCTTCTTTTACAGTTGGATTTCTCGATAATCTTGAAAGACTAATTAAATTACTAAAAAATATAGTTAATTCAGCTATTGCAGGTATTTTTGATTGTAGAACTATTGTTGATTTTTGAGGGTTTATTCCTGAAGCAAGATAATCCATTGCAACTTCTTTAACATTATCTCTAACTTTTTCTGGATTATTAAAGTTATCTGTTAATGCTTGAACATCTGCTATCAATATATATGTCTCATATTCATTTTGAAGTAAAACTCTATTCTGAAGACTTCCGAAGTAATGACCTATATGTAAAGATCCTGTAGGTCTATCTCCTGTTAATATTCTTTTCATAAATTTATCCTTGCTCTGTGATATATAAATTAAAAGCCTTCCGTAAAAATTGGAAGGCTTTATAAAAAAAATTAAAGTATTATTTTTAGTTTTTATTATTTAGATTTATATACTGGATTTCCCCACATAAGAAGCACAGGTGAAGCAATATATATTGAAGAGTAAGTACCAATAATTAAACCAATAGTAAGGACAAATGCAAAATCTCTTGTTGGAATACCACCTAAAATTAAAATAGCAAAAGCGACAACAAGAGTTGTTAAAGCGGTAATAATTGTTCTTGAAAGAGTTATTGTTATTGAATGATCAATATTATCCTGAAAACTAAGTATTTTAATTCCTGAATCCGACTTGTCGTTTTCAAGTTTTTTCTTCAATTCTTTCGAGATATTTTTAGATACATACTGGAATTCATTTTCTTTAATCTTTGAAAGTACGACTATAGAGTCGTTTAAAGAATATCCCAAAAGGGTAAGTATACCTGCAAGTGTTTGAGAATTAAGCTCTCTTTTAAATATTATTATAATAGCTAGAACAAAAAAGGCATCATGAACAATTGAAAGAACAGCACCAAAAGCATATTTAAAATCTTTAAATCTTATAAAGGTATATAAAAGAATTAAAACGACAACAACTAAAAGCATCAATAACGAAGTATAACTCATCTTGGCTGATGAAGAAGGACCAACAAGGTTTATTGCTAGTATTTCATAATCTGTTAAAGAAAAATTTCTTGAAAGAGCAGTTTTAAAATCTTCAATTTTCTGGTTATTAAGATTCGATTCTTTAGTTGCGGGTATTCGAAGAACATATTGCTGTGAATCACTCCCGCCAATTTGGGTAATATTGGAACCAAATCCATTTTTTTGACAGAAATCTCTAAAATAAGAAATATTTATTCCAGATTTAGAAAACTTTATTTGAATTGTAATACCACCAGTAAAATCTATTCCAAATCTAATGCCACTATTTATGAAATAAAAAACAATTCCAAGCAATATTACGGTCAAAGAAAACGCAAAAGCAATATATCTATATCTTGAAAATGGAAATACAATATTTTTTTTCATTTTATGATTCCTCCAACTTTTGTAAGCATTTTCATGTCCCATTTTTTAAACATAGACATATAATACCATCGTCCAGTAACAAGGACTATGAAAATATTTATGATAATACCTATTGTTAAGGTTACACCAAAACCTCTTATAGCTCCGCCTCCTAAAAGTATCAAAGCTCCTGAGGCGATCAAGGTGGTAATATTCGCATCAACAACGGTAGCAGATGCTATGGTGAAAGAATCATTAACTATATTTACGAGTTGAATTCTATTCAAACCACTTAGATAATCTTCTCTAATTTTTTCGAATATAATTACAAAGGCATCGACACCCATACCAATATTCAAAAGAATACCCGCGATACCAGGAAGTGTCAGAGTATAATTAAAAGCAGCTAAAAACCCAATAATCATAAATACATTCAATACAATAAATATGAATGCTACAAGTCCTGATAACCAATATGCTGCAATCATTATGACAGCAACTATCACGGAACCAATAAGTCCGGCTCTAATGCCTTTAATAATCGAATCTCTACCAAGTGTTGGTCCTACATCCTGTCTTTCGCCAATTATTAAAGGAACAGATAAGGCACCAGCTTTCAAAATATTTTCAAGATCTTTAGCTTCTTCAATGGTGAAATTTCCAGAAATAGCAACCTGTCCATTTGGTATAGGTTCATTTATAACTGGCATAGATTGAATTTTACCATCAAGAACTATTGCAAGATGTCGCCCTTTATTATCTGCTGTGACTCTATAAAATTTTTGGGCACCTTCAGAATTCAAAGAAAAAGTTACCTCAATTCCTCTCATTCCATTCTGAACAAGGACTTGACCTATAAATGTGCCATCTAGCTCAGCTTTCTTTTTTAGTATTGTTGGAGCTTTTTTAACTAAAACTCCATATTTATCCTTTTCATAAACCCAAAATATACCAGAATCTTCAGGAATTTTTTCGGGATAAAGGTAGTTTCCTTTTTCATCAAAATCTTTTTCTGGATCTAATGAGCCAATTTCAGATAAAGTTGCCTCATCGACCAATTGGAATGTTAACTGTCCCTGTTCAAGCAAGATTCTTTGAATTCTTTCGACATCTTTTGCGCCAGGAATTTCTATTTCTATTCCTTCATTTCCCATCTTTCTTATATGGGTTTCAGCTACACCAAACTGGTCTATACGATTGTTTAAAATAAGTATAGCTTTATCAAGTAAATCTGACATTTCGGAAGCAGAAAGTTCATTTTCAAAACGTGAAGTATCGGGTCTTAAAATAATATAAAGTCCACCTTGCAAATCAAGACCTAGATTGATAATTCTATTTTTAAGTTTTTTATTTTCTTTTATCTTATTTAATTGTTCATCAGAAACTTTCATTTCTCTTAATTGTTCATTTGTCATCATTGTAAGTTCTCTATCTTGAGATGAGAGAACAAAATACCATTTTATAGTAGGATAAATGAGGTAGCAAGAAAATAAAAAAAGAATAACAGTTAAAATAATTCTAGCAGTATCGTTTAATACCTCTTTTGAACCAAATGTTTTTTTGATTCTTAGCATTTTTCTATCTGACATTAGTATCCTCCAAAAAATAGGAAAGAATATAATACAAAAGATACAAAAGAATCAAAAACTATTCTTCTCTTTTTTTAACAGAAGCTATAGCACCTTTTAAGATTCTTATTGTAGTGTTGTCATCAACTTTAATAGTTATGGAATCTTCTTTTACACCCACTACTGAGCCAAAGATACCACTTGTAGTGATGATTTCATCTCCTTTGTCTATGGATTTTATCATCTCTTCATGTTTTTTCTTTTGCTTGTTTTGAGGTAAAATTAGTAAAAAATAAAAAATTACTATAATAGCAAGTATAGGAAGAAGATTAACTAAAAAACTAGAAGCAGAAGAAGTTGGAGCAGCAGTTGCCTGTTGTAAAATAGGTAATAAAAAATTCATCATTATCTCCATAATTATTTATTTTTATTAACACCTTAATTAAACTTTTTATATATTATTGTCAATAAAAAGAAATTAAACTTCAATCTTGAAAAAAACTAGTGCAAAAAAGGCGAGATATGGCATAAATAA
>CAYVTU010000008.1:0-106272 GCA_964454835.1 uncultured Brachyspira sp.
TTCGCCTTTTTTACACTTAATTTTGCTTCAATTAAAAAAATTCAAGATTGGAGTAAAAAATCTTTTTTTACTTTTTTTCAATTTATTCATATATTTATAGTGTAAAGAAAAATTAATAAAGTAAAAGGAGAAATCTATGATTAAACAAGAAGTACTATTTGCTATGAATGAACAGATTAATTATGAACTCGAATCATATTATATCTATCTTTCAATGGCTGCATATTTTTCATCTTTAAATTTAGATGGTATGGCTCACTGGATGAGAGTACAAGCTCATGAAGAGATGATTCATGCCATGAAATTTTTTGATCATATTATAGATAGAGGTGGAAAAGTTGAGCTAAAAGATATAAAACAACTTAAAACATCATGGACAAGCCCAAAAGAAGCGTGGGATAATGCCTATGAGCATGAACAACTCATTACAAGTAGAATAAACAACCTTCTTTCAATATCCAGAAAAAATCAAGATTTTGCAAGTGAGCCTCTTTTGAACTGGTTTGTCAATGAACAGATAGAAGAAGAGGTAAATACCTCCAAAATCTCACAACAGATGTCGATGATTAAGGACAATCAACAAGGGTTGTTTATGCTTGATAAGGAACTTGCTACAAGACCATTTCCTGCTGGTTCACCTTTCGATCCAACAGCATATAATGTGGCATTGTAAAGTTTGTTTTATATTTAATTATTTTACTATTTTATTATTTTTTTAGTTTAATTTTTTGTTTAATTAAAATTTTGTTAATATATAAGATAAAGCTAGAAAAAATTACAGGTATTTCCCCTCACCTTTTTTGATATTTAAACCTTTTCCAGATAAATAGGCTGGTTTTCCTCTTAGAAAGGTCGCATATATTTTATGATTAAATTCCAAATTATGAAAAGGTGAAATTTTCATTTTGCTATAAAGCATATCATTTTTGAAAGTAAATTTCTCATCTTTTCTTATTAAAACAAAATCTGCATCACTACCCTTTCTTATCGCACCTTTTTTAGGGTAAATACGATAAAATTTTGCTGCATTTTCACTTGTCAACTTAATTAAATGAGAGATAGGTACCTTACCTAAAAATTCTGAAATAATATACTGAAAAATTGTCTGAACTCCATTTATCCCACCGTAATCCTTCAAAAATGATCCAGTATTTTTTTCTTCTATTTTACAGGCAGCATGGTCACTTGCAATAAATTCACAGCTATTATTTTCAATAGTTTTTCTTAAATATATCCTGTCTTCTTCTCTCTTAACTGGTGGTGCTGTTTTTATTAATGAACCATATTTTTGAAAATCTTTTTCTGTCCATTGTAAATAATGTGGTGCTGTCTCAAAAGTTATATTGCAATAGTTTTTTGCTTTTTCTATAAATTTGGCTGCTTTTGCAGAGGAAAGATGAACTATATGTAATTTAACCCCTGTTTTTTCAGCAATAGCCACCGCTGTTTGTACTGCAATCAATTCTGCAATATCGGATCTACTTTCACAATATAAATTAACTTCACTTAGAAATTTTTGTCCAGGAGAATTTGAATCAATTATTTTCTTATAAGTATTAGAAGTTAAATTATTTAAGTTATTTTTTAAATAGCCATCTATAAATTCAAAATCTTCTGAATGCAGTAAAAGAGGTTTTCCAGCATCTCTACATACTTTGGCTGCTTTATAAAGTTGGTAATTTGTAAGTCTTGGAAAGCTATCCATTCCAGATATGGTATAGGCTTTAAATCCTTTTACACCACAAGTTACTAAATCTGAAATATTATTTTCAAAAGATTCTTCTTCTATTGTTTTTCCACATATTCCACCATAAAAAGCATAATCACAATAAGATTTACCTTCTATTGCAGCCATTTTAACATTGAAATTTTTACGATTTGTTACTGGTGGAATAGATGTACAGGGCATATCTATAATTGTAGTAACTCCTCCTGCAATAGCAGCAGCACTTGCAGATTCAAAGTCCTCTCTAAAATCATATCCAGGTGTATCAAAGTGAACATGTGGGTCAATGCAGCCTGGCAATATTAGCATTCCTTCGCAATCGAAAAAAGTACTTTGATTATCATATTTTTGAAGCTTGGAATCTGCTATATTAAATAAGTTTTCTATTTCTAATATAGTGATTTCTGAATTTTCAAAATCAAAATTAAAATTTTTATTTTTATCAAATTTAATATTTCGAATTAAAGATTCTCTATTAAATCTATCATCATTATAAGTTGTAATAGAATCAAATATTCCTTTTACAGTATCAACTCCAATTATTGCAAATTGATTATCTAATTTACAATTTACTAAATATATCATCTAACTTTCTTCTTCATTTGCTTGCTTTTAATAAACCCAAGATACTATCTGGTAAAAATGGTGAACTATAGAGACGAACTCCTGTTGCATATGCAAAAGCATTTGCTATTGCTGGAATTGGACCATTTATATTTATTTCTGAAACAGACTTAGCTCCATAAGGGCCTGTTTCTTCGTAAGAAGGTATTAGTATAACTTGAATTGGAGGAATATCGACTGCATTATATATTTTATATCTATTAAACGAGGAATTAAGCATTCTACCATTTTTAAAGTAATATTTTTCAGTTAAAGCATAACTTATTCCATTAACTATAGCACCTTCACACTGCCCTTCGGTTAAAGCGACATTTATAGGTGTTCCACAATCAACCGTTGCAAGATAGTTAATGACATTTATTTTTCCCGTAAATGTATCGACTTCGATTTCAGCAAAATGAACAGAAAAAGGTGGTGGGGATAGTTTACAGTACTCTGAGGCAACAGCCTGAATTTGAAATTGATCATGCTGATACATTGCATATTTTACTATATCTGAATAAGAAACCTTTTCTTTACCTGAAAAAGCATGTTCATTTTCCAACCTAATGTCTTCCTGTCTTGCTTTTAATATTTTTGCTGCGACTTCGATAAGTTGATTTTTTATTTTTTTGGCAGCAGATAAAACAACATTTCCAGAAAGGTATGTTGTGGAAGAGGCATAAGCGCCGGTATCAAATGGTGTAACGTCTGTATCGGCTGCTATTATATGGATTTTACTGGTTGGAATATCCAGAGTCTCTGCAATAATTTGGGCAAAAACCGTATCTGCACCTGTTCCTATATCGGTAGCTCCTGTTAAAAGAATTACCGAACCATCATCCTGCATTTTTATATAACAAGAAGCCATATCGACCATTGGAATAGCCGAACCCTGCATCAAAACAGCGAGGCCAACTCCCCGTTTATATCTTTGTGCATTTATACTTTCATTTTTATATTCTTCTCTTTTCTCCTTCCATTTAAATACTTCAGCTCCTTTCAATAGACATTTCTTAAGGTTATTTGCCTTAACTACCTGCTCTACTCCTTCTGTCCCTTCTCCCAAAGCTTTAAATATTGGAGAAGTCTCATTTTCATCTATTGCCCATCTATTAAAATAATCCACTGGATCAATTTTTAACTCTGAAATTATTTCATCTACAAAACAGTTCAGAGCAAATTGTCCCTGAGTCGCACCATAACCTCTGTAAGCTCCTCCTACAACATAATTTGAATATAAAGATTTTCCTAAAAATTTAACATTTGGTATTTTGTTCAATATTGGAAGTGTTTTTGAACCAACATTTGTTAGTACAGTAAGCGCATGAGGACCATATGCTCCTGCATTTTCTAGTGCAGTCATGGAAAGAGCATTTATCTTTCCATCTTTTTCATAACCTGCTTCCATTATAAGCTGATATTGATGTCTTGTTCTTGTTCCGATAAAAACTTCTGATCGAGATAATCTTATCTTTACTGGATGTTTTAAAATCCAGGCTGCATAGGCAACATATGGTTCTAAAATAACTTCCTGTTTTGAACCAAAGCCACCGCCAATTCTAGGCTTAATGACTCTTATCTTGTTTGCATCTATCCCTGTGACCATAGATGTTATTCTTCTAGCATGAAAAGGTACTTGCGTAGTTGAAATTATAGTAAGCCTTCCTCTTTGGTCAAAATAAGCCAAAGCAGCGTGGGGCTCAATAGCACAATGATGAGCTATATGATTACAATAAATTCTTGAGACTTTCTTCTCGCTTTTTTCATAATTTTCTTTAAACTTGCCTGCTTCAACTTCCACATAAGCAGCAAGATTTTTTGATGGATTATATTTTACTGGTATCTTTGCGAAAGCTCCATCATTATCATGAACAATTATTTTTGATTCTTCTGCATTAACAAAGTCAAATAAAGGTTCTTTTTCTTCATACGCTATTTTTATCTTCAAAGCTGCATTTTCAGCATTTTCACGAGTATCTGCAACAATTAAAGCGACAGCTTCTCCGACATATCTAACATACTCTGAAAACATCCTGCAATCATAAGGTGAAGGTTCGGGATAGCCCTGCCCCGCACTTGTATATAATGTTTGAGGAGTATTTTTATACCAGAAAACTTCCTTTATACCATTCATCTGTTTTAATTCATCGAGATTTTCTATTTTAACGACCTTCGCATAAGGATGTGGACTTCTGACAAAAATAGCATGATAACAATCTATATCTATGTCGTCTGTAAATATTTCATCACCTGCTGCAAGAGCTTTTCCATCTATTTTTTCAATAGATTTTTGAATATATTTAAATTTCATTTTGCTCTCCTTTACTGATAATGGTTTATTTTATTCAATAAAAATTTATTTTAATTGCTTTTTATGTATTTAGCAGCTAGCTTTACTGCTTCGATTATTTTAATATAGCCCGTACATCTGCAAATATTACCACTTAAAGCTTCTTTTATTTCACTTTCAGAAGGAGAAGAATTTTTTGATAGAAGTTCATAAGTCGCTATAACCATACCAGGAGTGCAGAAACCACATTGAACAGCTCCTGCATCTACAAAAGCCTTTTGTATTGGATGAGGATTATTAGTCGTACCAAGCCCATTTGATGTCATTATTATGCTTTTTTCACAGCTTGCCGCAAGAACTTGACAGGAATTAACAGCTTTACCATTTAAAAGCACAAGACATGCACCACATGCTCCTTCTTCACAACCACACTTAACATCTTTAAAACCAATTCTCCTTAAAAAGTTTAAAAGAGTTTCATTTACACTTGTTTTTGCCAGCAATTCTCTATTATTTATGGTTAAAGAGATATCAATATTATAAAAATTAATATTTTTTTTATCGTAATTTATTTTTTTACCAAAAGTCGACATAAAAACCCCTTTATTTACTTATCTTTTTTACTAAATTTAAAAATATTGTCTTAGCAACCTGCTCCTTATATTCAAAATCAAATCTATAATCCGAAGAAAAACCAAAAACGGTAGAATCCAGTATTTTATTTATTTTATCTGTATCACTTAAATTTATTCCTATAAATTTTTTATCAAAATTCTCATCATGATATATAATATTCTTTGTTCCGCTTATACAACTCTTAAATCCTTGAAATTTATTTTCTTTATCTTCCAATACTGCCATTGAAATCCTAAAAACTGCATAATCAAAATTAGTAAGAGCAAATCTTTCTGAAATATATTTAGTTCCCTTATCATAATTTATTTCAATTTCTTTTATTATATGAGGAAATTTCTTTCTATTTTCTATATATTCAATAAGTTCCATCTTTTCGTCTTTGTTATAAACAACTTTTGTAGATGCAACTAAAAGAGGAGAAATTAAATCAGACCAGATTGGTAAATCATATAGGGAGCCACCTATTGTAATTCTATTTCTTAAAGGATAAGAACCAGCAGCAGAAAGAGAAGATAAAAGCATAGCATTAAAAGAGAAACTCGAAGTTCCTTTGTTTTTATGTGAATTATTTTTAATATATTCTATTATCTCATTAAAAGTGGTCATTGCTCCAATAATAATTTTTCCTCTTTCTTTATCTTCTTTAATATAATTTAGTTGGCATTTTGATAAATCCAAAAATCCTTCATATTTATGTCTTTTAACTCTTAAAATTCCTGTGGAACCAGCAACAGGTATTAAAGTTGGATCGTTAATAAAAATATTTAAAGCATCACCAAAATTGTTGGGTTTAATCCATCGAGCTTTTTCTTCAATCATAAAACCTCTTTATATTTTAATTTTGATTTAAATTAAATTTATTTAATAAATCCTCTGCAATTCTATTTCCATTTCTTGCTATTTCTATTTCATCCATAGTGGTAAGTTTTCCATCTTTTACAACAAGCACTCCATTTACAATAGTATATTTTGTCTGATGATTATTACCAGTAAACAAAAGGGCTGCTAAAGGATCTGAAAGTGAACCAGCAAAATCTATTCTATCCAATATCTTAAATACAGCAATATCTGCTATATAACCTTTTTCAATTTTTCCAAGATTATTATAACCAAGCATTTGGGCACCACCATTTATGGCAATATCAAATACCTGTCTTATATTTATTGCATCTGAGCCATATTTTACTCTCTGTAAAAGCAAAGCCATTCTTGCTTCTGCCATAATATCTGAAGAATCATTTGATGCTGAACCATCTACCGCTAAACCGAATCTTACTCCCTTTTTAAGTCCTTCTGTAACACGGCAAATACCTGAACCAAGCCTCATATTTGAAGAAGGACAGTGAGCTATCCCGGTATTTGTTTTTGCTAAAAGTTCAAGCTCTTCATCATTAAAAAAAATCCCATGAGCATAGAAGACATCTTCCCCAATGAAATCAAGATCTTGCATCAACCTAAGTGGTCTTTTACCAAATTTTGTAATACAATACTCAACTTCATCTTCTGTTTCTGCAAGATGAGTATGTAGTTTTACCTTATATTTTCTTGCAAGCTCTGCACTTTTTTTCATAAGAGACTCACTAACAGAAAATGGTGAGCATGGAGCTATAACTATTTTTCTCATAGAATCTTCAGATTTATCATGAAAGGTTTTAATAACATTTTCTGTCTCTCTTAATATTTCCTCTTCATCCTGAACAACATCTTCTGGAGGAAGACCTCCATCTTTTTTACTTTTTGACATAGAACCCCTGCATGGGGAAAATCTTATACCAAGTCTATCTGCAACATCAAACTGAATTTTCATTATACTGATATTTTTATTTACCAGATTTTTTGGGTACAAATAATGATGATCCGTAGTTAAAGTACAACCAGTTTTTAATAACTCACCCATCGCTATAGCACTTGACCAAAAGATAGCCTCTTCATCAATGTATTTCCAGATTTCATATAGGTAAACTAACCAATCAAAAAGTTTTGCGTTTTGAACCTTAGGTAAATTTCTTGTAAGAGTCTGATAAAAATGATGATGAGTATTTACAAGACCAGGTAAAACGATAGAATCACTACAATCCAGTTGTAAAAGTCTTTTTTTCTCTTCATCATTTAGTTTATCTATTAAATTTGAACCTATATCTTTTATTCTATTTTCTTCAATTAAAATATCTTTCCCTTTTATAACCTCTTTTTCTATTGAAGTAGATATAGCATAACAATTTTTCAATAAAATCATAATCTCCCCTATCATATAAAAATATAATTAGCAAAATAATTAATACTTATGAAATAAAAAAACTATTTGTTTTTGCCAAAATTTATTATCTAATCTATAAAATAAACATATTTTAAATATTTTTAACTTTTATATTGTTATTTTATTCTTTTTTACTATTATTAACACGAAGTAATTATACAACATTCAAAAAAATTTCAAAGGTTTTTATGTTATCCTTATTGATTTTTATTTCAAAATTAATTAATAATTGTTCAAAACATAAAATTCATCATCTAGCAGCAGCATTTGCATATTATTTTATTCTATCTATTCCACCGATATTTATGCTTATTTTTATTTTAAGTAATAAGTTTTTATCTTCGGGTTCAGTATTAAGTCTTATTACTCCCTTATTAATCAACCTTTTCGGAGAAAATGTATATTCTTATATCACCAAACTATTATTAGCAGTTGCATCAAACCAGAGTATTACATTTTATACATCTATAAGTATAGGTATTTTAATTATTACTTCTTCCTCTCTCTTTGTCTTTACAAAAGTTTCATATTCTAATTACAAGAATTTAAATAAAAAACAACATTTTCTTCTTGGATGGATAAAAACTCGTGTTTTTTCTATATTGCTTACATTCATTGTCTTAGCATTCTATTTTAGTTCGCTTTTGTTAAGTCCTATATTTAAAAAATTAAGTTCTTATTTTGTTTTGTCAGGAAGTTTAAATATTCAAAAATTTATTTTAAATTATTTTATTTCACCAATTCTTTTTAGTTTCTTCTTTTCTCTTTATTGTCAAATGATTTTTGAAAAAATTCCCATAAAATATACATTCATAAGCGGAATTATAACTTCTTTTTTAGGAAAACTTGCAAATATCTTTCTTTTTAAGTGGATTCCTTCGACTCTGGCGGGTTCAATATTTTCTAAAGCCGGTTCAAGTTTAATTATTTTACTATATATTTACTATACAGGAATAATTATTTTTATTGGATTTGAAGCAGCTGCTACTATGTGGGAATCACATAAATTTCATAGATCTTATCTATGGGTAACCAAGAAGCATTTCGATAGATTATATAGATATAATAAATATAAAATTCAAAACAAAATAGTAAAAAACTAGTTTAAAAGTTTTAAAATCATATCTATAAATCTTTTGATATCACTTAAATTTCTTACCGTTTATTATTAGTTTATTTATAAATTTCAATTAATTATATTTATAATATTTGCAATTAATATAATTTAATTTTGCTTTCTTATTTTTATTAATTTATATTAATTAATTTTTTAATTATATTAACTATTTTTTATTTTTACTAAAAAAGATTTTTATTGACATAATTTGACAAATTTTCATATTAAGGGTAGTAATTTTTAGGAGAAAGTATGAAAAAGACTCTTTTTGCTCTCATTGTGCTATTGCTTTTTACTGCTCTTTTTGCATGTGAATCACCCATTAATCTTACAGATGACATCGGAAATGGAGTTGAAAAAGCTCCTCAGTATGTCGAAACAACAAGATTAAACATGACATCCAAAGATGCTTATGAAGAAGATGATTCCACTACTTATGCAAAGGTAATTACAGCTGATGCTACAGCTCAAGAACATAACTTCTATGATGATGCTAATGATTACCTTAAATTTTCTGCTGTAAGCGGAACAACTTATACCATTGAAACTGTTGTTTATGGTTATGCCGACACCGTACTTTATCTTATGGATGGTACAACTGTATTAAAATCTAACGATGATAAAGGTGATGGCACATATGGTTCATTGATAACCTGGACTGCTACTTCTACAAAAACTTTCTACATTAGAGTTTATTCATATAATGGTAGAACTGGTACAAATCGTGGCTACACAATTACCTTAAAAACTGGTGGTGGCGGTGGTGGTGGTATTACACTTCCTCAACCTAAAAAAAGCTGGACTATATTAGTATATCTTGATGCAGATAATAACCTTTCTTCATATGGTGATTATGATATCAATGAAATGAAGGCTGTTGGATCAGATAGCAACATTAATATAGTTGCTTTATGGGATAATGCTGGTTCAATTCATGGGTATTACTATGTTCAGACTACTGGTGCGACTTTATTACAGGATGTTGGTGAAGTAAATATGGGATCAGAAACAACAGCTAAAAATTTTATCGACTATGCTACTACAAACTTTCCAGCAGATCATTATATGTGGGTTTTCTGGAATCATGGTGGTGCAGTAGATAGATCCTTATCACCAAAAGGTGTATGCTGGGATGATACAAATAGCTCTGACCATTTAAGCGAAGTAGAGCAAAAAAATATTATTTCTTATTTAAATTCAAAAACAGGCAAAACTCTAGATGTTTTAGCTTATGATGCTTGTTTGATGGCTTGTGCTGAGCTTTTCTATCAATTCAGAGGTATGGTAAGCTATATCGCTTCATCAGAACAGACAATTCCTGGTAATGGTTACGATTATGAATTTATTTCTTACATTAAGAACAACCCTACCTGCACAGCTTATTATGCTGCAAAAGCAATTTTCGATTATTACAAAGCTGAATATAGTTCAACAAGCGATGTGACATTCTCAGTTGTAAATATGTCTTATGCTACAAATCTTGGAACAGCTTTGGATAATTTTGCAACTGCTGCTAAAAATAGTGGTATTTCTGGAAGTACATTCAAAAATTTAAAACCTACAAAAGATTTCAGTGGTTATACATGGGACTTATATGTATATATGAGCAATATTTACAACAGTTCAAGCATGACAACAACAGTTAAAAACTATGCAAAAGCTGTTATGGATTTAGTCAATCCAGCTAATGCTCAACTTGTAGTTTTAGAGTGGCATGGTACAACATGGGCAAGTAAGGCTTATGGTGTTGCTATTACATTAAAAGCTGACACTACCGTTTATCAACAACTTGATATCTGTGCTAATACTCAATGGAATGAGTTCTTAACATTCGCTGGTTTTTAATCTCTCCAGTTTGTTACATAAAAATAAAGGAGGTTATCCTTAAGAAGGGGATAACCTCTTTTTTTAACTTAAAAACTATCAAATTTATTAATTTAAAATATTTTTCCCATTTTTATTTCTAATTTTAAGAATAAAGCTCTTAGGTCATTTTATGAAAAAATTTATTTGAATAATATAAATGAATAAATTGAAATAAATTTTTATTATTGAGAAAATAGTTGAATTTTTAACAATTAAATAACTAATCTTTAAAATTACAATTGCCTTTAAAAATTTCTGGATAGTTATTTATTAAATATAAAGAGAACTCTGTCTCAATATTTTCTTCAGTATTTCTATAAAAACCTTCTATCTTTTTTGAATAAACATCAATAATATTTTTATTTCTATCTCTAATTTTAAATGTTATATCTTCTTTTCCTAAAAATTCTCTTATATAGAGTCCTGGATTATTTGATTTATTAAAACTTTCAATATCAGAGAAAATTGTAAATTTTTCTTTATAAGGTGAACCACTATATGGACAAAATACTTCACAATTTCCACACTCATTACACAAATCATCTAGATGAATAATTTGAAAATAGTCTTTTAATTCTTTATTTGAAAATGGTATAACCCTATTTGCTCTATTTGGACAGACATCTACACATCTGCCACAATAAAGATTACAGCCAAAACATCTTTGGCTATCATCTTTTATTGGTAATTTTTTCTTACCTCTTTCAAAAATAGAATTTTCATCTAGCATTTTTTGTCTATCTATTGGGAAATAAGGTGCAAAAAGATCATTAGAGATATTATTTTTTTTCATTATTTTATCTGAAATATATCTTGCATCAGCAATGGCTTCAACGACAGAAGATGGTCCTGTTACGCAATCACCAATTCTATAAATTCCATTATCTTCATTAAATTCAATAATTTTGTTCTTTTCTAAATTTTTTATTTCTAATTTATTATTCTTAAACCATTCTTTATCGACATCCTCCCCAATAGCTACAATTATCGAATCTGCTTTTAATAGCTCATATTTACCTGTTGGTTGAGATTTTCTTCTACCATCTTTATCTTTCTCTGTTAGTTTCATTATTTCACATGTTAAAGTATTGTTTTTATATGCAATGGGTTGTCTGAGCATTCTAAAACTTATGCCATCAATTAAGGCATTTTCATACTCTTCTCTATCTGCTGGAAGTTCATATTCTGTTCTTCTATATAAGACAGTAACATCTTTTACCTTATTTATTCTTTTCGCAGCCCTTGCAGCATCCATAGCTGAGTTACCGCCACCAATAACTATTACATTTCTTCCCAAATCTAACTTTTTATTTTCATTAAATAATCTTAAAAAAGTAATTGAATCAAAAATATTTCCTTCGCAGTATTCTAATTCAAGTTTTTTTGAGATATCTGAACCTGTTGCAACAATAATATAATCAAAACCTTCATTTTTAAGTTCAGCTAAATTTTCAATATATCTATTTTGAAATTTAACATCAAAGGCTTTTAAGATTTCTATATCATTATTAATAAATCTTTTTTTAATTCTAAATTTCGGAATAGTTGTTCTAACAATTCCACCAAATTGCTTTTCTTTTTCGAATATTGTCACATCAAAACCAGTTCTTCCAAGAAAATTAGCAGCAGAAAGACCTGCTGGTCCCGAACCAATAATAGCAACCTTTATATTGTTCTTTTTTATTTTCTTTTTTTCAGTCTGAATAAATTGATTTAAATAGTTAAAACCTTTTTTTGTTGCTAATAATTTTTGGGCTCTTATTTCCACAGATTTATCTAAAAACTTTCTAGTGCAATTATACATGCAAAAGTGAGTACATATTATAGATGTTATATTTGGTAATGGGTTTTTAGAAAATATCAATTTAATAGCATTTTTATAATCTTTTTTTTCAATATATCGTAAATAATCTGGTACATCCTGATGAATTGGACAAGCCCAAACACAGGGAGCAATAAAACAATCAAATAAAGGAATGTTATCGTTAATAACCTTTTTATCCAATGGGAAAAATGGGTGTTCAATGCTTTTTTGATATAATTCACCAGTAGCAATTTCGGAAGCATTGATTTTCTTGTGTTTATAAGAGGAACCAAAATCAGATTCTTTAGCTATATTATATAACCTGTAATAACCTCCTGGTTTTAATATATCAGTAACAACAGTCACCGGATAAATGCCATTTTTTAATATTTCTTTAATGTTTGATTGATTAGCTCCTGCTGAGAATGAGATAATTAAATTTTTAAATTTTTTTCTAAATAATTCTGCAACTTCAAGTGAAATAGGAAAAAGAGCTCTTCCTGAAAGATAAGCCATCTGACCCTTCATTTTAGTCTGATTTATTGTAGCTAGAGTATTACTTATCTTAATTCCAAAATTAAGTCTTCTTTCCTCTGCTTTTTCTATAGCTCTTTCAACTATTTCATATGCTTTTTCGATAATTAAATCATTTGCAAAACTTTCTTCTGATAGATTTATATAACCAAAACCATGACTATCTAATAAGCTTTTTACCTTCTGATATCCTAAAAGTGTCGGATTCATTTTTAAGATAGTGTTAATCTTTTTCTCAATTAAGAGATATCTTATAATACTTTCTATTTCGTCTGGTTTTGTCCCATGCATCGTTGATAATGTAATAATATTTGAAATAGTGATAGAGTTTTCAGCAATTTTCTCAAGTAATTTAAAAGGAAATTCTTTTCCTAATTTTTTAGAGAATTTTTGAGAAAAAGGTTGATTAAGTATTTCTATCAATCTTTTTGCAAAATCCTTTATTTTTAAGCCTTTACCACTTAGTTCATCGATAAAATTATTAACCTTCTTTGATCTTATACCATTATATGTATAACCAATACTTGAAACAAAAATAAAACCTTCATCTTTGCAATTAGTACTATCTTTATCTATGAATTTAAGGTCAAAAATTTCCTGTAAAACAAGAAGTATCAAAAATGATTTTATATATTCTTCAAGAGCTTGATCAATTTTTAATTCTGTTGACCATTCGACATTATAACCCTCATCTGCGGCATAAATACATGGTTTATCTACCTGTATGTTATCATTTTCCTGAACTGTTTTAAGTTCAATGAATCTTGCGCCTGTTAAAAAACTAACTATTATATTTTGTGCAAGTTGAGTATGTGGACCAGCTGCTACACCTATTGGTAAATCTAGATTTCTTCCCCAGAAATTTATTCTAGCTTTAAAACTTGGTTTATAAAAATAATCATTTCGTATATCGAAAATAGAGCCATTTCTATTGTATTCAGAAAATATCGAATAAATAAGCTCCTCAATTGTCAAAGGCTTCATGATATCACTCATTGAATACTCCTGGAAGAAAAAATGAAGAAACTTATCAATAATATAATTAAATTATTGCTTGTTTTTATATTTTTCCCAATCTTTTAAGAAAGTTGCAAGCCCGCTTTCTGTCAAAGGATGTTTCATTATTTTTATAAGCACACCAAGTGGAACTGTTACAATATCTGCTCCTATCTTAGCAGCTCTTAAAATATGTTCAGGATGTCTTATGGACGCAACTATTATTTCGGTATTAAATGAATAATTGTTAAAAATAAGTTTTATGTCTTCGACAAGTTTCATCCCTTCGGTACTAATATCATCTAATCTACCAACAAAAGGTGAAACATATGTAGCACCGGCTTTAGCTGCAACCAGTGCTTGTAATGGAGTAAAAATCAATGTAAGATTTGTTTTAATTCCTTCTGAAGACAATATTTTGGTAGCTTTAATTCCTTCTTCTGTCATTGGGATTTTAACAACAACATATTTAGAAATACCGGAAAGAATCCTGGCTTCTTTCACCATTTCCTCAGCTGTTGTCCCTATAACTTCAGCAGAAGTAGGTCCTTTAACTATGTCGCAGATTTCTTTTATTCTTGTTTTAAAATCGACATTTTCTTTAGATATCAAAGTAGGGTTGGTAGTTACACCATCTATTAGTCCGAGTGAACATCCGTTTTTTATTTCATCAATATTTGCAGTATCTAAAAAAATCTTCATTTTTTACTTCTTTTTCTTTTTAATTTCTTCAATCTTTTGTAACATATAAGTAGCTAGTTTAACAGCAGCAGTGGAACCATTGTATTGCTCAATGACTTTCTTAAACCACTGACTTGCAAGATCATATTTTTTTTGAGCAAAATAGACAAAACCTATTTCATAACATGCCCAGGAAGTAAATTCTTTATTATCGGGGTATTTTTCAAGAATAGTCATGAAATATTTGATGGCAATATCATAAGCCTGCTTATCATAAGCTAGCTGGCCTTCTAGAAGTAGCTTTTCTGGTGAATACAGATTACCATTGTCATCATTTATGATATATTTGTATGTTTCACATGAGAAAAAAAGAGAAAAAACAAGAATAATTAGTACTATTAGTATTTTTTTATTCATCGAAACCTCGTACTTTATTTTTAATCTAGATTAAATATCCAATATACTTTCAAGAAATTTTATACTCTGTTTAAATTCCCTTAATTTTTCTTCATAAAGCATATCTCTATATCTGTTTTTCACATCCATTTCTATCTTCCATTTTGGAAGATTATCTATGCATTTGTTGATCTCATCTATTTGTTTGGTTAAAAAGTTTTTCCTTTCATCATTTGTAAGGTTGTGAAGAAAAAGAAGTTTCAGTTCAAGACCAAATCTTGTGATTGCAGTTCCCTTAAAAGGCTCTTTAAGCCATTCTTTAACTTTAAGTTTACCATCTTCGGTTATTGAATATACTTCTTTTGGTATTTTACCATCCATTATTTTTTTACTTTTTAATAATCCTCTTTTTTCCAATCTTTTTAACGCAGGATAGATTGAACCAGGAGAAGCAGACCAGCGAATAATGTAAGATTTATCGAAAATCTTTTTTACATCATAACCAGAAAAATCATTAATAGATATTAAACCAAGAAGAACATATTCTAATTCTGTCGTTTTGATAGACGCCTCCCAAATACTTATAATTAAGTAAGAGTTTTCGATAAAAAAGTAAACCTCATATATATTTTGTCAATATTTTATCCATTTTTATTTGCATTCTATATTTAATATGTTAATTAAATAAAAACAGATTCTGGATTATTATATGGCTAAATATATCAATTTTGATGATAGAATACTTTTATCTCATGATTTAAATGATAAAGCCATTGCAAAATTATATTTTAATGGACATAAAAAAATTTTTTGCACATCTTCTTTCAATTACAAAGTGACTCAGAAATATTTTATATTAAGAGAAGACTTAGAACCAGAAGAAAGATTATACTATCTTTTCGAGCATTTGTCTTCAAAAGATTATTTAGATTACCCAGTGTATCTTTTCTTGTATGGCTCTAAGATGGTAGATAAAAGACCTATAATAAATCTTTTTCTTGAAAAAGAAGATCCTAATCTCATTAAAATCCTTACTAAAAAAATAGAAAGTATTATCAAATTTAAACCGGCTTCATCTATCGTTGTTACATTTGATAACTACCATCTGATTCAATTTAAACTTAAAGGACAAAAACTTTTAGCAGCAAATCAAGCTGAATATATGTATGGAATTAAAGGGAAAATAATATGGATAAATCTTTCAGAAAAAATAAGATTTATAGATTTTTCTTATTTAAAATGCTTTGGTTCAATTTATGATCCTTTCAAAATCTGGAAAAAATCTTTTTTGGAAAGTTATAATTTCGAAATAATCTAAACTTCAATAATTAAACCATTTATAAAAATTAATATAAAAAACCATGGTAAAAAAGCGATGAAACACCTTACAAAATATAATAATTTGAGTAAAAAAACTGTTCTTTTAATGGGACTTGGATTAAATGGAGGAGGTTTAGGTGCTGCATTGTACCTTGCTCCAAGGGTAAAAAAGCTAATCATAACAGATCTAAAAACCGAAGATGAGCTTAAACCTTCTTTAGATCAATTAAAACAATTTAAAAATATTCAATACACCCTTGGTCAGCATAGAATAGAGGATTTCGTTAATTCAGATATTGTATTTAAAGGCGCAGGAATTAAATTAACAAATCAATATATAAAAGCTGCGATTGAAAATAAAGTTATTATTGAAACTGATATAGGTTATTTTTTTGAACTAGCTGATTTTCCAATAATTGGAATAACTGGTTCAAAGGGGAAATCAACGACAACAACTTTAATTCATGAAATTTTATCATCTGAGATTAAGAATATTATCCTTGGAGGAAATATTGCCATAAGTCCGTTGACCTCTTTAGAAAAAAATAGAAATGCCCAGCTTGCTGTACTTGAACTTTCAAGCTGGCAGCTTTTTGATCTTTCAATACATAAAAAATCCCCAAATATTTCAGTTCTGACAACAATTTTCCCCGATCATTTAAATTATTATTCATCTATGGAAGAATATTATAAAGATAAAAAATATATTTTTAAATTTCAGAAAAAACAAGATTTTACAATACTAAATATTAACAATGACTATCTATTCAATTCATTTGTGGAAAATGAAATTAAATCTAATGTTATCCTGGTTTCAAATCTTGATGAGAATGATGAATCATCAAACTTTGAAAAATTAATAAAATCTATCACAAAAAAATTTAGCTTTTGTTTGATAAAATTTAAAAATCAGCTTTTCATTATTAATGATAATAAGTTTTCAACAATAAGTGATGAGATATATTTATACAAAATAGATAATTCAGATTTAATTTTACTTATTAATAGCGAGAAATTAAAACTCAACCCACATAAATATTCCGTATATAAGTTACCTTCAATAGAAAAAACATTTCTTTATGGGGAGCACAATAAAACAAATATACTTCTTTCAATATGCGCGGCACTGATAAAAAAAATAAAATTGAATAATATATATAAAGTCATTGAATCATTTAGTGGTCCTGAATTTAGGCTTCAAACAATAAGACAAATTAATGATATTACTTTCATAAATGATACTACTGCAACAGTTCCAGATGCGGTTGCATCATCGATAGAAGCGTTAAAAGACAAAGGAAGAATCCTTTTAATTGCTGGAGGCGTAGATAAAAAGTTACCAGTTGACAAGATGGTTAATGCGATTTTTAATAATGTTTATAAGTTGTATCTCTTAGAAGGAAATGGCTCAGATATTGTGAAAGAGAAATTAAATATTCTTGGTTATAAGTCTATTGAATATGGTTTTAACAACCTGCCTAATCTTGTAAATCACATATATAAACAAGCAGAAAAAAATGATATAATACTTCTTTCTCCTGGTTTTGCTTCCTTTAATCTATTTGTAAATGAATTTGATAGGGGAAGAATATTTAATAAAGCAGTATTAGATTTGAAATAAAAACATAAAATCAGTCAAATATTTTATTTAAATAAAAACCCTTATTTATAATTCTTGCCTTATCCAGTCTGATTTTCCTATTATAAAAAATGTTTATTTTATTCTGAGACAGTGGTACAAAATAATAATATTTTATTATATTCTTTTCAATTATTTCATATATTTTTCCAGGATATTTTAATATTAGAAGATAATTTTGTTCAAGCTCTTGATAGATATGGCTTTCAAAAGAATTTAGTAAATCTATATTATTATCAAGATTAATATTGCAAATATGCTGAAAACTAAATGGATTAAAAAGTTCAAATTCTATTAAAAATGGATAATCTATTGCAAGAGATGTTATAAAAAAATCCCAGTTTTTAGTCGCATAAATTCTAGCTATCATACTATTCAAATTTTCATTATAGCAATTCACATTTATTTTTTCCTGATTAAAAATATCATTAATCTTTTGCATAAGAATAATTGCATAAGGATCATCGGAAATTGCAAATAAATTAAAAGAGTAATTTAAAAATTGATCATCATTTTTATTAAATATACTTGATAATTTTTCATTTTTATGTGATGCAGTAATATATTTATCAGACTTAAAATAGTTATATAGAAGATTATATATTCTTTTTCTAAAATTTATATTATTAAGTTGCTTTTTGTTTTCCAAAATCGAGCTCTGAAAGTTAAAAAGCAAAACATAAAAGGAGTCGGGGTCTTCTATATCAATAGACTTTATGGTATAAAAATTTTTTAAAAATTCCTTATCTTTGTAATCTCCAAAGCATAAATCTATTTCCTTATTTATTAATTTTTGCAAAATAGCATCATAATCTCTGATAATATTAAAGGTTAGAAAAATATTTTTAGTCTTTGTTAAATCCTTTTTTTCTAATATTATCAAGTCACTATTTAATTCTTTTATCTTCCATATCCCAGTAGATACTACTGGTAAAAAGTAATTATCAAAATTCGCATATTGATAATAAAATTGTTCCTTATTTTGAAAATTTTGAAATATCTGTGGACTTAAAACAGGAAATGTAAAAAGATGCCCAACTTTCTTTATTTTTTCAATAGGTGATAGCTTTTCATCGAATCTAATTATAAGATTATTTCCTTCTGTTTCTATTATAAGATTCTTGATATCGGGAATAAACGAACTTTCATCTGTATTATCTTTTTTCTGAAAATAGCTATAATATTTTTTTAAGTAATCAGCATCTATAATATTTTTATTTGAATCAAGAAAATTATCATCAATTTCTACTATTATCTGATTATCTGTAATCTTAAATTTTTTACCAATATATGGGACAAATTTATCCATTTTCTCATTCATAGAAAATAAAGAGGCATAGATAAGATTAGATATTGTTTTTTCATCTCTATTTGTCATTAAAAAAGGATTTAATGTCTTAATATTATTTATCCCAATTATATAATTTTGATTATCTTTAATTGATTTATTTGAACAACCCAAAACAAAAAAGAAAATAATTATATAGAAAAATAAGACAAAACTAACAATTTTGTTTTTGTTTATTTCTATTCTTCTTTCCACAACTTCCCCTGATAAATATCATTTTTTTCACAAAAAAGATTAAATTCTTTTAATAATTCTGTTTTGTTTAATTCCCATTTTGGTGCTATGTAACCTTCCTCTGGGTCTGAGAACAATCTGAATATAACTATATCTCTTTTTAAGTACTGCATTGCAAATGCAACTTGCCCTATATATTGGTCATAGTCTTGAGTTTTTTGCATACCTTTTTCATAATATTCTAATATTTTGGTATTAGGTAAAATATATAGATTATGAAATTTAACACCATCAATATTCAGTTTATTTAAAAATTTAATTGTTTCAATCAAATCATCAATTTTCTCGTCATGTAATCCCACTATAACATGAGATATGACTTTAATTCCTAAAGATTTTAACAAAATTACAGCCTTTTCATAATCTTTAGCTGTGTGCTGCCTATTTATATATTTTAATGTTCTATCGTGAGCCGATTGAAGACCAAGTTCGACCCATAAATCGTACTTGTTAGAATATTTAAATAATAAATTAGCTATTTTCTCATCTATGCAATCTGGCCTTGTTCCAATGAAAATTCCATCAAATTCAACAAGGCTCAGACTAAAATCATAGATTGTCTTAATATTTTCAACTGTATCGTATGTATTGGTAAATGCTTGAAAATAAAGGTAAAGTAAGACTTTTCTATATGATTTATCCAATAAGTTGCTATTTTTTACAAAAAAATCATCTACCTGTTTTTTAATTAGATTTAATCTATCTGGAATTTTAAATCTTTGATTGATATTTTCTTTTTTTCTTAAAATATCCTCAGATAAAGCTGATTTTACTATCATAGATGGATTATAAGCAAGAGAACCCATTTCTGAGCAATAAATGCATCTTCCTGGACATGAAAATCCGGCGTCAATTGGCAACCTTCTAAATTTTTTACCATACTTTTCTTTGAAATAAGAAGAAGCAGATAAATATCTATACTGAACCATTTTATTTATCTTGGAACTATATCTTTTGTTTCAATTGAATTTTCATTTCCATCCGTATTTTTTTCATCTGCACTTGTAACGACAAAATTATCGACCCCGAAAATATGGTTGGAAATATCATCTTGATGTTCTTTTTTAAATTGAGCTGCTATATCTTTTAAAATATCACTTTGCTTTGATAAATTCTGGATTGAAGTTAACATCTCTATCAAAAGTTCTGAATTTTGCTTTACAAGTTTATTTACATCTTCTATTTCATCGTATATCTGAGTTGTTACATGAGTTTGAGTAGTAATTTTTGTATCTATCTCTTCAATCTTACTAGCAGTATCTTTAATGCCTTCGATTATATCATTTAATGCTTCGTTGGCTTCATTAGAAAATATTACGCCTTTCGAAACACTCTTTATAAGTCTATCTACTGTATCAGTGATTTTTTTTATGGCTGATGAAGAGTTTTCAGCAAGATTTCTAATTTCAGAAGCTACTATAGAAAACCCTGCTCCCTCTGCCCCAGCTCTTGAAGCTTCTATTGATGCGTTTAATGCAAGAAGATTAGTTTCATCGGCAACCTCAGCAATGAATTTGGCAACTTCATTTATTGAGCTAGAAGATTCAGATATTTCGTTCATAGATTGTATTAGATTCTTTATTGATTCAGTAGATTTCATTATTCTTTCTCTGTTTTTTGTTGAAAGTTCTTTTGCAATTGTTGCATATTCTTTGATAGAATCAGCAATTCCTTTCAACTCAGTCATAGATCGGGTTATATCATTTATCGTATCTCTTTCATTTTCTATTCTTTGACTGATATTTTCTGAAAACATGCTTAAAGTACTTGCATTTCCATTAATATCCAAGACTGAAAATTCTATTTTTTTTAGTGTATCAGATAAAAAGCTGATGAAATTATCCATATTTTTTTTAATCTTGATTGCTAGTGCACCTTCATATGAAATTTTGCCACCCGTTAATTCACCTTTACCTACTTTTTCAAGAGCTTCATTTATTTCTTTTAAGAAATTTTTATCGACAAAGTAAAGAATAAAATAAAGCAAAGTAACAAAAATCAAGGAAATTCCTACAATAAAGGCTATATTTTTAATGTTTAATTCAGTTCCAGTTATTTGAAGAGCAAATATTATAGATATACTAAATATTATTGCAGCAATTATGAAAATAATAATTTTAAATTGATGAAGGTCACGCATTATTTTAACTCCATATTTTTTTATTCGTCATTTTTATTAAAATTTATGAGATAAAAAGATACTTTAATAACCATTTCTTAATTTATTGCATATTTGAAATATTCTGCTACTATTATCTCACAAAAGATTAATATTTCAATATATTAAAGGGAGAAAATGATGACAATAAATGAAGTCAGAAAAATACTTGAAGAAGAAAGAGTTCTATCGGTAGACTTAAAGTTCATAGACTTAAATGGAGAAATTAGAAAAGTCACAATATCCAAAGATGAAGTAAATGAAGATTTAATGAGTGAAGGCATTGGTTTTGATGGTTCCTCGGTAACTGGTTTTAGAAAAGTCTCATCTGGTGATCTCGTTCTTATACCTGAATTAGATACTCTCCATAAAGACCCATTTACCGAAAGCACAGTATATTCATTTATGTGTATGATTAAGGAAGCAGATTCAAGGAAACAGTTCGAAGATGACCCTAGATTTATCTCCAAAAAAGCGATAAATTATCTTAAAGACTCAAAAATTGCTGATGAAGCATATTTTGCGCCTGAGTATGAATTTTACCTTTTTTCTAAAGTCTCCTATGATGTAAAATCTCATTATTCGTTTTATCATATTGATACAGAAGAAGGTTACTGGAACAATGATTTTACTCCTGAAACTTCTTATATCTCTATCCCTCAACATAAAGGTTATCATCGTGCTTTACCAGCAGATAGATATTTTGAAATCAGACAGGAAATCATAGATGTAATGGATATAATGGGAATGAAATTTAAGTATCATCATCATGAAGTAGGCAGTCCATCTCAACATGAGATAGAAGTACCATTAACCCCTTTATTCAAGGCAACTGAAAATACAGTATGGATAAAATATATTGTAAAAAATATAGCAAGAAGACATGGGCTTTTTGCAACTTTTATGCCAAAACCTCTATCTTCTGATGCCGGCTCTGGTTTACATTGCCATATACAATTAAAAAAAGATGGTAAAAATATCTTCTTTGGAAATGAATACATTGTTTTATCTATCGAAGCATTATATTTTATTGGTGGTATTTTACAACATGGTCCTGCTCTTGCTGCTTTTACGAACCCAAGTGTAAATTCTTATAAAAGGCTAATTCCTGGATTTGAGGCACCAACTAACCTTTTCTTCTCACTTGGGAATAGAAGTGCTGCAATAAGAATACCAAAATATGCTACAAGCCATGAAGACGCAAGATTTGAATTCAGAACACCCGATGCAACCTGCAACCCATACTTTGCATTTCCAGCGATAGTAATGGCTGGAATCGATGGTATTAAAAATAAAATTGACCCAAGAAAGCATGGTTTTGGTCCTTTTGACCTCAATATTCATGACCTATCAGAAGATGAGATTAAAAAGATTAAATCAGTTCCAGCAAATCTTGAAGGAAGTTTAAATGCATTAGAACAAGATTATAAATTCCTTTTAGATGGAAACGTATTCACCAGCAATTTTATCGATTCATGGATAAGAACAAAAAGGAAAGAATTGGATAATTTCAGATCATCAGTAGACCCAACAGAATATAAGTTGTATTTTGATTGCTAATCATGAAAACAAGAGGAATGCAATATTTAGATAATAATAAGATACAATATGAAGTAAGAGAATATGAGTTCATTGAAAAAGGGGCGGTTTTTGCCGCCTCTTCTTTGAATTGGCCACCTGAAGCTATGATAAAAAGCATTGTAATAAAAGGTGATAAGCAATATTACCTATGTTTAATGGGAGGTAACAGAGAGATTTCATTGAAAAAAGTTGCTGAGTGCGTTAAAGAAAAAAAGGTTAACCTGGCTTCGATAGAAGATGCAGAAAGAATATCAGGGTATAAGGTAGGAGGGATATCTCCTTTTGGCTTCAAAAAACAGCTTAAAATTATTGTTGATATACAATTAACTAACTATGAAAAAATAGCTATAAATGCTGGTGCAAGAGGTATTATTGCAATTATAAAATTTAAAGATCTTATTAACTTACTCAATCCTCTTATAGAAGATATTGGACTAAATTAAACTTTTCAATTCATTACTTTTTTTTTTAATTTTTTTGTTTCTAAATTACCCTTTTTTTAGCTACTTCATCAATATTGATTATTTTCTAAGGTTATCTCAAATTTTCTTACTTTTTACACCAGAAAAGTTCAATAGTATTATCTAAAAAATTTGAAAAACATAGAAAATTGCCAATATTACTGAAATCAAGTCCTGTTGGTTGATTTCCAGCAGTAAACCTAGCCACTTCTTTTTTATTTAATAAATCAATTATTACTATCTTACCATTTTCAAGACTTCTTTTCAAATAACTTTCAGGATTGTTGGGTCCTCTGCATGAAACAGCAAGAAATCTACCATCCGCAGAAATATCTATTGTATTTGGTTTTTCATATACTTTAAATTCTTTTATTATCTTAAAATCATCAAAAGAAATCTCATATATAAAAGATCTTGCCATATCTGAAACATATAATAATGAATCATCTTCATTAAATACTATATGTCTCATTGCTGAACCTTTTACTTCTATATACTTTTCTTCTTTCCATTTATCAGTATCATATAGCGAAATTCTAGAACCTTCAAAACAAGCTACAACAAGATACTTACCATCTTTTGTAAAGGCAAGACCCCTTGGAACAGGAGCTGTTTTTATTATATTCTTAACCTTGCCAGTGTTTATGTCTATTATTGAAACAGTATTACTTAACCAATTTGATATTGCCAAAATATTTAATCTATCAGAAAAAGCTATAAATTTCGACC
Source organism: uncultured Brachyspira sp. (assembly GCA_964454835.1). GTDB lineage: Bacteria > Spirochaetota > JAAYUW01 > JAAYUW01 > JAAYUW01 > Exilispira. The sequence goes on from CAYVTU010000008.1 coordinate 24,380, forward strand.
AAGAACCTGCAGTATCAATGCTTTTTTGAAAAGTTAAAGTATTATAATCAAATTGATGAATCTTATTTGTAGTCATCTGACTGACAAAGAAGATATTCAGATTCTTAATAAAAATTCCTTCTACAAATCCTTTTTTCTCCCATTTTTTATCTGGCTTTATTGTTTTAATTACCTTTTTTGCAATAATATCAAAAACATCACAGCCATATCCATCTAAGAGTGGTATAAAGATTTGGTTATCATCTGGACTGAATATAACTTGTTTAGGTTGACTTCCGCAAGGAAATACACCAATTTCCTCAAAAAAGGTAGATTCCTTATGGTGATGAAATGTTATAGAAGAGTTTTCCTTAACATCAAGATGGCAAATCTGATCACTATAATTTTCTCTTTTAAGAATTAATTTATGAATACCATATTCAAATTGATATTCAACTGGAGTATTTCCTATAAATTTTTCTCCATAATAAACAGAAGAAACTCCTTCATCAACAACTATTTTTACATTAAAAACAAGTTTTTCCAGTTTAATATCTATAATATTTTTCAAAAAAGGTTTGGCTTCAAATATCTTTTTATACTCTTTATAACCTTCTTTTTTTATAATAATATTTAATTGCTTTGTTTTTGAAAAAAATGCTTTTGTAGATTCTACTTCAACTGAGTTAACTATAATTTTTGCGTCTTCTGGTTCTGTGTTTATTATTATTTTATATGTACATGAGGAAAAAACAAAAAGGATAAATATAATTGAAAAAAAGATTAGAAGTCTATTCATTGCAAATCTATTCATAAATATTTTATTTCCTTTTCTTCTTTTTATCATCTTGCGATTTCTTGACAATAAAAACCTTTTTACTATATTAAATTAATGAGAAATTTTACCAAAAATGCATTGTCTGAATATAAAATAGCGCTTGATTCTTCTTCTAAAGATGTAAAACTATTTATTTTCGGAAATATGCTATTTGGAATAGGAGTCAACCTTATTGGACTTCTATTTAATCTATATTGTAAATCTCTATCTTTTTCAGAAAGTCTAATTGGTAAACTTTTATCATCAAGAGCCTTCGGTTCAGCTCTTGTTACATTACCAGCTGCTTATCTTTTATCCAGAATAAATATAAGATATCTATTTATGATTGTCCCTGTCTTTACAAGTATTTTTTACATTACTATTGCTGCAAGTAATAAATTTTCTATACTTGTACCTTTAACATTACTAACCGGTGCTTTTTCAACCTTTTTCTCTGTAGCTGCCGGTCCTTTCATAATGAACAACACTAAAATTGAACATCAGATGCATTTTTTTTCTCTAAATGGAGCCATAGGCATGCTTACAGGTGTAATTGGAAATATAATTGGTGGTATTTTTAGAGATTTTGCTTTATTATTCACAAAAAAGGAAATACTATCTTATAAAATTTCCATTGGGTTTGGAGCTATCATAATTCTTCTATCTACCCTGACATTTTCAAAAATAAAGTATGTAAAAATAGAAAAATCTAAAAGTATAAATATTTTTAATGTTACCAATTGGAAAATCTACATTAAATTATTATTACCAGCTTTATTTATAGGAATAGGAGCGGGATTAACAATCCCCTATATTAACCTTTATTTTAAGAATGTATTTAATATGTCTGATAGTTTGATAGGCATAATTTATGGTATCAGCCAATTTTTTACTTTTACTGGAATAATGTTAGGACCATTGATAGCAAGAAAACTAGGCAAACCTATCACAATAGTTATAACTCAAGCTATAAGTATTCCTTTTATTCTAATTTTGACATATATTAAGAATCCTTTTTTTGTTGTTCTGGCTTTTTTTATCAGAGGTACCTTAATGAATATGGCTTCTCCTCTATCAGATAATTTTGCACTCGAAAATGTCCCAAAAGAAGAACAGTCACTGATGAATGCATTGAAAATGTTTATATGGACTTCTTCCTGGATGATATCTGCAAGAATTTCAGGAAGCACAATAGAAACGAAAGGGTTCGCCTATTCATTTACTTTAACAGCTGTATTGTATGCTATTTCAACTATTTTTTTTACTTTATTTTTTATTAAAACTCCTAAAAACTTGATAAAAACAAAATAATTAATTAAAGTAATATCAGGATAATAAATGATAATTGGAACTGGTGTAGATATTGTTGATATTGAAAGATTTTCTATTTCACTTGAAAAACAGGGTTTTATCGAAAGACTATTTACCGAGATGGAAATAAAACAAGCGAAAAATTTTACGAAAATTAGAAGGTATGAATATTTTGCAGGAAGATTTGCATTAAAAGAATCTTTTTTCAAAGCATTAGGAACAGGCGTCAGAGTTCATTCTTTACAGGATGTCGAAATATTAAATGATTCTCTTGGTAAACCAATGTTTTCATTAAAAAATCTTCTTGCTTCCATATATCCCGAAACTATATATAACATTCATGCGACCATAGCTCATGAAAGAAAATATGCTGTTGGCTTTGTTATTATTGAAAGGAAAAAGTAAGACCAAAAGAGGTAAAAATGGCAGATATTGATGATATTGGTATAGATGATGAAAAGCAAGATGAATCATCTGCAAAGGTATCTTATTTTGCAAAGGATGAGACAGTATGTCCAATATGTGAAGAAAAATTCAAGATTGAAAAGATGCTTTCTGGTAGAGGCAGACTAAACGCAGGAAGTTTGACAGATGAGTTAAGAAGATTATACATACCTACTCCTAAGTATGGCGTCGTCAATCCTCTTTATTATATAATTATAACCTGTCCTAACTGCTTTTATAGTGCTTATGAGCAGGATTTTAAAAATATTCCACCAACCAACATCGATAAACTAAGAAATGATATTGTGAAAAGGAAAAAATTTGTATATGATAGCTTTGGTCCTGTGGATTTTAAAAAGGAAAGGAAACTTCTAGAAGGACTTGTTTCATTAATAATGGCCCAGTATACATACGCATTTTTCCCTCAAAAGGTTGCTCCAACAACTAAAATAGCAATATCAGCTTTAAGAGCAGCCTGGCTGGCCACAGATTTAGAAAACGAAAAAAAAGATAAATTTTATAGTGAATTAAAAAATGGTCTTTATAAAAAGGCTTATACCTACTATGCTAAAGCATTTTCATTACTTAATAGCGGTAAAGAAAATGTCGAAGCTGCTGGTTTTTTAGGACCAGATCTAGATAAAAATTATGGATTCAATGGTTTTTTATTTTTATACGGCGTATTATTATATAAATATGGACTTTCAGAAATAGAAGATAACTCCGAAAAACTTAGAGTCGCAAGTGATGTAAAAGCCATTATAGGCAGAATATTTGGCTCAGGAAAATCCAGCAAAGATAAAAATGTCCAATTTTTAGATATGTCAAAAGATCTATATGAAAAGTATTCAAAACTAATTGCAACATTAAGCTAATAGTCTTAGTATATATGAAAGAACTTGATTTATATCATTATATAGCATATATATCATACAATGGCTATGATTTTTCTGGTTTTCAGATTCAAAATAAAGAAAACACAATTCAATCTCAGATAGAAAAAATATTATTCAAATTAAATGCAAAAGAAATTATAAGAATCCAGGAAGATGAGAAAAATAAGCATAAACTTTTAACACGAATAGGATTTGCGGGTAGAACAGATGCCGGTGTTCATGCTCTTGAAAACATCGTGTCTTTCACTACTTATAAACAATTTGAAGAAGAAAGACTTATAAATATTTTTAATTATTATCTTCCTTCTACAATTAAATTTAATAGAGTTAAGCAAACAAACAATAGAATAAATCCCAGATTTTCTGCTGTAGAAAGAATATATCTTTACATTATATATAATGGGATAAAGTTAACTCCATTTTTATCTAATTTTGTCTATCCTTATAAATATAAGTTTGATATTGAAAAACTACGAAAAGGTTTGTCTATCTTTACTGGAACACATAATTTTATAAATTTTACGACATCACAAGAAGAGAGAAACCCTATTAGAACAATTTTTGAAACAAGTGTTTTTGAAAACAATGATTTCATATTTATCATTATAAGAGGCAATTCTTTTTTGCATAAACAGGTGAGATTTATGATTGGAAGTGCATTTATGCATTCTTTGGGTAAAATTAGTCTAGAATCGCTTAAGACAAGACTCAATATAGAGATAGGAAACATAAATAGTACAAATAATATAGAATTAAAAAAAATTAAAAAAGAAAATGAAGCCTTTGAAGTATTACCACCTCAAGGATTATATCTTGCTAAAGTCAGATTTGCAGATGATCCACCATATGATCTAAAGAATTTAAAAGATATAAATAGAATTTTAAAAGACTTTCTATCTTAGAATTTTTATTTGACTATTTTTATTATTATGCAAAATAAATCTATCCATATCTAAATAAATTAAGAAAAATATAATTATATAAAAAAATATCTATTACTAACTTAAAAATCTTGGGAGGAAAAAATGTCCAAAACAACTATTACCGAAATTCTTGAAAGCGAAATTGATACTGTCTTAGCTGATGATATTGACTTTACAGGTGAACTTAAATTTTCAAAATCTCTGATGATTAAAGGCAAGTTTGATGGTAAAATAAATGCTGATGGGCATCTTTTTATTGGACCCAATGCTCATGTTAAAGCAGAAATTAAAACCGGTAAATTAACATGTTACGGAAAAATAGATGGTCCTGTCTTTGCTAAAGAAAGAATAGAGCTTTCAAAAGAATCAATTCTTAATGGTGATGTTACTACTCCCGATATCATAATCGAATCTGGTTGCAAATTTAATGGCAGATGTATTATGGACGAAAAACATCAAGCTCAACAAACTGTTCAGTCTCAATCTTCACAAAACCAGGCTAATACGAAAAAATAGTCTCTATAATACTATACCAAATGTTAACCCCAGAGAAAGACCTGGAATAGGTATTTCTCCGAAAATATAGATATACCCTATTTGAGGTTCAATAAAATATTTTTCAAATCCATTTATTCTCCATTTATAACCAAAATCAATTTGAAAGCCATATTGGAAGCTACCATAATTTTCAATTACGCCATATAAGGCTATTCCATATATTCCGATAAAAAATCTATCGAATCTACCTTTTTCAAAATAAAATCTTGCTCCTTGCATGTAATATAATAACCAGATATCTGCATCATAGAAATTCATATAGACTATTTTCCCATAAATTGAAAAATAATTTTTTAAATAAAATTCAAGCCCAAAACCAAGACCAGGTCCTCCTGCATTTATAGATAAAGACAGTGGTTTCAAATCTATGAATATCGAAAGACTCTCAGCTCTTAATTCTAATGATAAAATAAAAAAAAGGGAATAAAAAAATAATAAAAAACAGATCAAAACATAGAATTTCATATTATAAATCATTTTTCCCTCTTTTAATAAGTCTTTTTTACTTATTCATTAATTTCCATAATTACATTCAAATAAATTTTAATATAAAATTTGAAAAATAAAACTTTTCAATATTTTAAGGGATGTATATTAATTTTTTTCTTTATTTATGCCGAATTTTAATATATGAGAAAGAAAAGCCAATTTATTAATTTATTAAATAAAATAAAAAGATTTTTTAGCAAACAATTCATACAAATAGCATTATTATTATTATCTTTTATCGTATTCTTCTCAATTTTAATTTTTATAATAGAGACAAGGAAAAACGAAGGTATTAAGACTTTTTTTGATTCAATATACTATATAATAATCTCAATAACATCGACAGGTTATGGAGATATTACAGCTAAAACAAAAGCTGGTAAAGTAGTTATAATGATTGGAATTTTCGCTGGATTATTAACAATATCTTTATTTACTGGTACTTTCGCATCTATTTTGGTAGATATTGAACTGAAAAAGCAAAGAGGAGTCGCTAAGGTGAAAAGGATAAATGATCACTTTGTAATATGTGGTTGGAAAACTGATTTTATAGGTCTTTTAAAACAAATTCTTGCTATAAATACAGATTTAGAACCTTCTGATATAGTCATGATAAATAATGAAAATCCAGAAACTATTCAGGGAATACTATCTGAATCTGAGTTTAGAGGTATAAACTATATACATGGCGACTATTTTGATGAAAATATCCTTAAAAAAGCATCTATAGAGAGTGCGGGACAACTTCTAGTTCTTGCTGATGATACTGGAAGATTTTCTCAAAGCGAAATAGATTCTAAAAATGTCATGACTGTCTTAATAGCAAAATCATTAAATAAAGAAATTTATACCTGCGTAGAAATATTTGATACAAAATTTGAAAATTCACTTAGAAAAGCATATTGTGATGAAATAATACTTTCAAAATACACTACTCACCTTTTAATATCTCAAGCCTCTTTAAGAAAAGGGTTTTCACAGGTTTTTGATGAACTAATCAACCCAACAAAAGGAAGCCAGCTAAAATCCGAGCCTATAAGCGATAAATTTATAGGAAAACAGTACAAAGATCTTTTTGAAGATTATGTTAAAAAAAACTTATTACCTATAGGCATAATAGAGAATGCTGGAAATGTCTTTTTAAGGAAGAAAAAAGCATTAAAAGAAGCACAAAAAACCCCTAACATGGAAAGACTGGTAAAAAACCTGAAGAGGATAAAAACATTAAGAGCAAATGACCCCTATTTTAATCCACCATTTGATTATATCATTAAAGAGGATTCAGCAATTTTGTATATAACAAAAAACAGTGTAAAAGAATATGTAAAAGAAGGAATTTAATTCAGGCGGATAAATATGAAGAAAATAGATATATCCACTAATGAGAAAAAAGAAAAACTTTCAAAGGTAATATTATTTCAGAATTTAAATCCATCAGAAATCGAAAAAATTGCTGACGCAACTTATGCACTCAAATTCTTAAAAGACGAAATAATCATAAAAGAAGGGGAAATTGGTGATTGCTGTTATATCTTGTATAGTGGAACAGTTAAAGTATTAAAAGAAACTTTTGCAAAAGAACAATATGCTGTTGCTCAAATAGAAGCAGAGGGGAATGCTTTTTTTGGAGAAATGGCTTTAATAGATAAAGATGCTAGGACAGCAACAATAAAAGCTATATCTGATGTCGTCACCCTTGTATTAGATTCTTCGAGTTTCGAAAAGCTTGCCAACGATAATTATAGAATAGGATATCTTATCTTAAAAGCAGTAGCAAAAAAACTTACCGAAAGATTAAAATCTGCCAATAGTGATATAGCTACCCTTTTTGGTGCTCTGGAAGAAGAAATTGAACAAGAAGGTTAAATATACTTAATTCATATTTCACAATAATGAGAAAGCTGATATCTTTCTTTTCCAAGAGTAGTGAATTCTTCATGTCCAGGAAATATTCTTGTTTCATCGGGTAAAGATAGTAATTTCCTAATTGTAAAAACCATTTTTTTTGCATCTGCTCCAGGTAAATCTGTTCTACCTATACCATCTGCAAAAATTGTATCCCCCGAAAACATTGCCTTTTCTTTTTCGAAATATATAACAATCGAACCTGGTGTATGCCCACTTGATAAAATCAATTTGCAATCATCAAAAAGAGTGTGTTCATCTTCATTGATAGATTCTGCATTTTCTATTTTTTCAAAATCGAATCCTATAAATCCTGCGCCATTAATCATGGGATCATTTAAAAATTGATAATCAAGTTTATGAATTAATGTTTTTGCTTCCCCTTTAATAACTTTTTTAACAGCATGGTATCCTAAAATATGGTCTATATGATAATGAGTAAAAATTATATAATCAATATGCTTATCTTTTAAAAATTCTATAAGTTCATCATCTTCAAACCCAGGATCAATTAACAAATTTATTCCATTTTTACTAATATAAAAACAATTTGTATTTAAAGGTCCTACTATAAATCTTTTTATCTCCATTAAGACTCCTATAAAAAGCCAAAAACATCTTTTAATCTTGCTTCCCAACCAAAGTTTATCACTTTGGTAGAATTAGTTTCTAGCAAAATCTCCCTTTCTTTATCTGTTTTTGGAAGTTTTTCAATAATTTTTAAGCAATTTATCTTGAAAAAATTAGTTTCAATCTGTTTTCTTAAGTTAGAATCTAAGTTTTTTAAACTTGTTATTTTATCGGACGATAATAAAATTTCATTTATTTGGGAAAGTTTCAAATCTTCCAATGAAGAAAAATCAATTATATGATATGGAGCATTTTTATCATTTTCCCATATTTTCTCAAAGAGATAGGAAGCTCCACAAGCTCTTGAAAGAAGGGAAATCCCTCCAAATGGGACTGATTCTATTTGTGAGATTCCAAATGGTTCATAAATAGAATATCCAAGCTCTGCATCAGAAGCTATTCTCAAGTCTACAATCGTTGTTCCTAATGGAACTCTATCTCCACAAGTTCTTGTATCAAAACCAAATTGATTTATAAAAACAGCTTTTATTGATTTTGATTTTGCATTAAAAAGCTGGATTAAATCATATATTTCTTCTTCGTATCCAATACAATCTGGCCATCCTTTTTTATGTAATACTGGCCAACCATATTCTTTCTCCATCCTGTGAATATCTGATGAGTTTCTTCCAGTTCCTATGAGAGTAGATAAAAGAATATATGCTCCCTTCAATCCATTTAAAGAAAACTTTTCATCTAATTCTTCAAGAAGTACTAAATCTCGCCATAAGCCCTTAGATAATACTAATCTGGTAACATGAGTAAATAAAACATTGAACTTAAAATTAAAAATAGATTCAATATAATTAGAAATTTTTTCTCTACTCTCTATTTTCTTCTTTATATCAATTGTATGAAATGCAACCCCATTGTATACTATCTTAACTTTTTCTTTATTAATTTGAGGATTGAGGAATAAATATTCTTTTGCCACTATATCTGAAACAGCAAATATATAATCGAATACAGTTGTCCTTTTTACAAGTTGAGTTCTATAACTTTCAAGTATCTCTGGAAAGACAGATTCCATCGATAGATACTTCTTTTCACTCTCACTCAAAATATTATAAAAAGAAACATCATGCCCTTTATAATTTTCTACAATACTTCTAGCTGGTGAAACTTCATGTGCCCAAAATATTGTTTTATGATTTTTTAACCCTTGCAATTCTCTTTCAGTTATGACTTTTAATATTGAGGCTATTCCCATGTATTCGTGAGAAAAATGATAGTATTGATATGATTGTCCATATAAAGCATTTAAAAGCTCGAAGTAACATACAGCTATTCTAAGATATTGTTCATAATCCCAGTCTGTGAATCTATCTGATTGAATTCCATATTTTTCCCATAAGACATATTTGAAAATATCTATAAGTGATTGATTCATATTCTGTATATCAATAAGCATGACATCTACTTCATTAGTCTTATTAATATTATATTCACTTGCTATAATTCTTTTACCATAAATTATATTGATTTTATATTTCTCGACAACAGGGGAAAAAATCTGATGAAATGATCCTTTATCAAGAGAATCAAGATTAGAATATAAAACCTGACCACCTCTACCAAGTTTAGAATAAACATCTGCTGTCGAAGAGAAAGCTGGTCCATATAATAAAGTTTTTTCAAAAAATTGTTTATAATTATCTGCAGTGCAAACACCATTTATTACAGAACCAATACCACCTATTTTTTGCACTGCTTCGTGGGTGATATGAATAGCAACTCTCATAATCCCCCCAAAATTATTCTTATTTTATTTTAATTCTATTTTTAATTAATTTCAAATAACATTTTTTTATCTATCATTCTTGTTTTATTTGAAATTTTCTATTTCTATAGTATTTAAAAAGAAATCAAAAAAAAATTCTTTACTTTATTGTTAATTAGTTTTTAATATTAAGTGATAAAATAACTAAAATTTAATGGAGGGCAGATGAAAAGTATTCTTATAATTGATGATAGTGAAGATCTATTAAATCTTTTAAAATATGCTTTTGAAGTTAAATATAAGGTATTTACCTGCCCAAGTGGAAGAAAAGGGTTATACTCACTTTTAAATAATAACCCTGATATAATTTTACTTGATATTATGATGCAGGGTTTAAATGGTTTTGATGTACTAAAACTTTTAAGAACAGACCAATATACCAAAAATAAGCCTATTTTCATTATTTCAGCACTTGTTGAAGATTCCGTTATAGAAAGATGTAAAGATATGGGTGCAAATGGTTTTATTAAAAAACCATTCCAAATTCAAAAATTAAGAGAATTTATAGATGGTTATCTTGAAAACAATGTGTCTATGAAAACATTTCAAGTACTTGAATCATAGAAAATTTCACTCATAAATTTCATCAGATAACTGTACTTTGAATCCAAAGATTCGAAAGCTTTTATTATATCTATTCTATTATTTATCTGTTGATTAAATGAAGCCTCATTATTTTTAACATATTCTAAAAATTTATTTACATCAATATTTGAATCTTCAAAAAAAATAGATATATGATCTTTAAACTCAAGTATTCTATTTATGCTTTTTCTCTGAGCTAAAATTCTTATTTTTGTTATAAGCAATAAATTTACAAGTTCAATTGGTGCTTTTTCGATAATATCTTTATATCTATTCTCAAATTGATTCAAGTCATCTTCATTATCGCAAGAAAGAAGCTGTTCATAAAAATTAATCTTCTCCTGTTTAGAAAGTCCAAGAAAATCTGGAATAGAAGTCTTTAATTGTAGTTCAATCTCTGTTTTAATTTTTCTTTTTTCACTCTTCTGCTCTAATTTTGATATTGCTTCATCAAGCAACTTTTCATAAAGATAATAACCAACAGACATTATGAATCCAGATTGCTCTTTGCCTAATATATTTCCGGCACCTCTTAATTCTAAATCTTTTAGCGCGACTTTATAACCCGAACCAAGTTCTGCATAATCAGCTATTACCTGAAGTCTCTTCAAGGCTATCTCAGTTAAAAAGTTCTCTTGAGGATATAAAAGATAAGCATATGCCTTTCTACTTCTTCTTCCTACCCTTCCTTTTAACTGATATAAATTGGAAAGACCAAAAAGATGAGCATTATCTATTATTATAGTATTGACATCTGGAATATCTATCCCTGACTCTATTATAGAAGTCGAAACAAGTATTTTTGCATCTTTCTTAATAAAACTAGAAATATTGGCAGATAATTCATGTTCAGACATTTGCCCATGAGCATAGACGATAGGCACCTTTCCACCAAATAGGTTTTTCAGGTAAACGACAACATTTATTATTGTTTTAACTCGATTGTGAACATAAAAAATCTGACCACCTCTTTCTAATTCCTTTTCAATGGCTTTTTTTATAACTAGATCATCGAAAGGTTCAACAAATACTTCTACTGGTACACGCTGATCTGGTGCTGTGTTTATTATTGAAAGAGGTCGAATCCTGGATAATGCCATATGTAAAGTTCTCGGGATGGGAGTTGCAGACAAAGATAATACATCTATATCTGTTTTTAGTTTAATAAACTTATCTTTATGCTCAACACCAAACTTATGCTCTTCATCTATTATCAATAATCCTAATTTCTTAAATTTTACATCATTTGATAAAAGTCTATGAGTTCCAATTAAAATATCTATATTTCCATCCTGAGCTTTTTTACAAAATTCTTTTTGAGTCTTATCATCTATAAGCCTTGAAAGTAATCCTATTTTAATTCCAAAAGGTTCTAATCTTTTTGAAAAAGTCTCGAAATGCTGATTTGCAAGTATCGTCGTAGGACAGATTACTGCCACTTGAAATCCATTTAATACCGCTCTATATGAAGCCCTTATAGCTACTTCTGTCTTTCCAAAACCTACATCGCCACAAATAAGCCTATCCATAGGATAAGACTGCTCCATATCAAGCAGAACATCGTCTATAGCCCTCTGTTGATCGTAAGTTTCTTTGTATTCAAATCTATTGGAAAGCTCATTTTCTAATTCTTGATAAGGCTTAAAAGAAATCCCCTTTTGCTCCTTTCTTTTTTGATATAATAATAACAACTGATTGGCATATTCCATAATATCCTGTTTTGTTTTGGCTAATGTTTTTTTCCAGGTTTTTGAAGAAATATTATCCAATTCTGGTTTTGTCTTTCCAAAAGATATATATTTCTGTAAAAGTCCTATATTTTCAATTGGTACATAAATTTTTTCATTATTTTTATATCTTATTTCTAGATAATCTTTTTCTTGGTTTAATATGGTTACTCTTTTTAATCCTTCATAAATTCCTATGCCATGATTTATATGAACTAGATAATCACCGCTTTTTATATCTAACGCTGATTCTACAAATTCGACCTGAAATGATTTTGAAGCTTTACTTCGAATTTTATATTCTATTAATTCATCGCTGGCATAATAATATTCATTTCTATCTTCAAGGTAAAAACCCTCAATAAGAGAATCTTCAATATATTTGGCATTTAAGTCCTTGAATAAAATAGATAGCCTTTTCCTTTCTTCTTCATTTGAGACAAAAAAAAGTTTTGCCCCTTCTTGAATTCTATTATTAAAAATCAACCTGAATTCTTCGAACTTATTTTGATAAGATTCAACCTTAGAACAATTCAATTTTATTACTAAATTTTTATCTTTATTTTCTATATCCTTTGTATATACTTTTAAATTCTTGTAATATCTTAAATATCTTGTAAAATCATCTTTTTGAAAAAATATATTTTCAGGTTTCGCAAGACCTTTTAATTCTAAGTTTTTATATGAGTTTTCACTTTTTTTATATTCATTTATCAATTGCAGTTCAATTTTATCGACATCAAATATCGCTACTATGTTTTCGTTATTGAGATGAGTGAGTATATAATTTTTATTATCAATTACTTTTGGGTAAGCCCACAAAGCTGAATATAACTGCTGGTTTTGTAAATCTCTTACATATGAATTAGCATCTAAATCCAGTCCATTTACTTGATAGAATTCTTCTGCAAATTTGTCTATTTTTGAATTATCTACAAAAAACTCTTTGATAGGAAGTATTTCTATTTCTTCGATTTCTTCAATAATTCTAAAAGTATCTTGCTCAATTAATTGTATCTTATCTATCTTATCTTCATCATCGAATACAATCCTGACAGGATTATTAGAAGGTGAAAAAAAACAATCTATAACCAATCCTTTCCATGTGAAACTACCAAAATCAAACAATTGCTCAACTCTTTCATATCCTCCTTGAATCAAAAGTCTAACAAGAATATCGGGATTTATTTTTTCCCTTTTTCTTAAAAATATTTTTTTATTTGCAAGGTCTTCAATAGAAATTGTGGGGAACATCAAAGCTAAAGGGGTAGTTAGCACAATACCCTTTTTAAACCTAAGAGTATTTACTGCATCAATCCTATAATAAGATTCCTTTTTTTCAGTAGGGTTACATTCATAGAAAAATAAACTATACGGAGTAAATATTGAAATTTTTATACCTAACCTTGAAAACTCTTGATTCATTTCCGAATAAAATTTATCAACTATGTTTTCATCAGGAAGAATTATAAGTATAGATTCATCATATTTTTCCAAAATATATATAATAAGCGAAAAAAAAGCAGAAGAAGAAGCCTTTGAAATAATAAGATTTTTTTCTTTTTTACTAATAAATCTTGAAATATCCTGATTTTTTGAGAATTGAGTAAAAAAAATATCATATATCTTATGCACATTAAATTCCTATATTATTATACCAAAATTTATCCTTAAACATTAACTTAAAAAGTTGTTTAATTAAAATGAAAAATGAAATTTTTTCACTTAATATTTTATAAAATTGGGTGAATAATATTAGATAATCAAATATGAATTTATAGATATTCCTCTATTTGAAAATTTAACTCTTTAGGATTAATTATAGTAGTAATAAAAAGATTTGGTGTTTTTTCCAGATCAACAATTCTTTTATCTGAAACTCTATCTCCAAATTCGTCGACAATTATCTTTAATGTAGGCCTTAAAGGAAGATTTGGATTTGCTTGAGTAACAATACCAATAGAACCATCATTAAATTGAACTATTGAACCAATAGGATAAATACTCATAATAGAAAGAAATGTCTTAGATACTTCTGGATCATAGAAGTTTTTAGAAGCCTGTAAAACATCTTTTATGGCTCTATGTCCATGAAATTTTTCTCTGTACGAATGAGGTTCGGTCATAGCATCGTAAGAGTCAGCGACTGCAACAATCCTGCTGAATTGGGTAATCTGTTCCCCATGCCTTTTTGCGGGATAACCTGAACCATTAAATCTTTCGTGATGTTGCAGAGCAACCTGACATATTTCATCGGTAAAATTCTGTTTTTGACTTAATATCTTATATCCTTCAATTGTATGTTTTTGAACTTCAATAAATTCTGATGGAGTAAGTTTTTCTTTTTTATTTATAACACTTTCAGGAACCTTCATCATACCTACATCATGTAATAAGGAAGCAATGGCGAGTTGATTTAGTTTATATTGATTTAAGTTCATATAATAACCAATTAAAACAGAATATATGCATACATTTGCAGAATGGACTATAAGGTAATCATAAGCTGGATCTTCAAAATGGCTTAAAATTGATAAAATCTCTGTCTTTTTATTCATGACAAGATCGGTGATTTCTCCAATTATATCATAGATATCGTTTTTTGATGCTATTTGTCCAATCTTAATATCCTGCAATATTGATTTAATTCCGGCAAGAATTTTGGTATATTTTGTTATTATAGCAAGGTTAGTAGCATCAGGACCTTTTGGAAGGTTGGACAACTGAGTATCAACTTTTTTAATTTCAGGAGCATATTTTTTAAGTCTTTCCGCAAGTTCCTTTCTTCTATCAGGTTTTGGCTTATCTTGTGCCTCTTCCTTGGTTTCAACATTCTTTTCTTGGGAAGGTCTAGCTGAAGGAATATCCTTTGATGTTTCATCATCATCTACTTCGACTTCTGAAACTCTCCATCTTTTTAGTCTTTCAAGATCAGAAATTTTAATAGGAGTAAAAGCAGGAATTACAACTTGAGAACCAAAATAAACAGGACTTGAAAATTGCATCCCTATTTTAATATCATCAATTTTAATCTTTTTCTTCATCTTTTATTTCCTTTTTCTTCAAGATAAAAGAATAAATTGTAGCTATAATTTCAAAAAATTCATCTGGTATAAATTCATTTATATCTATCTGATATAAATTATCGGCAAGTTCATTATCTCTAATAATAGGCACATCGTTTGTTTGGGCTATCTCAAGTAACTTTTTCGAATATAAATCTCTTCCCTTAGCAATAATTTTAGGAGCAAACTCACTTTTATCATATTTTAAGGCTACAGATTTTTTAGTAAGGTTTCTTTTATCCTTTTTATTCATTATCTGCATATATTTTAATACTATTTGGAATAAAAGTAAATAAAATATTAAATTGAAATAAATTCATCGAATTTTTGTTTACAAATCCACTCAAATTTTCTATTAATTTTTAAAAGCTCTTCTTCGGAATTTGCAAGTCTTTTATAAAAATCCATAGAATTGGTAATAAAATTGCAATTTACCCTTGATATTTCTTTTTTAAAATAACCTTTTACTAGAAGAATTTTTTCATTTTCAAGTTCAAAATTTAAATTAAAAGAAAAACATGAAGGTTCTACTTCATAAAATTCAATATGAAAATATTTATCTTCATCAATTTTATATAGGCCATGGTATTTCTGCTCTAGATAGAAAAAATTAGAATTCTTCAAATTCTGGTAGATATTTTCAAAAATTTCATTTTTTTGACTGCTAATGATATTTAAAAAGTCTTTTTCAATTTGCTCAAATAAAGATTCGGAATATTTTTCTTTAAGCAAATTAACTAAGTTTTTTTCAATATCTCGATTTTTTTCAATAACTATATTTTCTCTTATTAATTCAAACTTATATTTTTCGCCATTATCGAGCACTTTTAAAAAAAGGTATTTTGAAGAAGTATCTATCAAATTAGTTTTAAAAATAATCCCATTTATTGAAAAATATAAAGTATTTCCTCTATTAGATATGATAGTAGCTTTATATGTTTTACCAATTTCGAGTGAATTACTTTTATTATCTTTAGCTGTTTTATTTTCAATGAAAAATGCATCAATATTTGAATGCAATTTCATTTTTCTTATTTATATCCCCTAATGAAAAAAAACAAATGAAAAATTTATGGCTTTTTAATTAAATAGCATTAATGAAAAAAGTAAAGATACAAAAATATTTTTTATTAAATATTGTTTTCTTTTACTTTTGCAGCTTTTCCAGTTCTTTCTCTTAAATAATAAAGTTTAGCTCTTCTGACTTTTCCGCGCTTTACTATCTCTATTTTATCTATTCTTGGAGAATAAACAGGAAAAATTCTTTCGACTCCGACACCATATGAAATCTTTCTAACTGTCATATTTTTAGAAATTCCACTTCCCTTTTTGGATATAACAGTGCCTTCATAAGGCTGAATTCTTTCCTTTCCACCTTCTACAACTTTATAGTGAACTCTGATTGTGTCGCCAATTCTAAAAGCAGGAATAGGTTTATTAGTATATTCTTCCGTAATTTTTTCAATAATATTCATTCTATCCTCCAGAAAACTAAATTATTATTTTATATTTAGGTGCTTTTCGAATTTAACATTATCTATGATAATTGCAACAATTTCTTTTAGCGAAATTTATAATGATTTTTAATCTTTGCTTTTTATCTTGATTTACTAAATAATCTTTCTTTTGCTTCTTACTATTGCTTCTTAATTAAATCGGGGCGAAATTTTTCTGTAATCTCAATCCTTTTTTGATTTCTCCATTTTTCTATCTCTTTATGATTACCTGAAATAAGAATATCTGGTGCCTTCATCCCCTCAAATTCATATGGTCGGGTATAATGAGGATATTCCAAAAGAGAATTCTCAAATGACTCTTCTTTTAATGCTTCTTCTTCCAAAAAACCCGGTATATATCTTAAAACTGCATCAATTAAAGATAAAGCTGCTGGATCCCCTCCTGTTAAAATAAAATCCCCAATACTTATACATTCATCGACATATCTATCTATAAATCTTTCATCTATCCCTTCATACCTACCATTTACAATTGTAATAACTTTTTCTTTCGACAATTCTTTAACTATACCTTGATTTAAAGTCTTACCTCTGGGAGATAAAAATATTACCTTTCCTTTATCCTCAAAGCTATTTAAACACTCTACTAAAGGTTCGAGTCTTAAAATCATCCCTATACCACCACCATAAGGATAATCATCGACTTTTTTATGAGAACCTAATCCAAAATCTCTTAAATTTTTTGTCTCATAACTAAAAATATTATTCTTCAAGGCGTTATAAAAAACAGAAAAATTAAAATATGTTTCATAAAGTTCAGGTATCAAAGTAATTATATTAAATTTCATTTCTAATTATTCTGCCTTTTCTATTAATTCAAAACTTTATTATTTCTAATTTATAAATTTATCTATATTCTATTTAATATTATTTGGTTGTATCAGTTCAAATCTTTTTAATTTAATTATATGATTTTCTTTATCAATTTTGTCTATAAAATCTTTGACAAATGGAATTAAAAATTCTTTATTATCAATTTTAATTGAAATATAAAGAAGATTATTTGAAAAATATATATCAGACGCATAAGTAAAATTATCGGGGAGATATTCAATTTTATATTCGAATATTTGATAATAAAATAATTCGTTTTCTTCGATATCTAAAAAATCCGCTCTTGGTAAAAAAAGAAATTTCCCAACTAGACAGCGACTTTCATCTATATTTTTATACTTTTTAAAAAAAATATGAAGGTGATACCAATCACCTTCTATTTTTTCAACTTCTATTTTTTCATTGCAATCTTCATCTAAAAAAAATTCTTTTGATTTATATATTCTTTCTTTTATATCTGTGAGCGGTTCTATGCTAACAGCTCCATCTAAACCAAACAACTTAATTATTTTAGCGACACATATTCCTTTATACTCTGACAAAGATATCTCCTATTCTTTTATCTCCAGAGCAATGTGTCTTCCACTTTTACTATCAAGACTTGAAAGCAAAACTCGCAAAGCCTTAACTATTGTCCCATTTTTACCGATTATTTTACCGATATCTTTAGGATTAACTTTCAATTCTATTAATGTAGTTTTTTCACCTTCTACAACATTTAATTTGACATCATCGGGATAATCGACGATCGATTTAGCAATATATTCTATAAAATCTTTCTCTTTCATTTTAAAAACTACTTCTGTTTTCTAAGTTCTGGTTTTAAAACAAGACCTTTTTTAGCTAAAAGTTTATAAACTGTAGCAGTTGGCTCTGCTCCTTTTTTATACCAATCAATAATTTTGTTTTTAGCTATTTCTATTTCTTCACTATTTGGTGCGCCCTTAAACTGAAATTTCTTTTCCCAATCAATTTCATGTGGATTATATGAACCAAGTTCTTCTATAAATCTACCATCTCTTGGAAATCTTTCATCAACAGCGACCAATCGAAAATAAATTTGATTTCTTCTTCCTACTCTTTTTAAGCGAAGTTTAACCATCTATAAAGCTCCTTAATCAAAATGCAATATAACAAAAACAAATTAATAATGTTTTTAGATTTGTCAAGATTATTTAAATAATCTGATTTTTTAAATCTTTTGCATAATTATTCAAAGTCTCAATTATTCCAGATAAATTGGAGATTGATATAGAAATTTTATTAAAGTTATCTTCTATTCCTTTATGTATTTCCTGGTTATTCTGAAGAATTTGCATAAAAATCTGAAAATTAAAGAAAAAATCTTCAAAGTAATCTGATAATGATTTTGTACTTTCAAGACCAGAATCAGTATGTAATACAATATCATCTGTTATATTCTTTATTTTACCTACAAGTTCAGCAGATTTCGAAGCAAGATTTTTGACTTCTGATGATACTACCGCAAAACTTTTAGCATATTCTGAACTTTTAGTAGATTCTATTGAAGCATTCAATCCTAAAAGAGATGTTTGACGAGAAATTTCTTCTATTTGATTTGAAAATTCTTTTGTAATACTTAAATTGTCTTTCATATAAATAAAATTTGAGGAATTCAATTCAATTAAATTTCTTAATTCTTTACCAATTTTTATTTCTTTATCTGATAAACTTATAATATTTGAATCTATTTCATGAATTTGATTACTTAAATTGTTTAATTCATCTATTTTTTTACTTAATGTATCTATCTCATTTTTAGTCATTTGGCTTTGGTGAGTTAACTCTTTTGAGGTATCTTCAAATAGTACACTATTTTTCTCTATTAGATTAATTGAAGAAGAAATTTCATCTAAATATATTTTTAATTTTTCATTAGATTTTCTTATTTCTTTATTTTTTTTATCTGTCTCTATGAAAGTCTCAATAAGCTCATTAAGTATTATTCTTGAAATAATAATTATATAAATCTCAAAGCCATAAATCATAGTATAAAATTGTGGATAAGAATCTGGAAAAAGAAAAACTAATGTATCATTTAAAAGAGCAAAAAAAAGTATTGTAAAAGGTATAAGATATTTTTTAAGGTTAGTCTTTTTAAAATAAAAATACCTTGAATAAACATAAAAAATAAGATAAATAAATGAAATTATACCAATAAATAACTCGTATGTATAAAATTTCCTTCTTAAAATATAATTTTTAATTAATACTGTATCAATAAGAAAAAATAATGAAAATAGAATAATAATTACTTTTACAGTTTTATTAATCTTTTCACCCGAAAGATAAAAAAATGAGAGCAAAAAGAAGATTGTCATCAGATACATTGATTTATAAATAAAAACATAGTTGAAAGAAATATAATCTATAGGAAGGTATTCAAATAATTGATTTGCAGAAAAAATCAATACTGAAATACTTGAAATACAAAAATATAAAAGATCTTTTCTTTTTTCTTTAATACTTATATAAAAAAATATTACTGAAATAGAAAGAATTATTAAGAATAGGAATCTTTTTAATTTTACATTAAAAAAATTAATTAAATTACTTTTAAAGTTTAATTGTTCAAACTCACCCAGATAAAAACTTGATGTAATACTAACATTGGTTAAGATATAGATAACTATTTTTAATTCATAATCATTATCTTTACCATTATAACATAAAAGAGGTATGGTTTTATCGAAATTAAAAGCTGAAAAAACAATATTATCTTTTTTACCATATTCAGCTATAAGCAAATCATCTAGATAAACCTCTATCCCATCGCTTAATTTTCCCAATCTTATTGCAGGATTTTTAAAATTGGATAGATTAATCTTTTTTGATAGTACTACCTTCCCTTTCTGATATTCAATATGACCGGAAATATCATAAGGCAAAGATATATTCTGAGTTTCGATCAGTTTTTCATCTTGAAAAAAAGAATATTGCCAATCATTATTCAAAGATATGGTATTTTCATCTTTATCTATAATATGATTAGAATAAGAAAAAATTAAAACAAAAATCAAAAGAATTATAAGAATTAGGGTAATTAACCTTAGGAAAAATGAAAAATTATTAAAAATATTTTTCATCATCAATCTTATTAAATCTTAAATTATATCTAATTAAAATTAAATCTTACTAATAAATTCTTAAAGTTCCATATTAACATTAATATTTTCAGTTGATATTATATATAGTTTTCTTGATTTTTCATCTATTTCATCGGCTAACAAAGCAATTTTGCTAATTATTTCAATCATCTCACTTATTTTAATATTAAAAACATTATGATTTTCCTGGTTAATTTTAAGATACTCAACCAGTTTGTTATATTGTTCTATATATTCTGTAAAGACTTTTAAGAATTCCTGACTTCTGTTTCTAGTTTCTTCAACTGATTTCAAAATATTGTTAATTCCTCCATGCGCATTGGATGAAAAATCAGCAGATTTTAAGGCTAATTTTCTTATTTCATCAGAAATTATTGAAAAACCTCTACCTTTTTCTTTTGCCTTTCCTGCTACTACTGAAGAATTTAAAGACAATAAAGAGGTTTGCTCAACAATCGTATCAATCAGATTTGTATTTAAAATTACCTCATCTATTTTTTCTATTACTTTTTCAAGTATTTTATTTGTACTATTATATCCTTGCTGAACATTTTCTAACATTTCAAAAAGTTGGTCTGTCTTTTCCGATATTTTTTCTTCATTTGTAGCTGATAAAATAAGAGATTCTTTCATCTGCCCAATCTGTTCTTTTAAGTTAAATACAACTTTTGAAAAATCATTTCCTTCATTTGACAGTTTTTCCGAAATAATGAAACTTTCTTTTGTATTATCAAGTATCTTCTGTACATTATTTGTAAGCATACTATTTCTTTTTTCAAGTTCACTGGAAATTTTATCAAGATCTTTTGTCAATATTCTTAATTTGTAAAATGAGTTTACAAGGTCCCTAACCAATCTTGTAGCTATTAAAACTATAAAGAATTGAAATCCATATATATTTAAGTATTTTAGTGTTATATTATTTGGATAAAAATTTTTAATAATAGAAGGATATTTAAAAGATAATAGATCATTAGTAAGAGTAAGAAATAAGATTAATAATGAGAATAAGATATCTTTGCTATTCTTCGACTTTGTTTTTATAAAATTTATTAAGACATAGAATACAAGATATGCAAAAATAAGATAAAGCAAAATATTAAATATCTGATATATACTTAATCTAATTGTTCTTTTATAAATTAAAGTATCTAATAGAAATCCTATAGATGAAAATATAATTCCTATTTTTAATACAATATCGGGTTTTTTATTTAAATATTCTGTCGTAAATAATATTAATAGGATAGATGAAAGATACATAGATTTATATTCAAATAAATAATTAAATATAGTATGGTCTATCGGTAAATCAGTTAATACATAAATAATTGTAAACAACGATATATGAAAAGTCAGTAAAGAGAAATAGATATAATAAGAGTATTTAAGTCTTACTCCAATATAGAAAAAAAGAATTACAAACAATAAAGAGATAAAAAGTAGTACTATCTTTAAATCAATATCTATAATATTGTTGATTCTCTCTGTTTTTCTTAATTTTTCGTAATCTCCAAGCAAAATATTATCTTGAATAGAACCATCAGGATAATAGAATATTTTCACTTTAATAGAAATTTCTTTGATCCCTTTTTTAGTAAAATTTGGTAATTTAATTAAAATATTTTTATTCCATGCTGTAAAATACTTGTTTTTTAAAATACCATTTCTTGAAACAAGTTCATCATTAACAAATATTTCACTGCAATCTATCAATTTGCCAAAATATATACCAATAAATTTACTATCTTTAATCAGATCATAATCAATTTTAATAATTTTTGTGAATTCTACCATACCTCTTTGGACAGAATTAGGTTCTATTAATTTACTAAAATTTATTGGTAAATCTGTAATCCCACTTTTGATTAATTTTAAATCTGAAAAATCCTTTGTTTTGCTTAAATAAAAATTATAGTTCCATTCTTTTGAAATTGAGATAAATTTATTTTCAGGATGAACTGAGGCACAACTTTGGAAAATTATTATCAAAATTAAAATAATAAATAATAAAATATTGTTTTTGTTAATAATATTCATGCTATGAAATAAATACCATTTTATAAAAATATCGTCAAAATTACTGCGTATTTTGAAAATTAATAAAGGTTTTTATGAAAAAAGAAGAAAGTTCAATTATAAATTTTCCTTTGCTAAATGATTCATATAATTCAAAGAAAAATCAGGATTTATTAGATGATTTTTTTAATATTATAAATGATAAAATCATAAATAAAGAAAAATCAATAATATTGGATATAAAAAATTTAATATCAATAAATTCTTATATATTAGCTCGAATACTGTATTTCCAGAAAAAAGCATTTAAATATGGAGGAAGAATTAAACTAATTAATATAAATGATAATATCAAAAAGATTTTGATAAATCTGAAATTTAATGATTTATTTGATCTGAATTAAGATTTTTATTTTATTGATTTTCGGGATAAAAAGAATTTGCCCAATTTTCTAAAAATGCAAGATTTTTTAATAGATTTTCAAGTCTTGAATAAATTATTTCATCATATTTATATATGCCATTCATAATCTTAAAATGCTCATCTTCCCAATCAGGTAAATCTATTTTATATTTTTGAAATAAGGTAGCATTAGCTGCTTCTTTTTTCGTTAAATCCCAGTAAGGAAGAGCTAATTCGTAGTAATATTTAGCAACTTTCAAACTTTCAATAATCATATCTTTGTAAAGATAGTTATAAAAATATATATCTTCTTTATCAAATCTTGAAGCAAGTTGAATATAGCTTCTCAATATTAAAAAATTGCAATGCATTTTGAAAAGATACTTATATCTGATATATTGTTCCTGAGTTGTTATCTTGCATAAAGCCTGTACAACTGGGGCAAAAGGAGCCATCAATGCTCTTTGAAGATAAAAAATGTTTTGTTCAATATTTACTGTTTGAAAATTATTGGATTTCGTATACAAAAGATAGTATTGCTCTGCATAAATAATAGGATCTGCTTTAATTTTCAAATTTGATGAAAAAAAGCAATATAAAAGATAAAAGAATAGAGTAATTAGAATAATTATTTTTTTATTGTTCAATCTTCTCATTTCTAATTTTAGAAAGGCCAAGTATAAAAAAGATCATCGAAAATAGGATTATTAAATACTTAATAATAGGGAAATTCCCAATAGAAAAAAACCAATTGGAAGGTATGACTCTTATCTGTTCTAAAACCCTGAAAAAGGAATAAAGATAATTAAATAAAGCTGCAAGAACAAGCATAAACATGCTCTGATTCTTATTATTTTTTTCCCAGAACATTATAGCAGTAAATGCTAATATTACTCCAAAAAACATATCTGAAATGACAAATAGTGTCATACTCTTTTCCGCTCTTTATTAATAATTCGGCTTAGAAATGAGTAAATAAAGTAATTTTTTCTTCTTTTTAATTATATAATACTAGATAATTTTTTTCAAATTAATATTTAATTAAAAACCTTATTTTGCATTTTTTAATTATGTAAAATGCAGAATTAATAAAATTATTTTTATCTTGTAAAAAATTTTTTAACCTAATCAGGTAATTTTTTGCTTATCAGGAAGTAATCTAAGAATAAAATAAAATATTTCTTCTGGTATTTTTAATACAAGATTCAATGGTTTTAAAGGATCAAAATTTTTATCATAACTTTTATTTAAATAAATTAAAGGTCCTATTACTTCACAATCTTTTCTGCTTTCAATAATAAATAAGTATCTTAACAAAGTAGAGTAATGAAATTGAGAGAGACATCTTCTTAAATTTGAAAATAAAAGATCAAAAGCAAAAGAATTAAAATAAGGTTGAGTTTTTAAGATAATCTCTTTTTCTCTATCTATTAAATTGGTCTTATTATTTAAAATTAAAATATTTTTCCCCATTCCAAACGTTAAATTATCTCCAAAGATGTATATATCGAAAATCTGTTCATCACCTTTATTTTGCGGTAAAAAACCAGCTAAGAAAGGAAATACTTTAAAGTCTGCAAAACTCCCATCTAAAATTACATAATTTCCATTTTTTTTAATTAATCCGATTAAATAAATCCAGGCTTTTTGAATATTGATATACCTATTTATTATTTTAATTGCATCTTTTTGAAAACCAGAATAGAATTTGTTTAGGTAAAAATTGTACAAATTTGATAAATTATTATTAAAATTTTCAATTTCATTTTGATGTTCAAAGTAATAATTCTCTATTTGTTGAATTTCATCTATACTAAACCAATATGGATAAGTCTCAAAAAGAAAAGATTGTTTGTTTAAGTTTGATTTTGAAAATGATTTCTCGAATAGCTCATTTATTGAGATTTTTTTAGAATTCAAACTCAATGGAATCAATAAATTTTCCTTTTCTTTTGAACAAAGATAATAAAAATTTGTAACTTTTTTTTGGATTTCAAAAATCAGAGTATTCAAGATACTATAACCAGAGTTATCTGCGTAAAATTTCAAAAATTCGGGATTTTTGTATTTTTCAAGATCATCGCAGTATGTTGTCAAAGATCTAATGAATCTGTTGGAATAAATAGAAGCAAAGATATTTTCAGGATGTAGTTTAGATTCATAGTTTTTTATGATTGATTTATCTTTATAAAAATCAGTGTTGAAAATTGTTAAACCTTTTGCAAGATAATCTTTTAATAAATTACTGCTTCTTGTTTCATAAAAACCAAAAATTGAATTATAACAAAAAGGGAAAAACTGCTTTTTATCTGAAAATGACCAGAATATGCAATTTTTCCCTTTTTTTACCTTTCTAATATTTTTTTCGTTCATCTATGTTTTTAAAATTTTCCTTCACTAATGTTATAATATTTACTCAGCGACTTGACAAAATTAAAATACTCCTGAAGTAAATTAAAAAGGTAGTTCTGTTTCAACCAATTTAGAACAAAGTTTAACTGATGCTTCTACATCACCCAGATCACATACTTCGTTGGCACTATGAACATATCTTGTTGGTACAGAAATAGTTCCAGCTATTATACCACCTTTTGTCTGTTGTATAGCCATAGCATCTGTTGCTCCCATAGTTAAAATTTCTTTTTGATAAGGAATCTTGTTTTTTTCACAAAGTGAAACAAGGTGATCGACAAGTTTTTTAGGAACAATAATGCCTCTATCCATTACTTTAATTGCAGCACCTTTTGCGAAATAAGTAGAAGATGCAAATTCTCCTTCTGGAGTATCGGAAGCAACAGTAACATCGAGAGCGATTCCTACATCGGGGGTAATAGAATAAGAACTGGTTTTTGCACCTCGAATTCCCACCTCTTCCTGAGAAGTAAAGACATAATAAGTATCATGATAAGGTTGTTTAACTGTATCTATAAGTTCTAGCAAAATAGCACAACCTATTCTATCATCAAGATAAGAGGAGAAAAGTTTACCATTTTGTTCAAATGGGTTATTTACCATAATAGCAGTCATGCCTATCTCGACCATTTTTTCAGCTTCCTCTTTGCTTTTGGCTCCTATATCAATATAAAGTTTTTTTTCTGCAATGTTTTTGAAATCCTCTTCTTTTTCTATACCAATAACGCCTTTTGTACCATTTTCAAAAACAACCTGCTTTGATACAATCTTGTATGATGGCTGATAGCCAACTGCTGAAAATCTTAAAAAACCATTTTTATCAATATGTGTTATAATAAAACCAATTGCATCCATATGAGCAGCAAACATTAATTTTTTCTTGTTTTTACCATTGCCTTTTTTTAGGCATATTAAACTTCCATTTACATCGACATCTACAGAATCAACTTTTGTTTTAACATATTTTGAAATAGCTTCTCTAACTTTATCTTCTCTGCCAGAAGTGCCAAATTCAGTAAAAACAAATTCATATTTTTTTAACATATTTCTCTCCCGATTTTTTTATCTAATCTATTTTTAAATATCTAAAACTTAATTCTTATTATAATAGAGAAAAACATCAAAGTTTAAAATTATGTGCATCTTTAACAATTGCAATTGCAAGTTTTATATAGTTTTCAAAATCTTTCTCATGAATTATAGACCATGGTGCATGGATATATCTTACAGGAACGGAAAGTGTAATAGAGGCAACCCCACTTTGAGTAAGTGAAATTGCTCCACTATCTGTTCCACCTGTAATTGTCCTTTTAAACTGGTATGGTATCTTGTTTTTCTTTGCAATATCGACAGCAAAATCAAGAAGTTTTCTATTTGCAATCGAAGAATTATCCATAATAGTAAATGCTGGACCTTTTCCAAGTTCAGTAGATGGAGAATATGTCTTCTCTATTTCTCTATCCGAGCATGTAGTCCCCTCAAGATTTAAATTAAAAAGGAGGTTTTCAACATCAAATGCACAGACATAACCACCACGAAGTCCAACTTCTTCTGAAACATTGTAACTAGCATAAATTGAAGTTTCATAAGGTCCTGCCAATATTGTTTCTGTTATAGCGCAACAACCAGCTCTGTCGTCAAATGCTTTTCCAAATAAATAGTTGCCTTGCTTGAAAAATTTTGTTGTAAAATAGATATAATCTCCAACCTGAACTCCATTTGCTTCAGCTTTTGAAGAAGCTCCAATATCTATATACATATCTCGAATTTCATCGGCAGTAGAAAGTTCAGCAGCTGAAGAAAAATGAAGAGTTTTAATGGCAATAGCGCCAGGAACTTTTTTATGTCCAATTATAACCTGGGTTGCAGGTAATATCTTTGGAATAAAACCTCCAACAGAGGAAAATTTAATAAGTCCATTTTCTTCTATCTCTCTTACCATTAAACTTACTTCATCCATATGCGCTGTAAGTAAAACATTTTTCTTTGTTTTACCACCAAGTTTTGCTATGAGATTGCCAATTGGATTTATCTCAATATCCTTAACTTTTCCCTTAATATCTTTTTTTATTTGCTCAACAATTTTAGACTCATCACCACTTCCAGAATTTATATCAGAATATAATTGCAATCTATTTATCATCTTTCTTCTCCTGCTCTTTTGCTAATAGTTCTTCACTTGTAGCAACATTAGCATAAATTTTAGCTGCCCTATATAAATCTTTTGTATTAATAACTTCAATCTGTGAATGCATATATCGAAGTGGTATTCCCAAAAGTGCAGTTCTAACCCCTTTTCTTGAAACCTGTATTATTGCAGCATCAGTTCCACCAGGTCTTGGTTCTATTTCAAGTTGAAAAGGTATATCTTCTTTTTCTGCAATTTCCTTTATCTTTTTTACAAAAGAAGGAGTATGTCCTGGACCAAAGGCTATAGCTGGTCCTTTACCTATTGAGAGTTTTATAGGATTACCAACAGGGTCACCAAAAGTAACATCGCAACTTATGGCAAAATCAGGATCTATAGCAAAAGCTGCTGTGTTGGCACCTCTAAGCCCAACTTCTTCCTGAACAGAAAAACAAAAATAGATGTCATGATATGGAGGCATCTTATCAAGTAAAGTTGCAGCCATATAAAGTACAATTGCTCCAGCCTTATCATCAAAACCTGCTGACATATATGAAGAACCAACCAATTTTTGAGGTTCAAAATCAACTAAACCAACATCACCAACACTTACTATTTTTTCTACCTCTTCTTTATTAAAACCACAATCTATGAAAAGTTTATTTATAGGATCAATTTTCTTTATCTCTTCGTCTGACATAAGATGAGGTGGCTTTGTACCAATAATACCAAAAACTTCCTCTTTTCCAAATATTTTTACCTTTTTTCCTGGTAGAGATTTTTTGTTTATACCACCAATATTTGTAAACCGTATGATTCCATTTTCTTCGATTTTGGTTATCATTATGCCTATCTGGTCATAATGAGTTTCAAAAAGAAGTTTTACTTTTTTCTTGCCACTACCTTTTTTATAAGCTATAACATTTCCCATTACATCGATTTCCACCTTATCGCAAAGTGGTTTCATCGATTTTTCAATGAATTTCGCAGCTTTTTCTTCAAAACCAGTAATTGCTGGAATCTTTAAAAGCTCGCTTATGAAAGCATAATATTGCTCCACAAGATTCCTCCTAAAATTTTACTTACTTAATAGTATCAAGTGTAAAGAAAAAGTCTAATAAAATGTTTTGAAAAGAATATAAAAAAAGAGATTTAAGAAATAAAATTCTTTATTTTCTTTTTCCATTAGATATTAAATATTTCATTCAACATCAAATTGAAAATATCTTATTGCCCTATATATATCATACAATATTTTATCTTTATTTGGATATATCCAATTTTTGAAAAAATTTATATAATTTTCTTTTACATTTTTTACATTTTTGTTATTTGGGTTTTTATCACTAAACAAAAAAGTTTCTTCTCTATCTATCGTAGAATCAGTGTTTATTGAATAAAATATTTGAGAAACATTATTTATTTTGCAATAGCTTAAATATTGTTTAAGAAGATACAAATAAATATCTAGGATAAAAATTTTATCTTCAGACATTATATTAGTCCTATCATCAATATCCAACTTTTCAGGATATTTTGCCTTGTATAGATTTATTTGATATAAAGAAGTAAATTCAGCATCAAATTCACATATTTGATATTCTTCTGCTTTTAAAAAGCTTGAAATAAATTTATTCCATTGACTAATAGATTTATAGTCTTGTGGAAGATAATAAGTAATATATTTTTTCTCTAATTCATCATTTATAAAAGTACTAAAATATTGATAATAATGAGCTAATTCATGCATAAAACATTTAATAAAATACCTTTTACTTTTGAAATTATCAAGACCCAAAATCATTTGACTTTCAGACATATAACCAAAAACCTTTACAGCAGCAAAGTCTTCAATTTTTGATATTGCCAAAGGATTGAATTTATTATCTTTTTCTTTTTTATTTATATAATTAATAGGCAAAATATTTACAATAATTTTTTTAGTTTTATCAAATTTTATATTTAATGTGTTACATATAAAATCATATATCTTTTCAAATTCATATTCATTAAAATAATTATTTAAAGTATTTATGTATTGTTCATAAAAGGTATTTATTTGAGGAATAGAAATAAACATCTTGCTTATATAGTATAAAATAGAATCGTGTCTATTATTAAAAAACCCTAAAATTAAATCTTCTTTTAAAATAGAGTTTATATCCATAGCTTTATTTAATAAAATAAAGCCCAAGCCTTCAATTTCATTAAATAACATAAAATTTCTATAAATTAGTATTTTATAAAACTCCTTTAGGTAGTTATCATCATCTAATCTTGGATTACTTATTTGATAAAGTTTTTTATTTTTATTTATAAATTTAGTTATATAATATTTAAATGCTGCGAACTGCTGATCAAAAAGAAAAGAATATTGATTAAGAATTTTTTCATAATCCTCTTGAAGAGAAGGTATCTGGCAATCCTTTTCTTTAAATAAAAATTTCAAAGTCAAATCAAGCTCAGCATATCGAAACTTTATGGTCGAATAATCTATAAGCAAAGTTCTGTAATTCTGAAAAAAACTATTTGTATAATTAATATTTGGTCTTAAAATAGCTAAATCTTTACTAATTATCAAATAACTCAAATTATCCTGAAATGAAAAAAAGATTACAGATAAAAGTAAAATAATTAAGAAAAAAAGTTTTTTCAATTTTACTACCACTCCTTACCAATATATATAATATATAAATACTTCTTGTTTTAATAAATCAATTTTCGTAAGTACTGTCGATATCAATAATATCTAAATTGGAAGTTCCTGAATAATAAAGTCCTTTAAAAGATAATCCAAAATATTTTGAAGCCCTATTTATATCTTTTATTGTCTCTATTCTATTTTGATATATTTCTTTTATAATAAATTCATATAAATTTTCAGTTACCAATTTTAAGTTTTTATTGTTTGGATTTGATTCTTTATCAAAATCTGAAATACCTATTAAAACATCTGCTCCCTTACAATAAAGAACTGGAAAGTCATAACCTTTTTTTCTACAAAAATCAGAATATTTAATTAAAAGATAATTATATATTTCATCAGTAAAATTTTGTTTAACATAATCAATCTCATATTTTTTAGCAATAAAATTAAGGTCGTCATCTGTGCCAAGGTAAGATTTATAAAAATCGCTGATAATTTCATCATAAATTTCTGGAAATAAGACTCTTAGATTATTTAGAGTATAGATCAAAGAAAACTTTGCATCTATTTCAAAAATATTTTCTTTTTTAATATTTTTAAATTCATTAAAAAACTTATTTAATGATGAAAAGGACAAATCATTTAATTCAATTTTTTTATTTATCTTTTCACCATCAAGTAAATTAGTAAACCAACTACTATTAGATTGAAGATAATATATGACATGTTCAATAAAATACTTTGTTAAAAGATATTTATTAGGTAAAATATCCAGATTAAAGGCAATATAATTAGATATTTTATTATTTGAAATCAGAACATTTTTATACTCTTTTACATCTAATTGACCCGCTGTAACTGTTGGGATAGGATTGGTTAAACTATAAATTTCTGGTATTAAATCTATATAAAATTTTAAATATTCTTTGTTTTTGATATTAAAAGTAATGCATAATAAATTTGTTAGCTCATTTAAGTGAATATTCTCATATATTTTGCTCAGTTCTGAAGAATAAATATCATAAAATGAATTTATCCTATCAATATTTTTTAATAATTTGGTAATAAAATAAATATAATATTCAAGCGAATTTTTAAATTCAAGATTAGAGATTTTAATAAAATTCTTAATTTCTTCATTTGTTGGTACTTTTCCAAGGTCGAAGACTCTTTTAAATATTAAGTATTTTTCATCATACAAAATGACTTTTATTCTTTGTTCTGAATAATAGAATTCATTCAAATCAGTATAATTTACCTTATATAATTCCTTATTTCTCTGTATAAAATCACCAAAATAACTTCTAAGTCCATTATTTTGAATTAATAATAGATCTTTAAATATATTTATTATATAAGAATAATTTATTCTGTATTCTTTAAATGGACTTTCTTTTTCTAGAAAGACAAATTTTAGCGTTAAATCCATATCCGAAAATTTCAAAGGATAAGAATCGAAATTAACTATCTTATTGGTCAATAACTCTGTATATGTATTTTTATTTTCCTTGTTATTAGATGAAAAACCGTTATTGAATGAAAAAAAGAAAATTATTATTATAAAAAATATAAAAGTAAAAATAATTTTTATTATTTTACTTTCTTTTTTTTTCCCTTTTTCTTTTTCACCTTCCGCTGGTTTAATTAGTTTTTTCATAATATTAACCTTCTTTTTGAAAACTTTTTTGAAAACTTTAATTAAATAATTAAATCCAAAAAAGTTAAGTTTTATAAAAAATATTATTTAAAACCTAAAAATATTAAAAATCTTATTAAATAAAAAATTCAAAGTTAATAATAATTAAAAACTAGAATTTTTCACCAAAATAATAATAAATAAACTCAAAATTTTTATTAACCAATATTACAACTAAAATATAAATTTCTTAATTATTATATTCAGTTATTATAATAGATTCCAAAATATCTAACAGCTCTATGTATTTTATTTAATATTTTATCTCTTTCCTTATAAATCTTATAGTAAAAAAATTTATAGAGATTATCCTTAATAATTTCTGCTGAATCATTATTTGGATTCGAAAAGCTCATTATATTTTCATTTTTAATATCAGGGTCGATATTTTGAACATAGAAAATTTGCTTTATATCATTTTCCTTTGCATATTCTTTATATAGATCGAGAATCAAGCTATAAATTTGTTGAATAAATTCTGGATAATCTAAAATTTGGGGTAAATCATAGTTTAGGTAATTTTCGCTTTCTAATATGTTTTTTGTCATCTCAAGACATGTAAACTCAGCATCAAATTCACAAAATATATATTTTCCACTAGAATGAAAATTACTTAAAAAACTATTCCATCCTGAAAAATTATCTAACCTTTCAGGAAGCTTATATGTAAAATACCTATTATCTGCGTCATCTAGAGATGAGTATTGCTCTTCGGAAATCCATCTACTTTTATTCTGAAAAAAATGTGTCAATTCATGAAAAAACATTTCATAAAATAAGACCTTCCATGTAACAGATTTATATGAAAAAGTTATTGAATTCATAGAATTAAAGGCAAAAAGGTTGGTTTTTTTGTATTTATCTATATCTGATAATTTATCGTTTTTGGGTTTTTCTTTTAAAAAATAAATCTCATCAATAAAATCAACTAAGAAAAGAATATTTTCTTTTGGATTTATATTGAAATATTTGCAGTATTGCAAAAAGCATTTTTCTAAGTCTAGACTTAAAAATAGTTCATTCAATTGTTGATTGTATTTATTAAAAAAAGAATTGAATCTATTAATATCTAAAAGCATTTTTAAAAAATATATGATGCTATAATTTAATTCATTATGAATCGTTGCTTTTCCTATATCTTTAAATGTTATATTATAATTTGGATTTATTTTTCCATCATTTTCTATTTTCATTAATAGATAAGAAAAAAATCTAGCAGGCATAAAACCATCGCTTCCATATTGTATTGCTTTAAATCTTTCTTTTATATAATTATCATCCTCTAATCTTTTAGTATCAAAATCATATACCTTTTTATTTCTTACTAAAACTTTGCAAAACCAATATTTAAACGCGTTAAATTGAGCATTTAAAACAGGTTTATAATCCTCTATAAGTTTTGAATACTCTTCTTGAAGGTTTTTAAAAGGTATCTTTTCTTCCATAAGTAAAAATTTAATAGCAAGATCAATATCTGCAAGACTGTAATTATATTCCTTTTCATCATAAGGCTCTATAGTAAAACAATAAAATACGAGTGGTTTATTTATTGTAAAAATAAAAGGTGAATACTTAGCTTTTATATCAATCTTAATTGAAAATAGATCTGTCGACAAAAAAATAATTAAGAATAGAAAAAGAAAGATACAAATTAGAACCTTTTTAATATTTAAAGAAAATATGGCTTGAAATATTTTTAAATTATTTTTATTCATAATATTTCTTTTTTACACTCTCTTAACATTATTCTTTTTTTTAATTCTTTCTTTAATTTTTATTTTTTTAATGTTTTTTTATTAATTAACACAAATATATAATTTTTTCAACAATTTTGATAAAAAATTATCATATATAAATATCATAAATTGACTTATATTTGAAAAGGTGAAATTTCTTGACTTCTTATTATCAAATGTTTAAATAGAAGCAGTATTAAAGGAGCCAATGTTAATGAGCGAGAAAAAGAAGTTTGTCATTAAAATTAAAAAACCAATTCATTTAAATGATGAAGATGAGATGAAGAATTCTAAAAATAGTAATATTGAGTCCAACCAAAAATCATTTAAAAAAATTGGTGAAACAAAAAATCAGGATAAAAGTATAACAAATGAAGAGCAAATAGAAAAAAAAGAGAAAAAAGAAAGAAAAATAAAAATAAAACTTAGCCATGATAATAGTATAAATTATATAAATTCAGATAAGAAAGAGATAAAGCAAAAAACAACTAAAAGTAAAAAACAAGATAAGGCAATAGATGAAGAAACTCCTACGATGCAATATAAGATGCCATACATAGATTTTATCGAAAAAATTTCAGAAAAAGAGCAACTTAAAAAATTTCAGGTTGAAAATACTGTAAAACTTCTTGATGATGAAAATACTGTCCCTTTTATTGCAAGGTATAGAAAAGAAATGACAGGATCACTGGATGAAGTCCAGATAAGATCCATTGAAAAGAAGATTAATTATGAAAGAAACCTTTACCAGAGAAAAGGAGAAGTATTAAGTTCTATATTATCGCAGGGCAAATTAACAGAGGAATTAGAGAAGAAAATTCTTGAATCTGAAAAACTTTCCGAAGTAGAAGAATTATACTTACCTTACAAACCAAAAAGGAAGACAAGAGCTGCAAAAGCCATTGAAAAAGGGCTTGCTCCTCTAGCTGAGATAATTAAGAAAAATGACAATATTGAAGTTAAAGCAAAAGAATTTATAAATACTGAGCTAGGTGTTAACAACATTGAAGAAGCAATTGCTGGAGCAATGGATATAATAGCTGAAGAATTTGCAGAATTTTTTGAAGTTAGAAACTCATTAAGACAGATAATTTTAGACACTGGTAATTTCGAAGTCAAAAAGAAAGATCCTGATGAAAAAGATGAATTTGATATGTATAAAGATTATAAAGAACCTGTCAAAACAATTAAAAATCATAGAATTCTTGCAATTAATAGAGGTGAAAACAAAGATAAACTTTTTGTAAAAATTGCTGTTGATGATGATTTTGCTTTCAAATCAACTTATAATCTATTTATTAGTAAAAACCAATGTATAGATAATAACTGGTTAAATCTTGGATGTCAGGATGGATATAAAAGATTACTATATCCATCAATAATATCAGATATAAGACAAAATTTAACTGAAAAAGCTGAAAAAGAGGCAATTACTGTTTTTGCAAAAAATCTTTTTAACCTTTTGCTTTCTCCACCTCTTAAAAACAGAAGAATACTTGCAATAGACCCTGGTATTAGAACTGGTTCGAAGATAGCCATTCTGGATGAATTTGGCAATTTTCTTGATGATACTAAAATTTATCAAGAAGATGTAGAAGATTCAATCGATACACTTGAAAAACTTGTTAAGAAATATCGTGTCGAGCTTATTGCCATTGGAAATGGAACGGCGTCAAGAGATGTCGAAAAGTTAGTTGCTAATGCAATAAAAGATAGAAATCTTAATTGTAAATTTTTAATAGTCCCTGAAACTGGAGCTTCCGTTTATTCCGCTTCTGATGTTGCAAGAGAAGAATTTCCAGAACTTGATGTTACAGTTAGAGGAGCTATCTCGATCGGTAGAAGAGTCCTTGACCCTCTTACTGAATATGTCAAAATTGACCCAAAATCACTTGGAGTCGGTCAATATCAGCATGATGTAAACCAGAAAGAACTATCGAAAACACTGGATGAAGTTGTAGAAGATGCTGTTAACAAGGTAGGAGTTTTTTTGAATACCGCATCTGTTCAACTTTTAAAACATGTCAGTGGCATCACAGAAAGAGTTGCAAAAAATATAGTAGATTATAGGTTAAAACATGGTCCTTTTAAAAATAGATTTGATCTTTTAAAAGTTTCTGGAGTTGGTGAAAAGGTTTTTACACAGGCTGCTGGATTTCTAAGAATACCAGAATCCCCAAATAAACTTGATAATAGCTGGATTCATCCGGAATCCTATCCTATTGCTGAAGAATTATTGAAAATAATTGATTCTGGAAAAGAACTAAAAGAAGATATTGCCCTTGAAATAGCCAAAAAATATGGAAAAAGCAAAGAGACAATAAATGATATTTTAACAGATTTCAAAAAACCAGGCAGAGACCCAAGGGAAGATATTGAACCACCTATTTTAAAAGCAGATGTTCTTTCAATAGAAGACTTAAAGGATGGAATGATTCTTAAAGGAACTGTTAGAAATGTCACAGATTTTGGTGCTTTTGTAGATATTGGCATAAAAAATGACGGGCTTGTTCATATATCTGAGCTTTCCGATAGTTTTGTAGATAATCCTTTAAGTATTGTTCAGGTTGGGCAGATTGTCGAAGTAAGAGTTATAGAAGTCGATAAAGAAAGAGGAAGAGTCTCCCTTTCGATGAAAAAAGATAGTTCAAAGGCAACTATTTCTTCCTCAGCAAAGGTTTCAAAGCCATTTAACAACATAAAATCTGAACAAAAACCAAAATCAAATCAACCTTCCAAAACTACTACATTTGGTGATTTATTTAAAAACTTAAAGTAATTTACCACATGAGTTATTGAGGGTAATGATTTACTATTGGGTAATTTAAAATATATTTTTGTTATTTTTTTTGTTGATTTGAATCTTATTTATTTCTAGAATTTACTTTATTTTCCAGAACTTCTATCTTATATTTAATATTTATTATTTCAGTATTTAACTTATTAATTTGCTCTTCCTGAATTTTGTTAATTTTAATTAAAGCATCTAATTGATCTTCCAATGTTTTAATAAAAGAATTTAATTTATGGATTTGATTGAAAATTATCAACAAGACAAATACTGAAAAAACTGAAATAATAAGAACTCTTAAAAATATTGAATTACTTTCCCTTTCAATCATCATATTCTCCTTCTGTTATTAATCTATTCTATATAACAAATTTTAATGATATTTTCATTATAATTATACTTTAAATCTTAAGCTAATTATTTCAAGTTTACTTGAAAAACAAATAAATTTTAATATATTTTATTTGATTATTTAATTATTAAAACAAGAGATTAAAAATTATTATGAATATTCTTTTTGTGCCATCATGGTTTCCAAGCCATAAAAAGCCTTCAAATGGCATCTACTTTTACGAACAAGCTAAAGCTCTTTCAAAAATATGTGATAATCTATTTATTGTATATGCAAAAGAAATAGAGTTAAAAAAAAATCCTTTCAAAGATGAGGGAAATATTAAATTTTTTTCATTTCCTAAAATTCATTATAGAAAGACATTTTTCTTTTACAGTTATCTGAAATATTTCGTAAAAAAGATTATTAAAAAATATGGGAAAATCGATATAATTCATGCTCAGTCATTTTTGTGGGCTGGAATTGAATCATCTAAAATTGCTAAAAAATTCTCTATTCCATTAATTATAACAGAGCATCATTCAAGATATATTGTAGGAAATGAAAAATCAGGAATAATCAAAATACTGAATAATGCAACAGATATTGCGTCAAAGATTGTTTTTGTAAGTAATTCATTAAAAGATAAATTTATAGAAAAGATATTAAAAGATAATTTTTTTGATAATAATAAACTTAGAAAATTACTAGTTATACCTAATTCTGTCACTGATAATTTCTTTAAAAAAAGTGAAATTGCTTCTAACATACAAATTCTTAATAGTTATAAGAAATATTTCGCAGATAATGACAAAAATTTTATATTTGCAACTGTTGCTAACTTAAAAAAGACAAAGGGATTAGATAATCTTATTATAGCTTTTTCAAAAGCTTTCTTCGAAAATAATGCAAAAAAGAATATAAAATTAATTATTGGTGGTGATGGTCCTGAAAGATACAATATTGAAAAGCTAATTTTGAAATTAAATTTACAGGACAATGTGATATTATTAGGGCAATTAAATAGAGTTCAGGTGAAATATGTTTTAGAAAATTCAAATTGTTTTGTTTTAGCAAGTAGATTCGAAACTTTTGGCATAGTATACATAGAAGCTTTAGCCAAAGGACTTCCTATTATTGCTACAAATTGTGGTGGTCCTAAGGATATTATAAATGATGAATGTGGCATTTTAACGGAGATCGATGATATTGAAGGTTTAGAAAATGCAATGATATGGATGTATGAAAATTATGAAAAATATGATAAAGAAAAAATAAAGCAGTATGCTTTCGATAATTTCAGCGATACTGCTTTTATTCAAAAATATAAAAAATTGTATGACGAAATATCTTAAAATATTAATTCTATAATTATCTTAATCTATTATTGATACACTGATATCACTGATAAGTTTTGATATATCAAAATCAATATCAATATGAACATTTTCGAGTTTATCACTAGCATTAAGATAAAGTACAGTCGCGGGTTGAAAGCCATTGAATTTAGTAGCTGACATTATGCTATAAGCCCCAATATCTGTTGAGAAAATCTTATCTCCAATGCCTATATCAGATGGAAGCATGACATTTTCAGCAATAATATCTATTGAATCACATGTTGGTCCTGCGATAGTATAAGGAACAAGTTTACCAACATATTGGTCTGAATAGTATTTCTTATCTACTGGAAAGAATGCAAATTTTGCATGGTCATAAATTGTTCCTGAATAACAACCATATACTCCATCATTTAAGAAAAGCCAGTTTATACCATCTCTCTGTTTTTTACCTATAATCATGCTTATCAAAGTACCAGAAGCAGCAGAAATAACTCGACCAGGTTCTGCATATAATTTAATACCGGCAAAGTCAAATGATCTTATTACTTCTTGAAGAGATTTGAAAAAGTTATCAAGATTATCTATTCCAGATGATTTTTCGGTATCTACAGGAAAACCACCTCCAATATCTATTATGGAAAGTTCTATGTCATAATCTTTTTTAACTTTTTTAATTATTGTCATACAGTCATTCAAGCTTTTTCTATAGTTTTCAACTAAATATGACTGTGTACCAACATGAAAAGCAAGACCTGCTGGATTTAATCCAAGATCATACGCCTTTTTAATTAAAAAGGGAGCCTCTTCGACTGTGCAACCAAATTTCAAAGATAAATCAGTTTGAACATCCTGTGAATATGTTTTTATTCTTAAAATAGCTTTTGGAGTAAATGAATGATTATGTTTTTTCTTGAAATGATATATTTTTTCTAACTCAGCTTCATTATCATAAGTATATCCATCTACTTTTTTCTTAAACATGAAATCAAGTGAATGTTCATTTTTAATAGGATTTGCAAGAATCATTCTGCTACCTGGAATTTTTAGTCTTGATAAAAGACTTATTTCTCCAGCAGAAGCAACATCAAAACATACATTTTCATCTTTTAACATATCAAGTATCCAGGTATCTGCATTTGATTTTATTGCATAATGAATAAATATTTCAGGAATATATTTTCTGAAATAATTCAGAGATTTTCTAATCTCAGATTCCTGTAAAATTAAAAAAGGTGTTGGATGTTTTTTCATCAAATTTTCTAATATTTCTCTTTTTTTCAGGATTCTACTGTTTTTGTCCTGTGCAATAATTTCAAGATAAGAAAGACTCGGCTTATACATTGTTTTAGTTTTACCTCCATAAAATAGAAATTTTAATAAATCAATAAAAAGTACCTATATTTTTTTTGATATCTGTCAATAAAAATTTTCATTATTTTAGTCTTGACTAAAATTTTTAGTATAATATAATTTTTTCAGGATAAACTAATATTTAATTTTATAATTGGGGTAAATACCTTTTATTTACTTTAATATAGGGGTAAATAATGTATAATGAAGATTATAATCTAACACCAGGTCTTGAAGATTATCTTTTAGCTGTCAGCAAATTAACAGATGAAAAAAAAGCTGTTAGATTAAAAGATATATCTCAAATTGTTGGTGTTACAAATGCTTCGGCTACTGCTGCAATCTGGCAACTTGTTGATAAAGGGTTTTTAAAACATTCACCTTATGAATATATTGAAATAACTCCTCTTGGTATAGCTTATTCTGAGGAAATATCCAAAAGAAGAAAGATAATCACGGAATTTTTAAAAAAATTCATTCATCTTGATATTACAGAAATAGAAAAAATTGTTTGCAAGATAGAACATTACTTATCCCCATGCGTCGAAGATTTTGAAAATGCAATCAAATTTTTTGATAATAATATAGAATGCAATAAAAAGCTGATGAAATTTTTAAATATAAAGATAGATAATAACATTAATTTAGAAAATAAAAGAACAATAGAAGAAAACAAAATATCTAAGCAATTTAATCTTTCAAATGCAAAATCTGGAAAATACAAAATTATATATTTTAGTGGTCATAGAATTGAATTAAGGCTAAAACAGATGGGGATTTTACCAGGAGATGAAATAGAGGTCATATCCAATCAGTCAGGACAGGTTCTTATTGCAAAAGATGTTCTAAGAATAGGACTTGGAAGAGGTGCCGCTCATCATGTAATTGTTGAAGAAATAATTAATAAAAATAATTAATAAGATTCCTATGATTCAAGTTATTTTGATTTATAAATACATAGTAGATTTGAATATAAATTAAAATTTTGTAAATCAAACATTGGAAGATAGAAATAGAGGCTAACATGAAAGATAAAATTAACAAAAAAATAGCAATAATCGGGAATCCCAATTCAGGTAAAACTACTTTGTTTAATCTTTTAACTGGTTCGAACCAGAAAACTGGTAATTGGGCAGGTGTTACAGTTGAAAGAATCGAAGGTAAATTTGAAACCAATAATTTCAACATAACAATAGTTGACCTTCCTGGTTTATGGGGTTTTTTTTCGGATTCAATAGATGAGAATATAGCTAAAAAATTCTTGATAGAAGAAGATGTTGACCTTATTCTCACGATAGTTGATGGAACAATGCTTGAAAGAAGTTTAATTTTAGCATTATCTTTAATAGATAGAAAACTACCGATAGTTCTTGCTATTAATATGTGTGATGAACTTGAAAATTATGGCATCTCCTTATTCCCCGAAAAGGTGGAACAGTTTTTACCTATGAAAGCTACTTTGATTAGTGCATTAAAAGGAATTGGCATCGATAATTTAGTTGAAACCATAGATAAAACTCTTTTAAATGGAGAAAATTCTATTATTAAAGGTAAAAAAAATGATTCAAAAGAAAAAAAAGAAACATATGACAATCATTTGGTTCCAGAAGATTTTATACCTCAAATAAATACAATATATTCTAAACTAAAAGAGTATATTCCAGAATATCCATTAGATAAATTATGGTATGCATCTATACTTTTTCTCTGTATGGACTCAGTTGTTTATGATTTAATTCCTTTGAAAATTGAACAAAAACTATATATTTCTGCTCTATCAAAGGAATGTGCAGCAGAACTTGCAAGAAAATATAAACAGGATCCGGCAAATGTTATACTGGATTATAGGTACAGTAAAGCAAAAGCAATAACTAATGAGATAAGCAAAAAGAAAGAAACTGGAAAAACAAGATTTTTTCTTTCAGATTCGATAGATAGAATTCTTACTTCAAGATTCTGGGGATTAATAATCTTTTTTATTGCACTATTTTTATTGTTTCAGTTGACTTTTACTTTTAGCAAACCTTTATCAAACCTTATAACTTATGGTTTTAGTATTATATCAAATTTAATAAACAATATAGATTCTAATAATTTAATAACAGCTTTTTTTAAATCATTTCTTGTAAACGGTATAATTCCTCCAATAAGTATGGTAAGCTCTTTTATCCCTGTTATTGCAATACTTTTCTTTCTTATTGCACTTCTGGAAGATTCGGGTTATATGGCAAGGGCATCATTTATGTCAGATAAATTGATGCATATTGCGGGTCTTCATGGTAAGTCTTTTATTCCATTAATTTTAGGTTTTGGTTGTAATGTCCCCGCAATAATGGCTGCAAGAACATTAGAAACACCCAAAGATAGAATTATTACAATCCTAATGGTCCCTTTTATTTCATGCTCTGCACGATTGCCAATATATTTACTTTTTATTTCAGTCTTTTTCCCTAAAAATCCTGCTTTAATCGTATTATCTCTTTATATTATTGGTTTAGCAATAGCTATTTTAGCAGGAAGAATTTTTAAAAATATTTATTTTAAACATGATGAAGTTACTTTGCTTATAGATCTTCCCCCATATCGAATCCCATCCATCAAAAATGCTCTTTTTTCCATGTTTACAAGAGCTATCGATTTTATAAAAAGAATAATTGTCTATATTTTAATTGCCTCAATTATTCTTTTCCTTCTTGCATATTTTCCTGATACTAAAAACTATGGAAGCGATAAAAGTTTTGTGGGTCAAATAGGGAAAGTTTTTTCTCCTATATTAAAACCTCTTGGTTTTGGTTACTGGCAGGTTTTTGTCTCACTGATATTTGGGTTTATTGGAAAAGAGCTGGTAGTTGGCTCTCTTGCTACATTGATACCATCAATCACAAATTCATCTGGTTTTACTCTAGCTTTTCCAGAAGTATTAAAATTCTTTTTTACTCCTTTTTCTGCGTATGCATTTTTAATATTCACTTTACTTTATGTGCCTTGTATTGCTACTGTGGCTATTATTAAAAAAGAAGCAGGCACAAAATGGATGTGGATATCGATAATATTTCAAATTATTCTAGCATATCTTGCAGCATTTGTAGTAAACTTTTTTGGTAATCTCTTATTTTGAAATCAATTACTATGAGTTTATAATTTTTACACCTTCTTGATTGATCTTTATTTTCCTTGTCTGCCACTCTATTTTATATTTTTCATATACTTCTATTAAACTTTTTTTTAGTTCTTCCTCAAAAAGAATGTTAGTTTTATCTGCAATAGTTATGATACTAGAACCAGAACCACTAATA
This sequence comes from uncultured Brachyspira sp., assembly GCA_964454835.1. Lineage (GTDB taxonomy): Bacteria > Spirochaetota > JAAYUW01 > JAAYUW01 > JAAYUW01 > Exilispira. The sequence continues at coordinate 67,120 of CAYVTU010000008.1, forward strand.
AAAGTAGCCACTGCTCCACAAATTTTCGCTTTTTCAACAATTTCATCATAATTATTAATTAATCTGCTTCTATACCTTTGATGCAGTCTATCATCGAATGAATTAGCAAATAAAATCTTATCTTTGTTCATAATAGAAGTTAATAAAAGAGCAAGTTTTGATAAATTATATACAGCATCTTTAAACTCTATATTTTGAGGCAAGATTTTTCTTGCCTCTTCTGTTTTCACTTCAAAAGGAGGAATTAAAACAAAAAAAGAAAAATTATCGAAAAAGTCATAATCACATAATAATTTTTGAGAGTAAACCAATCCTTTTTCTTTATCATAAGATGAAGAAGTTATTCCACCTAATATTGCAGCAGAGATATTATCGGGATGCCCTTCAAGTTCTGCTCCTAACTTTACAAGTTCAACTTTAGAAAGTCTATTGATTTTTTCATTTAAAAACAAATACTCGTTCGCAAAAATCATACCTGCTACATAGCAGGAAGCACTGCTACCAAGGCCTCTTGCTATTGGTATTTCTGTTTCTATATTAATGCTAATCTTGTCTTTTAATTTCTCCCAATAATTTTTATTATAGATATCAAAAATTTTTTTAATACCCTTAACTATAAGGTTATCTTCATTACAAAACTGATTTGAACAACCTGAAATAAAAAACCTGCTTGAATTTGTTTTAAACTCAACTTTCAAAAACATATCGAGTGCAATGCCAAGAACATCAAATCCACTTGCTATATTCGAAGTAGTAGCCGGAACTATTATTTTCATAAGACCTCAATTCTTTAGTTTTATATTTTTGCCAGCATTAATATTTTTTATATAAATTATAAAAGAATTTTTTGTATTAAATCTTTTGCCTCTGCTTTTTTTATAATAATATTATGAAGAATAGGTTTATTCTTAAGATTTATGATAGGTTCGGGTAATTTCAGACCAAGTTTTTCGGAAAGTAAAAAGGAAAGTTCCAATTCACTAAATCTGCTGATTGCAAAAGATTGCCCGAATATTGCTTCAAGACAGACCTTTGGAAATTTGAAAGGACTTGCTGTCGATACAATTATTGTCTTTGTTTTTGTAAGATTATCACACCCATTTTCAACGCAAAACCTCAAATAATCCTCGTATCCTTTATAAGCTGTTGCAGTATGTGGATCAATTAAATAGTTATATTTGCCATATACTTTGTTTATTGCTGAGATTGTTTCAACATCAGTTGCAAAAGAAGAAAAAAAACCATTTGTTTTTTCAAAAAATTTATTATCAAGAATGAATTGTTCTTTATATATTTCTTCTCTATATTTTTTAACAACATCTATATTTGCTTCAGTAATATCAAACAAAAATCTTTCAAAATTACTCGATATAAGAATATCCATGGAAGGTGAAATAGTTTTAAAAAATTCCCTCTTTATATTTATTTTTCCATTTGCAAAAAATTCGTACAATACATTATTTCTATTGGAAGAACATAATATTGTCTCGACTGGTAATCCCATTTTTTTGGCATAATAGCAGGCTAAAATATTTCCAAAATTTCCTGTTGGGACTACAAAGTTAACCTTCTCTCCTGCTTTAATACTCTCATTATTTATAAGATAAATGTAAGAATAAAAATAATATATAATTTGAGGAATTAGTCTTGCAATATTAATAGAATTTGCAGAAGTAAACAAATATCCTTTTGATTTCATTTCTTGATTAAACTTAATATCATTAAAAATCTGTTTTACTAGTGTTTGAGCATCATCGAAGTTGCCATCTATTGCAATAACATGAAGATTCTTACCCCGTGAAGTAATCATTTGAAGTTTTTGCAGATTACTTACTCCATTTTGCGGATAAAAAACTACGACTTCGATTCCTTCAACCTCTGCAAATGCTTCAAGTACTGCTTTTCCAGTATCCCCCGAAGTAGCTGTAAGTATTACTATTTTTTCTTTAATGCCTTCTTTTATTGAAGACTCTTTTAATATATATGGAAATAAGCTAAGTGCATAATCCTTAAAGGCAAGAGTTTTGCCATGATAAAGTTCAAGAAAAAAAAGTGGATTAAAATCTTTTATTGAAACTATTTGCTCTGTTTCAAAGTTTTTCAAATTATATGAATTATCTATAATTTCATGCAATTTTTCTTTATCAAACTCATTGAAAAATAGATTCAATATCTCAAAAGCTATTTCATTATAATTTTTTCCAATTAAATTCTTAAAATTTAAATAAGGAAAATTTTGTGGAACAAAAAGCCCACCATCCTCTGCAAGACCTTTGACTATGGCATAAGTAGATTTGACTTTCTCTTTATTTATTGTGCTGATATATTCCATTTCTTTCCTATTTTAAATCTTTTAATTTTAATCTTCATTAATTTATTCTTTATTAATTTAAAAACTTATTGATGTTGAAATTGTTAAGCTAAATTTTTCTGTTCCGGAAAATGTGAACTCATACCCTTCTTCCCCACCAATATATGTTATGGAATAACTAAATGGTAAAATGTTTGGAAGACTAAAAGAATGTGATAAGCTAAATCTATAAGTAAAATCATTTAGATTCATTAAAAATGATAATGATAAAGTCATGTAAGTATTTATAAAATTTGTCTTGGTAAACCTGGAATATATATAATATTTACCAATATATAATAAAGAACCTTTTCCCATTATTGCGTTTTGAACTGCAAGATTATAAATAATTTCAGATTCAGTTGAACCATCGAGTTCATAACCATCTGAGTTGTAAAAGAAATCTAGTTCAAATGAATAATCTTTTTTATCCCCAAAGGTTTTAGATAATCCTATTGTCATTGAAAAAACAGGTTTATCTGTAAATGCGGTTATAGGGACATGATATGGTCCAACAGTGCTATAATCTACAACTTTTTCAATATAACCTTTCATCGAAAAAGCAGCTTCTCCCCATATTCCAAAACCAAGTAAATATCCAGAAAAATCAAAACCAAACTTGGCATATTCATCTTTTGTCAGGTAAGTAGTTAAAGCTATTTCAAAATCACCTATAGTGTAATCTGCTCTAATTCCTAACGATGTAGCATCGATAAAATCTGTAATTTGTTCTTCGTTCATCGGAGCAGTATTAAAAAAATCGAAAAAAACAAAAAGATTAAATTTTTTAACAGGAAGATGAATTCTTAAACCATTTTTCCCCTCTCTTGTATCAAGAGATTCCAGCGGATTATATTTTGAAAGATTAATAAAATCGGAGGGAGTCCAGATTGTACCTGCTCCCCAGTGTATAATCTGCTTGCCAATTCTAACAAATAAAACATTGTTGATAGAAATATCAAAAAATAATTCCATAAGATTGAATGATTTATTTAATTCTGAAAAAGACAAATTAGAGGAAGAAAGGTCTATATAAGGGTCAGAAAATGATGCTAATGTATGAGAAAAACTTTCAGAAACAAAAAATTTTGCGTATGGTTCATATACAATAGTTAAAAATCCTATTCCACTTAGGCTCCATAAGTTATAGTATTCATCAAAGGTTGAAGGAAAATTAAATAGTGAAGTAAATTGTATTGTTCCACCAAATAATATTTGTAGTTTACTTGCATTTTTAGCACCTTGCTGGACAGTCTGGTCAAAATTTCCTTCGTCGAAAATGCTATCTTCTCCACTATCCTGTGCAAAAATTGAAGGTGAATATAAAATAAAGCCTAATATTAATATAATTAATAGACTTAAATTGATTTTTTTTATTGAACTTAAATAATATCTTTTTCTATTTAAATATTTTACATTATGCATAGCCCACCTCTATTTTAATGTTTAGAATTATTTTACTGTTTTGATTGTTGTTCCAAAAAAGCTTTTGTAAAAACATAATCTGGAATTGGAGCAAAAGATAAAGTAGCTTCATCGACTGTTACCCATGTTCTGCTTGATTCAATCTTATTCTCAGTCATAAACTTGGTTAAAAACATTTTTCCGCCTTTTATAGGTATATAACGAACATAATAGCTGACCTGCATAAGAGTTTCAGAAAGAGAAAAAGCCTCCTGTTTCATGGTAAGGTAATCTGAAATTCTGATATACCATTTCTGAAGTGGATATGAGACATCAGATTGTTTAGCTCGAAGTTCTATGACATAACATTCAGACTTATTTACTATGGCATTTGGAAGTTTTTTAACATAATAAAGGTCAAGAGTTTTTTTCTTCTCAAAATCTTCCGCTTTCGCATCTGTTGAACCAACATTCTCTTTTCTATTTTTATGAATAAATTCTCTTGTGGAAGGCATATACATATAAAGATTATCTTCCACTCTTAAATAGCCTTTGCCCTTTTCACTTTCTGGCTCTAGAAAAATGATAACAAAGGCATTATCTTTATCTCTTCTGTAATATCTAGCTTTATATATCTTATCTGGTTCACCAGTTTTTTGTTGCAAAAACAATATGGTAGCAGTTACATCTGTATTTTCAATATTTGTAATACTCTCCATCTTTGTTATAATTGCTTCAGCTTCTTTGTCATTCGAATTTTGATATACAAATGAAAAAGACAAAATAATTAAAATAAAAATAATAAGCAAAATAACTAATTTGTTAATTCTCATAAAATTCTCCCTTTCAAAGTTATAAACAATTCCAATCTTTCCCTAAAATTTTTTTTATTTAATAAAAATTAATAAATAACCAGAATTTTAATGTACTGCATTTAATGCATCTATAGGCTTTATTTTCCCGGCATAGTTTGATGGAAGATATGAAAAGATTGTTGAAAATACCGTTAAAAGTAAAATTATAGTAAGAATATCTCCTATCTTGGGTATGAGTACGAGATGTCCTTTATCAAAAAGGAAACTAATATCTATTGGAACCTTAAAAGCTATGACCTGTCCAAAGATAAATATTAAAATTAAAGAGACAATAATACCTATAATAGAAAATAATAAAGCAAGAAAAATATTTTCATAAACATAAAGTAAAACAACTTTTTTTGCAGACATTCCAATAGTTCTCATGGTTCCAATTTCTCTCATCTGGTCATTTATTGTCATCCTTATATTAACATATAAAGAGATTGCTATTATTACAAGCATTACAAGAGCAACTATATAGGCAAAAGTTCTAATACTATTAATCATCTGATTTAATGCTGATAATATTTCTTCAAGAGTAAAAACAGTCAAATGATACTTATATGTAGTACTTTCTTGAAAAATTTTTCTTGATTTTTGATTCCCACCCATTCTTATTCCACCTTCCTGCCTTTGAATGACTGGTTTTTCAACAAAATATGAAGGATCTTTTGAAAGTTCTTTTATCAATAGCATTCTTTTTGCATCGGCTCCTTTTATTGTGTCAGTAAATATTAACAAAGAAGATGTGGCTTTTTCAGGATAAAGCATTATTTTTTGCAAATATTCGAAATGTGCATAAATCATATTTTGCGAAAAAGGGTTGGCATTTTTATATATTGCTCTAATTGTAAAAGTAGCTGTATTATATGCCCCATAAATTGTTTTTGTAGAAACAATGAATTCATCATTTAAAGAAAATTCAAAGTATTTCGCTAAATCTTCGGGTATTATAACTGCCTGCATATCTTTTTCAAAATTGGTAAAATCACCCGCAGTAAAATTAATCTGAGACTTTAATGTTTGTTTTTCTCTTTCTAAAATGACACCTGTAATAGATGATGATTTTGTATATCCTTTATTATAAATTCTACTGAACATTGAAATCCTTGGATAAATCTCTGTTTTGCCGGTAAATGTAGATTTTACTGCTTCTTCAATTTTAGTATAATCTTCTATTATATCATAGACATTGCCATTATCTTTGTATTGACCATAAACATTTAAGTGTCCAACAAAAGATTTTGAAAGATTATTACCAAAATTTATAACTACACCATTAGTAAATGCAAGTAAAATCATAAGTATAATTGAAACTATGGTATAAGTAATACCAAGAGAAAATGTTCTTTTTTTATCTCTAAATATATTTCTAAAAGCTATTTGAGGTATAACACTACTCATCTGTTTTCTCCATTTTATTAAACTTTTTCAGACATTGCCTTTACAGGAGGGATTTTTGTAGCAATTCTAATAGGGTACCATGTCGCAAGTATTGAGATAATCAAAATAAGGAAGAAACCCATTATTATTGAAGAAAAAGATACCATAAAGTACAACCTTCCTCCTCCTAGTAAGACTTCTGCAATCATTTTTGGTATGATAAGACCATTGTTTTGAAAGTAGTAAACGAAAGGAAGACTTACAATAATTCCCGCTAAAAATCCTGTAATATTGACCATCAAAGATTCCGATATAAACATATTTCTTATAAATGCCTTGCTCGCTCCAATTGCTCTCATTGTTCCAATTTCATAATATCTTTCATTGACATTTATGATTAGGGTATTCATTATTATTATTCCAACAATTATAAAAATCAAAGTGGTGGTTATTGCAATAAATATTCTCATGGCGTTAGAGATTTGGTCAAGTCCTCCTGATGCCTCATTATAAGGTACAACCTTATAACCAAATTCTTTTGCTTTTTCATTAAAATGCTTTAAAGCATCAGCCAACAATATTCCCTGTTTTAGTTTAACTGCAATCATTGTATAACCACTTAATTTCTTTTCTGATAAATTTTCAAATTTTATTTCTTTAGTAAAATCAACATCTGATGATGCAAAAATATCTTCCTCACTGGTGCTTGAAAGTGCTTTTGAAAGTTGCTCAGATGGATTTGTAATCTCAAAACCAACAAAATTAAAAAGGTTTGAATATGTTTTCATATCCAAAAAACAATTTCCGCTTAACATTCGTTTGAATGCTTTATATTCAAAAATACCTATTACTTTTACTTTTAATGCATTTACCCCGCCATTTTGTGTAAAAGCAACTATTGTTAAATAATCTCCAATTTTCAAATCTGTATCATATCTTTTTTTATATCTATCTGCTAAATCCTTTTCAACCATTAATCCACTTTCATAGTTATTTGGGTTTTGCTCAGTAATACCAAAAAAAGTACCTTCTAGCAGATTTATGCTTTGAAATACCTTTTGATATCTAACAGGATCTATTGCATTAAAAATCATGAAAATTTCCTGCTCCTCCTCATCTTTTGCTTTGGCTTTTAACTCATCTTTAACTTCAATTGTAGCAAAATTTTGAGTAAATGGGACAAAATCTTTTACTAACGGGTCATTTGATAATAAATTTTCGATTTTATCTATATTTGAAATATTTTGCAAAGGTGAGATAAATGAAAATGGAGAAGGTTTATCTTTTGATCTTTCAGAATAAATAATTAAATCACCTGTAAAATTATCAATTATTGCCTTTTTAGACCAGTAACTTGCAGCATCTACAAAAGATTGCCCAAATACAATCAAAATAGTTCCAAAAAAAACTAAAATACAAATTGCAATCATCTTTCCTTTATGCCTTAAAATTGACCTAAATGCTATTTTCAAGTATTCCATTTTTCCCTCTTTTTATACTGGATAGTTAACCTACAATTTTACCATCATGAAGTCTTATAACTCTTTGAGCGTGTTTCATTATGTCGGGGTCATGAGTAGAAAATATAAAGGTAGTTTTTTCAATCTCATTTATCTCTTTCATAAGGGAAATTATTTTATCTCCAGTTTCTGAGTCAAGGTTTGCGGTTGGTTCATCTGCAAGAACTATAACTGGTTTTGTAACCAGTGCACGAGCTATTGCTACTCTTTGTCTTTGACCACCAGAAAGTTCTGAAGGTTTGTTTTTTACTCTATCTTCAAGACCAACTTCTTTTATGAGTCTCATAACCCTTTGCCTTCTTTCTTCCTTTGAAATGCTTTTTTGCAATAAAAGAGGAAATTCGATGTTTTCGTAAACATTTAAAACAGGAATTAAATTAAATGATTGAAAAATGAAACCAAGTTTGTTTAATCTATAATTTGTTAGTTTTTTATCATTAAATTTAGCGACATCTTCATTATCTATTAAAACAGTACCTTCTGTTGGCTTATCTATGCAACCTACTAAATTTAAGATAGTGGTTTTTCCTGAACCAGAAGGGCCAGCAATACAAACAAACTCACCCTCCTTTATTGATATATCTACTCCTCTTAATGCGTGGACTTCAGTCTTATCAAGCATATATACTTTCTTAACTGCTAAAAGTTCGACAACATTCATGATATCTCCTTATGTTTTAGTTTTCATTATCAAAAAATTTTAAAACTTATAGGTGTGTTATTGTCGTAGTTCACTAATATAATAAAACTTATTCTTATAAAATCAAGTAATTTAAAAAAATATTTTCAAAAATTATTTATTTCAATATTATTGCTTAAGATTTCTTTAAAATTTTTTACTTTCTATATTTTATTTTCTATATTTATAATTTATTCATTATTGAATATATAGTCAATTTTTTTGAAAAAAATAAAGACACTATGCCTCTGTTCTTTGTATCTTTTCTTATTGTTGATAGATAAATAAAGATATCTTTAATTATATATTATATTTATGACTATTATGTTAAATTTTGAAATATCACTAAATTTTCATAAATACTTAATTTTAGTTGCTTTTTTTTTGAAGTGTTCTATAAAATTTTATAAGAAATGGAGGAAAAGATGAAAAAGTGTATTTTATTGTTTTTTCTTGTATTGTTGATTGCTACACCTATTTTTGCTCAATCTTCAAATGATCCATCTAAATATTTTCAATCTTATTTAAATAATGGAGATTTATCTATCTATGCATCTATTGGTTATTGGTGGGGTCTTTGTATAAATGCAGGGGCAGAACTTATCATTGGTGAATGGAATATTGCAAATGTACTTCCAATAGATTTTTCAGTTGGTGCAAGAGTTCTTTATGAAGGATGGAGCTATTTAGGAGCTAGCGAATTTTATTTTGGTGCTGCTCCAATGTTCATTATTCATATAGGAACTGTTGGTAATCTTGATTTTTATGAAGGTGTTGGCATTGGTTTTGCTTTCTATAATGGCACTAATTGGACTGGGTATAATAGCTTTGAAATCGGATTTGCAGCTGTTTCAGGTGTAGCATGGTATCTTTCAGAAAATCTGGGATTAATTGTTGAATATGCTTATGTTGGATGGGCTAGCACTTGGGGAGTGGGTGTTACTTTAAAATTATAATATTTTTGTTTATATCCAAATAAAATAAAAATTACCTAAAAAATATAAAAAGGCTGTCCTTTATATCAAAATAGGATAGCCTTTTTTAATTTTAAAATTTACAAAAAAAATTCCCCTTTTAATTTTTTTGGTTTATATTATAGTCATAAAAATAATAAGAAGAAAAGATGAGAAAAAGACTATTTTATGTTTTTCTTATTTTATTATTTTTCATTTATTTATTTAGCCTTAACATATTTGGAAAAGATAAAAAGCAACAAAATTGGGCTACCTCTTATATTTCAAATTCACCTTTAATTTTTTCTGTCTCTGCAAGTTTTATTTTTTCTTTTACAGGTATGGCTGAAATGAATCTTGGTCAGTTTTATTTCGGACAAATACAACTAAATTACTGCATTGGATTGATTTCAACTCTTTTTATTCAAAATACTACTTTTTCACTGGCACTATCACCAATCATAACTGTTCATCTTGGATTGACAGCAATTCCTCTTGAATTTATAGAAGGCATTGGCCTTGGTGTTGGGTTTGATTTTGGAAGCTCAGTAAAACCAAAAATCGGTTTTACCGCTTTGTTTCAAGTAAATTACTATTTAGCTAATACAAATGGAATTTTTTTTCAAATATCTTCGGTTTCTGGATATATGAACTGGGGATTTGGGATATTTTTTAATACGACAGGAGGAAAAAAGTGATTGTTAAAAAGCAAAAAATATTATTTGTTCTGTCTTTAATCTTAATTATTCTTTTTTTATTTATTGCTCAGGATTATTCACATTTATTAAAGTATTCAACTTTTACTCTTGATAATGGACTTACAGTATATTTTATTCCAAAGACAGATACTCCCTTAGTTTCAGTCTGGTTAGCTTCTAAAACTGGTGCTTACACAGAAACACCAGATACAAATGGATTAACTCATCTTTTTGAACATATGTATTTCAAAGCAAATAAGCATATGAAATCTGCTGAAGATTATTTTAATACTATGAATAAACTTGGTATAATTTACAATGGTTATACCTCAAAAGAATATGTTTACTATTTTTATATATTACCTAAATATCTTTTAGAACCTGCTACCCGCCTTATGCATGATTCAATTGTGTTTACAGGTTTAGATCCTGCTGAATTAGAAAGAGAAAAGCAGGTTGTCATAGAGGAATATAACCTTAGAAACTCTGATCCAGATTATTACCTCCTTTATAGAATGATGCCTCAAGCTCTCTATCAAGATCAATTTTATAGATTTGATGTAATAGGTGATATGGAAATTATAAAAACATCTACTGTTGAAAAACTTCAGAAAATCAAAGAAAGTTTTTTTATACCTAAAAACTCAGCTTTATTTATAGTAGGTGATTTTGATTCCGAATCTGCAAAAAAGATAGTAACAGATATTTTTAGTGATTGGAAAGGTGGTGAAAGACCCGAGTTAAAAATCGAACCTGTAAAACCACTAACGGAAAATGTTGTTAAATTTAACTATATGCAAAATCCATATTATGCAAAAATATATATAATGCTAAATGGTCCTAGCTCCTCCACGAAAGATGGTGAAAGACTTGGTTACGCAGCTGATGTCCTTTTCCAGAGTTTAAGTCTTCAAAATCATCCATTCAGAAAGGCATTAGCTCCTTATGTATATGATTGGAGTTTTTATTATCAGACAAATTTATATGATGGTCCTATTTATTTTACTGCTATTGTCCCTGTCAATCAGGTAGGAAATGTTTATAAAATTTTTAAAGACCAATTAAATAAGATTATAACAGATACATCATATTGGAATAATACCTTTATTCCAAATGCAAAACAGGCTCTTGCAATGAATCAAATAAACTTAAATAAAGTAAGAGATATTGAAAAGGTCGGCTCTGCAATTTCTCGCTTCTGGACAGTGAACTATTTCCCTAGAATTCTTGATTTATTCAATGAATACAATGGTGTTACTGAAAATGATATAAAAGAATTTATATCTACATATCTATTGAACAAATTTTGGGTACTTGGTGTATTGATAAACAAGGAAAAAGCTAATTCTTTTCAATATGAAAAAATACTAAAATAGTTACAAAAATGGTTTATGGAGGAAATGATGAATAAAAAGGTATTAAATAAAAAAGTCATTATTTTATCTGTATTAATTTTATTTATTATTATACTACTCTCTTCTTCTGGCTGCGCAAGTACACCGGTAAAACTTGATGATAATTTTTATAAATCAATAAAACAAACTGGAACAGAAGTAGACGCAATTTATTATTTTAAACTTCCAAATGGTATTTCTGTATATCTTTACAAGCAACCAAGTAATGAAACAGATTCAGAATCTTCAGCATATTACAATACTATGTGGATAAGTTATATTTTCAAAAATCTTCCACTTGCCATGACAAACATCCCAGCAGGCACACAATATGCTCTTGCAGATATACTTTACTATATACCTGGTAGCAAATATGACTCTGATAAATTCAATAGCCTTTATAATTCAGGATACTTAACAAGACTAGATTATGAAATGTCTGAAGATTTTTACAGTATAACTATAGCTTCAAGTCCAACATATTTCAATACTTTGCTGACAGATATTCCTGCTGATATACTTAATAAATCTATCCCAAAAAATTTAGATTATAACTCTCTTGCAAAAAGTTATAACGACTTTTTAAAAAAGAAAGAATATGACCAAAACTGGCTTGTTTATAGATTAGTTGAAAAAAATGCTTTTCAAAATACTTCTTACTCTCATCTATTAGATTCACCCGAATCATATTCTCATCTTGCTCAAATCAATATTGTTAATCTTTATAAAAGACTTATACAACCTAAAAATTTAACTATTGTCATTAGAGGAAGTAAAATTAATCCTCAGGCTGCTGCCAACATAATCTGGGAAAAATTTGCCTTCCTGAAAAATAAAGATACTGATATAGATAAATTGACAATAAAAGAAATTGACCCTTCAAAACTAAGCAAAACTAACTTTTCTTATGCTATTTCCAAAGATTCCAAAAATTCATTAATAGCAGGTTATTTCCCTGGACCACTACTTGATACTGAAGAAATTCCACCATTTGTTGTAGCTTTGAATATTTTAAGCAAAAAGTTATTTATTAATGTAAGAATTAAAAATAATAACGCTTATCAGATAGATGCCTTTCCTTATTTTTTGAAACAAACATGGGCAAACATCTTATATAATACGACTGATGTAAATTCATCAATGAAATTAGTCAGACAGACTATTACTGAGATTAAGACAAAAGGCATTTCTGATGACGATCTTGAGGGATTTAAGAATTTTGTTTTTACTGTATACTATCTTTATCAATCATATGGAAAAGATAAATTTAATCTATTTTATAATGCAATAGTCAAACATAATGAAGACTTAGAAAAATATTATATTAACTATTTAAAAACTTACCAAAACATAAACAAAGAACAGGTTAATAATGTCATTAAAAAATACTTCAACTATTTTTATTGGGGTCTAATTGCACCAAATGAAGATACAATTAAGAATCTTCAAAAGGATTTATTCTTCTATAACCCATAATTCTTAAATTTTTCAATATTAATGATATTCAGTATTATTAGCTTTTATAATGAGGGTATTTTTTAAACAATTATAGATTGTATAAATAATAGATTTAAATATGCTTTATATTAATTTATTTTATAGCCAATTTTACTTATAAATTTTTTATATTAATTTGTTTATATTTATTTATTTTTTTAATTTATTATTTTAGGAGAATGAGTTGTATATATCCGATAAAATGCTTTATCACTACTTAAAAATTGCAAAAAAAACTGCATTACTTAGTGGAAAATTTTTAAAAAAGAATTTCAAAAAAAACATTAATATAGAGAAAAAAGGTATTCGCGATATAGTAACTGAAATAGATAAAAAAAGCGAATCTCTAATAAAGGAAAATTTTTCTAAATATTCTTCAGAAATCAATTTTTTTGGTGAAGAAACAGGTGGACAAATTAAAGATTTAACATGGGTTGTAGACCCTCTTGATGGAACTAAAAATTATGTGCATAAAATACCATATTTTGGTGTTTCTATTGCCTTATGTAATAATGAATCTCCTGTTCTTGGCGTTGTATATTTCCCAATGATAAACAAATTATTTTGGGCTATAAGAGGAAAAGGAGCTTTTTGCAAAACTCATAATGTTTTTAAAAGATTGAATGTTTCACAAAATGATGATATCTCACAATCCTTTATAGCAACTGGATTTCCTCATTCAAAAAGCCATCTTGTCTCAAATTACATAATTGAACTAGAAAAAATATTGAAAAATGTCGCTGCAGTAAGAAGACTTGGAAGCGCTGCTTTCGACCTTTGTAGTGTTGCAGAAGGGACTTTTGATGCTTTTTGGGAATATGGACTTGAAAGCTGGGACATGGCTGCTGGGGCTATTATAGCAAAAGAAGCAGGTGCTATTGTCTGCCAGGTAAATGGTGATGATTGGAATATAAAATCAAATTCAATATTTGTAGCAAATCCTATGATTTCAAATAGATTAAAAGAAATAATCTCATAGATTATCAAATTAGTCTTTTTAAATATATCTGGCTTAAATTTAATAATCTAAAAGAACAAATTCATTACTTTTTAAAATAAAAAAGCGAGTCAATAAATCATTGACTCGCCTTTTTTTTATAAGTTTTTAGCCTAAACTAATACTATTTGCCTTTGAGTTGAGCTCTTAACTTGAGATCGATGTCTCTATATTTTGAATAACCATAACCAATGTCTCTGAAGAAATAATTAAGAACCCATTTGTAAATTAAGCTATATGATTGTCTGTGAACACCAAGAACCCATGGGCAATCTTCTGCTGCTATTTTTGCAGCTTTTGAATAGAGTTCATTTCTCTTTTTGGATTCACCCATAACCTTGAATTGATCATATAAAGCATTGAATTCTGGATTATCATAATTTGCTGCGTTTGGACCAGGAGCTTTGTTAGGACCATAGAGGAGTTGCAAGAAATTCTGAGCATCTGGATAATCAGCACCCCAAGCAATACCACCGATCTGAACTTCATGTTTATCGATTTTGCTTAAGAATGTTGGCCAGTCAGTTGTTTCAATATTTAATGTAATACCAAGTTTGCTCCAAGCATCTTTGTAGAATTCAGCCATCTGTCTTGATGTTGTAGAAGTAAGAGTTGTATATGTGAAAGCAGGAAGTCCTTTTCCATCTGGATATCCAGCTTCTGCAAGTAATTGTTTTGCTTTTTCTACATTGTAAACGCCAAATGGGTTTGTATATTTAGGATCATAACCACCAAGTCCTGGAGGAATAACTGTCTGAGCTTTAATAGCTCTGTTGTTATAGAAAATCTGGATCATTTTATCTCTATCGACAGCCATTGATAAAGCTTGTCTTAATTTACTGTTCTTTCCAAGTATAGCATCATCCTGATTCATGAAGTTATATGTAACATCAAGAGTTGGGTTAATATCGAGGATGAGTCCTTTTGCTTGAAGTTCTGGTGTAAGTTCTTTTGTTGGGGTTATAGCTTTTGCAAATTGATCTTTTGGAATACCACCAACATCAAGTTCTCCAGCCATCAATTTTAACCATGTTGGGTTTGTTTCTTCAATAACATAATAAACTAGCTTATCTAAAAATGGAAGTTTCTTTCCAGCATAAGCTAATAAACCAGCTGCTTTAGCTTTTTCACCAGCTTCATTTGGATAATAAACAGGTCTATAATATGGGTTTCTAGAAAGAACAAATTGGTTATCAACAATTGTTTCTTTATGATTTAATGCATAAGGACCTGTTCCGATTGGATGGTTAATCCAGTCTTCACCAAAAGTATCTTCAACTTCTTTTGGAACTGGCCATGTAAAGGTCATAGCGAAACAGTAAAGAATCTGAGGATAAACCTGAGTTAAAGTGATGCTGAATGTGTAATCATCGATAATTTTAACACCTTCTGGAAGTTTGTTAAAATCAGCTTTACCTGCTTTTTCAGCTTCATCTCTCCAAGTGTCAAAACCTTTGATAAATCCATCAAAAAGCCACCAACCGCCTGATTCTGTATTGTTTGGATCACCAAGTCTTAAAAGTGTTCTGACAAAATCTTTTGCCATAACATTTCTGCCTTTTCCACTTTTGAAGACTTTCTTTTCTGGGTCATAATATGTAACACCTTTTTTAATCTTAAAAGTATAGGTTAAGTTGTCTTTTGAAACAGTAGGCATGCCATCTGCGAGGCATGGTTCAAGTTCATAAATATCTGAAAGATATTTGTACTGAAAAAGACCTTCGAAAATGTTTCCACCAACAGTTGCTGTATAAAGGTCTGTAATAACTGTTGGATCAAATCCCTTAATTTTTTCAGGGATAGAAGCATAGTAAACCTTCTCATCTTTTGCATTAAAGCTGAACATTAATGCAATAGCGAAGATTAAGAAAAGAGCAATAGCTGTAACTTTTAGCGCATTTCTCATTATATAATCCTCCTACTTCATTAACCTATTGATAATTTGTATTCAAAATATGTCAAGTAGTTTTTTTAAATTTAATTAAATATTTTAATACTGATTAATTAATACTCTATAATTTTTACTTCTTTAAATTGAAAAAAAAAAAATATTTTTTATATTTATTTTAGTTGCTTGCAATAATCGAAAATTAAGGCAAAATAGCTGAAAATTCTTATTTAATTTTACCGAGATTTACAAGGAAAATTATTGAAAACTTTTCTTGAATATTTTTTAAATAATTTAACAAATCTTAACTTTTATTGCGTGAATGATCCTTTACTTTTTCCTCTTTTAATTAAAGTGAAATCCATCGAAGATACTCCTATTCATATTAATGCTGAATTTAATAATAAAAATCCAAAATCATTAGATCAAAATAAAGACTTTTCCGCAGTTATTTGCGAGAATATTAGTCATTCAAAAATAAGAGAAATTATTTTCAATTTTCAGAATTTGATAAAAGATAAAGATTATTCTTTTGAGGTGCTTGAAGTTACAGCATTTTTATCTTCATTATTTGCCTTTGGTTCAAGAATTTCTATAATACAATTTTTAAGTCAATTATTTAATTTTTACCAACCTTATGAAATTATTTACTCCGATTTTTTTACAAACATTAACCAAAAAAAGATCGATTATTACTCTATTCCTTATTATAGATGGATTAATCAAAAAATAGTATTATATTTACTTTATTCACTAAATAGCTTTTATAAAGACAATGGTTCTATTTATGAGTTTTTAAAAAACTATCTTGACAATTTAAAAACAAAGCATAACGAACTTAGTTTACTTAATGGTATGATAAAGTTTTCGAATATCCTTTTTAATACGATTGTAAAAATTTCTTCTAATAAAGATTTAGTTATTCAAATGAATCTTGATAATAATTTATGGAAAATAAAAGATTTTCAACTACAAGATAAAGAGATGAAAATTATAAAAAATCTTTTACCTCAATCCTTAAATTCAACCTCTGCAAAAAGATTTAACCTATTTTTAAAATGGATGATAAGAGCAAATTATCCCGATATTGGAATCTGGCAAAAAAATAAGGAAATTATATTTAATCAAAGTAACCTCTTTTTCCCTCTGGATATTCATATTATTGAAATTAGTAATATATTGTTTAAATTTTTGATAGAAGAATGTTTTTATTTCTTTTGTAAAGAAAATTATTTAAAAAATTATAGTAAAAATTTTAATGAACCATTTCCATCCTTCATAGAAAATTTAAACAATTTACTTAATAAAAAAAATTATAAAGAAATTTTAAAATCTATTAATAATAGGTATGATAGCAATGTTAAATTACCTGAAACAGATAAAAATCATAAAATTATTAATAAAAATGAAGGTGCACATAATCCAAATGAAACAATATATGATTTTTATCTAAAATTAGTGGAATTAAAGGATAATAGTAATAGTAATTATAACTTATTCATTAATTACCTTAAAAAGTATGAAGATTTTTTTATGGACTCATTTAAAAGAAAATCTATTTTCATGAATAAGACTTCTCATCTTACCATTATTCGTGATTTCTATAAGTTATTCAACGAAAAAGATCCTCTTATTTTTGATTTACCTCTTTCAATAATAAGATCACCTGTTTTGAAAGATAAATAATTAAGAACTGAAAAAAAAATAAAATTAAAAATATTATTTAAGGATGCTATTATGAATAAAAGAATTAGAAACTTAAAAGAAAAAAGTATTGATAGTTGTATTGATAATGAAAATAGATTTTACTTAAAATGCAGTCAATGTGGAAAAATTTATCCAATCGAAAAAGGAAGATACCTTTGTGATGATTGCATGAAAAAACAGGAAAAAGGTAAACCTTTATCAGGTATTTTGCTTGTTGATTTTAATATTGATAATAATGAAATCGAGCAGGCGAAGAATGTACAAAAAAATTTTCTGAAAACAATTACCAAATCAATATTAGAAAAGGACAATATAACTTCAATAAAAAATGCGATAAAAAATAAGCATAAAGATTCCAGCATTAATATTTTGACCTCAATTGATGTCAGAAAATTTCTTCCTTCAAGTAATATACCAGATTTACCGGTAGGCAATACACCTATAATTAGATCCAAAAGACTTGAAGAAGCACTAGGAGTACAAAATTTATTTTTAAAATGGGATGGCGCAAATCTTTCAGGTTCTTTTAAAGATAGAGCATCTATTTTGGTATCTTCTATGGCTAAGAAATTTGGAGAAAACGACATAGTCGTAGCATCTACTGGCAATGCTGCGTCTTCTATGGCTGCCATCGGTGCAGCGATGGGACAAAACATCTATATTTTTGCCCCTTCTTCTGCACCAACTGGAAAACTTGCTCAGATTTTACAATATGGTGCAAAACTTTTTTTAATAGATGGAAGCTATGATGATGCATTTGATTTGTCAATGAAATTTACGGAAGAAACCAAATTTCTTAGTAGAAATACCGGTTATAATCCTTTTACAATTGAAGGTAAAAAGACAATTTCCTATGAACTACTTTTTTATAAAGAATTTGAATCTATAATAAAAATAAGACATTATAAAAATAGTAATAAGACTACATTTTACTTCAACAATGAAATAAATTGTTTTATTGAACCACCTGATTTTATTTTTGTCCCTGTCGGTGATGGAGTCATAATTAGCGGGTTAATTAAAGGATTTTTAGATTTGCAAAAACTTGGTTTTATAGATAAACTTCCAGTAATTGTTGGAGTTCAAGCAGAGGGGAGCAATTACATTTATAATGCTTTTAATACGGGAATATTTAGCGGTAATTATATTTCAAACACAATAGCAGATTCTATAAGCGTCAATAGTCCAAGATGTGGATATTTAGCAATTGATTTAATAAAACAAACAAATGGTTTTTTTACTATTGTAACTGATGATGAAATATTGTCTGCCCAACATCTACTTTCTAAGACAAGTGGAATCTTCGCTGAACCCTCTTCAAGTAGTACAATTGCAGCAATAATGAAAAATACTTCAATTATTAAAGATAAAAGAGTTGTTGCACTTTTGACTGGAAATGGACTAAAAGATATTAATAGCTCATTAAAAATCTTTGAAGTTCCAAAGCCAATTAAAAATAGTTTTAATTCTGTGATGGATTATTATAATAAAATTAAAAGATAAAAGTAAAAATTTCCAATGGTCATAGCAAAAAGAATCTAGTAAAAAAAGTATAAAAAGCAAAAAAAAGTAAAAATATCTAATAATTATAGAAAAATATTAGAGGAAAAATTATCTATAAGAAAAAAAAGAAGAAAATTTTTGTCTTGATTCTTGCAGGTGGTGCCTCTGAAAGATTTGGAAGTTGTAAATATTTAGAGCCAATTAATGGTATTCCCCTTATTTTATGGGCATTAAAACCTTATCTGGATCTATATTTTGAATATAATTTAGCAATAACAATCGTTGCTGGACCATTTTACGAAGCTATTTTAGAGCAATTAAATAATAAAATTGATCCATTCTATGGAAAAAAAATTAAAATAAAAGAATTCATGGACAATATAGATGATAGCTTTGAAAATGAATTTTATATAACAATGATTAAAAACAATAATTATCAGAAAGGTATGTTTTCATCATTTAAAAAGGGAATAAATTCTGCTTTAAGTTTCTATGGTAATGAAAAAAATTTTAAGAAAGAAAATACTAAAATTATACTTTCTCTTGGAGATATGCCATTTATTTTAAATAAGACTGTTTTGAATCTTATTAAAATGTTAAATTCTGGTTTTAATGATTTTGCAGTTCCATTTATTGTAAATTATAATGAAAAAGAGAAAATAATAAAAGCTAAAAAAGGGCATCCTATTATTATTAAGCCAAACTTTGCCTTGAAAATATCAAAATTTGATGATAATATTACTTTGCGTGATGCCTTAAAAAAGGGAAAAGGTAAATTAATTAAAACAGATGATATTGGTATAACTATTGATATAGATACAAAAGATGATATTATTAAAGTGCTAAATCTAAACAACCCTGGAGTTAATAATGGAAAAGAATGAAAGCGAAATCGAAGTTCTTGAAGAGAAAAATGAAAATCAAAAAATAAGAATCGATGTCTGGGAAAAATTAAGAGGAGAAACAAGATACACCGATGATTATACATTTAAAGAAATTCTATATATATCAGTAGTTCGTTCAAAAATTCAAAGAGGAAAAATATTATCAATTCAGCTACCACATATTCCAAGGGGTTATTTTGTTTTTAGCTCTTCTCATATACCAGGCTCCAAAGTCTGGCATTATCTTCTTGATGATTGGAAATTTTTAGCAGATGAACAGGTCAACTTCTATGGGGAACCTATATTGTTGATTGCTGGACCAGAGCTTTCAATATGTAAAAAACTTGCATCAGAGGTCAATATAACTTACTCAAAAACAGATGCCATAAGCAGGGTTTATGATGCTTTTAATAAAGATATCCCCCCTATTTATCAGAAAATTGATGATGTTGAAGATAATTCAAAAATAAATTCTAATAATAATCATGAAATAGAAAAAGAACAAAAAAATAGACAAAAAGCTGCTTTTGAAAACAAAACAACTAGTGAACCAAATATATTTAAAAGATTAGGTTATGAATATGGTGATATATCAATATTAAACACAATTCCATTAGATATAAAAAAGTATCTTTCGTATGATGATTATTCAGATTTTCATAAAGATAAAGAAAACTTTGTATTGGAAGAATTATTTTATACTGGACTTCAAGAACATGCATACATTGAACCCCAGGGATTTATCTGCTGGATTGAAGATGATATTATTAACTTAAAAGGCTCAATTCAATGTCCATTTTATGTTTTAAAAGCCATATGTCAGTTATTAAACCTTCCTCCTGAAAAAATCAGAATACAACAAGCTGCGACAGGAGGTGCTTTTGGTGGCAAAGAAGAATTCCCTTCAATAATTGCAGCCTTTACAGCACTTGTTACTTTCTTAACCAAAAAGCCATCAAAATTGATTCTCGAACGGACAGAAGATATTGAGACAACTACCAAGCGACATCCATCAAATATTTTGCTCAGAATTCAAAGCAATAAAGAAGGTAAATTAAACTCAATAGAAAGCGATATAATTCTTGATGCAGGCGCCTACTGTGGTATTTCCCCGATAGTTCTTGCTAGAAGCGAAATAGCAGCTTGCGGAATATATAAAGTTGATGCAGCAAGGGTTGAAGCAAAAGCTGTAGCTACAAACAATGTAATATCAGGCGCATTCAGAGGGTTTGGCGCTCCTCAAAGTTTTTTTGCAATAGAAAGCTGCATGAATCATATTGCAGATAAATTAAATATCAGCCCAATTGCTATAAGAAAGATAAATCACTTAAAAAAAGGTGATTTTAGTGCAACTGGTGGGAAGATGCGCCATGATGTTCTTTTATCAGAAATGCTTGATTGGATAAATAAAAAGACAGATTTTGAACAAAAATATCTTGAATATAAAGTTAAAAGCAAAGAATTTTTAAATAAAATTAAAAATCAGAATAAATCAAAGAAATTAAAAATCTTACAAGACCAGATAAATAGATACAAAGATACATTTAAAGGAATAGGAATTTCTACTGTTTTTCATGGCTGTGGCTTTACTGGAAGAGGTGAAGAAAACATAAAAGCAACTGTAAGAGTCAAATATCTTCCACAAAATTTAAGTTCGGATTATTCAAATGATAATATTACTGTTAATAAAACTTATCTGGACTCCACATTTAATGAATCTGCTGGAAATTATCAATCAGATGTTGATATTACTAAAAAAGTAAGACAAAATAATAATTTTGTTGTTGAAATATATGTTGCAACAGTTGAAATTGGACAGGGAATGCTCACCGTATTTGCAGATATTGCTGCTGATTGTTTTAACATTCCAAGAGAAAAAGTTAAAATAATTTCTGGAGATACTCACCTTGTCCCCGATTCTGGCCCAACGGTAGCAAGCAGAACAACAATGATAGTTGGTGGACTTATTTTCGATGCCTGTGAGAAAATAAAAAAAACAGGGGAACATGATATTACTTTGACATATAAAAGCCCCGAAGATATAAAGTGGGATGAATTAAAATCTCAGGGAGATGCTTACCCTGCTTATTCCTGGGGAGTATGTGTAACTGAACTTGATTTTTCCTTTTTAACTTTTTCAGGCAAGATAACAAAAATGACTTCATGCTTCGATATAGGAAAGGCATTAAATGAAGAAGCATCGAAGGGTCAAATATTTGGAGGTTTTGCTCAATCAATTGGCTGGGCGATGAGTGAAAATTGCGAAATAAAAGATGGAAGAATTTTGCAAAGGACTTTTACAGATTATGCCATTCCAACCAGTCTTGATATGCCAGAGATAGAGGTTAAGTTTTTTAACAATCCCTATGAAAGAGGTCCTTTTGGTGCTAAATGTCTTGGTGAACTTCCTTTTGTTCTTGCTCCCGCTTCTATTTTACATTCTTTTGAGGTTGCTACATCAAGACATTTTTATAGAATACCTCTAACACCAGAAATAATAATGGATTATTTATTATATTGATTAGTGGAGGAAAAATGATTCTTGAAATAGAAGTTGATGGAATTCAACATAAAATAGAAACAGAACCTTCAAAGCGACTTTTAGATATTTTAAGAGATGATTTAAATATTCTATCTATTAAAGAAGGATGCGGAGAAGGAGAATGCGGAGCCTGTTCGGTATTGATTGAGGACAGGTTAGCGACAAGCTGTATAGTCAGTGCTTCTGCTGTTCATAAAAAAAAGATAACAACACTTGAAAGCATAAAAAAAACAGAGCTTTTTAGTATAATTGAAGATTCTTTTGCTAAATATTTCGCGAGTCAATGTGGATTCTGCACTCCTGGTATGGTCGTAGCAACATATTTTGCATTCAAACAACTTGAAGCAAATCCTTTTGAAGATAAACAGATATCTGAAAATGAATTAAGACAATATTTTGCTAAATCAATCGAAGGAAATCTCTGTCGCTGTACAGGTTATAATCAAATAATTGAAGCAATTGTTGATATCTATAAAAAATTGAAAAATTAAGATTATATAAAGGTTTTATTTATGGAAAATGAAGTTTTTTATCCACAGGATTTAAGCGAACTTCTTGAAATAATTTCAAAAAACAGGTTAACTATATACGCCGGTGGAACAGATTTGATGGTTGAAAAAAGAAAAGGTAAAGCCTCCCCAGCTGATTTAACTTTACCAATAGTTCATATAAAAGATATAAAAGATCTAAATCAGATTGAGATTAATGGAAATTATCTTGAAATCGGGGCATGCTGCTCATACACTGATATCTTAGATAATGAATTAATCCCAGAAATACTTAAAGAAGCTATTTTAACGATTGGAGGACCAGCAGTAAGAAACAATGGCACAATTGGTGGAAATATCTGTAACGCCTCACCTGCTGCGGATTGTGTGCCTGTCCTTTCTGTTCTTGATTCGATAATTTTGCTCGAAAGTTCAAAAGGTAAAAGAGAATTACCAATATCAGATTTTATCCTTGGAAGGAAAAAAGTAGATTTAAAAGAAGATGAAATCTTAACAAAGATAAAAATTCCATATAAATATTGTAAAAACCTGGTTTATGAAAAATTTGTTAAGATTGGTCTTCGAAATGCTATGACCTTATCAAAAGTCTCTGTTGCTATTTTACTAGCAGAAAAAAAGAATATCCATATAGCTTTTGGTGCTGTTGCTCCAAAATTTGTACGAGTACTAGAAAATGAAAAAATAATCAGCAAAAAAAAGATTGATTTTGCAAAATTTGAAAAACTATATAAACCTTATTTCAGCGCTATTGATGATCAGCGTTCGACAAAAGAATATAGAGAAAATACTGCTTTGATGATTGGGTATAAACTGTATACAGAAGCTTATGAAATAATTATGAATAAAAACAGATAAAGATAGAAAAATAGGTAAAATAATGAAAAAGTGAAGAATAACTAATTAACTTATTTTATTGAATAAAACGTTATTTTATGATTTTTATACTTTATTTATTCAAAATATTTATTTAAAAATTGGAGGAATAAGATGATAAATTTAACTATCAATGAAAAAATCAGGAAAAAAAACATCGAAAGATGTAAAGAAAAGGGAATTTTAATTCCTACATTTGAGCAGATGAAAAATCCTGAAAAAATTCCTGAAAAAATTAAAAATGAATTAACAAAAATTGGTCTATGGGATATTAATCCTAGAAATCTATATAGAATAACATGGAAAAATGAACCGAAAGAAAAGGGTGGACTTTTTTCAGATGTTAACTTCATTGAATTACCAAAAGAATTAACGGGTGTAGATGCTAAAATCATTGTATTAGTCGGTAAATGGTTCCCGACAGGGGCACATAAAGTTGGCGCTACCTTCGGTTGTCTTGCTCCTGCTTTGGTTACAGGAAACTTTGATAGTACAGCTCAAAAAGCAGTATGGCCATCCACCGGTAACTACTGCCGCGGAGGTGCCTTTAACTCTAAACTTTTGGGTTGCGATTCAATTGCTATTTTACCAGAAGGAATGAGCAAAGAAAGATTTGAATGGCTTAAAGGTATTGCAACTGAGGTTATTGCAACCTATGGTTGCGAAAGCAATGTCAAAGAGATATTTGATAAATGTAATGAACTAACAAGAACAAGAGATGATGTGGTAATTTTTAACCAGTTTGATCAGTTTGGAAATTATCTATGGCATTATGAGGTAACAGCAAACGCCATTCTTGAAGTCATAGAAAAAGATATAAAATCGGGCAAAAATCTTGCAGCATATATCAGTGCAACAGGTTCAGCCGGAACTATTGCAGCAGGAGATAAACTTAAAGAAATTTATCCAAATATGAAGATAGTTGCCTCAGAAGCACTTCAATGCCCTACAATATTAGAAAATGGATTCGGTGCCCACAGAATAGAAGGGATTGGTGATAAGCATATCCCCTGGATTCACAATGTTAAAAATACCGATGCAATCACAGCAATTGATGATATTGAACCTCTCAATCTTATAAGACTTTTCAACGAAGAAGAGGGAAGAAAATACTTAAAAAAACAAAATATTCCAGAGCAATTAATAAATAAACTTGATTTATTTGGTATTTCTGGTTGTTCAAATCTTATTTCAGCCATAAAAGCTGCAAAATATTATGAATTAACCCGCGACGATATAGTAGTCACTATTTTAACAGATTCCATGGAGCTTTACAAAAGTAGAATAATTGAGCTTAGGGAACAATATGGCAGCTATGATAGCCAAAAAGCAGCGATAGATTACTTTTCAACAATAATAAATCAGAAGACAGACAATTTTGCAGAATTAAATTATGTTGAAAGAAAAAAAGTTCATAACCTTAAATATTTTACCTGGGTTGAGCAGCAGGGTAAATCTGTTGAAGAGCTAAATAAACTCTGGTATGATAGATCTTTCTGGAAAAATTTACACTCATTAACTCCTAAAATAGATAAACTTATAGAAGAGTTTAATAAAGAAATAGAAAAATAATTATCAATTTAAAAATTTTTCGGGATAAAAAATGCAGCAAATCTTAAATTCTATTGATGATATTTTCAATAATTTTGCACCATGTGTCTTTGTAGAGGTAATTAAAACTACCAGTGGAACTCCATGTAAGGCAGGTTTTAAAATGATTGTCAATGAAGAAGGAAGACTACAAGGCTCTGTCGGTGGCGGAGTTCTCGAAAAAACCTGCATTGAAATTGCTCAAAAGATGATATCAGATAACGAGAAAATAAGCATTTATACCTTCACTTTAAAAGATGATCTTCCAATTTCTCAGGAAAAAGACACTTTGAAGTTATCTAACGAAAGTAATGAAAAAGTCAATCTATACGCTGCCTGTGGCGGTTGTGTAACTATTTTTTTTGAATATCATGGAGTATTGACTCTTTCCATATTTGGTGCGGGGCATATAGGACAAAATCTGATAGAAATAATAAATGGGTTAGATTATAAGATTCAACTTTTTGATGTAAGAGAAGATGCTTTACTTTCTTTTAAAGATAAAAATAATATTAAAACATATCTACTTAAACCTTTTGAAGAAAATGGCATTCAATCATTTTTTGTTGGAGATAAACCTCTTAAAGACTTTTTGCAACATGAAAGCTTTGTTGTTATTACTACCCATGGTCATACCTATGATTTTTCGATAGCTAAATATATTTTGA
Source organism: uncultured Brachyspira sp. (assembly GCA_964454835.1). Classification (GTDB taxonomy): domain Bacteria; phylum Spirochaetota; class JAAYUW01; order JAAYUW01; family JAAYUW01; genus Exilispira. Next base: position 93,016 of record CAYVTU010000008.1, read on the forward strand.
ATCTAGATAAGAAGTTTAAATACATTGGTATGATTGGTTCTAAAAATAAAATAAGAGAATTCAAAGAAAAACTAAAAGAAAATGACCCTGTTATTTTTGAAAAACTATTAAAATCAAATTTCTATAGTCCAATCGGTCTTGATATTGGTGGAGTTAGTGCAAGAGAGATAGCACTTTCAATAGCAAGTCAGATTCAAGCGATAAGATACAATAAAAACATTAAAGATTTAAGTATAATTAAACTATAAATCAAAATAAAAATCAAACTATAATTCTGAAAATTAATAATTATCAATATTTATCTTTTACTCAATAAATTATTAAAATTCCGAAACTATTTTTAAGATAGCTATTTATGATAATGCTAAAAAGTTTTAAGAAAGATTAAATAGTCTTTGGATTAGTTACTGAATTTTTTTATTAATTCAAATAAAGCGGAGTTATTATGGTAAGAGGGCTATATACAGCAGCGGCTGGAATGATTGTTCAAAACGAAAGAATCGATATTATCTCCAATAATCTTGCTAATGTCAGCACTACTTCATATAAGCAGGACCAGGCTATAATCAAAGAATTCCCTCAAATGCTTCTTCAAAGGACAAATGAAAAATTCTTTATATTCGATAGTGGTGCTATAGATATTGCTCCAATTGTTGGTAAGATTGGTACTGGTGCCGAGGTTAACCAGAAGTTTACCGATTTTAGAACAGGCGCATTTATTCAGACGGAGCATAACCTTGATTTTGCCATAGAAACAGAAGGTGCTTTCTTTTCTGTTCAGACGCCTTATGGTGTAATGTACACAAGAAATGGAGAGCTGAATCTTTCTGCTGATGGGACAATAGTGACAAAACAGGGTTATCCTGTGATTGGTGAATATGGTCCAATTAATGTTGCTGGAAAAGATTTCAAACTCGACCAGTTTGGACAGGTCTGGGTTAAGGATTATAACAATACAAATTGGGAGATTAGAGATAGAATTCCATTTTATAGCTTTGCTGATTTAAAATATCTTGAAAAAGTTGGAGATTCCTTTTATAAAGAGACAAAATATTCGGGTTATGCGCAGGTAAGAGAAAAGAACCAGACAAGAATTCATGTTGGATTTATTGAGGGTTCAAATGTAAATGCAGTGCTTGAAATGGTAAGATTAATAGAAGCTCAAAGAGCTTATGAAGCTAACTCCAAGAGTTTACAAGCAGAAGATGATGCAACAAACAGGGCTATTAACCAGGTAGCAAGGATGTAATAGCCTTTAAAACTTATAATTTATGATTAAAATGAAAGATTTTAATATTTTTTTAATATTTAATTAAGGAGTCAAAAATGATAAATTCATTATGGATAGGTGCAGTTGGGATGAGTGCTCAACAGACAAATATAGATGTCATCTCAAATAACCTTGCAAATGTCAATACAGCGGGTTATAAAAAATCGAGGGCAGAATTTGAAGATTTGATATACCAGAAAATGCGGATGGCTTCGACTCCAATAATGGATGAAACAATTACACCAGTTCCAATTCAGATAGGTTATGGTGCAAGGGTTGCAGCAACGCAAAAGATATTTGCTCAGGGAGCACTTCAAAATACTCAGATTCCTACCGACTTAGCTATAATGGGTGAGGGATTTTTCAGAGTTCAACTTTACGATGGTTCATTCGCATATACTAGAGATGGCTCATTTAAAGTCGATTCCAATGGTCAAATAGTTACTTCTCAGGGTTATAGACTTATACCTGAGGTCATATTGCCCGAAGGTTTTGTATATGAAGAAATAAATATAACACCTGATGGTAGAATATTTGCCAAAGTTGCTGGAAATGATACCCCTATTCCAGTTGGACAGATACAGTTATTCAGATTCACAAACAATGCTGGACTCGAAGCAATTGGAGAAAATCTTTTCAAAGAAACTCAGGCTTCCGGTCCATCCATACCTGGCACTCCTGGTTCTGCGGGCTTTGGTTCTGTTCATCAAGGATATGTTGAAATGTCAAATGTAAACACAGTTGAGGCGATGGTTGCATTGATTGTCGCGCAGCGAGCCTATGAATTCAACTCAAAAAGCATAACTACTGCTGACTCACTCTTACAAACTGCTATTGGCATGAAAAGATAATGCAAAAAAATTAAGTTTTGATAGAAGTGTTAATCGAAATATTTTGAAATTTGTAGTATGAAAAAGATTAAAATAGAATTGCTAGTTTTGATAAAATTAATGGTATTATGCGAAGAAATATATTTATTGGAAAATTTATATTTATAGTTTTACTAATATATTGCTTTGTTGCATCATCTTGCAGTACGATGTATGAATTTAATAGATCAATTTCGACCTCTCCAGTTAAAGATGATTTTGCCTTCCCTGAGAAAAAGGAGCTTGGCGAATTTGCAAATCTTACTGATTCTAATATTCGAATCAATCTTTTAATCGCAACTGGAGTAAGTTTTATTATAAAATCGCAAACAATAATTTACAAAGATAATAAACCAATAGAACTAAATAATACCGAGCAGGGTTATTTTTACGAAATCACATATAAAGATATTGGCTCTACCTTCCTTTCTTTTTCCTATATCTCCCTTCAAGAAAAGCAGGTTTGCAAAGTATTGAAGGTCGAAAAAAAAGATGATACTCAATTTTACCTCATCGCAAATATCCCATTTGTCTATTATCTTTCGGGAGTGCTTTCAGCAGAGATGGGCAAATCCTTCCCGCAAGAAGCATTGAAAGCTCAGGGTGTTGCAGCAAGAACTTATTTTTATGCAACGATATTTACAAATAATAATTCAAAAACATCTAATAATTCTGTATCTAATAATGCAGGTAATAATGCTAACAATAATTATAATAATTCTAAACCTTATGACATAGAAAATTCGATAAATTACCAGGTATTCAGCTTTAACAATATTGAGTATTTTATCCCTTTTATCGCAGCTACCGATAATCTTGTATTAAAATATCAGGGTAGTATTTTCCCAACATACTTTCATTCTCACTCGGGCGGAATGTTAACAACCCCACAGCTTGTCTGGGGAAAGGAATCAAAACCAGTATATAAGATTAAGGAAGATATCTATAGCGGAGATACATATAAATGGAAGGTTGAAATTGGCAGATTCTTCTTAAAGACTCTTTTTCAAAGAGCGGGTTATGATGTCGATGGATATTGCTCAAGCATTGAAATACTTGGTACAGGAGAAGATAAGAGAATTTCATTATTAAAAGTTTTATTTTCAAATGGTAAAACTGTCGAAATCAGAGGTGACGCTTTTAGAAAGGTAGTAGGAACTACTGTTATAAAATCAACCAATTTTACCTTCACATATGACACTGCGACTCAAAATTATATCTTTAATGGAATTGGTTATGGCCATGGAATTGGCCTTTCTCAATATGGAGCAAAAACCATGGCTGAACAGGGTTTTACTTTCGACAAAATTCTTTTATTTTATTATAATGATGTTGAAATATCCAAGATGATTAATTAATAAAAGAATATTAAATATAAACTTTTCATCGCATTCTTTCATATAATTTTTTCATTTTAAATTCAAACTTTCTAATGTTAATTTCAATAAATTGAAACTCTAGAAATAAATTTATAAAATTTTTTATATTCCATATTTTTCAATTAAATTAATTTGATTCTTGTTGAAATCAAAATTTTTTGAATTATACATAATTATATATATTAGAAATTTCAAGCATATATATTTTAAGCATATAATTTAAATTATTTGAAAGACAGGATTTCTATTTATATGAAAAGCAAACTTTTATTATTAAAAATATTATCATTCAGCTTTTTCTTTTTTATCCTTGCCTTTATCTTTTCTTGTCAGCAATATGTTATGAATCCTGCTTTTTTACCAGAAGAAAATAATTTCATAGATTTTGTAGATATAAAGATAAATTGTTCAACTTCTGGAGCAAAAATAATTTATACATTAAATGGTACAAATCCATCCTATCAAAATGGTATTGAATATACCGAGCCAATTCATATTGTTCAGACTACAACCATAAAAGCCTTTGCCTATAAAGAAGGGATGCTTGATTCTTCCATAGTATCAAAAGAATTTATAATAACCAAACCTACAGAAATCAATGAAGATGAGTGGATTGAAGCTAATATTGCTTCTGGTGAAACATTATGGTATAGTTTTAATACTTTAACTAATTTGTCCTATGAGATTTTATGGGATGATGCAAAAGATGGCTCATCTTCCTGCACCAGCGATATAAAAGTTAGTTCATATAAAGAAAATTTAAAAGATTACTTTTTTTTAAGCGAAGATAGTGGATATACTCAACCTCAAGTAATTTATTCTGAAAATCAACAAAAAATATATATAAAAATAGAAACAATAGCCCAGGGTGGAACTTTCAAGATTAAATTTAATAAAAAACAACTACAAGATACACTAATACTTATGATAATTTAAATTTTGGTTTAACAGAAAATTTTGCTCCAAATGAATCTTACACATTTATGATGTATATGAATGGAGATAATGATTTAGAAAAATGGATGATTTACGATTTTTTAGAAATAGTAAATGGACTTAATGGTTTGAATAATGCTAATATTAAGGTTGTAGTTCTTCTCGATAGGATAAATGGCTATTATTCAGATAACAATCTTGGTGAACTTTCCGATTGAACAGGTGCAAGACTTTATCAGATGAATCAAGATGGGACTTATAGTAAAAAAACAAATGGATGGTTTACCGATGGTCAAGAGATAAATATGGGAGATCCAAATACATTAAAGAGTTTTATCTCTTATTGCAAGACAAATTATTCATCTTTACATTATGTTTTGTTTTTATTTAACCATGGTTCAGGCACAAGAACAGCCAGCGATAGTTTACAAACAATGACGACAAAAAAAGATAAAGCTGTATGCTGGGATGTTACAAATAGCAATGATTGGCTTTATGACTATGAAGTAAAAGATGCTATTAATGATTATTTTGATTCGGTAAATAAACTTGATTTACTTTGTTATCATGCCTGTTTAATGGGTTCAATAGAAGTTGCCTATGAATATAAAGATTGTGTTAAATATATTACGGCTTCTCCTGCCAAAGGATATAGTGATATGATTGATTTAGTCAATATTTTTAAAGGAATGTCGGGTGGTACAAATAGTGATCCAAAAGAGCTTGGCAAACTTATAGTAATAACTTACAAAGACTCTACAATTGGTACAACTGATCAGACTCAGGTAGCAGTCGATTTAACAAATATTCAAGACTTAAAAACATCAATAGATAATTTAGCAGTCGCGATTTATAACGAAAATAATAAATCTACTATCGAAACTATCAGAGATTTAGCATATCATTTTTATTATACTGACGAAGAGTCAATATCTTATCCATACTTTGATTTGAATGATTTAGCAATAAAAATCGACCAAAATAGCAGTCTTTCAGATAATTTAAAAAACACAGCCAATAACATAATTACTAATCTTAGCAATACTATAATAGCAGCTTATGCTGGTGCTGACTTTGGTTATTATTATGGGTTAGGTACTGATGTTAAAAGAGGATTATCTATATTCTTTTCAAGGGGAAATATTGTTGATTCAGAACAAAAATCTCATTATCAATATCAATGGTTGTATACAAGCGAAGACACAAACTCCTGGTCGCCTGGCGGTTATTATTATGGCTTTATTGATTTTGCTAACTCTGATAATGATGGAATAGTAGAATATTGGCGCGAGCTTTTAGAAGCATGGTACGACCCGCTTGATTCACTTACACCTTCAAGCTATTAGATGTTACATCTTATTTATTTCGCCTTTAGAGCCGCCCCAACCAACCCACCCCAATATATCTGTTTATATATTATATAACAGGATATAAAAAAGGCGGGATTCCCCCCTATATCCATTACTTCTTTTCTATTTCCCCAAGTTACCATTAACATCAAGTTTGAGAATTAATATATCACTCCAGGGGTCTTCATATTCCCCTTCCGTGGAAATAGGTTCATTGGCTTCTCCTACAACAATATATCCTCCATCTTTTGTTTGTTGTACTGAACCTGCACCATCATCTCCGCTTCCACCATACATCTTTTGCCATTGGATTTTACCTTTTTCATTTAGTTTTATAATATAACAATCTTTTTTCCCATTGTTTTTTACTCCAAATATATTTGTTGAATCAGAAACACCTGCTATGATATATCCTCCATCTTTTGTTTGCTGGATAGAACTTGCCCAATCATCACCACTCCCACCATACGTCTTTTGCCATGTTATTACTTCAATTTTGTGAATAAATAGATAATGTTAAAAATACTGTTAATACTAATAGAATTATAAAAATTAGTGTTTTTTTACCTTTTTGCATATTTTTATCTCCATTTATTATTTCTTATTAAATCCATTAGATACTTTCTTTATATTATATATCAATTGCTTTGTTTATTTTCCTAAATATTGCTGAACAAATTTTTCAAGGTTCTTATTATTATTACTTTTTTTACCATAATAAATTTTATATGGTATTTGAAGTACTAATAATGTTACATACATAAGAGGATTACTACCTTTAATAAATCTTCTCTCCCAATAATTTAATTTAATTATAAAATCATTATTTCGATAGAGATATTCTAACACATAATCTTTCTCTATTGCAGCTTTTGGTTTCCCATTATATTCAAATTTTTTAATAAATTTATATCCATTAATATCTGCAATTTCTTTATTAATTTGGTTAAAATCATCTATTGTAGGTTGTTTATTATAATTAGGATCATCACTTAGAAATAAGGTATATACATTTATAATAGCTATGTGATATAAAATATTTCTTCTTCACTTTTCATCCCTATATGGATTTTTTCAAAGAATTCAGTAAATGTTCTGAATTCAATAAAATTATTTTTCTCCTGACTATCTCCATTTGTGATTATGGTAAAAATAGATAAGAATAATAGGATAAATATAATTGTTTTTTTACCCATGACTTCCTCTATCTTAATAATATATATTTAGTACAGAATTCATATACTGGCTATCAAACCCAAGTTGGTTACATAAATATTCGTAAATGTATATTAATATATTTAATAATAATAAAATTATTATGCTTTTTATTTTTTATATTTTTTACTCATTTTATCAAATTCTAAAATTGGTATCATTCTCCTTAAAAAATAACTAAAATACTTATTAAAAACATCTTTGCAATAAACAAGACCCAATCCTTTCATATAATATTTTTTAAAATATAATTCATTATCTTTTTTTATTTTTTCATTTTTATCATTGAAATAAGAATATGTTTGAAGATCTGTAAAAATTATGCAACTATCGCTAATATTATTATAAGTAAGATTTATTATTTCAAGATAACTTAATCCTCCAGAGAATATTGTTTTAATTTTTTCATTATTTACCATATTGTAAATATAATATTCAATAACATAGGCTTTAGTAAGATTTGGATATTTCTCATGCATTTCTACCTGCCATGATAGAGCTTTATTTTTAGTTATTGTTGGTTCTATCAGACTTTCCTCTCCTGTTTTATCTGGATCTACTATTACCAAACTATCTAAATATATACCACTATCATTCCCATGATATATATAAGTAAATACTTCATTAAAATTGGTATTTATCCATTGTTCATACATTGTAAAATTATGCATGTCCCCTTGTACTATTTGAATAATATAATGACTTTTTTTTATCAACCCTGTTTTAGAATCTTTCATCCAGTATTCATATACCATCTGTGGTTTATTAAAATAATAATCTCTGAAATCTATTGTCGAAACATCTTTAATATTTGATTCAGATACTTTTAATGAATAATCATAACATGCATATAAAGAAATACTTAAGAAAATAATGATAGAAATAAATAATATCTTTTTTTTCATTTTTTCCTTCTTTTTTTACTATTTTTTTTCCTTATCTATAAATAAACTATCTGAAAAATTAAAATAATTTAAATAATAGTTGTATAAATAAGTATCATATTTTTTTAACATCTTCATCTGTTCAGTAAATAAATCAGGTAATAAATATAATAAAGTTTCCATATAATTACTATTAAAACCAATTTCTGCAAGCTTTTTTCTATATTCTTCTTCGCCTTTTGATTTCTTAATATCATTCAAAAAGGCCCATAAATCTTTTGGATATAACAACATATCTGCAGTAAATTCTTGCTCCTGATTAATTTCTTGAGGTGTACAACTTTGAATCATTAGAAACTGTATAAAAATACTAAATACTGAACCCTTTGTACCAAAAAAGCCCAATATTCCAGCTATTGTATCAAACACAACTTCTCCTGTATTATTTTTATATAAGTTAACAATAGAATGGGGTTGAAGTAATAATGTAAAATATATACTATGAACTATTGTATTCACTAATTTGGCAGTATTATTATATTCTTTTATTGAAGAAATAAGAGTCATTGCAGTATCTGCAATTTCACCAATAGGTGAAAGCAAATTAAACAAATTAATCCAACTATTTTTTGCTAATTTGCTAATGATTTCATTAATTTTACCATTTTCTGTAATTTCTTTCCAATTTATCTGGTTAAACCAATCTTCATATTGCTTTGTCTCTGAATTTTGATTATTATAAATTTTAATTATATCCATATTTATAACATTTTTATCTTTTATCTCTTCTTTTGCAATTTCAGTTAAATATTTACCAAAATCCTGTAATGGATTATAATCTTTCAACCCCATCCTGAATGACAATGTTTTCATAAATATATATGGATTTAAATTCCCATGAATATTTTTTTCTCCTTTTTCTGCTTTTCCATAATTAATATAGTTATAAAGCATAAATATAAAATAATTCATTTTTGTTAAATTCATATTATTTTCTTTATCCAGACTTAAACTTTTTAATACCTCAAATAAATTTACTAAATCTCCAGGTTTAAGATTATTTCCTTTACTTTTGTTCAATCTTTCAAATGCTTCTGAACCAATTATATTTTTAAGAATAGATTCTAAAGGAATCTTAGCTGAAACCTCATTCCCAAATAGAGCTGTAGTTAACTCGGAAATAAGATCATAGATATTATCTCCTTCTTCTGCTATTGCTACAAGATTTCCTTTTTTATCATATAATATTTTCCATAAATCTGAAGTAATATCATGAAAATTCTCTATAAAATTCTTAAACATTTTTTCACCATCTTCACCTCCTATAGCTTCAGAAAATTTTTGTGCCATATAATCAATCATTAGATTTCCGTTTTTTAAAAGAAATTCAATTCCGTATATATTTGCAATATTAAAAACAATAGTATTTTGAAATTTAATACAATTTTCTTCTTCTTGAATTGCTTTATTATATTCTTCCATGTTTTCTTGTTTTAATTTCTCCAGTAAAATATTGTCTTCTAAGCCAGGATATTTTTGCCTATATTCATTCAATAAATTTCCAATCTCGTTTTTCCCATCATGCTTTAATTCATGTGCAAGTTTTGCTGTTAATACTGCCATCTGGTTTATATCCCCTTCAACTCCGTTTGTTGTGGATATCAAGCCACTTATTATCTCACTGGATATATATATTGTATTTCCCTGCCTTTTGTTTTCTTTCGTGGTAAAATCAAAGGAAAGTCCATCAGGATTCCCTTCAAACATATATTTTTCCAGTGCCTGTATGTAGGAACTATCATAACTTACTCCACCATACATTGCAAAGTTTTCTGCTGCATAAATCTTCTGTAATTGTCCCGTCTTATCTGACATTACCTTGTTATATTGTTTTACCCTTTTCATCCCGAATAACATATCCTTTATACCACTATAAGATATATCCAGTCCAGAAGAAGATATATCCCAGCTAAATCCCTTGCTTCCTCCAACTGTTATTGCAAGTAGTCCACTCGCATTTATACCTTTTAATCCTAAATCCTTAGTGTTTAATATGTTAAATGTCCATCCATCAGATACTCCAGTTATATTATCTATTGCCTCCTTTGTCAAGCCACTATGAGTCTAATCTTATTTCTTTTGCCTCAGACCGCCTCTACCAACCCACCCCAATATATCTGTTTATATATTAAAAAAGAATATAACAAAAAAGGCGGGATTCCCCCGCCTTATATTTCTTAAATCTTTTCTATTTCCCCAAGTTACCATTAGCATCAAGTTTGAGAATTAATATATCACTCCATGGGTCTTCATATTCCCCTTCCATGGAAATAGGTTCATATAACTATTTTAATAATTTATATTATTTTTTAAGGTTTTAATTTAATATATAGCAAATATCCATCCCTTTTCTAAAGTATCATAAGCAGGTATATATATTACTCCATTGGATATTATTGGACTTACTACACAATTTTTAGCCAGCCTCAAACTCCATAGCTCTTTCCCTGTTTTCCTGTCTAATGCATATAGCATACCATTACTTGTAGAAAAATATATCCCATCTTTCGTTATAGAAACAGGAGATATAACATGATCTTCTCTTTTATCTATACTTAAAATTATTTTTCCGCTCTTCTCATCAATAAATAGTAATGAATCTATATTACTTACATATACTATTCCATCATATATTGAAACAGATGTGTTAGGACCATCAAAAGCATCATGATGACATTTAATCTTCCAATTTATTTTACCTGTTTTTAATTTTACTGAAAATAGATTTCCTCCTGTATCCCCAAAATAAACATTATCGTTGGATATTACTGGTGTAGTAGATAAACCTATTTCATTACAAGAAAATATTTTCTTCATCTCTCCTTTTTTCCCTTTTGAAAAATCAATTGTAATTATTCCCCCTGTCGCTACTAAAACCATTGTATCCTTCCAGAACGCCATTCCAGTAATAAATTCATATGGTAATAACCCCATCTCATCTATCTGCTCTATTATCTCTCCTGTCATTGGGTTTACAAGATAAATTATTTTCCCGTAATCTTCTCCTCCTTCTATCTGGCTGTATACATATAATATGTCTTTATGAACAAAACAATCACCAACACTTTCAAGATTTTTATTTTCCCATAATTTATGACATGTATCAAGATCGTAACAACTTAAAAAAGATTCTTGAGATGGTACAATTTGCCTTCCAATTGCTATATTTAAATATATTATCTCGATACTAAAAGGATTTTTCTTTATCATTTTTCCTGTATTACAATCAATTAATTCACCCATACCAGCGTATAATATGCCATCCTTTATAAAACCCAGTCCTCTATTGTTATATTTCCACTTAATACCATGCAGTACAGGCACTCCTTTTGTATCATAAAATCCAGTTCTTTGTTCATTGTTTTTATACATTAATACATTGTAATAATTATTGTTTTGCTCTTCTTTAAAACCAATCATAGTAATTAGAAAAATTATTAAGACAAGGATTAATATATGTTTTTTCATATATTTTCCCTCCTGTTATTTTATATTATTCCTTATTGAACTATGTAATTATTATTATTAAGATTACTGACTGCTTTGTTCCATAAATATTCATCTATAGCTGCATAGTTAATATAATAAAATCCATTATAATAAGTATAATAATTGCTAAAATTATCTTTTATGCCAAGTGATCTAAGCAATGCATCCATAGCATTCCAGGAATCACCATTTTCTGAATCAAATCCTTCAGCAGGAAAGTTATAAGTTCCATCTGAATTTTTACTTGTCCATTCCTTTGTACTCCCAAATACACTGCTATTTCCACCAGTTAAACCAAGATGGTAGCCTCCTGAAAATTCATTATATCCATTATGATCTGTATCGCCTAGATCATATCCCTTTTTCCACTCTTTCCAGTTATAATGTCCAGTATTGGCAAAATACCTCATTAAGTAATATTGTTGTTCTGCACTAAGGTAAGTAGTTCCCCCATTACCATTATTAACCTTTATATTTAGAAAATCTATTGCACTATTTAATGTATGACCATTATTTGTTGAACCTCCTTCTTTAAGTGTCCTATATCCTTCATACCAGTCTAAACTCACCCAATCATTATTGTTGTTTACACCTTGTATACCATTTCTAAGATCTGTTAATAGTGTTATTAAAAAACCTATGTTTGCTATAAAATGTGTATTACATGTTCCATTTCCTGGTACAGAATCTTTGACATTTATTGTTTTACCTTCTAGTAGATTACCAAGCTGATTTAAATCATCAGAATTCTGTATAAGATAATACTGAAAAAATGAATTATTTACTCCCTGTCCTGTGTATTGTCCTGGGTATGAAAGATTATTTGTCTCAAAATTATATGCATTAGATATGTTTCCTCCATTGGTATAATTTCTATATAATTCAAACATCCACATTATAGAATTACTATACCCATTCACTATATCCCCGCCAGTTGTTACTGTTTCCGTTGAATTAGCAGCATAATGTACTTGTGCAACTTCGGTTGTATTAAAATGTGATGCTATTCGTTCCTTTATTATTGTAAAGTTTGTTCTTGCTTCTTCTGATGTATATAAAGTATTAAATACATTGTTAAATATATTTCCATACAAAGTTCTAAGATATTCTTCTTTTTGAGCATCTGTTGTACATCCAAGAGCTTGCCATTCAGCATTTGTAAATTGTGAATTCATCTGACTTTTTATTAATAAAGAATAATCACGAACTAAGCTTAACTCTGTATTTTGACCCTGAATTAGATTAAGTCCATAAAAAGCCAGTAAATCATTATTAAAATATTGAACATTGTAATTATTCATTCCAATATTTTGTAAAAATCCATTTCTTGCAATATAAAGTGCATTTAATTCTTCCTGACTTACTTGTTGCCCTGATTTTCTTTGATTAATCATTACATTTTGGTTATACAAATACATATTTACTTCAGCATTTGTATCTTCCTGTATTTTGTCTTTATCCTGTCCAAGTTCATAAAATGTGGCAAGATAACTTAGATAATTACTACCTTTATTCATTTTTTTAGCACATTGCAGGTTGTCCATCTCATAGTTTTGTACTCTGAAATTTTTTTGTAATCCACTCCAGATTGTAATCTCAAAATCAAAGGCATCTATGTCTTCATATACTTCTTTTAGTGCTACATCTACATCATCTTCTGTAAGTCCAGAGTCTAATAACATCTTCTTTAGCTGGCTTTTACTTAATGATGGATTATTGCTTAGTATCCCCTGTATCTGTTTCGTTATCTGTTCATCTGCTTCATTTTTTCCATCATGCTTTAATTCATGTGCAAGTTTTGCTGTT